>CAWBDW010000067.1:0-6316 GCA_963787545.1 uncultured Acidobacteriaceae bacterium
TCATGGTATTGTGCTGGGGTTCTGCGGGTTGGCGCTGGTCTGCTGGCAGGTATCGCTTGGACAGCCGCGCGGGGCCGATGGCTTCTAGGCTTTGCGCTCATTCTTTCGCGGCTTTCCTGACGCACTGCTATGCGATTACGATTGCGGCTCCTCGCCATCGCCGAGATTGTGCGGAACGTTCAGAACCGGAGTGTGGAATGGCCAAGATGGTTGTCGATCGTTGCTCCGGCCGCAATCGCATCGATAACTTATATCCCGCTCCTCCACGGATGCCGATCGGTGGTCGCCGGTACGGGGTTTCTTGGCTTTATCACCTTTGATCTGGCCCCAGGTGCACAATTTCTATGTGTTTTTACTCGGCCCTTGTACGTTGATTGTGCTTCTCGCTCTTCTCTTGCTGGCCTTAAAATCTCTGGATTTTGTTCGCAGCGCGCGAATACTGCCGAGCACGCTCGCGGCGATTCCCGTCTCTGAGCTCGTGCTGGTAGTCTCGTTAGGGGCGTTACCGGTCTTCGGCTTGATTCTTGCGAAAGTAATGCGTTCGCCCTTCATTGACCGCTACTTCCTGTCGGCGCTAGTTGCGGTGTGCATTCTGACCGGTTTCGCTGCCGGAGTTGGGAAGCCGGCGAATTGGATCGCGGTCACGTTGGCGGGCATCATGATCTGCTCGGCAGGCTGGCAGTTTTCGGCACTGCTCTGGCACCGCGCTCATGGCGTTCCAGAAAACCTCATCGAGCCGAGTAGCGGATTTTCCATGAATTCGTCGCTCAATGGGCCGATGGACCGGTATTCGCTGCTGGTATCGGAAGCGCGTAAAGGGCAGCCGATCGCGATTCTGTGGCCGATCGATTTCCTTTATTTAGTTACCTATGCTTCGAATCTCGTTCCTCAGATCTATTACGTGCAATGGTCCGACGATGATTCCTTCTATCGGATCTATGAAAGATTTAGAAAATGGTCGCCTGTCCGGTATAAGCTGGCGACCGGCGGTGAATTTCTTCGTTTGTCGCCGCAGTTTATGATGTACGGCCAGGAGTCTTCCGTGGCGCAGACGATGGCAGCAGGTACGAAGGTGGAATGGTTGAAGACTTCCAATGGCCGGTTTGTCGCTGAGGTCGGAGGGCAAGGTGTCGCGCACGCTAGATGAAAGGTCATCTAGTGTTACCGGCTTTTAGAATGCGTGGGGAATTTTTCGGCTGAACTAAACCGATCTTCGCTTTCGAACGTTCCGGCTTTGTGCACAATGTAATTTGGCCGGCTCCGTGTATTCTGCAGTGTGAGCCAGAGATACTGTCCTACAATGCCCAATCCGAGGCTGGTAAAGGCGCCAAAGAACAGGATGGCCAAAACTATGGCCGTATAACCTGGAACACTGATGTGGCCCAAGAGTTTCGAAACCAGCACCACAGCGCTAGTGATACAGGCAATTAAAAGAGCTACCGAGCCTGAGTACAGTAGTAGCTGAATCGGTAAGTCCGTAAAGTTGAATATGCTGTTTACGCTGTAGCGGAATTTCTTTCCGAAGGTCCAGGCGCTTTTGCCCTCGGTACGTACGCGCCGATCATAGCCAATGTAGGCCCGGCGATATCCCATCCAGAAGAGTAAGGCGATGACATTAGTATTGTTCTCGCGAAATTGGAGCAGCCGATCGCGGACCAGACGATTACATCCGAAAATATCTACTCCGCCGCGGGGCATATCGCGTATGACGAAGCGCCGGAATATGGCCCAGAACGCCCTTGAGGCGAGTTCGCTGAGGAAGGGATCGGAGCGGCTCTCCCGTGTTCCGAATACAACATCCGCCTGGTCTTCCGCGAGAATGCGGAAGAACTGCTCCGCAAGCTCGGGCGGTTCCTGCAGGTCGGCCGCCATGACGGCGAAGAACTCTCCTTGCGCCTTCTCTAAGCCGGCAGCAATGGCGGCATACGATCCAAAATTGCGGCTCAAAAGAATGAGCTGCGAACGTATGGGTAATTGCGGAAGCTGCGCCGAAAGGATTTCGTAACACCTGTCCGGGCTTCCATCCACGACAAATACCACCTCGAGATCGTTCGACATGCGCTCGCATAATCGGACCATCTCGGCCAAGAGGCGATCTAGATTTGCCTCGTTTTTGTAGACCGGAATGACTAAAGAGAACATGTCAGCCCATCCACTCGTTTATCTTTTCGATCACGGTGGAAACCTCATTGTCGGTAAGATACGGGTGCACGGGTAGGGTTACCTCCGACCGGCAGATTAGACGCGCGTTCTCAACCCCCCCAGGAGCGATCTCAAAATGCACTCCGTCGAGCGCCCGCTGGTCGGGCATAGCGATCGGATAATGTTCGCCCGTGACAATGCCGGATTTCTTCATGTAATTCAGAAAATCGGGTTTCCGCTCGGGTGATACGAACACTGGGAACAGATGCCAGCACGATTCGGAACCAGCCGGAGGCCCAGGTACGCGGACAGCCGGATTTTTGAGGCGTGAAACATAATCCGCGGCGATGTGGCGGCGTCTTTCGTTCCAGTTTTGCAAGCGCGGCAGACCGACGCGCCGCAGGAATGCTGCCTGCAGCTCGTCAAGCCTGGAGTTGTAACCGAGCACGTCGTGCCGGTAAGTATCGATTCGGCCATAGTCACGCAGGAGTCTGGCTGCGGCGGCATGAGTTGCATTATTTGTTAAAACGGCGCCCCCATCGCCCAACGCGCCCAGGTTTTTTGTCGGATAGAAACTCGTGGCAGCAACGGTCGAAACACTTCCGGTAGGAATTCCGTTCCAGCGCGCGCCGACCGACTGCGCACAATCCTCGATCACGATCAGGTCGAAGTCTTCCTGAAGAGCTTTTATTTTTTTCAGATTGAGAGCATGTCCGTACAAGTGCACTGGAAGAAAAAAATGAATACTTGAATCATTCCGCAGCGCCTCGCGAGCACTGTCCAGATCCAATTCCCCAAACTCGTCAACGTCGGCAAATACCGGCACGGCGCCAATCTTAACGATTGCCATGGCCGTTGCGAACGCGGAGACCGCGGTCGTCAGAACCTTGTCCTCCGCCTTGCACCCGGCGATTCGCAGAGCCAACTCTACGGCGTCCAAACCACTGGCTACACCTACGACCGATGAGAGTCCCCACCAGGCCGCCAGTTCGTTTTCGAACTGCTCGACCTCGCGGCCTAAGATGTACCAGCCGCTTTCCCCGGCCGCTTCGAAAGCGGCAGTTGCGTCCCCACGTATATCGGACCACCGGCGCGCGAAATCATTCAGAAGGATCATCTGGGTGAGCCTGTTTTTAGCGTCTCGACAAATTCCGAATAATCACGAATGTAATCGTTCGGATCGTAATGATCCGACGCGAGCGCCAGGAGTACCGCGTCCGGTGTGTATTTGTATTGTACGCTCCATACCATGGGTCCGATGTGCAGGCCCACGGCCGGGTCGTTCAATAAAAACTCCTCCGTGTTCTCGCCGTCGTCAACCATAACGCTGCAGCGCCCGTGAAGACACAACAAGAATTCATGGAGCTGAATGTGAGCATGCTCTCCGCGTACTTCCTCGGTGGGCACCGCATAGACCAGGAAAAAACGTTTGATCTCGAACGGGACGTGTTTTCCGACTTCCGCGAACGATAGTAGTCCGCGCATGTCGATCACGGAAGGAAGGCGATGCAAAATTACACCGGAGACGCGCGATGCCTGAACGCTCGGCTCGGCCGGGGCGGAGGTGAAGGATTGTGCGGGGTGACGACGCGCCCCTTCGTATCCGACGATGCGCGCCGGATTGCCCGTCACAATCGCACGGGGCGGTACGTTCCGGGTGACGACGGCTCCCGCACCAACCATGGCGCGTTGTCCAATGGTGACTCCGGGCAGAATAGTCGCGTTCGCGCCAATGGAGGCGCCGTGCTTTATAGCCGTTCGCGCGAAGCGTTCCGGGTATTCTTTGCTGCGTGGGAAGGAATCATTCGTGAAGGTCGCATTCGGTCCAATAAAAACGTCGTCCTCGACAGTGATACCGTCCCACAGTTGCACGCCACATTTGACCGTCACACGGTTTCCGATCACCACATCGTTTTCGATAAAGGTGTGATCGCAGATGTTGCAATCTTCGCCAATAACGGCGCCGGGGAGAATATGGGCCCACGCCCAGATCCGCGTATTTTTTCCTATCGAGTTGGTTTCAACCACCGCGTTTTCATGCTGAAAGTGAGCTCCCGACTGGACCATTCAGGTTTCTTCCCCTGCGCGATATTATAGAGTCTTCCCGCGGCATAATTGCTGCGTAGGTTTTCTGTCCTGCCGATGGCGTGTGCGGTTTGGCAGCATCTGCTGCGATATTGAGCCGTTACGTCCCGCCGATTATCAGTTTGGAGAGAAGACGATGTCTACCCAGTAATTGGAGCTCTCCCAGGTTTGGTTGGGGAAAATGCCTCCGGAACCGTAGTAGAAAACTCCGTCCGGTCCGTCCACACCATCTTGTAATTCGTGGAGGATTCCGCTATTAGTGCTTTGTTGCGCAAAAAAATAGTTTGAGGTGTAATAGCCGTCTCTTGTGTGATACGAAGCGACATATGTAGTGTTTGCCGAGATCGCGACGGGAGCCGAAAAATTGAGTTGCTGCCATCCACTAGCGGTCTCGTTCGTGAATGTGCCATTCGCCAACAATTGACCGCTGCCGCTCCACAAAGAACCCGTATGCACGTTCGTATCGGCGGGATTCTTGTAAAATCTCACGCCCGTAATGTGGCCCGCAACATCCGAGCGGATCTTAACCCCCAGCTCAACCGCGTTCGGATCTGAGTAATAGTAAGGCGGTATTGTTGCGGCAGGGAAGACATTACTCGATGTATTTATTGTCTGTGAAAAGACGATATCCACCCAATAATTTGAGCTCTCCCACGTTTGGTTGGGGAAAATGCCTCCTGAGCCGTAATAGAAAACTCCATCGGGTCCGTCCACGCCAGCTTCCAGCTCATGCAGCGTACCGCTGTTTTGACCCTGGTTCGCAAAGAAGTAGTTGGAGGTGTAATAGCCGCTTGAGGTATGGTATGAAGCAATGTACGTCGTGTTTGCCGAAACAGCGACGGGAGCTGCAAAATTAAGCTGCTGCCACCCGCTTGCAGTTTCGTTGGCGAAGGTCCCGGTAGCAAGTAGCTGACCACTGTCACTCCACAATGAGCCCGTATGCACACTCGTATCAGCGGAGTTCTTATAAAACCGGACTCCCGTGATATAGCCCGTAATATCAGACCGGATCTTACCCCCAGTTCAACCCCATTCGGATCGGGATAATAGTAAGGCGGTATGGTGCCGGCAGGAAAGGCATTACTTGATGTATTTACCGTCTCGGAAAAAACGACGTCTACCCAGTAGTTAGAGCTTTCCCAGGTTTGATTGGGGAAAATGCCTCCTGAGCCGTAGTAGAAAACCCCATCGGGTCCATCCACACCGCTTTGTAATTCGTGCAACGCTCCATTATTCGCGCCTTGGTTCGCAAAGAAGTAGTTGGAGGTGTAATAGCCGCTTGAGGTGTGGTATGAAGCAATGTACGTCGTGTTTGCCGAAACAGCGACGGGAGCTGCAAAATTAAGCTGCTGCCACCCGCTTGCAGTTTCGTTGGCGAAGGTCCCGGTAGCCAGTAGCTGACCACTGTCACTCCACAGCGAACCCGTGTGCACGCTGGTATCCGCGGAATTCTTATAGAAGCGAACGCCCGTGATATAGCCCGTGATATCGGACCGGATCTTAACGCCCAGCTCAACCGCATTCGGATCGGGATAATAATAAGGCGGTGTTGTACCGGGAGGAAAGATGTTACTCGGTGTATTTACCGTCTGGGAAAAGGCGACATCTACCCAATAATTGGAGCTCTCCCAAGTTTGGTTGGGAAAAATGCCTCCCGAACCGTAATAGAAAACTCCATCCGGTCCGTCTACACCGCTTTGTAACTCGTGCAGCGTCCCATGACTGGCGCCTTGGTTTGCAAAGAAGTAGTTGGAGCTGTAGTACCCGCTCGCGGTGTGATAGGAAGCAATATACGTCGTGTTCGCCGTGATCGCGACGGGCGTAGATAGGGTAAGCTGCTGCCAGCCGCTTGAACTCTCGTTGCTGAAGGTGCCGGTAGCGAGTAACTGGCCGCCGATGCTCCATAAGGAGCCTGTGTGGATACTGGTATCGGCGGAGTTTTTGTAGAACCGGATTGCGGTGATGTAGCCGCTAACATCGGACCGGATCTTGACGCCAAGCTCCACTGCGCTCGGGTCGGCATAGTAGGGCGCTGATGGAGTCGCGCCGGAAAATACGCTGAGAGAACTCCCGCTTTGCGAACCGCCGC
>CAWBDW010000068.1:0-24400 GCA_963787545.1 uncultured Acidobacteriaceae bacterium
CCGCGTCCCGCGGAAGCAAATTGCACTACCGTGCGGACTTTGCGCGGTCGGCGGAGAGGCGCTGCATCAAGTTCTGGAAGCGTGGATTGCTGCGTAGGGAGGCGAAGTCGGGATCGTTCTCGATCCATTCCCTGTTGCCGAAACCCTTGCCAAAGGCTTTCTCCAAGCAGTCGAGGGATTTGTCTGTTTCTCCGAGGAGCGCGTAGGCGCAGGCGACGTTGTAAAGAACATTAGGTTCTTCGGGCTCCATAAATAATGCGCGGCCGGCCCATTCGAGGGCGCGCGGCCGTTCGCCGAGCTCGTAAAGAGCGTTGGCCCCCAAATAAAGGGCACGCACATCGTTGGGGTGAAGCTGCAGGCGACGTTCCGCCGCTCGCAAAGAATCACGACGTGCCTGGCGGGCTTCTTCCTCGCGGCCCAGTGCGCGAAAGCAGCCACCCCGCATGGCGTGAGCCTCATAATCGTCTGGATTTTGCCGGCTGGCCTTGGCGAAGAGGCCGGCGGCTTTTTCGTACTGCCCTTGAGCAAGACACACGCGGCCGTAGGAGTAATAAGCCTCAAATAATTGTGGATTCAGGCGAATGGATGTCTCGAACTCTTCTTGGGCGCTTTCATAGTTCTTGCCGAGCGATTCGGCCAAGCCGCGCGAAGCGTGGGCTTCCGCCGATTCGGGGTCCAGCTCAACGGCGCGGCGGCTGGCGGCGACGGCCTCTCTCAGATTGTCTTCGCTGGCTTCAAACCACATGTACAGGAGCGAGCAACAATCCGCCACGCCAGCATACGCGCGCGCGTATCCAGGATCAATGGCGATAGCGCCTGCAAACATCTGGCGGGCGAATTCGAAGGCCTTGCGCCGCATTTGATAAAAGAATTGCCGGCCGCGGAGGTAATAGTCGTAAGCTTGCACCTCGCTGGTGGGCACCTTCTCGATTTCTCGTTTTTCTTTTTCGGTGAGCATGACGCGCAGGGCGCGCGCGATGTTTTGCGCGATTTCGTCCTGGATGGCAAAGACGTCCTCAAGTTGGCGGTCATAGCGCTCCGCCCAGACGGAGTGACCGGTGCGGGTCTCCGCGAGCTGCGTGGTGATGCGCAAACGGCTGCCAGCGCGACGAACGCTGCCGTCGAGTACGTAAGCGGCGGTCAACTGCTGGGCAATCTGGGTAGCGGGAAGAGGCTTGTCGCGAAACGCGAAAACCGCCGATCGAGGAAACAGCTGAAGTTCCTTGATCTTCGCGAGTTCAGTAATGATGTCTTCGGTCATACCATCGCGGAAGTACTCGTCCTCTTTGTCGCCACTGAGATTGGCGAAGTACAGCACCGCGAGAGATTTTTCCGGCCGGAGGGACGGAGCAGCAATATCACGAAGGGCTTCGAGAACGTCATCGATAGAAGCGCAGCGCTGGCCGGCGACTTTCGCCAGGCAGCGGTTGACAAGATGCTCCCATTCAGGAGAGATGTCCGGCAAAAGCTCGCGCAGAGGTTTGTGCGGCTCGCGCAGGATGGCGTGAAGGACGTCTATAGAGGTTTCACCGCGAAACGGCAACCGCCCGCTGAGGCATTCGTATAACAGAACTCCGAAGGAAAAGATATCACTGCGAGCGCCCGCCGGTTCACCGCGAAGCTGCTCAGGAGACATATAGCAAACAGTGCCGGCCACGCTGTTTTGGGCCGCGGTACGGGTAGAAAAGGTCTCTTCGGTATCGCCCCCGGTGCGCTCGTGCTCCAGCACAGCAGCAAGCCCGAAATCGAGGATTTTCACCCGCGATCGGGAGTCTAGCATGATATTGCTGGGCTTGATGTCACGGTGACAGACGCCTGCGCGATGCGCTTCCTGCAGCCCTTCGGCGATTTGACGAGCGATCTCCAAGAATTGGACGGGAGCGAGGCCGCCGCACGGGAGAATTTGCTTGAGCGTTTTCCCCGTCACCAACTCCATGGAAATGAAAGGCACATTTTGCCATTCACTCACCTCATATATGGTGGCTATGTTCGGGTGGTTCAAACGAGAAGCTGCCTGTGCTTCTTTTAGAAGGCGTTTGCGAGCTTGCGGATCCGCTGCCATGTCCGCAGGAAGGAACTTGAGTGCTACTTCGCGGCCGAGGCTCAAATCTCGCGCACGATATACGGCGCCCATGCCGCCTTCGCCGAGCTTGGCATGGATGCGATAGTGGGAGATAGTCTGGCCGATCACCTGAGCGGGTTTCACCCTTGAGGTCATATGGTAGGGTTGTTCAAAGGCGAAGTCAAGGTAGTCCGGCAGAGTCATTTAGGCGTTTGACGAACAGCTCGGAGCAGTGAAATCCCCGCATGTTTATCGAAACCATTTCACTTGGGCGGTTTGCCGGTAAGCCGTAGAATGGCCGTCCTCGGCCAGGAACCGCAAGTCAGCTTGGCGCGCAGGTACGGCCCCGGCGCTTCACTTGGCGCTGGTTTCGGACCAGGGCGGCACAATCCCATTCATCCGCGCATACGCTACTAACTGCCCCATGTGCTCGTTGTCGTGGATGATGATTCGTAGATACATGCCATCCACCGTGGCGTCCCGATTGGCGATCGTGACCTTTCGCTGAAGGTCGCCCGGCTTAATAGCCGCGTGAGCGTTCTTGACGGCGTCGAGCGAACGCTTCAGCCACGCGATTACTTCGGGTTTCGCGGTCACGGTCTTCTCCATGCTGTTCGATTTGATTTCCGCAGGCATCGGCGGCCCCGTAACACTCAGCAGATAGAAGTTCGCAAGCGCGATATGCATGAACACCTCGCTGGTGGACCGCACGCCCGGAGCCGGACGCCACGCGTATTTTTCAGCCGGTATGCTTAGGCCAACGCTAAGCTCTGGTCTGTGACATCGACCGCTTTGCCGAAGCAGACATTGAATTGGTACGTGTTTTGGGCGGCGGGACAGTCACCCGGCTTTTTGTTGCGCCATCTCGGCGTCGAACACCTGTTTTGCCTGAGCGCGCAGAGCCTCGCGTTTCACGTTTGCGTCAAGCATTTGCTGCTGGAGAAGCTGCTGCTCGGGAGTGAGAATCTTCTTCGGCCTGGATGGCGGTTGCTGGGAGAAGCAGCAAACGGGAAAAGCGAGTGCGCAGCATAATACCGGGGCTGGTATGCGTATCCACATGGGGCGAACCTTTCGCTTGTCGAGCCGAGCGCAATTGTGCTCCATGGCATTTAGTTCTCCAGTATTTCTTTCAGCTTCTTCAAGAAATCCGCCCACCCGGTCTTGGTCGCCTCGTACTCGTCATCCCACGCCGCCTCCGGCCCGAAACCGGACTGGACCAGACGTAGCCGCGTGATTCCATCGCCGATCGCTTCGATGTAGTAGTCGATGGCGATTTTTTGTGTCGCGCCGGTATCCACCGGCTGTCCTTCGCAGTTATACGCGACCGAACGCTCGGAGTATTGGGCAAAATGCTTGGGCGGGTCCCAGACCGAGATCACGCCGCCGCCTTGCATCTCCGGGTCCCACGAGATGTCATATTCTCCGCCGACGCGCGGATCGACGCGGGCGTAGGGCGCGAACCATTTGACGATTTGCCCGGGATCGGTGACGGCGCGAAAAACTTCTTCGGGAGTCGCTTTAATATCGATGATGGTCTCGTGGGATTTACTCATATTCACTCCAGGTTGGCGGATTCGTTGCTCGATTGTTCCAGCTTCAGCGCCGGATAGGACGCCGCGATGAGACGGAATCGCCGTCCACCTTCGGCGCGTTCGTTGTGATACTTGGCCGCAAGCTGCGCGATCGACGCGGTTAACTCTTCGGCGAATGCGGCGCGCGATTCAGCCGACGGGAAGCGAATTTCCGTCTCCAGCGTCAGCGTCGCGATGCGTTTTCCGGCCCGGCCGGCGCGCAGGCAGAGCGTCGCCAGATCGCGAATCGCCCGCGCCGCGGTCGACACCAGATACGCGGCGGAGAATCGATCCGCCACGGTCGCTTTGCCCGCGTGCGGCGCGACCAGGAACTCTCGCGCCGTCGCCCGAAGCACCCGTTCGATGCAGTTCCCCTTGCGCCGCTCCTCGAACAATTCGACAAAGCCTTCGCGCTCCAGTTCGCGCAGATGATAGTTCACCTTCTGGCGCGGAATTCCCAATCGGCGCGCGAGTCCGGCGGCGGAATCAGGCTCGGACAAACGCTCCAACAGATCGAGCCGTCCGGGCTGAAGCAGAACGGCAGCTTTATCGGGACTCTGAACGATCTGGAGCGCGGCCGGCATGCTCTCATTTGGCCACCGAATAATAAATTTGTCAAGACAAATATTGCTTTCGGATTTCGGCATGCGTTGACACTCTCTTTTGCCTGAGCGCGCAGAGCCTCGCGTTTCGCGTTTGCGTCAAGCGTTTGCTGCTGGGGAAGCTGTTGCTCGGGAGTGACGTCCTGGCCCGTAAACCCGGATTAACTTCTATCGTTCGCGACGACACACGACTTCTCGTGCGTTCTCCGAGTGATCATAGTGCCATACCGCCCGAGACCTCAATGCGTTGCCCGTTGACCCAGCGGTTTTCATCGGACAACAGCGCCGCGATCATCGGCCCGATATCATCCGGCACTCCGGCACGGCCGAGGGCGGTCATATCCGCGACGCGCTTGTTGTATTCCGGGTTGTCGCGAACGATGCCGCCGCTGAAGTCTGTCTGAATCGCGCCCGGCGCGACTACGTTGACGGTGATCCGGCGCGGTCCAAGTTCTTTCGCCAAATAGCGCGTCAGTACTTCGACTGCACCCTTTGCCGCTCCATACACAGAAGTGCCGGGAATGGTGACGCGCGCCAAACCGGAGGAGATGTTGATGATCCGGCCGCCGTCCTTGAGCAACGGCAGTAATTTCTGGGTTAGGAAATAGACGCCTTTGAAATGGACATTGACGATGCCGTCAAATTCCGTTTCCGTCGTTTGCTCAAACGGCTTATGAAGAGAGTTGCCGGCATTGTTTATAAGGTAATCAAACCGGTCGCGGCCCCACCGCTGGAGCGTCTTCCGTACTTCCGCCACGAATTGGTCAAACAGTCGAATGTCACCCGTATCGAGGCGGAACCCTGCCGCTTTTCTTCCCATCGCTTCTATTTCGCGAATGAGATTCTCGGCCTCCGCCTGCTTCGAACGGTAGGTGAAGATGACGTCAACTCCGCGCTCGGCGAGATTCACGGCGGTGTTGCGTCCTAGGCCGCGGCTTCCTCCGGTAATGATGGCGACCCTGTCTTTCATGCTGCCAACCTTTTGGTTTTCCATTATTCGCTCCGCCCTGTTGTGACGCGCTAAGCCACCGCAAGCGCGTCTGCGCTTTCGAAGTAGCTCGGTTGATCGAGGTCGTCAAGGAGCCCCGGCTGCTGCGGCTCCCAACCCAGCAATTCCCGAGTTCGAGCGCCCGAGGCCGCTATATCCATCCCTGCGAAAAGCCCCATCCAGCCAAAATGCTCCTGCGCTTCTTCAGGAGTCTTGCTCACGACGGGAAGATTGAGACGGCGACCGATCACCCCTGCGATGTATCGGAACTGCACCCCTTCGTCGCCAACTGCGTGATAGCGAGCTCCCGCGGAACCCTTCTCCAGGACCAGCCTGTAAAGATGAGCGGCATCCAATCGGTGCACGCCTGCCCAGCGGTTTGATCCATCGCTCACATATGCCGAGACGCCCTTCTCACGGGCAATGCCAATCAGCCGCGGAACGAACCCGTGATCGCCATGGCCATGCACCGACGGAGGAAGGCGCACCACCGATACCCGTGTGCCTCGCGCCCCCACCGAAGCTGCTGCCTCTTCCGTTTTGCGGGGGAAGTTTGGAGCGGGCGCATCCTTCTCTGTTGCGATGTCACCCGAGGCGAGAAGTGCCAGCCCGGACGTGACAATCAAGGGGCGGTCGAGAGCCAGCCAAGACCGACCCGATAGCCTCGATCGCGCGCCTGTCGACCTCACAAACCCGTTCGTAGTGTGAAAAGTCGTGGATAAAGGCTGTGTGGATTACGCCGTCGGCCATTGCCGCGCCGGTGCGCAGGCTTTCGACGTCTTCGAGATCACCCCGATGCACCTCGACACCGGCTGCGGCCAACTTATCGGCACCCGTATCCGACCGGACAAGTCCAAGCACCTGGTAACCGGCATCGACTAGTTCTGTGACAACTGCGGAGCCGATAAAGCCCGTGGCTCCTGTGACGAAAATACGCATATTCTTGCTCCTTAAAAGCCCCGTATTGACGGGACGAATCAATTTCGCTAAAACGGAGAGTGTCTCCGAAAGTGTAGATTATCGGAGACTGTCTCCGGTTGCAACTATTTTCAAAATGGCTGTTAAACGTTCACAATACGCCGAACGCAAGCCACGCGCGGATGCGCAGCGCAATCGGGAGCGCATTCTGGATGCGGCAAAACGGGCATTCGCTCGCTCAGGCGCACATGCCAGTCTAGACGATATTGCAAAAGAGGCGGGCGTCGGTCCGGGCACTTTGTATCGACACTTCCCGAGCCGTGATGAACTTCTGGAGGGGGTCTATCGGACCGAGGTAGAAAAGCTGGCCGCCGCAGAGCGGAGGTTCGCTGAGACCATGGCGCCGCTTGCAGCCTTGCGAGCGTGGATGTTTTTGTTCGTCGATTACATTGCGACGAAGAAGATCATCGCCCCGGCTCTCAATGCCTCCGTCGAACGGCCCTCGAAGGTGGTAGAAAGTTCCTACGCTCCGATCCATGAAGCTATGCGATCCCTGCTGAAGCGTGCGATGAAGAGCGGCGAGGTCCGTAAAGACGTGGATCCTGTCGATTTGCTGCGAGCTCTGGTAGGCGTGGCATACCTGGACTCTAGTCCCGAGTGGCAGCCGAGCGCCAGGCGGTTGGTGGATATCCTCATCGCCGGGTCAAGGCCAAGCAAATAGAAATGCCGCTGCTTCACCTTCGGCGTGCCGCAGGTGCTTGCTCGCGGCGCTCGCCGGGTCACAGTCTGTACGGCCCGACACCCCAAATAACAGCTAAGCGCGCGTAATGGCCATGTGTGACGGCGATGTATAGATCTACACATGGCGACTACAGCGGGTTTATTTTAGAAGCGCCCCTTCAGTAGCGATCAAGCTGTCGTCCGCAAAAGTCTGCCGCAAGCAGAATCATAGACTTAGGCAAACAGCAAACAGCAGTTTTATCGGCCAAACGGATGTGTTAAGGTCTTGCGTAACGTCGGTAGGCCGTCGGAGACAAAGATTCTTCGCGTACAGGGTATTTGCGGCCCACAGCTAGTTAATGCTTTGACAACAGTGCGTCAACGTCTACGGTATATCGCTGTGAAGCCGTCCGGTCGAGCTTGCTGATCGCGGTGTGGGCTTTACGGAGGAGCTCCTTTGTTTCCTTCTTCCGATGGAGAACGAGAAGGAGACGAGCATAGTCTGTGAACAGGTCGTATTGTTCGACTGCCGGCGCGTGCTCCGTGCCTTCCAGGAGCTTAACAGCGCTTGCGAATGTTTGCTGTGCTTCTGCAAGCTGGCCATTTGCCTCTCTCGCAAGAGCGAGTGTGTCTTCGTAGGCAGCGACCTGGATGTTCCTGGGGTTCTGGGTAGCTTCGTATTTTTTCAAAGCTGCGAGCGCTAAGGAAAGACCAGTCGAGACATGTTGCTCCTTAAGCTCGATGAGCGCTAACGTGTTCAGCGCCAGGTCAGATCGATCGCGCTCTGGAGTTCCTTTTGCCCAGATGTCAAGAGCGTGGTGACATAGCGCGGCGGATTCGGTGTATTCGCCTTGCCCAAACAAGTCCACCGCCAAATTGGAGAGGGAGAGAGCAACCTCCGGGCTGTTCGATCCGGAGAACTCGAGTCGCAGCGCTAGGCTTCGCCGGCGCAAATCTTCAGCTTTCCTAAATTGACGGCTGGAAGAGTACAGAGAAGCGAGGTTATTCAACTCGGTGGCTAACGACAATGGGCGCGGAGCCGCGGCCGCCTTCCAAAGAGTGATCGCTTCGGCGTAGTCATGCTCGGCTTCAGCCCGCTTTCCTACATCTTGTTCTAAGGACGCCCGTCTATCGAGTGCTTCGGGAATAAGTAGACTCTGTGGGTCTGACCGCCTTAAGGAGTCGATCAATTTTGATGTTTCGATAATCGCCTGGGGCAGATGGCCTTCCTGCTCCAAATTCCGGATGGCTTTGACTTGCTCGGTTAGGTCGCTCGCGCTTGCACAAATGGAACAGAGTACGAGTGCAGTGGTGAATAACGGGATTTGAACTTGCCGGCTGCACATCGAACCACTTCCCTCGTTGGGAGATCGAAGCAACCGGATGGCCAGTCCTTTCGTTAGCAAAATGTCTGCTAAGGCGGTTATTAACCACGGAGAAGGGCGCAGGTTGTTGACCGTTTGCGGGAAACGGTCGTTCGTCTTCGATCACTAGCGATTTGTCTTCCCAGTGGTCACAACATATGTTGTAATAGCATATATGCCAGCAGCAGCCATGGATCGCGAATTGAAGCGGGGCAGCACTGAACTGCTGATTCTTTCTCTAATCGAATATCGCGCTCGACACGGCTACGAGATCAGCAAACTCATCGAGGACCGGTCGCAAGGAGTGCTCACGTTTAATGTTGCGTCCTTTTATCCGCTGCTATACCGGCTGGAGCACCGCGGCTTGATTGCTGGACGCTGGGTGGAGAAGGCGGGCCAGCGGCGACGCCGTTATTACAGACTAACCGCCCTGGGCAAGAAAGTGCTGAAGGCGCAGCGTTCTACCTGGCGCGATTTCGTGGATGCGATTCAGCGCATTACGGAGGCGGAACGTGCCTGATTGGAGGAACGAAATACGCTCGGCGATTGCCGTTCTCAAGCTCGAGGCAACGCGAGAAGCGGAAGTTGTAGAAGAACTGAACCAACATCTCCAGGATCGTAGGGAAGCGATGCTGGCCTCCGATCTAACTGTGCAACAGGTGGACGAAGCTTTGATGCAGGAATTGCATGATCCTGCTCTGATTGCGGGATTAAAAGCGACCGTGCACTCCGAACCACCATCGCAGCCGGTCGGGAACGACTCGGGTGAACGGCTCCTCGGGCGCATTTGGATGGATCTCCGTTACGCAGCGCGTGTATCGATTCAGAACCCCGGGTTTGCGCTTGTCGTGATTCTCTCGCTTGCACTTGGGATTGGCGCGAATACAGCTATTTTCCAGCTTTTAAATGCGGTGCGGTTGCGCGTACTTCCGGTTTCGAAGCCCGATGAATTGGCGTCTATACGCATCGTAGACTCCCCTCATTGCTGCACAGGAGATTTTTATTCCAATCACCCGGACCTCACTGGCGACATTTGGAACCAAGTGCGCCAACAGCAGAAGGGCTTCTTTGACCTTGCGGCGTGGTACCCCACGCGTCTGAACCTCGGGCAGGGTATCGGAAGCCGCCCAATAGACACGCTGATGGTCAGCGGCAACTTTTTTCAAGTCTTGGGGGTGCAGCCATCGCTGGGACGGATGATCTCTCCAGCCGACGATTACCGTGGCTGCGGTGCACAGGGCGCAGTCGTGAGCTCTGGCTTTTGGCAGCGCGAATTTGCCGGGGACCATGGAATCTCGGCAAGAAAAATCACGCTGGACGGTCATCCGTTCCAGATCATGGGCGTAACGCCGCCGAATTTTGTCGGAATCGAGGTGGGAAGGACCTTCGATGTTGCAATTCCACTTTGCGCTGAGGCAACCATTTCCACAAAAGGCCCGTCGAGGGATCCGGTAGCATGGTGGATCACAACGATCGGGCGCTTGAGGCCGGGTTGGACACTGGAACGCGCGTCTGCCCAGTTGGCAGCCATCTCTCCGGCGATCTTTGCCGCTACGGTTCCGGCCCAATTCGATGGCCCGACACGAAAAGATTACCTTTCGTTCCGTTTGGGAGCTGTTCCTGTAGCGAATGGTTTCTCTACGCTGCGAAGCAATTACCAGGAGCCGCTTTGGCTACTGCTGGGTCTTTCCGGTCTGGTTCTGCTGATCGCTTGCGCGAACCTTGCAAATCTCATGCTGGCACGGGCCAGCGCGAGGGAGCGGGAGATGGCCCTGCGATTGACGCTTGGCGCTTCCCGGCCGCGTCTGATCCGGCAATTAGTGACGGAGAGCCTACTGCTTGCGGTTTTGGGAGCAGCCGCCGGGGTGGCGCTGGCGCAGATTTTCAGCCGCCTGCTGATTACGTACTTAAGCACCCAGCGGGACCAGGTGTTTCTCGAATTAACGCTGGACTGGCACGTCGTCGGGTTCGTTACGGGATTAGCAGTGCTCGCGACCGTCCTCTTTGGATTGACTCCGGCGATCAGGGCTTCGCGGGTTGCGCCGGGTGTGGTGCTAAAGGCGAGCGGCCGGGGAATTTCAGCTTCTGGCGAAAGCGTTTTGTTAAGGCGGGTCCTCGTGGTATCGCAAGTTGCGCTCTCTATGGTGCTCCTTGTCAGCGCTTTTTTGTTTGTACGGACTTTTCAGAACCTGATGCAAGTGGATACCGGATTTGAGCGGGGTCATGTTCTGATTGCGAATTTTGATTACTCGCCCTTGAAGCTACCGGAGGCTAGCCAGATGGCGTTCAAGCGAGAGTTGCTCACCCGTATCCAAGGGCTCCCCGGAGTGGCTTCGGCTGCGGAAACGCTATTCCCCCCGTTGAGCCAGGCGGGATGGGACGGCAACGTAGATATCCCTGATGGCCCACAAAGACAGGATGTTCGCCTCAGCCGAGTCAGTCCCGGATATTTCAAAACCATGGAAATGGAGTTGATTTCGGGTCGGGATTTCAATTACGCAGATACACCTGCGGCTATGCGTAAGGCGGTCGTAAATCGAGCGTTCGTGCTTAAGTTCTTTGGAAAGACGAACCCACTCGGAAGAATGTTTTACGATTCCGGCAACCGGGACAAGCCATATCAGGTGATTGGGATGGTGAACGACACAAAGTATTACAGTTTGCGCGAAGACCCGTTGCCGATTGTCTTCGTCTCCTTTACGCAGGCAAACGGACCGCAAGAAGGCTCCACTCTGATGGTCCGTTCGAATGAAACCTTGCCGGCGCTGATTTCTTCGATCAAGTCTACGGCCAGCCGGATCAATCCAGGGATGGTGCTGGATTTCAGTGTGCTCAAAACTGAGATACTCGACGGCCTGTCGCGCGAACGGCTTCTGGCCACGTTGGCGGGCTTTTTCGGCGCCCTGGCGACCGTGCTGGCCATGGTCGGGTTGTACGGTGTGATTTCGTACCTGGTTGTGAAGCGCAGGAATGAGATCGGTTTGCGCATGGCGCTTGGAGCCAACCGTGTTGACATTCTTACTATGATTTTCCGGGAAGCTGCGACACTGCTAGGAACGGGTCTTGCGATTGGAACGATGCTGGCCTTGAGCGCCGGGAAGATCGCGGCTTCGATGCTCTACGGACTGAAGCCCAGAGATCCATTAACGCTGGCACTCGCCGTCACTGCAATGGCTGTAATCGCGCTCGTGGCAAGTTTGCTACCTGCTCAAAGGGCGGCTGCAATCGATCCCATGACCGCTCTGCGCGAAGAATAAATTTGACGAGTTGGTAAGGAGAAGTCACGAGAGTGAAAATCCGGAGAGCCGCGAAGGCGTTGGTTGTTGTTGTCACATGGTGCGTAAGCATGATCCCGGCTACGGCACATAAGGAGGCGCAATCTACTGCGGCAGCGAAAGATGGCCAGGCTGAAATTGATGCGCATGTGGCGGAATGGCTGAAAGAAAGCGATGTGCCAAGCGTGGCGGTGGCATATATCCAAGATCGAAAAGTGGCGTGGACTGAGGTGTATGGAGAGCAGAGTCCGGGAGTCGCCGCGACTGAAAAAACGCTGTACAACGTTGCGTCTCTGACAAAGCCAATAACGGCGGAGACAATACTCCGACTCGCGTCCGCAAGAAAACTCTCGTTGGATGAATCGATGTCGCAGATCTGGGTCGACCCGGATATAAAGGATGATCCTTACAGCAAATTGTTGACTCCCCGGTTGTGCTTGTCGCACCAGACTGGATTTGCGAACTGGCGGCGAATGACCGGCGGAGTACTAAAGATCAGATGGAAACCCGGAACTCAAACCGGATATTCCGGAGAAGGGTACAACTATGTTGGCGCGTTTGCCGAAAGGAAGTTGTCAACGCCTTTTGATGAGCTGGCGCAGGACATGGTATTCGATCCGATCGGAATGAAAGAGACCTCGTACACAGCGAAGGACTGGTATTCGGGACGGTTGGCGGTGCCCCACGGGCCTCACGGAGAAAGAGCCGTCGACGCGGTCGCGACAAAATGGAACGCCGCGGACCTGTTGCGGACCACCATTGGTGATTATGCCAAGTTCGTGGTGAGTGTGATGCGCAACGAGGGCCTGACGTCGGCAATTGCCGCAGAACGAGCAACCATCACACGAAATATGGTGACGCCGGAAAATCTGGAAAGAGTATGCCGAGAAGCCGGAGAGGCGGGTCAATGCACGGCGACGGCCGGCATGGGCTTGGGATGGGAGGTCGACATCATGAATGGAGTTAAGATTCTGGATCACGGCGGCTCTGATTGGGGAGTGAAAACTTCGGCCATGTTCGTTCCGTCGCAAGGAATCGGAGTAATAGTTTTTACCAATGGAGAAAATGGGACACAGGTCATCCGAAAAGTGGTGACGGCCCTTTATCCGAACAAGCTCTATCTTGCGAAAATGTGAGCAGTGAAACGAGCCTGCGAGCCAGACAGGAATTCTCGCGAGTTGCTTTGATCGCGCGCTTTCGCTGCTTCAGGAGCGAGGGCCGAAGATGCTGGTGTGCTTCCAGGAGACGATCTTATCCGAACGTTGCTGACAGTTAGTGCGGGAACAATCCTGAACCAATGCGGATGCGGCACTATTTGACTACTGATGCGCCGGCGCGTTCTCCGAGTTTGATATGGGCAGCGTTACTCGGGACTTGACGGCTAGTGACGGATGGCCGCCGAAATTCTGGATCCGAACCGCAGATAGCTGTCCGATTTCGCCACGATTTTTCCTGCAAGTGGACACTTAGTGGACAGTTCCACTGCCGACAAAGCGCTAAATATGAGCTAGTACCGCAAATTAAAAGTAACGAAGGTCGGAAGAATACGTGCCCTAACGAATGCGCCGATGCTAACGCTTGCCAGGATCTGCGGTTAGCGATTCGCTTGACCTACAACATATTGGAGGATTCTTAAATGTTTCGATCCATTGCGCGCCTGGTGGTTCCTGTTGGCGTGATATCTGTTTCCGTCTTGGCGTCCTTGGCCAACGCCCAAATCTCGCCGGATTTTCCCAAGCCGCCCTCGCCACCGAATCCGCTGACGAAGACGATATCCATCTTTCGCAGCAACATGCAGGACAAAATCATGAAGGCGGCGGAGACGATGCCAGACGCCAAGTACCGCTACCGGCCGACGAAGGACGTTCGCTCCTTTGCCGAGATCCTGACTCATGTGGCGGATATCTCCTACTATTTGTGTTCGAACGCGAAGGGCGAAACGCCTCCGCCCCCGGCTAAGGGCAAGGATTCGAAGACCGAGATCATCGCCTATCTCAAAAGCGCGTTCGCCTACTGCGATGGCGCGTACGCGGGGTTCACCGATGAGCACCTCAATGACCCGGCGGACTTCTGGGGTTACAAGACGAACAAGATGTTCATCTTGGAGCAACTCGCAAACCATGACGCCTTGCATTACGGCAATCTCGTCACGTATCTGCGCCTCAATAGCCTCGAGCCGTCCGGCGGTTGGTTTTGATGGCGCAGCGGGCTCCCGCGCAGGTTCACCCAAAAGAGGGCTGTGATCGAAGTCATGAGAGTGAAAATCTGAGGGCAGCGGTATCGGTGCGTAGTGATGTGCCAAGCGTGGCGGAGGCATATATCCAAGATCGAATAGTGGCGTGGACTGAGGTGTATGGAGATCAGAGCCTAACTGACTCATAAGCCCAAGTTTGACGGATCGGGTGGATTACCCGTGAGTGACGGCGCAGTATAGATCTACACATCGCTACTACCGGCGATCGATCAGCCCGAAAACACCTCGCCAGATACGCCGTCAACAACGTCAAACCGGGTTAACGAATAGACTCAAGCGCATCTGGGAATTCAATTTGACTTTGCATGATTTTCTGGGCCGCCCGGCAACAGGACCAAGCCGACCACGGCGCCGACGATCTCCCCGCCTCCTCCGATGACTAGAGCCTTGTGCATGCCGCTGAGGAACTTCGGGAGATTATGAGCCGCTTGATCGAGGTGCGCCCCAAAGATTGAGCCTAGAATCGCCACGCCCAATGTCGCCCCAACCATCCGCCCGACATTGACCAAGCCGGAGGACATACCCGACTTTTCGCGCGGAACCCTGGATACCGCCGCGTTCATAATCGGCCCAGTGATCAGTCCAAGGCCGACGCCGATGGCGAGCAGGCCCACGGTCAGAAATGCGTAACTGGATCGCGAATCGGCATAGGCTAATTCGAAGATGCCAACACCGGTCAATGCCATCCCGATTGCAATTAGCAGTTTCGAACCCGCGTGATGCATCAATCGTTCTGCGAACAGTGACACAACGAAAAACGTAACAGACATTGGCAATAGCTCAAGGCCGGCAACAACGGCAGTTTGCCCGCGAACCGATTGCAAGTACAGCGGGAATATGAAAAGAAGAGCATACATTCCGAAGGTCATCAGTGCGGCATCGATAATGGCCGCCGAAAACGGTCCATCCCGGAATACATGGAGAGACACCAGCGCACCGGATTTTCCACGCTCCGCCCTCAGAAAGGCGGCGAGGCTAATCGCAGAAACGAGGAATGCGGCGATGACCCACGGGGAGGACCAGGAGAGAGATGGTCCCTGAATGAACGCGAAAGCTAGGGATCCTAGAAACAAGAAGGCGAAGATTTGACCGGCAAGATCCAGTTCCCGTCCCTTGGCGTCGGAAGATTCGGAAACTTGCGCAAAGGCAAGGACAATGACCGCGATTCCAAAAGGAACAACCAAATAGAAAACGCTTCTCCAGCCAAGCCGATCCACTAACAAGCCGCCCACGGTGGGACCAATCGCCATGGCGAGGCCATTAAAACCTCCCCAGATCGCAATGGCGCGCGCACGCTCTCGTTCCTCCTGGAAGGTGACATTGAGAATAGATAATGATCCGGGGAGTTGCAGTGCGGCTCCTATGCCCGCCACGCCTCGACCCGCTATCAGGATGGAAGAGTTCGGGGCTAAGCCGCAGACGAGCGATCCCAGGGTAAATAGGCTCATACCGGCTATGGGGGCAGGCTAACAGAAAAATCAAACGGAACGTTTCGATGTTGAACGAATTGTTCTGGGCGTTTTCGAGGGCACCAGCGATCCCTGCATAATCCGCCCCAGAACTTTGCGGCAGATCATCGTGTGGAAATTAGCGCTTGAAATTGATTGCCAGCATTTTGCTGAGCTGCTCCTGCCCTTTGTGGGTGATGCGTACTGCTCGCGTTTTGTCGATTCGCACAACCCACTTCAATTCGAAGAACCGTTGCAACAATGCCGTTCCAAGCGCGCCCGCTAAATGATGCCGCCGCTCTGTCCAATCCAGACACTGACGAGCAAAGCCGCTGCGATTGGATTCCATGGCGGCGATATCGATTCCCAACTTCTCGAACCAGTCCCGCCCCTCGTCGGTTACACGGTATTGTTTCTCGCGCGTCAGAGCGAGGAAGCCGCGTTCCTGTAATGCGTCGTTGATTTGGACCGCGAGAATACCGGCAAAGTGGTTGTAACAGGTGCGGGCAAAACGCAGCGGATTGCTCTTATCGGTTTCCCGCCGTACTTGCGCTGTCGTTCGTGGCGCCACGGTTGCCAACGCCTCGATGACGGCCCCAATTTCCGGGCTGGCCAAACGGTAGTACCGGTGCCTGCCTTGAACCTCTGCCCGGAGCAGTTTGCCCTCCACTAATTTGGACAAATGCGCACTGGCCGTTTGCGGCGCGACATTTGCGCTCATTGCCAGCTCGCCAGCCGGAAGCGCCAGGCCACCCATCAACGCCCACAGCATTTGGGCTCTGGTGGGATCACCGATAAGAGCTGCAACCCTCGAAATGTCTGCGTCCATATGCCCGATCATAGCAGGATGTTCGCATAGAACGTTTCCATAGCCAACGAAACGTTGTAGCTGGTACTCGGCCCCGGCGCTTCACTTGGCGCTGGTTTCGGACCAGGGCGGCACAATCCCATTCATCCGCGCATACGCTACTAACTGCCCCATGTGCTCGTTGTCGTGGATGATGATTCGTAGATACATGCCATCCACCGTGGCGTCCCGATTGGCGATCTTGACCTTTCGCTGAAGGTCGCCCGGCTTAATAGCCGCGTGAGCATTCTTGACGGCGTCGAGCGAACGCTTCAGCCACGCGATTACTTCGGGCTTCGCGGTCACGGTCTTCTCCATGCTGTTCGACTTGATTTCCGCAGGCATCGGCGGCCCCGTAACACTCAGCAGATAGAAGTTCGCAAGCGCGATGTGCATGAACACCTCGCTGGTGGACCGCACGCCCGGAGCCGGACGCCACGCGTATTTTTCAGCCGGTATCGCTTCGGCCAACGCAACGAGTTGGCGCGAAACATGGCCCCACTCTCCGTCATAGCCTTGCCACAGCCCCTGAAGCGGATCAACCCCCGCATGCAAGGTGACACCAATAAAAACGATACACAGCAGAAGCCTCTTCATAATTCCTCCCGGCCTGCACGTATCGAGCAAGCGCACCATTCACAGTAGCGCCGTCGGTGGATTGTTACTGGCGCTATAAATGTCTTAATGGATCTGAGCACGCTAGGGTTCGCTCTCGGTTCAGCTTGGCTGTCGGGAATTAATCTCTACGCGACGGTGCTCGCGCTCGGGCTTCTCCAGCGATTCCATCTTGCGCATCTTCCCGGCGATCTTCAATATCTAGCTCATAACTGGGTGATTGGGGTATCCGGCACACTGTATGTCATTCAGTTCATCGCGGACAAGATTCCCGTGGTCGACTCGGTCTGGGACGCGATCCATACGTTCATTCGCATTCCCGCCGGTGCTGCGCTCGCGGCCACTGCTTTCGCGCATTTCGATCCGAAGGTACGAATCATTGCCATGCTGCTGGGTGGCGGCGTCGCGCTGACTTCGCACGGCACGAAGACCGCAACCAGGCTGGCGGCGAACACATCGCCTGAGCCGTTTTCCAACATTGCTCTGAGCTTAGTTGGCGATGCTGTGGCCTTCGGCGGCGCGGTGCTGATGTCCTTCCACCCGGTAGTGATTTTCGGTATTGTGCTGGTTGCAGTGGTTATAACGCTGCTGCTGTTCCGTTATGTGTTGCGCGCTCTGAAGCGGCTGTTTGCGCCGCGTTCCCGCACCTCGCTCGCTATTTAGAGAAATTTGAAAATTTCGCTGACCTGATCCAGCGGGGATGGCTCCCGATTCAGGACAATTTCCACTAGCGTCGTTGTGAACGGATAAAACAACGAAGCACCAGCGTTGCCGAGGCCGCCGAGATCCAGCTCGACCGGCTGTGCATCGGCGGTCATCCTTGTGCCGTCATCGTTGCTGCCATATCCCTGGTATGCCATCAACGCCGTGCCAGTCGAAGCGTGGACACGAATTCGTAAGGGGACATGGCCGCCGGAAATGCCCTCCGGAAGACGAATATGGAAACATCGGAAACTCGGGTCGGTCGTGTACGCATGCACAGCGGTGTACATCTCCTCGAACTCGACCCACTCCCCGCCGACTTGCGTCAGCACGTCAATCAAGTAGTCCGTAACGGGATCGCCGCGCTCATCCCGGGTATGTACGATGAACTGCTGCCATCCTTCGATGGGGCGCTCTGCGAGATGACCCAAATGATTGAAGAAGGTCTGGAATTCCCCGCCGATTCCGGCAGCATTCTTCCCAGGATCGACGAGCATTTTGGCTTTCCCACTTTCGCCGTATGCACTTGCTCGTTGTAGCCAGCGATCGTATGTCTCCGCTCCGTCCTCCCCAACCTTTAAAAAATCCACGACGAGCTTGACCATATTTGGCTCCGGGTCACTGATCAGGGTTGCGTGGTTTCTTCCATCGACTGCGATTATCGGAACGTCGAGCCTGTCATTCGCCCAAGGCGTAATCGAAACCCTCGCGTTTCCAATCGGCGTGCGAGTAAGATCAATCGAAATTTTTCTAGTATTCAGGCCACAACCCGCCCACCGAACCGTTCCGTCGGTTCCCGGGTCGTTCGCTACGCTTGATAACCCCGTGTATGGCGTGTTTCCGATGAACACACATACGAACGGCGTATCTATTCCTTTTCCGTAATAGGGGTCAGCGCCCAACAGATCCGAGTGAGCCAAATCCCAAGTGAAGCGGCTCCCTAGCTCCAGGCCATCCAGCACCTCGTCACCGGCGTTCATAAAATCGGGCCCTGGCTGCCGGTTGCCTTTCACCAAAGCGCCAAGCCAGGTGCGCCCTTTGTGCGCCTGCGGGGAGCCCCACGTCGCAGGCGCAAGTCCAATCAGGTGCTTTAACCGCCTTAGCCGATTGTTATTGCCAACTGCAGCCCCATAGTTCGTCAGCCAGGATCGGATTACCAGCATGCCGGTAGAATGCACGATCGCGTCGAAATCTTGTCCGTCCTTCAGCCTTGGGTTATTCCGATACGCGCGATCGAGCCCTTCGGCAATATCTTTGATTGTGATCTCGTTATTCAACGAGACATAATTTCCGATGTTGAGGTCGATAGCCGGAATTCCGTTTTGCTGCAGTTTTGCGCATAACGGTCCAAAGTCCAGGCCCGTAGCCGAATAGCCGTGGATAAGTACGAGGGGTCGCGACATAGCTTTCTTTCTCTTCTCCTTCCCGGAGTGAAGTGGAGTAGCTAATCTATCATGCGCGAGGCGGCTCGGTCGTCAGGCTAATTCGACGCCTGAGGATGCGACTACTTCATCGATTGCGAGATAGAGTTCGGCCTCATGCTTGTAATATTCATCGATATCTTCCGTGAGTACATACGCGAAGATCTCAATCGTGAACGAAGCGGCTGAGTAGGCGCTGATGCGAACGGGCGTTGGACCGGCTTCGACCTGCTTGTTCGATTCGAGCATCTGGCGAAGCGCTTTGATGAGTTGCCGGACCTGCTCTTTTGGAGTTGACCGCTTTACCTGGAACGTTGGATTGAAAAGAATCTTGTCGCGGCGCGCATAGTTCTCAAGATTCATTCCCGCAAACGAGGAATTGGGAATACTCACCACCGTCCGATGCAAGGTGCGAACTCGCGCCGAGCGCAGACCGATATCTTCGACGGTTCCGATTACGCCGCCGAAGTTGCCGAAATCGCCCACCATCACCGGCGCGTCGCCGATGACGGAAACTCCGCCAAAGACGTTCGCGATGGTCTGCTGCGCGGCAAGCGCGACAGCAATACCGCCGACACCCAGGCCGGCGATGATGGTGGTCATGTTGAAGCCCCAGTTATCGAGGATGAGAATGGCGGCAAAAATCGAAACGACCGTTTTCAGAGCGCGGCGGCCTAGATAGATCACCGACTGGGACACAACCCGTTGGCGGTGATTGAGGGCGCGATCGATCCGCACGACAAGATAGTCGAGAAGATTGATGGCGCCCCACGCGAAGGCGCTGACGACTACTAATAAGAGCGCGCGGCCCACATACAACCGGGACAGTGCCGCGGGCGCAATCATCACTTCGAAAAGGCGGAATAATATGACGCTCAGCAGCACCAGCCCGGGGTCGACGATCGCCAAAGTCCAGGCCAAACTGCCGGTTCTTCGGAAATGCGAGGGCAGCGACCGGACAAATCGATTGAAGAGATGGACGATGAGCCGAAAGATGGCAGCTAACACGAGCGCAATCAACAGCAGCGCAATCCATTTCCAGAGCGGAGTTTCGAGCAGGAGCGTCGCGACAAGGAATCTCGGCAGGCGCGCCTCAATTTTGGATTCCGTGCTCGGTACGGGCACGAACTGAGGCACCTTCGCGACGGTCTCGGGCGAAAACACCCAAACGGCAGGGCCATTCGCGGGTTGGCTTCGTTGCAGTTCGAGGGTAAACTGCTGGCCGTTACTGGTGATGGTCGTGACGTGCTCTATGTTTGGATCGGGATCGTCCGCCAGATTGCCTTGCGCATTCTGGCTCAACTGGAGCGCGTCAAAACCGGCTGCGGAATTCAGGAGAGATTCGATATCGGCTGCGAGTTTGGGGCCTTGCTGCGCTTTTTGGCGCGCGGAGAGGCGGCTCAAATCGAGATACTGCGCGGCCTTGTTGTAATCCCGCTCGTGGCAGGCTTCGAGAAATGCCGTCACCGCCGAACGGGGATTCAGCCGATGCAGCGGATCGGCTGGAGCGGCCGCCGGCGCGCCGTAAACGGGAAGGCATGCCGACAACAGAGCGAGAGCAATACGAATCTGGTACTCACAATGCTTCGACGAGATTATGCGGATTTCCGTAGCAATGCAACGCTGCCTGACGGTCGCGGTTCTGTAACGCCTAATGCGCGGCGACCATCGCTTCCACATCCTTCACAAATTCGGCTTGGCTTCCCGGCCGCGTATAGAACATGTGTCCGCCCGGGTACTCATGCACACTAACGCGCTTCGGGTCGCCCATTACCGGCATTTCGTCCACCGTCAATACGGAACCCATGAACGGGCAGCTCAGGTCGTCCCATCCATGCGCAATTAAGACGCGCAGTTTCGGGTCGGCGGCCACCGCCTGCCGCAGGTCGGAAGTGGAGCCGGCCTCGAGTACCCCGCCCCGCTCCCACGCCGCGTTGACCTCATACGAAAGTGCGTTGTAGCGGGCGGTCGTCTTCCAGCCCACAACGCGAGTGACCCAGTCCACCATTGCCGTGGTGGTTGGCGCGATGATTGCTTCAAGCAGCGGGTCGGGAGATTTCCGATCGGGCGAAAACGGAAACGGATCGGGCGCGGTTACGTTGGAGTCGTACACGGAACCGATTTCATCTTTTTCGCGGTGCGCCTCTCGAAGGTAGGCGCCGATCTCGATGCGCCCTCCCGAATGCTTCACGAAGGCGGGATCCAGTCCGGTAAGCTCCGTAACTTTCTTGACGATGCGCGGCGTTGCATCGGGGTCTGAGCGGCCGGCCAGCAGATCTGTCACATACTGGCCGCGCGTGTAGTCGATGACCTGCTGCATGCGCTCCGGAGTGAGCTGTTTTTCGCGCTCCAAATGCGCCGCGACGATGGAAGGCAGGCTCATCATCCAGGGCAGCGGCGAGATCTCGCCATTGCCGTCAATCCATGGATTCAGGTACGGCGAAACCAGCACGACGCCGTTCATCGCGACCCCGAGCTGAGATTGCAGGTAATGCGTAACGCGCGGTCCGCGATAGCCGCCGTAGCTCTCGCCGATCAGATATTTACGCGATTGCAGCCGGCTGTTCTTCACCAGCCAGTCATAGATCACGCGCGAAAGATACTCGATATCCGGGTTGGTCGAGTAGAAGAATTTCTTGGTGTCCGCTGTCGAGACAAGCGAGCGCGAAAAGCCGGTGCCAATAGGATCGATAAAGACGAGATCGGAAAAGGGCAGCCAGGTTCCTGGGTTGTCCGTCAGGCGTGCCGGATCGGAAGGGCTGTCGCCTTGCTCGGCAAACTGGATGTGCTTCGGGCCGATCGCGCCGAAATTGAGGTAAACGGAAGCAGCGCCAGGGCCGCCGTTCATGGCAAAAGTCACGGGGCGATCCGCCTTGTCGCTCACGCCGTCGAGGGTATACGAGGTTACGACTACTTCCCCGCTCTCGATCTCCGGCTTGTTCGGGTCGGTGCTGTTGTAAACCGGAATCACGCCGACTGTCGCCGTGTAATGCAGCGTCTTGCCAGCCACCGTCACACTTTGCTCGACCGAGGCATCCTTGGGCAGCGGGGGCAAAGCCTCGGATTTTGCGTCCGGGCTAGCGGGAGCTGGCTTGGGTGGCGGAGCGGTCTCCTGGTGATGAGGCGCAGGCTGCTCCTGCCCGAAGGCGCAGCGGGTACCGAGACAGCACAAGCAAAAAGGCAAGACAAGCACGGCAAAGCGGCGGCTACTAGACGAAAAGCTCATCTGCTGAACATAGCGCACGGCGGTTGAAAGTCACTCGGCTGGCGATTTTACATGCTAAAGTCAAAGAGAATCCTTAGAATGTGGAACATTTGCCG
This sequence comes from uncultured Acidobacteriaceae bacterium, assembly GCA_963787545.1. Taxonomy (GTDB): domain Bacteria; phylum Acidobacteriota; class Terriglobia; order Bryobacterales; family Bryobacteraceae; genus Bog-105. The sequence continues at coordinate 22,109 of CAWBDW010000068.1, forward strand.
GTGTGTCTCCGTCTGGCATGGAGCGGAGGGACTCTGTCGATTTGAAGACTAAGTGGAAGACGCTGATTCTGCTGGGACTGCTGGTGGTGATCGGAGGCGTGGTAGCGGCCAGCATCCGGATCAGCCAGCGGGGCGTGGTGATTGTTCAGACCGGCAAGGTGGGCCGCACGGATCTGACACAAGTGGTAACCGCCTCGGGTGAAGTCAAACCGCTCAACTACATCAATATAGGAGCGTCGCAGGGCCCCGCGCCTATTACCGCAATCCTGGTCAAAGAGGGCGACCGGGTGAAGAAGGGCGAAGTACTGGCGCGCTTAGCGAACGTGCAGCCGGCGGCGGATTTGCGGGCGCAGGAAGCGGCGTTGAATTCTGCCCTGGCCGATTCGGCGGCGAGCGAGGCCGCATTGAAATCCGCCGACGATAATATTGCGGTGGCGCGGGCGCAGGTGGATCACGACCGCGCGGATTTAGAACAGAAGAAGATCGACCTGAAGCGCAGCCAGGAGCTGTTCAACTCCAAGCTGATCGCATCGCAGGATTTCGAAGCCAAGAAAGCGCTGTACGATCTGGCGGTTGCCACTTTGGATCAATCGCAGCGCAAAGTGACGCAGGCGCTGGCGCAGCGGGCGCAAACCGCCGCCCAGCTCGGGTCGGCGCAGAAGAAGGTAGTCCAGAATCAGGCCATGGTTGCGCGCGTGCAAAACGTGCTGTCGCAGTTCAATGCGATTTCGCCGATCGACGGCGTAGTGACGAATCTGCCGGTTCGGGTGGGCGAGACCGTGGTGCCCGGCATTCAGAGCTCGACCGCCTCCACCATCATGACGATCGCGGACATGTCGCTTATCACTGCGGAAGTCAACGTAGATGAGACCGATATTGTCAGCGTGAAGATGAATCAGCCGGCGAATGTGACAATCGACGCCATTCCGGACAAGACGTTCAAAGGCCGCGTGATCCAGATTGGCGATACCGCCATCGTGCGCTCAACCGGACTGGCGGCTTCGCAGAGTCAAACTTCGAGTCAGGAAGCAAAAGATTTCAAAGTGGTGATCGCGCTGGATATCCCGGAGGACATGGCGCGGCCGGGGCTCTCCTGCACGGCCAAGATTGTAACCGCAACCCGTTCGCAAGCGGTGGCTATTCCGATTCAAGCGCTGACGATCCGGCAAAAAGGACAACTGCAGACGCAGAAGCCGGGCCAGCGGCGGGCCGCGCTGCTGGATCCCGCCGCGCAGAAAGCGGCGAGCGAGGAAGTGCAAGGCGTTTTTGTGGTGGCGAATGGGAAAGCGGATTTCCGCACCGTTAAGACCGGCATCACAGGCGCGACGGACATCGAGGTTCTCAGCGGCTTGAAGGATGGCGACCAAATCATCACGGGCAGCTATCAAGTTATTCGAACCTTGAGAAACGACGCTAAGGTGAAGGTGGATAATCACGCTCCGGTGATGGCGAATCCGATTTCTGCTTAGTTTATGGCGAGCCTGGATATAGCGGTTGAAGAGCTTAGCGCGCAACAGCGTGAGCAGCGCGGCGAAGATCTCAAGCGCGAAGGCATTGTCATTCGAACTTACGATCTCTGGAAGACCTACATCATGGGCGACCAGGAGATCCATGCGGTTTCGGGCGTCGATATTGAAATCAGGCGGGGCGAATACGTGGCCATCATGGGGCCATCGGGATCGGGCAAATCGACGCTGATGAACCTGATCGGTTGCCTCGACACGCCGACCAAGGGCCTGTATTACTTGAATGGCAAGCTGGCAAGCGAAATGGAAGACGACGAACTGGCGCGCATTCGGAATAAAGAGATCGGATTCGTTTTTCAAACCTTCAACCTGCTGGCGCGCGCCACCGCTTTGCACAATGTGGAGCTGCCGCTGATTTATGCGGGCGTGCCGTCGCAGAAGCGCCTGGTTCGCGCGCGCGAGACATTGGCGGCGGTGGATCTGGAGCAGCGGATGATGCATAAGCCGAATGAGCTGTCGGGCGGGCAGAGACAGCGCGTGGCGATTGCGCGGGCGCTGGTGAACCGGCCCTCGATTCTGCTTGCGGACGAGCCTACCGGCGCGTTGGATTCGACCACCGGTAATGAGATTATGGCGCTGTTCGAACGGTTGTACCGGGACGGAAATACGATTGTGCTGGTGACGCATGAGGCCGATATTGCCATGCACGCGCATCGGATTATCCATATTCGCGACGGCAAAGTGGAGCGCGATGAACCGGTCGCCAGCGGGGTGAGAGACCCTAGTGCCCGGATGTAATACCGGGTGTAATGCAGCAGTTCCGGGC
>CAWBDW010000069.1:0-35275 GCA_963787545.1 uncultured Acidobacteriaceae bacterium
GACACGCCTGCTACTCGGACACGGGCAGCTTGTCTGAGCTTGCCCGGGGTGTCCCCAAATGGCTGCATCCGCATTAGCGGAACTTCCGTGTGTTCGTGATTCCGGAGCCTTCGGTGACCTGAATCAATTGATTCGCTGCGACGTTAGAGATCTTTTCGGTTTCACCAGAGGGCCATCGTATATCGATGTCGACAGTTTCAATATCGCCGAGTCCGAAGTGCAACCGTTTGTCGTTCACTGAAAGATAAGACGATTGGCTCAGCACCTCCTGAGCCTGCATTTTGCCGCCGTAATGCACGGTTACTCTGCCGCCGATGGCGCTGCGATTCGACTTCACACCTGTTAGCTGTACCTTAATCCAGTGATTGTCGCCTTTCATGTCGTTGCGAAGCAACGAAGGCGGTTGGTTCTGGTTGACAATCAGAATGTCTACGTCGCCGTCATTATCGAAATCGCCGAAAGCGCACCCGCGGCTGCAGTGCCGGGCATCAACGCCCGGGCCGGCCTCGCCCATCAACTCTTCAAAGCGGCCGTTGCCAAGATTGCGGAAAACGATGCGCGGGCTTTTGTACGTCTCTCCCGGCTTGTTTGCCAGCTCCGGATAAATGCCGCCTGTAACCCAGAAAATGTCCGGGTTGCCGTCGTTGTCCAGATCGGCGATACCGGTTCCCCAACTTACAAAACGAGTTTCCGTGCCCAATCCGCATCTCAGAGCGTCATCCTGAAACTCGCCCTTGCCGTCGTTTACATACAAGGCAGCCCTGTCGGAGGCAAAGTGCGTTTTGAGGATATCCAGGTTGCCGTCCAACCTAATGTCTCCAACGGCAACGCCCATTCCGGCTTGCTCCATTCCATCCTCGCTGAGCGCCACTCCTCGTTCCATTCCTTGCTCGATGAACGATCCATCATGCTTGTTTTGAAACAGCAGACTCGGTGTAGAATCGCAGGCGACGTAGATATCGGGCCAGCCGTCATTGTCGAAATCGGCGGCAACGACGGTCAATCCATAACCTCCGGCGGGCTTTGTTATACCGGCTGCCGCACTGACATCGGAAAAAGTGCCGTCCCCATTGTTCCGATATAGAGAATGACGGCCGTAGGGCAACCCGCGGGGGCCGACGAAGAGTTCGGTATCTCGAGGAACGGACTTCTTGCTGAACGCCACGTAATTTGAGACAAACAGGTCTAACCTGCCGTCGCGGTCATAGTCCACGAAGGCGCAGCCGCTTCCGAAACGCGGTTCTGTATTCAGCAAACCCGCTTTTTGCGTGACGTTGGTAAAGGTTCCATCGCCGTTGTTCCGGTAGAGGATGTTATTCGGCCAACCGGTGATGAAAAGATCCTCAAAGCCATCGTTGTTGTAATCGCCTACCGTCACGCCAAACGAATATCCGGCGTGAAATAAGCCCGCTTTTTCAGTGACGTCGCTGAACGTACCATTTCGATTGTTTTTGTAAAGACGGTTTGATGCATTCGGGAGGCGGATCGCCAAAGCGCGATCCTGAAAGCACGAGTATGTCCAGCCAACCGTCGTTATCGTAGTCGAAAAAGGCCGCACCACAGGACATAGCCTCAATGACGTAATCGACCCGGTTCACATGCCCGCAAACGGTCACCTCTTTGAGCCCGGCGGGTTCGGCAATGTCGATGAAATGCGCATTGAAGGGAAGTCCGGATCGCTTACCGCGCGGAGTTGGCTTCACGTGCCGGGACGCCATGCCTTGAGGCAGATCCGGTTGTTGCGCGAGAAGGTGAGCTGCCGGAATTGCGAGGAGGCGCAGAACACCGCGCCGAGTCGTTACAACCATTTTCCCCCACACATGCATCGATATTTCGATGATCGCAAACGAAATCGGTAGCCACGAATGCACACGAATTAACACGAATGCTGCTATGCCGGCTCGCGCCGGAAAAGGCTGAGCGTGCCGATGTGGCCGGTGTTGACGGTTTTTTCGAATTTGGCGAGTTTGCGCCATTCGGAATAGAACAGGCGCTGCTCGGCCCAGCAGGCATTGGTTTTCTGGATGGAATTGGGCGTGAGCCAATCGTATTCGGCGGGAACACCCTTGGGGAAAGTGATAATGCGCTCGACCAGGAGGGGCTTGGAGGAGCTTTCGGCCGCTTGCGCGAGAATTTGCTCATTGGTGGGCGAGCAGGAGGTGCGGGCGGGAGCGTCGGGAGGATTCTCGACGCTGACGAATTGCTTGATTTTCAGTTGCTCCGCGCATTTTTTTGCTTTGCCCTCGAGCCATTTGGTTTCGATGGCGACGCGTTTGTTTTGGGCGAGCTTGTCGAGGTGTTCGCGGCGGTGCAGGCGGTCGTAGTGCGATTCGAGATCTTGAAACCAGCGCCGGAATTTGCGCTCGGTGGTGGTTTTGTAACGGGAGAAAGTGGTGAAGAGCTTGATGTGCTCGGGGGTCCAGAGCCAGGCGTCGCCGGGGACGCGGCATTCGATTTCCGCGAGGCGTTTGCTGTTGCGCTTGAAATGCCAATGGGCGAGAGCGGTTTCGGTGACGAGCATTTCGGCGATATCGTCCTCGGGGTTGTAGTTCTCAAACCAGGAGCGGACGACGAAAGCGAATTCTTCGGGATCTTCGTCGGGCAGGACGTGTTTTTCCGAGCGGCAGCCGTGAATGAGGCGGTTCATGCTGGAGCGCTCCTTACCCGCGGCGGTAGTGGGGCCGGTTGCATGGCCGGGTTTGGCGGGCGGATTTTCCTGCTGCGGATTTTCTTCCGGGTCCGGCGAGATTTCGATTTCGTCTTGTAAGAGATATTCGCTCATACTTCCGCGCTGCTTCCTTGGGCACAACGGGCACCCAACGCCCTGTGCGCTTACGCGTATAAGTGTCGGATGGCTCAGTGCGGCGCGGCGGGTAAATGGGTGGGAAGCTGTTGAAAGTGCACTGGAAATAAATATGAGGATTTTTGAACTGGAGATTTGGGGCGGGTGCGAAATGGATTTTTGCCGAACGAACTATAGTTGGGTTCGTTTCGCAAATTTGAATTCATCTCGTCGGGCCCAACTGTAGACGACGAACGGGTGTGCGCCACGTTAGAGCATGACTTTCACGCGCATCTGGCCACGCCAAGAATTCCGCTTAGTATTCGGCGCGCTGCAATCGCGATCAGGATTTCGTACGCGAGGCGGACTTCACGGGTAATAATACGCCTCGATGAGTGACTTGGCAATTTTTCGTGAAGCGTTCGAATACCCCACCGAATCGCGTCACCCGCAGCGCCGCGGCCCTAACGGCACGCGCCGGTGGGCGCCGGGTTTGCAATCGCTAAATTCTTTGCCTCGCGAAATCTCATTCAAGCCTTTCAATCCCAATAAAGACGGCCTTTCCCGCTCTTTTCACTTGGCACAGGATAGTGCGCTAAATACTGGCTGCCGACTCTTCCGGGCGATGCCTAAACCCACCTTTCAGCGATCTCTTTCGGGTATGACTACCGTTGTGACAAGCCCATTAGTGTTTTGGGGCGGCAACATCACTCGATGTCCATGTCATTGTCGGCACGTTCGAGACACGAGCGTATGAAGAAGCTTCTCTACGGCTGGCCCTTCCCGCCACCCGCACCGTAGATGTTGCCGGTCGTGTAAGTGGCGTCTCCGGCCGCAAGTTGTACGTAGATGCTCGCAAGTTCCGCCGGTTGACCGGCACGGGCCATGGGATAGTCTTTGCCGAAATCGCGCCATTTCTCTTCAGTCGCCCCACCGGAGATTTGAAGCGGCGTATAAATTGGGCCAGGAGCAACGCCGTTGACGCGGATCCCCTTGGGGCCAAGCTGCTTCGCAAGCGACTTGACATAGTTCATCGTGGCCGCCTTGGTCTGAGCGTAATCGTAAAGGTTCGCAGAGGGGTCGTAGGCTTGCTCGGAGGTGGTGCCAATGATACAGGAGCCAGGCTTCAGATGCGGCAGAGCGGCTTTGATGATCCAGAAGGGTGCATAGATGTTGGTCTTCATCGTCCAATCGAAGAGCTCAGTGGTCAGGTCGAGTATCGATTCCACCTGGTGCTGCCGCCCCGCGTTTGAGACAACGATGTCAAGTCCGCCAAGCGACGACACAGCCCTGGCAACGAGCTCGTTACAGAACTGCTCGCTGCGGAGATCCCCGGGAATAGCAACGCCCTTGCAACCTGCGGCCTTGATGAGAGCGATCACTTCCCGAGCATCGGGCTCCTCCGCAGGTAGGTAATTGATGGCGACGTCGGCGCCTTCGCGAGCATACGCAATCGCAGCGGCGCGTCCCATACCGGAATCGCCACCAGTGATGAGCGCCTTTCGGCCAGCGAGGCGGCCGGAGCCCTTGTAACTCTTCTCACCATGATCGGGAGGAGGAACCATCTTGCTGGCGAGTCCCGGCCAAGGCTGAAAGGGGCTCGTATAAGGAGGCTTCGGGTACTTAGCGGTCGGATCTTCGATCGGCTGAGCCGTGTTCGTCGTGGTCGAGCCGGACTGCCCCAGCGCAGCCGAACCGGCGGCTAAAGTTGCACCAAGTCCGGCGACCAAATTACGCCGTGACAATGCATTCTCATCATTCATTCTATTGACTCCTAGTCAAACCATAGACATTGTGGGTTGTTCAGGGAGACCTGTATAAAGAACCAGACAGGAATCATTCCGAGCTGCCAAAAGTACGCGCGTACACTGAACTCGGATCAACCCAAAAGAGGAACTCGGTGAATATCTGTGGCAGCTCTTAAGATGCCCGAGCGGTCGGACAACCGTTTCCCAGATGTGAAGGGGACTTGCCGTTCCTAAACAGGTATGAAGCACCTCGAATGTGCGCTCGCAGCGACGGCTTCTGATGTGCATTTTGCTATCACGGGTGTGAGCCGGCCGCGCGAAAATTCAGGTAAATGAGATGCTCCGTCAACTAGATCTTAGGGCACTTGACGACCGTTTGCTGGACGGCCTTGAATTTTGCAAGAGGGCGTATGATCTCTTCGACCAGGTAAGAGCTGAAGCTGACGGCATCGCAAAGCTGCGATTGCGGCCGACCGCGCGCGAGAAAAAGCTGCTGGAAGAGCTCCTTCCTATTGCGAGTTGGATCCAGGTTTGTTACGACGCAGTGAACCGAGTCAAAATTAGGTGGCTCAGCGGTTCCCAATCCTACGACGCGATTGTCTGGACACCTCTGATGATGGTCAGAAACGCGAATGTTCCTCGGAAAATATTTCTAGAAGTGACAACCTCCGCCCATAAAAATGAGTATCTCGCCCGCCAGCTATTGCACAAGGACGGCGGGTCCTTCGGCCCGAAGGGTATTCGTCGCGACCCGATGGGAAAAAAGCCAATCTCGATACCGTACGTAAACTTCAACGACGAAGCGATCGGCGATCTTGCGGGGCAGATCGCATCTAGGCTCACCGACAAGGGCCAGAAGAGGTATCCAGGCAATACTGTGCTGATCATCAACTGCGTTACTGATGGGGTTGTTCTTGAGGATGAATGGAATGATGCGATTGCGCGGGTTGCGGCGATGAGTCTGCATCGCATGTTCCGGGAGGTCTTTTTGATCGATCACGTTGGCCACCACTCCGCCACGCTCCACGGAGAAAGGAAGCGCGATCGACGCAGATGAGCCGGCAACCGCACATGCCTTTGGGTACTGACAAACGCTGAGCAAATCAGCCATCGTTGATCGGAGCTGAACATGGTGATGTCCTCGATGCTGACTTATGGCCCGCGAACGCAAATCAAATCCGCACCTCGGGCGTTACACGACCAATTGAAGCAGCAGACTAAAGCACGACGCGGGTGCTCGTGTCTGCGCCAGATCGCGGGCCGCCGCTCTGCGCCGTATCCGAAAAGATAACCACAAATATGATAGATCCAAATTCATTCTGGAGAGACGGTAACGGGGCCCCGGATTTGCTTAAAGAATTAAGGCAACAAACAAAAATCATGAAGCGCGCGACCAGTGGCCTCTCACTTGCTCCATCAGGAGGTGAGCCGGCCGCTTCGTCTCGAGTGCCACTAGGAGCAGGCTTCGCCGGACCATGTGTGCATCGGAAGGTGTAGACCATATTGAGGAGATTCAGATGAGTACCCAACCAGTTCTTAGCAACACAGCGCAGCCTACTAAAGCGCTAGACCTAATTTTTGGAGCGAAGAGCCTGTTACGCCTGCAGCGCGATCTTGCGGCCGCGATATCTTTTGGAAAAACTCCGCAAGTCGCGGCTCATGTTTTGCACGCCCGGGCGGCCAGTTCTGTCAGGCCATATAGCTTTATAACCGTTGACTACCCTGGTGCCGCATTTACTGAGGTCTTAGACTCGAATGGCACAACGGACGTCGGGATCTTCACAAATGACCCGGCGACTCCCGTTAGTCAAGCTTTTATGCATTCAGCCAATGACTATGAGATTGTAACCCTGCCGAATTCGCTGACAACAACGCTGGTCGCGATCAACAGTGCTGGGATAATGGCCGGCGGCTACGCGGATCTGTCCAGCAAAATACACGGATTTACCGATAACGCCCACGTAATCACTACTGTCGATTTCCCGGGCAGTCTCCAAACTTTAGCCGCCGGAATCAATGATGCCGGCAATGTCGTCGGAATATGGCTGGACGCTGCCAGTAACAGCCATGGCTTTGTATATGAGGCCGGCATCTTCACGGCCATTGATCATCCCGGTGCGACGACGACGCAAGCCACAGGAATAAACGCTTCGGGACAGGTAGTTGGCAACTGGGAAGACGCCTCATCTGTTACTCACGGCTTTATATGGGAGGAAGGAGTTTTCACCGAAATAGATTTTCCCAGCGCCAAGTCGACAGTCGCATTCGGTATCAGTGATGCTGGCGAAGTCGCCGGCTATTACCAGGATGCAAGCTCCGTTTTTCATGGATTCCTCTATCAGACGAGCTTCACGGTCGTGGATGTGGCGGGGGCAAGCACCACATTACTAACTCGCGTAACGAATGGCGGTAACCTTGCAGGTGTTTTCACGGATCATCAGGGCGAAAGTCACGGAGTGACAGCGCATTAGCAAGGCCGCCTAGGTTTCTTGCTTATTCACAAGCTGGCCTTATCTCACGCATAGACCCATCCTTCCAAAACGTAATCCGGTTAAGACCATTCTCCAAGAGCTTTATTGCCCCGGCGAATTCGGCAGCAATGCCAAAATGAGTGAAACCTACTTCGTCCGGATCATGACGGCCGCGGACCTGGAAGCGGAAGGTACTGAAGAAGATCCTCGGCGGCTTTGAAGATGCACCATCCACCTCCTGGACCGTGGGCCCAATCTTGTACGCCGGGAATCTGGAAACTGTTGCTCTTCGAGTAGACTGGAGCTACCGATATTACGCATTAACGCCAGCATTGCCCAGTCACCCGCAACAGTTGCGATGAACGATAATGGCTGAAGTTTACCGATGTCCTCGAAGCCGACTTGTGGACAGACCTGGCCAAAAGCGTGCACCCACTCGCCAAGGCGACGACTTGGGGCCTCTCGCTTTCCGCTGGGCAAACCGCAGCGACTCCGGCCCGCCACGTTTTCCTTTAATTCACTTCATTGTAGGGCTCCCGGCTAAGCTGATTAATCGGGCTCGCTGTGCATATTGGCTGTCGTGATAGGATGGCGCGTCAGTGAGCGATCAACTCGACTTAGACTTTGAAAACTTCGACGCTGGTCTCTACTCCTTTGAGCAAGCTGTTGGCCTGTTTATCCCGAACAGAGTATGGGACCAAATTAGACAAGCTACAAGCCAAGTCCTCTATGGCGGTATCGGAACGGGAAAAACCCTCTTAATGAAGCGCCTTTCTTGGCCGGCCATGCTGAGCAATTCGTCCTACCTGGCAAACCGGCGCTTCGCTGCGTTTTACATGGATATGAGATGTTTGGCGGACTTGGTCCCTGTCTGTTCGGATCTGATCTTTCCTCTTAATGAGTTCGTTCGTAAGTCGCGACTTCAAGTTGCGGGCTGCCTCGGAACCCTTCATCTTTTACAGGTTATTGCGGAGACAATTACGGCGATCTCAAGCGGTGCCGATGAGGCTTCTATCGTCGAAGATGCCCTACTACAAGCCGGCAATTATGCCCTGGCAAATGTGCATAGCGCTTTCGGCGATCGCATTGCCCTTGGTTCCTTTCTAGCAAAAACCAAAGAGAGGCTATCCGCGTGCGTGTCGTCTCCAAGTCGTTTCCAATACTTGGCCGACTTTGCAAAGTCAACCACATTTCCTGAACAGACATTTCGGATTTTTTGCAATCACGCGCGAAAATACACTCCATTGCGGTTTGGTGTTCTCGTCGACCAGTACGAGTGGATTCCTTGGGAGTGCAGGCCGGTATTCAATCAATTCCTGCGCCGGCAGAACAGCGATTTATCTTCTTTGCTCTCGCCGCATGTCGTCCTTTTGAGTTTTCGTCGCACCTTCTTACAGGAAAAATAAAGATTCGGGAGGATTTTGATCTGTGCCTAGTTGAATACTTTCCAAGCGATCATTCTCAATACCTGACTTTGATGTCTAATGTGCTGTGCGCCCTCTCGCCCGCTACTACGCCATATAAAAGAATTGAGGGTGGGCTCTCCTACCTCGCAACGTCTAGCGCAAGAAGCATCCGTCATTTTTTGCAGCTCTGCAAGTATTGCGGGTACTTCAAGACAGAGTCAGCGATCAACAAACGCCGGCAAGAGGAGGCGGCCTCTCGGCAGAGGTATTGTGGCGTCTTATCAGACGCATTATGGGAAAGAGCGAGAGCCGCACGCCTCCGAACGTAATTGCGATCAGCGGAGAAAAGGGAACTGTAGTTGAACAGTTATCAGACGATGGTGCCGACCTGATGAAAGCAGGGTTCCGGGAAGGTGCGTTGCAGTTCGCCAAAGCTGGCGACGTGAGCTTTTCTAGTATTCCGACGCAATTTCTTGTCTCTCCACTCGTACACGCGGCTCTCAAGCGCGCTCCTATAGGCTCTGGTCAGATCGAAATTGCCCCTAGCGAAATCAATGAGATGGCAGTATTGCCTCCGGTTTGCCGCAACTGTTTCGGTTCAACCGCTCCCCTCACGAATATCTACGGCCTTCCTGTCGGTTTCCTTCGCTACGGAACCTGAGGCTCGGGAGACACGAGCACTCTTTGCGGAGGCATTTCTGCTGAAGGAGATTACAGTTGTGGAGGGACGTGGAATCACGATGCTTCCGCAAGTTGTGAGCAGAATTCGTGACTGCGACCTGACCATTGCAGATCTGAGCCGAGTTCGGGCGAACATCGTTTTCGAAATGGGTATTTCGCTCGGGCTCCGTAAGAGACTGGTAACGATTCAGCGCAGCGGTTCGGAAAAAGCAAGTTGATAAGCCGCTACTCCTTCTTAAGTAGTCTCGCTCGGATTGAATATGATTTGAACGCGACTAGTGTCTCGCGTGTTGCGGAGGAAGTCATTCGGCAGGCTAAAATGCCTCTCGAGAAGATCCAAACACTCGACCAAACTGTACTTGGGCGTAAGCTGAGGCCAAATCAGTCAAGTCAACGCGTTGCAATTTATTTCCCCGAACGGGACACGGGCCTTTGGACCAGAGCGCTTAAGCTTGTTCAGGACCGTTTGCCAGAACCAAAATGGCAGGTGATAGTGGTTTCCAAGGAGAACAGCCGAGGTCTCTCCAGATTCGAGCATTTAGTCTGGGCTACATGTCGATCGAAATTCCTTTTCATAGACACTACAAACCCTGAGGGTCCTGACCTAGATGGATCCTTTGCTCTAGGATTCGCGCTGGGTGCATCCCCTTCGGAAGGAAAGAAAGTTATCGTGCGACTCGAGCAAAGTGGGAAGGAACGAGGCGAAGAACTGAGCATGTGGGATAAAGGCCATTACGAAATTTGGACCGACGCTGACGCGCTTGCGAATATAATTTTGGCACGCCTTCCGTTCGTCAAGAAATGATCTCACTGATAGATAACCGAGGAATCCTTGAAGCACGGATAAATGTGTTTATCGCAGCGGCGAGTTTCGAGGAGGAGCGAAGCGTTGAAGCTACACGCGCTGTTTACCCTGCGAAGTGCGATTGTGCGTTCTTACTGGTGTTCCAGGGAAACCTCAACGAAATTGGGCGGCAGCGCAAAGCTAGGGCAATCGATTAAGCTAATTCGGCTTCTCTCAGAGATGGACACGAGCGGCGCACCTAGAATGATTGTCGCTGGACGATACGACTACGGACGTGTGACATCAGAAATTGTTGCAGAATGTAAACGGCAAAGAATACAACTGCGCAAAGCTAGCGTTTTCGTGGACATCTCGTGTTTAACGGCGGTTCAGCTGGTCTTCCTGCTAAACACGCTGCATTACGAAGAGCGCGTCGCAAGCGTAACGTTGCTTTATACGCGACCTAAGTTCTACGCGTCGGTAGGAAACGACGCCAAACCTCTAACACGACCCACTTATAGAGTGATTCCAATTCCTATCCGGCGGTCCTCTCGGCCAGGTCTGGGCGAGATTCGGTCCATCGCTATATTGCCGATCGGACACGAGGGAAGGCGGACTTTTTGTGCGTGGCGCTTTGCAGATGCGCAACAAAACATTGTTATCTTCCCAATGACGGGTTCGCATCGTTTGATGGATGTTTGCGCTCGGGAGAACGGGTTGCTGTTGGACTTAAGCAAGAGAGACAAAGAGTCGGCGATTCAGTACCTGGATGCCCTTAGTCTTGCGCAGGCAAAGGAGCAAGTTCGATCCTACATCTCAGCAAACAGTCAATCTGCGGTCCGAGCGAGCTTAATTCCTTTTGGTCCCAAACCGCTCGTGGTTGGCTGTCTGCTTGGGATCGTGGAGTCCGCCGCGGTCGAATGTGAGCTCTTATACACGGTCCCGGGTGCATACAACGCGCTGTACAGCGAAGGCGCAGACGGAGTATTTTTTGAAGTTCTTCAAAATTAATTCTCGATCGGCGATAGAACAGTTCTTTCATCTTTCTTCGGTTTAATTGTTCGAATGACTGTAGGCCCATTTTTCTGTCCAGAAACGGGCTTCGAGGCCTTTGGGAGGTCAGCGCTGAAAGCCACTTTCCAACACGCGATTTTGTCGCAAGTTGCTGAGGGCATGAGCTTTGCTGTTCGGACGATTACTAACGAAAGACGCGCTTGCATCCGCGAATCCACCATTACTAATGGCGTGCGTATTCGGCTTGATCGCGGGTTGAGAGTTGCAAGAGGAGCCGGCGGAGTCAGCCTCAGGAGATAGCCGCGCCATCCAATCTCTTAATCCGACTGAAAGGCAAAGGTCGAAAGCAAGGGATGAGTATCAGCGCGAGCCTAGCTTGCCCTGCAGATCCTGGAAAAGATTCTGGAGCAGAACCTGATCGTAGCCGCGGTAGGCAGCCTCAAGTTTGCCGCGCCGCGGATTGACGTCGACGATTTCACCTGCCACCTGAATACGAACCTTTTGCACTACTGCGGGTGTAGGCGGATTCGCTCGCGGATCGGCTGGCACATAGACCATTTTGAGGCTCACTTGAACCTTGTAGGCCCAATTGCCATTCAATGCAACTACACCTTCGTTCCACGTCGTCCGAAGGTACCCAGATTCCTTGTCCATGGTCGCGACATCGAAATTGTTCTCGAGAACCGAGTTGACCGCCATCTGCCAACACTTATCGTATTGGCTTTGAAAGTCGTCGCGAATTGGCAGTTCTCGCCACACTGGATCACCCACTATAAATCGCGATTTTAATGGCTTCGGAATGCCTCCGGCGAAAAGAGTGCCTAAGCTCAACGCCAACGCGCAACTAACTGCTATACAAATTTTGCCGGTGCTATAAACCGATTTCATATTAACCTGTATAAGTTATCGTCAAATAGTCTCTGAACAGTAGGTTTTTCGGCCAGAGAGGCGCCGGAAAATCTGAATGCGCCCGTGCGCCCGCTCCGGCAATCACGCCAGCATGCTTCGCCGGCAACTTCCCGCACTCGTGCTGGGTTGTAAGGCGAAAGGTGCCGTGCGCTCCAGGATTTCCGGAACCTGAAGAGCGATCACGCTTGCGCCCCTTACATCAAATCCGCTCTGCCAAAACATCGGCTTCGGCTTCTGAGCGTAAACTGAAATGCAATATGCCTGTTGGCGCCGGCACGCACCTGGGTCCGTACGAGGTTTTGAATCTGCTCGGCGCCGGCGGAATGGGCGAAGTTTATCAAGCACGAGATAAGCGGCTCGATCGCTTTGTCGCCTTGAAGATTCTTCGTTCCAGCACGGCAGGCGATCAGGATCAGCAGCGGCGCTTTATCCATGAAGCGCAAACGGCATCCCGCTTGAATCACCCCAACATCGTCACTATCTATGACATTTCAGAGCACGAGGGCCTTTATCTCATCGTGATGGAGTACGTCGACGGCGAGACGCTCGATCAGAGACTCAAGCAAAAGTTAAGCGCCCGCGAAGGATTGCCCGTCTCGGATGCCATAAAGTATGCCGCGCAACTGGCGGACGCTCTCGACAAAGCGCACAGTGCCGGAATCGTCCACCGCGATCTGAAACCGGCGAATATCATGATCACCGAAGACGGCCGGATAAAGGTGCTGGATTTCGGACTCGCCAACTTGCCGGAGCCCACGCCGCCTCTGGCGCAAACCAGGACCCTTGGCGCCGACCTCAACACGACTGTGCACGCCGGCCCTCATTCAGGAGCAGGCCTGATCATGGGCACTCCCGCGTATATGTCCCCCGAGCAAATGGAAGCTGGGCCGGTGGACGCTCGCTCGGATATCTTCTCCTTCGGCGTAGTTCTGTATGAAATGCTCTCCGGCCAGAACCCTTTCCAGCGGGAAACGTGGGTCTCAACCTTAGCGGCTGCTCTATATGACGAGCCCGCTCCGATTCGAAAAATTCGCCCGGCCGTGCCTCCTTCGCTTGAGCATTGTGTAATGCGCTGCCTGCGCAAAGAACCGAACCGGCGATTTCAGAACATGGGAGAGGTCAAAGCGGCGCTCACGAGTCTAGCTGTTGTTGAGACCAGCAAACCCAAGATCCCCTCCATTGCCGTTCTCCCATTCGCGAATTTCAGCGGCGGCAAGGAAAACGATTACTTCAGCGACGGTCTCGCCGAGGAGATTTTGAACGCGCTCGCCAAGCTTCCTGGTTTACGAGTCATCGCTCGGACCTCTGCCTTTGCCTTCCGCGGCCGCGAACACGATCTGCGCGCCGTCAGCGAGAAGCTCAACATCGAAAACATTCTCGAAGGCAGCGTCCGCAGCACCGATAATCGCGTTCGTGTCACGGCCCAGCTCATCCGCGCAAGCGATGAATCGCACCTCTGGTCGGAATGTTACGACCGCGAAATGACAGACGTGTTCGCCATTCAGGATGAGATCTCACAAGCGATCGCGCATGCCTTGAAAATCAAGCTTGCCGCGACTTCTCCGCGCACCACCAGCGTAGAGGCGTATCACAACTACCTGAAGGGGCTGTATCATCATCAGCGTTATTCGCAGGATGGACTCGAGAAGGCCAAGCACTTTTTTGAACAGGCACTCGCCGAAGACCCCACTTATGCTCCCGCCTATGCTGGACTGGCGGGGCAATATTACACTCTCGCGTTGCTCGGCATAAAGCGTATGACCGACGTCGCGCCGTTAGCCAGAGCCGCGGCCCTCAAAGCCCTCGCAATCGACCCTACGCTCGCCGATGCACATAGTATTTTGGGCGTAATTTCCGCGATCGTCGATTACAATTGGCAGGCTGCCGAGCGCCACTTCCACACAGCGCTGGCGATTGAGCCCGTTCCGGCTCTGGTCCGCGTACGCTATGTTCTTTTCTTCCGCGCATGGCGCACCGAGTTCGACGCGTCAATAGAGCAATGCCTGCTGGCTTTGCAAACCGACCCGCTCTCTATGATCGTCCACTTCGCGCTGGTGCTATCCCGCTATTGGAAACGCGATTTCGAGGGCGCGATACAGCTAGCCGCCAGGGGACTCATGATCAGTACCGATTTCATTTTTGTCCAATTCGCGATGGGGATGGCAAAGTTTCATGCGGGCCGCCTCGATGAGTCGATTGACCATTTTAAGAAGGCATTGGAACTCGCACCCTGGTACTCCGCCAGCGCTGGTTACTTAGGCGCTGCCCAAGCGCGCCTTGGCCATCGCGAGGCGGCCGAAACGTTGATTCGGCAGTTTGAGGAGCGCAGGAAGACAAGCTACGTTTCCGCCATTTCATTCGCGGTATATTACGGCTCTGTTGGCGATTTCGACCGGGCTTTCGAATCCTTGCAAACTGCCTTAGACGATCGTGACCCCAACCTGGTCGGGGTCATGGGAGATCCGCTTTTAGACCCCTTCCGCGACGATCCCCGGTATCGTGCCTTGCTGGCGCGCATGAATCTCGCCTGACGCGGATTAGAAGCTGCGGAACAGTTGGTATAAATCGGAATTTCGTTCGATGCCGATGCCTGGCGCATCCGGCAGGCGAACATATCCGTCTTCGATGCCGCGGCTCATCGGCAAAGCCGCCGAACGGCAGAAACACGCCTGGATACGATTCGTTACCGCCCAAACCCATACCCGCCGCGACGTGCAGCGCCATCTGATGTCCGCCATGCGGAATGCAGCGCCGCGGCGACCAGCCATTCTCGCGCAGCATCTGCAAGGTTCGCGCGAACTCCACCACGCCATAGCTCAGGGCGGGGTCCATTTGCAGGAAATCCCGTTGTGGATTCATACCGCCATATCGAATTAGATTGCGCGCCTCCTGCATGGCAAAGAGATTCTCACCGGTGGCGATTGGAGTGGTCGATGCGCTCGCCACTTCCGCGTTTAACTTGAAATCGAGCGGATCGCCTGGCTCTTCATACCAGCGGAGTTTGTATGGCGCAAGCGCTTGCGCGTACTCCAAGGCGGTTTTCAGATCGAATCGGCCGTTCGCGTCTACCGAGAGCCGGTCTCCCGCGGGCAGCAACTTCAATACGGCCTCAATGCGATGGAGATCGTCGCCAAGCGGCGCGCCGCCAATCTTAATTTTGACCTGCGTGTAACCCAGATCCAAATAAGATTTCATCTCATCTGTTAATGCCGTCGACGTCTTTGCCGGGATAGTAGTAACCGCCCGCCGCATACACCGGCACGCGATATTCAATTTGGCCGTTGTTATAGCGATCCGCCAGCAGACGATAAAGCGGACGCTCTTCGATTTTTGCCGCGGCGTCCCATAACGCCATGTCCATAGCGCCCACTGCCACAGATCGATCGCCATGGCCACCCGGCTTTTCGTTCTTCATCATCACCTGCCAGGCTTTTTCCGGATCGAGATTGGTCCCTTGCTCATTCAGAAGCGAGGCAGGCGCCGCCTGAAGCAGGCGCGGGATTACTCGTTCGCGCAGAATGCCTTGCTGCGCATAGCGGCCGTTGGAGTGAAATCCGTAGCCGATCACCGGGTTTCCGCCGCGCAGCACATCCGTATGCACCGCAATCGCCGAGACCGTCATTTCCGAAAAGCTGATAAAGGCGTTGGCGATGGCCGACTTGATTGGGACCACTATGTCGCGGATTTCGACAATTTTCATTTGTGATGAGCTACCAGAATCCAATAATCTTCCACCAAGTGAGGCCGATTCCGAACCAGATCGCCAGGTTGACGATTGAGATCAGAAATCCTATCTTCCACCACTCCGCCTGAGTTACATAACCCAGGCCAAAGTACACAGGCGCCGAGCCCGTGCCGTAATGCGTGATGCCCGCATTCAAGTTGGAAAAATAGGCCAAAGCGAGCGCGCAGATCAGCGGTGGAGCTCCGGTCGCCAGCGCCGCGGCAAGAAATGCCGGATAGAGCGCCGTAATTTGAGCCGTCATGCTCGCGAAGCCGTAATGGATGTATAGGTAAGTAATAAGTAAGAACAGGAGCGCCAGCGCGACACGAACCGCAGGACTGGAAACCTCCCCTTGACTGACTGACAGGAGCAGGGCTAACATTGTATTGTCAATAGTTGAGGGGAGGCGGATATAGGCAAACCAACTGATTTGGTCCAGGGCACCTTGGACCTACTAATTCTTAAGACTATTGCTGTTGAACCGATGCACGGATGGGGGATTGCTGCGCGGATCCGGCTGGTGTCGGCGGAAGTGTTGCAGGTGAATCAAGGAGCGCTGTATCCGGCCCTCCATCGCCTGGAGCAAAGCGGATGGATCAAGGCCAAGTGGGGCGAGTCTGACAATAACCGCCGCGCCAAATACTATTCACTCACGGCGGCCGGGCGCAAGTATCTGGAGCAGGAAGAGGCCAACTGGAAGAGGCTTTCAAGCGCCATCGGTTTGGTCCTCGAAATGTCGTGAGGTGAGGTACCCATTGACCCGCTGGTCCTACAAACTGCAGCTTCGGCTTCGGTCATTCTTCCACGGGACCGCGTCGAGCACGAATTGAATGACGAACTTCGTTTCCACTTGGGAAAGCTGGTTGAGGAGAAGCTAGCAAATGGGCTGAACCAGGAGGAAGCTCATTATGCTGCCCTACGTGAACTTGGCGGCTCGACGAGATCAAAGAGGAGTGCCGCGACATGCGCCGAGTGAACTACATCGAGAACTTCTTGCAGGATGCCCGTTACGGTCTGCGCGGTCTGCGCCGCAGCCCTGGCTTTGCCGCAGTGGCCGTTATCACGCTCGCGCTCGGCATCGGCGCGAACACCGCTATATTCGCACTCCTGGATGCAATTCTGCTCCGCCTGCTTCCCGTGCATCGCGCCGAGCAGTTATATCAAGTGCGCAGGTCCGGAACGGGCGAGCCGGACAGGCTTACCGGCGCGTTCACTAATACGCTCTGGCAAAATTTGCGCCAGCGGCAGGACGTGTTCTCCGGTATGGCTGCATGGGGGATCACGGATTTCAACCTTTCGCGTGGAGGAGCGGTAGAGCGCGCGCAAGGCCTGTGGGTCAGCGGCGGATACTTCGGCACGCTCGGAGTTCGGTCCGCGCTCGGCCGCTTGATCACACCTGATGACGACCGGCGCGGATGTCCAGGCATTGCCGTGCTCAGCTACGGTTTCTGGCAGGAGCATTACGCGGGCGCGGCGAGCGCCGTGGGCAGTACAATTTCGCTCGACTCGCATCCGTTTGAGATAGTCGGTGTCACGGCCGCTGGATTTCACGGTCTGGACGTCGGCATGAAGTTCGACGTGGCGGCTCCGATCTGCGCAACGGTTCTTTTCGATGGAGTGGCGAATTCACGCCTGGACGACCGCGCGTCGTGGTGGCTCACGGTCATAGGGAGGATCAAGCCGGGTATTTCGCCCCAACAGATGAACGCACGGCTTGCGACTCTCGCGCCGCGAATGTTTGCCGCGTCGCTTCCTCAGGATTGGGACGCCGAATCCCAGAAAGACTTTCTAAGAACCGGACTCGCGGGCACGCCGGCGGCGACGGGTACGTCGTTCACGCTGCGCGAACAGTTCCGGCAGCCCTTGCTGATCTTGATGGGCGTGGTCGGAGTAGTTCTCCTCATCGCCTGCGCCAATGTGGCCGCGCTGATGTTGGCCCGCGCTGTGCGTCAGCGTCCGGAAATTTCGGTGCGGCTCGCGCTGGGGGCCACTCGAAGGCGGCTGATTCGCGAGTTGCTCGCGCAGTCCGTGATCCTCTCGCTCGCTGGCGCGGCCGGAGGCGTGCTGCTTGCCTACTGGAGTACGCGATTACTGATTCGGAACTTCTCGACAAGCGCGAACGAATTCTTCCTCGACCTGTCGCCGGATTGGAGAGTCCTCGCCTTCACCGCCGGTGTCGCAATCTTCGCCGCAATGTTATTCGGCATCCTACCCGCGCTGCGTTCCAGCAAGAGTCCGCTGGTCGAAGCCATGCGCGGCGGCGCGGTCTCTCAAACACAGCGTCGAAGTCACTTACTCAAGTGGACAGTTGCCTCACAAATCGCTCTTTCGCTCGTGCTGGTCGTCACCGCGGGGTTGTTTTTGCGTAGTTTCTTGAAGCTCGTTAGGCTCAATCCCGGATTTGATGAACGCAATGTGCTGCTCATTATTTCCGACCTCAGGGCCATTGGCATCAAGCCCGAGAATCGTCCAGCGATGTTCGAAGTGATCCAATCCCGCCTCCGTACGATTCCTGGTGTCATTTCTGTGAGCCGCAGTGAAGACGTCCCTTTGAGCGGCAGGCACTCGCGCAATGTGATCCTCGCCGACGCGCCTAACGCTCCCACCGGTGTAGGTGCCGAGTCGGAGATGCTGTACGCCTCGGCCGGTTATTTCGCCACAATGCGGATGCCGCTCATCGCGGGCCGCGACTTCACCCGGGCGGATGCCAAGAATGCTCCCAGAGTGGCAATCGTGAATGTGGCCTTCGCGCGGAGATTTTTCTCTTTGCTCGATCCCGTTGGCCGCATCATACGGGTCGGCGCGGATAACGGAAGGCCGAAGCCGCCGGTCGAGGTGGTCGGGATCGTCGGAGATGCGAAGTACATGTCGCTGCGCGAAGGGATGCCGCCCACAGTTTTCATGCCTCTCGAGCAATATCCCGAGCGCGAAGGGCGGGATGTCTTCGAGGTCCGTACCGCGGTCCAGCCGACTAGCCTGATTCGCGCCATGGTAGCGGCGGTTAGCGGCGTAAGCCGCGAAATTCCGCTCGAATTCAACACGCTCAAGCAGGAGGCGGACGATGCGATGGTGCGAGACCGGCTCCTCGCAATGCTCTCGACGTTCTTTGGGGGTGTGGCACTATTGCTGGCGATGATCGGGTTGTATGGAACGGTCAGCTACGGCGTCGCAATGCGCCGCACCGAGTGCGGCATCCGCATTGCCTTAGGCGCCGGGGACCGGATCCATCGTCCGGCTGGTGATTCGGGATGTGGCGACATTACTCGTTGTGGGAGAAGTTGCCGGCATTGGCATCTCGCTCATTGCTGGAAGCGCGCTTGGGAAACTGCTGTTCGGCATTGGCCCGCGAGACCCAACGACAATCGCCGTTTCGGCGTTCTTTATGGGATTCGCGGCGTTAGCTGCAGGCTACCTACCCGCTCGACGCGCGACAAAGGTCGATCCCATGGTGGCTCTCAGGTACGAGTGAAACTGGGCCGCCCGATGGAGGATCAGGCAGTTCTAGAAATCGCTCTACAAGGCCGCTTCGGCTAAGGTCGTTATTTGCAAGGGTTGGGTGTAGCAGGAACCGAGCGCTTAACTTCATTTCAACCCCCAGTAGTGCTCGTGACCGCCTTATCTAACGCAGGCTCGCCGAAAGCTCACCAAACGCATTCGGAATGTGATGCCACGGACTGGTCACCCAACCTGCCATCACGGCTATTGCAGAACATCCGAACAACAGGCAGGCCAGAGCCGGCGTAAGCCAAAAATATAGACACCTGTTCACGTCTTGTTTCGTCAAAGGTGGCGACCCATATCGTTAAAGGGTAGGGCAGCGTAGCCGAGACCGTCATCTCCGAAAAGCTGATAAAGGCGTTGGCGATGGCCGACTTGATCGGGACCACTACGTCGCGGATTTCGACAATTTTCATTTTGATGAGCTACCAGAATCCAATAATCTTCCACCAAGTGAGGCCGATTCCAAACCAGATCGCCAGGTTGACCAGAGAGATCACAAATCCGATCTTCCACCAGTCCGCCTGACTTACATAACCCAGGCCGAAGTACACAGGCGCCGAGCCGGTGCCGTAATGCGTGATGCCCGCATTCAAGTTGGAAAAATAGGCCAAGGCGAGCGCGCAGATCAGCGGTGGAGCTCCGGTCGCCAGCGCCGCGGCAAGAAATGCCGGATAGAGCGCCGTAATTTGGGCCGTCATGCTCGCGAAGCCGTAATGGATGTATAGGTAAGTAATAAGTAAGAACAGCAGCGCCAGCGCCCAGGGCAGCGCTCTGGTGTAGCCAAAAAACGATTGCGACAGTTTCTGCGTCACGCCGCGTCTGCTCAATTCGCCCGCCATCATAATTAGCGGTGCAAACCAGATGAGAGCGTCCCACGCTTTGGATTCGCCGAGCAAATCGCTCCAGCTCAGCACGCGCGTGACTGCGATGGCGCATACACCGGCGAGCGCCACAAACGCATTCGGAATGTGATGCCACGGGACTCGTCACCCAACCTGCCATTACGGCCATCATGATGAGCGCAAGCCGCGCCTCGGCGCCTGTTAGTGAACCCATCCGGTGTAATTCCGCCCGCGCATGATGCCGGGCTGCATCCGTGTTGGTCAGCTTGGGAGGATACAGGCGATAAATGAGAAAGGGCACAACCAGGAGCGAAACAAATCCAGGCACAGCGGCCGCCAAAAACCAGCGAATCCAGGTCAACTCCAGGTGCCCCAGCTTGTCGGCAAAGTCCGCCATCAGCGGATTCGACGCCATGCCGGTCAGGAACATCGCGGACGCAACGTAAGTCGTATGAAAGGCCACCAGAACCAGAAAACCTCCCATTCTGCGCGACGGTGTTCCCGGCTCGGACCCCAGCACCTCCGCAACTGAGCGCGTAATGGGACACACGATGCCGCCGCCGCGCGCCGTGTCCGACGGCACGAACGGCGCCAGCGCCAGGTCCGAACAGGCAATCGAATAACCCAGCGTCAGCGCATTAAATCCGAACCTGCTGATGAAGAAGTAAGCCACGCGTAATCCGAGATTGGTACGGGTGACTGCGTGCGAGAACAGAAAAGCTGTGAAGATCAGCCATACAGTCGGGTCGCTGAATCCCGACAACGCCGCTGGCGCGCTCAGGGTGCCGGTGAGAACTAGTCCCGTCATCGCGATTAGAACCGATATCCCCATCGCTACCGGCTGTGTCACGAGAGCGAGAATGGTGGCGACGAAAAAAGCGAGGATGTGCCGTTGAACCGGCGCGAGGCCAAGAATTGGAATGAAGTAGATGAATAATCCGGGCGCCAATGCCGCTATCCAGCGCCACGCCAAAGCGGATTGCGCTCGTTGGGCTGGCGGAGGCAATGCGGCTTGTACGCTCACGAGACCGGCTCACTGAATAGGATGACCAGAAGCGCGAGACGCGTCAAAAGCGAATGGGATCGTTCGGCCCTTGCCTGCGTCCGTTTTACTCTGGCCGACAGTCGAGAATCTCTTATCAAGATGGATCTGTTTCCATCGCAGCGTTCTAATCTCAGTGCCGCACATGCTTGTGTTTTGGCCGAGCATCAACGCCGGGTATGTGCGGAGCAGAAATCCCACTTCCTCGTTGATGGTCAATCCCGTTTGTGTCTCTTGGCCGCGGTTGGATCATGAAGATCCAGCGACGGAAAAAGCTTCCTATAGAAGCCACGATCTCGCGAGAGCAGGCGTGCAGCCTGTTTCTGGGCCTGAGCGGCAATCAGAAAATCCGCCAGAATTCGGGTCCGCGTCCCTCCTTGTTGCCGATATGTCCGCCACGCACGGCTGGCCAGGAAATGCGCTTCGCGCGTCAAACCTTGCACGCGAATCTCATTGCTTTGAAGGAATGAATCGCACTCCCGCTGGGTTTCGAAGTGAATACAAAGCTCCGCATAGACGATATCGCTGATCACAATGGAACCCTCGGCGGCCGCTTCTTGTAGTGCATCGGCTGAGCGTTCATAGAACTGCTCATTGGGGACCAGGATATCGAGCAGGATATTGGTATCGACTGCGGTGATCATCGACCGCGCACATCATCAATGAATTTGTCCACGGAGGAGTAGCCCAGCTTCGCGAACGTGTCGCTGCAACGGCCTTTCCATTTCGCCAGGTTCAGTTTCTTGGGCGCCTTCTTCAGAACGATGTTGCCGCCTACGACGCGGAACTCTATTTCTGTTTCCGGCCCTATGCCGAACCGATCGCGGATATCCTTCGGGATTGTCACCTGACCGCGTTCCCCGATTTTCATACTGTTGAGTATGATTCGATTTTCCTATCCAGTCAAGCTCAAGACTTCCAACCGTGCGATTATTTGAGTTTTGGAATTCCGGAATGCCGTTACAAAACCGCGTGGACCCCTGCGGGACGATCTTTGCCTGTGCCGCCCGTGGAACCTTCATGGGCAATCGTGGGGGAGCACTGCACAATGAGAAACGCGAGATCGTTCGGCAATACGCAAGCCGGCGTTGGATTACGTGTCTGTTGGAATTCAAAGGCCGGCGACGTTCGGTGATGTCTGCGGGCCGTTACACAGAGCTGTTCTTTTTAGACGAAGCCGTAGCGCTTGCGGCGGGCCACAGACCCTGCGCTGAATGCCGGCGCGAGCGGTTCAACGCGTTCAGAGATGCTTGGATACGGTCGGGCAACCCACCAGTAGGGAGCCTTCCTCTCGCGGATCAAATGGATGCAGAACTGCATCGCGCGCGAATTGATCGGCGGAACAAGGTCACTTACCAAGCGTCGTTGAATTCGTTGCCCGATGGCTGCTTTGTTCAGATGGAGGATTCTAGCTATCTCATGTGGGATGGCGCGCTACTTCTGTGGTCGCCGGAAGGATACTTGAGAAAGCGCCGCCGGCCAAACGAGTTGACCGTCACAGTTCTGACGCCGGAACCAATTGTCAGGTGCATTCGCGCGGGATACAGACCTGAAATACACAGATCTTCACTGGAAGCTTGATAACCGATTTTCTCGTCAAGCTCTACCCACCGCGCATACAGCGCATGACACCTGCCAGCCATTCAGCACGTACCCGAGCGCGCGATTGCGCAGTTTCAATGGAAGTTGATACACGTAGTTGCCCGTGAGATTGTGGCGAATGTCGTAATCACATGGGCCGCGATCGCGAGCTAAATCGGATGCAAGAGGCGAAAGAATAGCGCCTGCGGAGAATTGCAGGAATCCGCCGTTCGAGACTTCGTCGATACAGTGGCTCCAGGTGTATTACTGGCTGGAGGCCGTGCCCAAGGCGTTTTTCGGCTGTAAGCTGAAGTCCGTTGTAATGGCTGTTCGCGCCGGTGTTCAGTTGAGTAACGGCTCCAAATCGCGGGTCGGCCGGCTGGCTGTATGAGGATGGCGAGAAAACACCCTGAGCACACGGTCTGGTATCCGTCGACCTGCGTTGTATAGGGTTGGTTGACGGCGCGGGTTCCTACGTACTGAGCCTTGAGATTGACGGTATTGCCTACCTGATGCTCCAGCGCGAAGCTCCATCGCAGAAAGTAAGGTGCGTGGAGTTTGCCGTCCGGTACCGCGGTAATCGACACTGGCGGCAGACAAGCGTCCGGGTTAGAAAGCCGCGAGGCACATGAGAGTTCACTGTTATGGAAGCCGGTCAGAAAATTTGCATCGGCTGTAGCGGTTGCATCTACTGCGCTGTTCGGCACGCCTGGCGCGATTGCAATGCCGCCCACCGTGCCCAGTCACCGGTTCCGACTTCCGCCGGAGCTCGTTACTTTGCCTCGCGCTCGCCGTCGAGCCGCGGCTTGCTTCGCGTGCTTGGAGAGAGCGGATTTCGAAGCCGCCGATCGCGGTTCTCTCTTCAATGCTTCCAGACGCGCCCGGGAACGTTTGGCGGACGGTTTCGTCCGTTTGCCGCTCTGGCCCTTCTCGAGATCGCGCTCAGCGCGTTTGCGAGTGGTTTCAGAAGTTGCGCCTTTCTTCGGCGGCGGCAGGTCTACGCCCGCACGGCGCGCTTTCGAGAGCCCAATCGCGATTGCCTGCTGTGGGGATTGCGCTCCATGCTTGCCCTGTCGAATATGCTCCATTTCCTCGCGCACAAATTCCCCCGCTTGGGTGGTTGGCGCCTTTCCTTCGGCTTTGTCTTTCTTCGCCCGCTCTATCGTTTTCTTTTCCGGCATCCATTTCTCCTGATAATTAGAGGGCTTAAAGGCGCATTCAGTTGCCGGTCCGCCTTTGGCGGAAACAGAACCTTCCAGGCGTTTATCCATTCTTGCGAGCCTCGAAATTCAAAGGAGCACAAAAATGGCAAACAACGAAAACAGACTGATTCTGGTTACCGGCGCTACTGGGCACCAGGGCGGAGCGGCCATTCGCCACTTGCAGCAGAGAAAATTTCCCGTTCGCGCCGCCACACGGGATCCTAACCAACCGAAAGCCCGCAGCCTGGTCGGCCACGGTACCGAAGTTGTCCGCGCCGATCTCGAGAATTTGGAATCTCTCACCGGACCCCTGGATGGAGTCTATGGCGTCTATTCTGTTCAGAGCCGTGGAAAAGGAGTCGAATCGGAAATTCGCCAGGGCATCAATTTAGCCGATGCGGCGAAACGCTCGCGCATTAGTCACTTTGTCTATAGTTCGGTGGGCAGCGCCGATAAAAATACCGGCATCCCGCATTTCGATAGCAAGTTCCGCATCGAGGAGCACATTCGCGGCACAGGCCTCGCCTTCAGCATCCTGCGCCCGGTTTTCTTCATGGAAAACTGGCTCGGCATGAAAAGCGGCATCGAGGCGGGCACGCTTGCGTCTCCGTTGCGTCCGGATACTCGTTTGCAGATGATTGCGGTGGACGATATCGGTGCATTCGTGGCACTTGCATTCGAGCATGCGGGTAAGTGGCGGGGCCGCGCCATGGATATTGCGGGTGACGAGCTATCGATGACAGAATTGGCTGACGCGTTCACTCGGGCATCAGGGCATGAAGTCCGTTATCGGCAACTCCCTTGGGACGAGTTCGAAAAGCAAGCCGGTCCTGAAATGACGACCATGTACAAATGGTTCCAGGATGTCGGTTATCACGTCGACATTTCCGCCGTCAGGCAGGAATACCCGCGACTTACTTCGTTTGAGAGATGGCTTCAAACAAATTGGCGTGCCGCGGCCGCCGCCGCTCAATAAGCAGCGTTTTACTCGCCGCGCATACGACTACCAGAGTAGAGCCACGCCTAAAATAGGCACGTGAGCACCCTCGCGACCTCAGCCCCGGAAATCAGCGAGAAAATTGCCCTCGGCCGGCGCATTGAGGCCGCCGAAGCTCGCTGGCTTTGGGAGAACGCAAGTGATTCCGAGATGCGAAGTCTCGCGTCTCAGGCTCGGGCGCGCTTTCACTCCCCCGGCGCGTGCACTTACATGATCATGCGGATAATCAACTACACGAACGTCTGCGTGGCGCAATGCGATTACTGCGCATTTTACCGGCTGCCGGGGCATGCCGAAGGATACGTGCTAAGCCGCGAGGCCGTGTTCGCGAAATTAGACGAACTGCTCGATTTAGGCGGCGATCTTGCGGCTTTCAACGGCGGATTCAATCCGCATCTGCCGCTCGATTATTATTGCGATCTCTTTTCGGCGATTCGCGAGCGCTACGGCAACCGGCTCGAGTTTTACGCCCTGACCGTGGCCGAATTCCTGTACCTGGCCGATCACGCGAAGCTCGACTGCGTTGCGGCGGCCGAACGATTCAAGCAGGCCGGCGTGCGCTGGATCACCGGCGGCGGTTCGGAAATTCTCACCGAAAACTTCCGCGCGCGCCACAGCAAGTTCAAATACTCCGTTGCGGAGTATTTCGAAGCGCAGCGCGCTATTGTTCAAGCGGGCTTGCATACCACCGCCACCATGGTGATCGGTTTCGACGAAACGATCGAGGAGCGGCTGGAACATCTCGAGCGCACTCGCGGCTTTCAGGACGAGACAGGCGGTCTGGCGAGCTTCCTTTGCTGGACCTACAAACCGTATTTCAGCCAGCTTGGCGGCATTGAGATCACGCCCGCGGAATATCTGCGCCACCTGGCTCTTTGCCGGATTTATCTAGACAATATTCCGCGCATCCGCACATCGGTGCTTACCCAGAATGAGCGCGCGCTCGAGGGCTTGCAATATGGCGCCGACGATTTTGACCTGCCCATTGAAGACGAAGTGACCCAGAAAGCGGGCGCCATCATCAGTCTGGAATTCGATAGAATTCTTGACATCGCGCGGCGGCTTGGATTTGAACCGCGCTACCGGCACGTCGCTTCGCAACCGGAAGCGGCACCCCTAGCTGGAGCAATCTCATCATGACCGCAGAATTCGAACACGTCAGCGACACCGCGCTGCTGGTAGCCGCATCGCGCGCAAGGGAAACCGAGCGCCCGGACGGTCTGGTGCGCGATCCGTTCGCGGCGCGGCTGGCCGGGGAGCGAGGAATGGCTTTGGCGGAGAGCATGGCGGCCACCGCTCAATGGATGAATTTCGGTGTCGGCCTGCGTTCTTATTTCATCGATGAGTTACTCAGGCATGCTCTCGGCAGGGGCGTAAACACTGTGCTGAATCTCGGCGCCGGTCTCGACACGCGGCCTTGGCGGCTGGAGTTGCCGCGCGAATTGCGCTGGATTGAGGTTGACTTTCCCGAGATGCTCGACTACAAAGCCGGCCTGCTGGCGGATGAAATGCCGCGCTGCCGCCTTGAACGAGCAACCGCCGATCTGAACAACGAGGCCGAGCGCCGCCGCGTTCTCGATTTGGCTTCGACCGCGGGCGCCACCACGCTGCTTATTACCGAAGGCTTGTTGATGTATTTGCCTGTCGAGACGCTACGCGCGACTGCGAACGAAGCCATCGCGGCGGGCGCTTTTCGTTTCTGGCTTTTCGATGTGACTTCGCCCTACTTGCAGCGCATAGCGCACGGCGGCAGGTTCGACCGGATCGAAAATCTGCGCGCCGGAACCCACTTGGAAGGCGAAGACATTTTGAAACTACTGAATGAAAACGCGTGGGCCGCCACTGAACACCGGGGTTGGATGAAAGATGGCTGGAAGATAGGCGAACATCGCATTCTGGAACTTGTTAATTCGTTTGCGCAACGTGAGGAAGCTCCGCCTTCGCCTCCACCGGCCGACGATATCAGCGGCGTTTGGCTGTATGAACCGAAACCGTAAAGTGGCAGCGGCCCTGTTTCGCGTCGCATTGGTTTTCTCATGTGCATTTTCCCTTCCCGCGGCCAATAAGACAGATTGGCAGGCGCTTCGCGAGCAAATCGATGCCACGCTGCACATTCCGCAGCCGCTTCCCAACATCGAGGCCAAATCCTACGGCCAGTTTTCTCCCGCATCCGGCGTTTCGGTCGATCGCGTTTCATACGCAACCGCATACAGCCTGCGCGTTCCGGCCATCGTCTATCACGCCGCCGGCGCTACCATCACCAAACATCCCGCGCTGGTGATCGTGAATGGCCACGGCGGCGACAAGTCCTCCTGGTACGCCTACTGGGCCGGCATTCTCTACGCGCGAGCCGGCGCAGTGGTGCTCACCTACGATCCCATCGGTGAATACGAGCGCAATGCGGAGCGCCGGTCGCGCACCGGCCAGCACGATGAATTCATACCTCCCGACGACATGGCGCGCCGCATGGGCGGCTTGATGGTGACCGACGTTATGCAAGCAGCCGCATACTTGGCCCAGCGCCCCGATGTCGACCCTAAACGCATTGCCATTATGGGATTTTCTATGGGGTCGTTTATTAGTTCGCTGGCGTGCGCCGTGGATACACAGGTTCACGCGTGCGTTCTGGTTGGTGGTGGCGATCTCGACGGTCCAGGCGGTTATTGGGATTCCAGTAAGAAGAAGATGTGCCAAGCCATCCCCTATCGATCTTTGAATTTTCTCGGCGATCGCGGAGCCATGCTTTACGCTTTGAACGCAAAGCGCGGCCCGACGCTAGTGTGGAATGGTTCAGCCGATCAGGTAGTCGATATCCCGCACCACGGCCAGGATTTCTTCGAAGACTTGCGCAAGCGCGCCATCGCACAAGTCGGCAACTCGAAAAACGTTTTTGATTTCGGTTTTACACCCGGCGGCGGGCATCGTCCGTACTTCCTGACAAGACCGGTCGCGCTCTGGCTGGAAGACAAACTCAAATTTCCGGACTGGACGAAAAAGGAAATCGAGGCTATGCCGGAGACGCGCGCCGAAGACGGTACCATGGCGCTCGGCAATAACATTCCCGCGGTTCCGCGAGATCAACTGCACGCGCTGCCCGAAGCGGTTTGGGAGTCGCAGCGGGACAATTACGTGTACGAGAGCTGGCTGGAACGCGCGAAAGCCGCCGCCTCCTCCGGCGCACCGTAAGTCTATTCTTCGCGCAATGCCTCTAGCGGTTGTATCCGGGCGGCGCGCCGCGCCGGCAGCCATGCCGCTGCAAGTCCTGTCACCGCAAGCACGCCCAAAACGCCTGCCAATGTGAGCGGATCGTACCCATGCACTCCAAAAAGTTGATTGCGCATCAGTAGGCCCGCGAGCGCTGCGCCCGCGGCTCCCGTGACAAGCCCGGCCGCGGCGGCGAGCGCTTCTCGAAGCACAACGATGCTAATAATCTCCCGCCGCGTTGCGCCCAGCGCGATTCGTATCCCGATTTCGCGCCTTCGCAACTGAACCAAATGCGCCAGCGAGCCATATAGCCCGAGCGCAGCCAAGGTCAAACCAATCGCCGCGAAGCCGCTCAACAGCCACGCGAGGAAGCGCCGCAGCTTCAGCGATTCTGCAATCCGCTGATCCATAGTTGCAGCGTCGAACAGCGCAATATTGCGATCGAGCTTCGTAACTTCCTCTCGCACCGCCGATGTGATGTCGGTGTCGTTCTTGGTGCGAACAATCAGGGACAAGGTGGTGCCGGGCTCCGCCGCGAAAGGCCAATAAATTTCGGGTTTATGCCGCCCTTCAATTTGACTGTTCTCTACATTTCCCACGACTCCGATAATGCGGCCGGGCCGGTCACTCTCTCCCCCAATCCCCACCAATTTGCCGATGGGATCTTCGCCCGGAAAGTAAAGCCGCGCAAATTCTTGATCGACAATGAGCACGCGCTGCGGTCGCAGGCCGTCCCGCGCATCGAAAAAGCGCCCCTTCAGCAGAGGAATTTTCATCGTTTCGAAATATCCTGGCAACGGGCCGCTGGCTTGCGCCTGCGGCTGGTAAGCGGTTTCGGTCCGGCCGGGGAAAAATACGTCGAGGGTTTCCGGCCCGCTGGCATTGAACGGCGGCGACGTACAACCCGACGCCGATTGCACGCCCGGCAACGCATTTAACTGGCTTATTAGCTGCTCGAAAAAGCGGAGATTCGCGCCAGCGCCGCCGCGCCAATTCCGCGGGAGCGCAACGGTTCCAGTCCAAACGCGCTGCGGAGTAAATCCTGTTGGAACTTGCATCAGCTTTACAAAGCTGCGGCTCAACAGTATCGCTGTCGAGACGAGAGTCAGTGCCAGGGCCACCTGGCCGGCGAGCAAAACAGAGCGCCAGCCGCTCGCCCGTGTTGCCGTTCGCGTTGCGCCGGATTTCAATACTTGTTCGAGCGGAATTTTGGCGCTTACAAACGCAGGTGCCAGCCCCGCCGCAACAGCGCCGATCAGCGCCATCGCAATTGCGAATAGAATTGTCCAAGCTTGAATCCGAGCGCCGTGCGCAACCGGCACATACCAAAAGAAGCGAACAACCCCGGCGGCAAGTAAGATTCCGGCGCCGCAGCCGGTGAATGCGAGCAGCAATGTTTCTGTAAGAATCTGCCGCACGATTCGATAGCGTCCCGCTCCAAGCGCCGCACGAATTGCCAGCTCACTCGTGCGCGCCGTCGATCGAATAAGCAGCAAGCCGCCTGCGTTCGAACAAGCCAGGAGAAAGACGCAGAGTACGGCGCCGAATGCCAAGAGCAGCCAAGCGCGAATTCCTTGCGTCTTTTCTTCGAACAACGGTTTTATCGAAAAACGCCACCCGGAGCGCTCCGGATAAAACGCCGGAAACTGCTGCGCGAGTTGATGTCCAATCGTCAACAACGCCGCTTGGGCCTGATCCGCTGTCACGCGGGGCGCCAAACGTGCGATCATGTGCAGCCATTTGTCCGATCTTCCCAACTCGCTAAATTCGACCGGCCTGAGTGCCACCGGAAGCCAAAGCTGCGTCGCAGGATAGGGAAATTCAAAATCGCGCGGCATCACGCCCACGATCCTGTATGGCTCCCCATCGAGTTGAATGCTGCGGCCCAGCACGCCCGGATTCGCCTGGAACTCCGTTCGCCAGAATGCATCGCTCAATACCGCAACTTTAGGAGCGCCATACTGGTCATCCGCGGCGCTAATCGCGCGCCCCAACTCGGGTTTCACGCCCAGAACCCGGAACAGACTCGCTGAGACATTCACCGGATCTACGTGCCGCGCCGCGCCAACGCCGGTCATTGTTAAATCGTTAAAGAAGTAAATCCCCGTTTCGGCGAAGATTTCCTTGTGGCGCCGCAGGGTGGCATCATCCAGGCTGGAAACGCCGGCCAACGCAAGCTGCGATTTCGGAAACGAATTATGCACAAAGACGATGCGGCCCGCGCCGGGATAGGGGAGCGGCTTCAGCAGCGATTCATAAAATACGCTAAAAACCGCAGTGGACGCTCCAAGACCAAGAGCGAGAACGAGGACCGCGGCCAGCGCACTGCCGGGCCGCTTTCGAAGCTGCCGAAACGCGAACCGAAGGTCGGAGTACATACCGGGATTCCGCTATCACGAATGATACTCTTTAGATTCGCTGCGCGCGCATGGCTGATCGGAAGCTGCAGATTGTTCCCATCGGGGGTCTCGGCGAGTTCGGGATGAACTCCATGGCGCTGCGCTATGGCGATGACATCATCGTCGTGGACGCCGGCATGATGTTCCCGGAATCCGAACTGCTTGGCGTCGATATTGTCACTCCCGATTTCGCATATCTCGAACAGAATGCCGGCATGGTCCGCGCGCTCGTTCTCACCCACGGGCACGAAGATCACATCGGTGGTGTTCCCTTCCTGCTGGCGCAACTGAACATTCCCATCTACGGAACGGAATTTACTCTCGCCTTGGTCGAGCGCCGCCTGGAAGAGCACGAGTTGCTTGGAGAAGCCAAGCTGAACGTGGTGAAACCGGGAGACCGCATCACGCTGGGACCATTCGAAATTGAGTTCATTCGCGTAACTCATTCCATCGTGAGCTCCGTTGCGCTGGCCATTACGACTCCGCTGGGCGTCATCATTCATACCGGCGATTTCAAAGTCGATCCCACCCCGACCGACAACGAGCTCTTCGATCTGCATACGCTGGCCGAGTACGGGAAACGCGGCGTGCTGCTGTTGCTGTCCGATTCCACCAACGTCGATCGACCGGGCTATACCGAGAGCGAGCGCGCCGTGCGTCCTCGCCTCGAAGATCTATTCACGCGATCCAAGCGCCGGCTCATCATCTCCTGTTTCAGCAGTTCCATCCATCGTCTCCAGCAGATCCTCGATCTTGCCGCCGAGAACGGCCGCAAGGTGGCATTTCTCGGCCGCAGCATGCTGAATGTGACGGAGATCGCCCACAGCCTGGGTCTGCTCTCCATTCCCGACTCCACTCTGCTCCGCCCGCAAGACATCATGCAGAGCCCTCCGGATAAAGTGGCCGTGGTGGTTTCGGGCACCCAGGGAGAGCCGATGTCGGCGCTTTCCCGCGTCGCTGTCGACAATCACAAGAATCTCTCTCTGCAACCCGGCGACACGGTGGTCTTAAGCTCGCGCATCATTCCGGGCAACGAGAAGGCGATTTATCGCATGATGAATCACATAGCCCGGCGCGGCGCGGATCTGGTCTACGGCACCATGAAGCCGCCCGTGCACGTCTCCGGTCACGCCAGCGAAGAAGAGTTGAAGCTCATCCTCAATCTGGTCCGGCCGCGCTTTTTCATTCCCATCCATGGCGAATACCGCCAGCTTGCCCGCCACGCTGCGCTCGCGGAGCATCTCCGCTTCGCGGGGCTGCAAGATACTTTCGTTCTCGAAACCGGCGACACTCTGGAGATCGATCGCCTGGGTGCTCGCCGCGGCGAGAAGATCACCGTCGGGCGCATCTGCATCGATTCCGGATCGCTTGACGATGTTGTCGAAGATCTCGTGATTCGCGACCGCCGCCATCTTTCAGAAGACGGTTTCGTGCTGCCCATCATTGCCATCAACAAACATACGGGCAGGAGCGAAACTTTGCCCGAAATCGTGAGCCGCGGGTTTGTGGCGGCCGATGGCGCGGCGATTTTGCAGGAAGCGCGAACGGTGGTCGCCAGAACGCTCGAAACTTCAACTCCCGAGGAGCGCAGTGATTGGGGCGTGATGCAGGAAAAAATCCGCACAGACCTCAAGCGCTTCCTGGGAAAACAGACGCAACGCCGTCCGCTTATCATGCCGGTAATCCTCGAAGTCTGAGCGCGCCGACGCCTTCCGCACAAAAGTTTTACAAACCAGGCGGCACTGACTGCTATAGAATAAGTCTCGTAATAGCCCTATAGGAGGGTCACATGAAAAAACTGCTTTTGGCATCCACCCTGACGCTTTCGCTTTGCTCGATAGGCGCTTTCGCCGAGGATATTACCGGATACGTGTCCGAATCCCACTGCGGCGCGGCTCACCATGCAGAAAGTGCGGCCAATACCGCTTGCATCAAGAAATGCCTCAAGGGCGGTTCCGATCCCGTCCTGGTGAGCAATGGCAAAGTGATGCAGTTCGATGCCGAATCCAAGGACAAGGCCAAGGAATTCGCGGGCGATGACGTGAAAATCGACGGATCCATGAACGGCGACGTCGTGACCATCAACACCATCGATAAAGCTAAGTAGCCGGGTTTCGCCCGACAGCTCGCGGCGCCCGGGCGAGAGTGCTAGGTAACAGCGCCATCGCGGAATGAATCTACATAGCGGGCAGGGGCTCCAGTTAGACCTGCCCGTCCTTGCAATACCCGCCTCTCATTAGAGTAGCGGCCGCTTCCCTCAGATCCAGCGTGGCAGAAGAACAAAATCAGGCATCCCATGGAGCCTGGCGTGATCGTGTCCGAGCGCTGAAGAACGTTCCTCCTGTATTGCGCATTGTATGGGATTCCGGTCCCTACGTGGTCGCGCTAGGGCTCTTTTTTCGGGTTATCGGCTCGCTGGTTCCGGTCAGCACGTTTTACGTCAGCAAGCGGATCGTCGACCTGATTACCGCCATCGTCCAGCATAAAACTACATTCGCAGCTTCAGCTCATGAACTCTGGTGGTTGGCGGCGATCGAGTTTGCGCTGGCCGTAACCGGCAACGTCGCCGGGCGCCTGATCGACTATTACGACTCCGTTCTGGCGGACCGCTATATGCGCCACGTCAGCATTGAGGTGATGCGGCATGCCTCGCAGCTCGATTTGCAGACTTACGAAGATCCGGTTTTTTACGATCGCCTGGAACGGGCGCGCGTGCAGGCGACCGACCGGCTGGGAATGATTCAGTCGATGGGCCGGCTCTTCCAACAAGTGCTCACGACCATCTCATTATCGGCGGCCATCCTGTATTTCTCGCCGTGGCTGCTGCTGCTGCTGGTCGCGTGCCTGATTCCGGCATTTTTAGGGGAAAGCCATTTTGCCTTTTTGAATTACGCCAAGAATTTCCGCCAAACGCCGGCTAAGCGCGAGCTCGACTACCTGCGCCAGCTTGGCGGCAGCAAGGAAGCCGCGAAAGAGCTGAAGCTCTTCGGACTTAGCGGTTTCTTGACGGACCGGTTCATTCACTTATCAAACCGCATTTTTGACGAGAACATTGCGCTGTTTCGCAAACGCCTCTGGGCGGTATCGCTGCTTTCCATGCTCAGCACTGGCGGCTACTACGGCGCCTATGTGTGGGTTATTTACAAGACCGCGATCGGCGCATTTACCATTGGAACGCTTACTTTCCTAACGCAATCTATCTTGAACGCTTCGAACAATATCTCGCAAATCTTTTCGACGCTTTCGAGTATTGCGGATCAGGCGCTGTTCCTAACTGATTTGCTTGCGTTTTTCGAAATGAGGCCCACCGTCACATCCAAGCCCGGGGCGCTACCGGCCCCGCGGCCGATCGTACGCGGATTCGAGTTCCGCGATGTTTCGTTCGCTTACCCGGGCACCGAGCGCCGTGTGCTGGACCATTTGAATTTCCGGCTCGAACCAGGCGAGCGCATTGCTCTGATTGGTCAAAACGGCCAAGGCAAAACCACCATCGTGAAGCTGATGACCCGGCTTTACGACCCAACGGGCGGCGAAGTTTTGCTGGACGGGATCAATCTCCGCGAATACGATGTGGAAGACCTTTGCCGTGAAATCGGCGTCATCTTCCAGGATTTTATGCGGTATGAGATGATCGCTCGCGACAACATTGCGGTAGGCCGGGTCGAGTTCATAGAAGATATGCGAAGAATACGCAGCGCCGCCGAAAAGAGCCTGGCGGACGGCGTAATTCAGCGCCTGACGGGGAAATATCAGCAGATGCTGGGCAGGCGCTTTGAAGGAGGCGTCGATCTTTCCGGCGGCGAATGGCAGAAGCTGGCGCTCGCGCGGGCCTATCTGCGCGAGGCACAGGTGTTGATCCTCGATGAGCCAACTGCGGCTCTCGACGCGCGCGCCGAGTACGAAGTGTTTGAGAGATTTAATGAACTCACGGAAAGCAAAATGGCGCTGTTTATCTCCCATCGCTTTTCCACCGTTCGCATGGCTGAACGCATCATCGTGCTCGAAAATGGCGCGATCGCCGAAGAAGGCAGCCACGAGCGTCTAATGGCGCATGGAGGACGGTACGCTGAGATGTTCGAGCTGCAAGCGTCAAGCTATAGATAGAACTGTCGTCCGATGCCTGAATCCTCCATGCAAACCGAGACCGATCCGGCCCACTCACAGCCTACAGCCGTGAACGAAGCCGAACACCGTTTGCTTCGCGAGCAAGCCATTCAAGCGGCGCGCTCCTGCGCCTGGCTTGGACGCCAACGGCACTCCGGCAAACCGCAGCAAATTTTCCGTAAGGCGGCCAGGAGACTCTCACGATTGGAGCGCGCGCTCTACAACTTGAGATCCGGCGAACCGTCCGACGATCTGAAAGCGCTCTATGAAAACCTCCGCCTGGTCCGAAGCGAAGTACAGGATCTTCACGACGCAACCAAATCCCTGGCGAAATTACCCGCGGTCCGCTGCTCGAGCGAAGATGCCATTCCCCGATCGATAGTACTGGCTCGTGCGCTGCTTGCCGCGACGCAAAACCGGCTGACAGAGAGTTCCTTCTTATTATTTCTGGAAGCCGTCCAGGAGGTCGAGCCGCTCCGTCTAGCCGAGCTTTCAGGAATGCTGCCGGCTCTGAAGCTGGTGCTTCTCGAACGTCTTTCCGATGCGGGCTGCAAAGCACTCGAAGCTTTCCGCGCGGAAGGCAGCAATGCACCTTCTTTTGAGGTCGGAACTATCATCGGCTCTCTTCGTTTCATCGGCGAAATCGATTGGAAGGAAAATCTCGAACAGCTTTCAATTGTCCATCGCACACTTCTCCTCGATCCCGCGGGCGTTTATGCGGGCATGGATTTCGAAAGCCGCGAGCTGTACCGCCAAGCGGTGGAGCGAATTGCCGCTCACTCGGATGTCGGCGAAATCGAGCTTGCCCGCCGTGTTGTGCGAATGGCCGGGGGAAGCCGAGATTCCACGCTCCGCTCCGGACGCACTGCGCATGCGGCTGCGGC
>CAWBDW010000070.1:0-87927 GCA_963787545.1 uncultured Acidobacteriaceae bacterium
GGTAGAATGCCAGCTTCCCAAGCTGGACGTCGCGGGTTCGATCCCCGTCTCCCGCTCCATCAATTCAATAACTGGGGAGCATCTCCCAATTCCTGAGTACACCCAAGGCCCTTTCTTTCGCCAATCGTGGATTCCTGCGACCCGACAAGCACGCAATTACAACTGAATTATCAGGCAACACTCGAAACCAAAGCTCCCAATCCGGGAACTGTTCAAGGCCGCACCTGCGCATATCCTTATACAGCTTCTGAAATCCTTCCGGCGCGCGCTCTATCTTGGCTGCCGCTTCATCAATGCGCCGGTAAAACTGTTTTCCCAGACCCTCATGGCGCTGTTCGTGCCACAAAGCAGCGGCATCAATCTCAGACTGAGCAAGCTTGCTATATACGACTGGCTTGCTCAACGGAGAGCCGCAGATTTGAGCTTGGCAAGGCCCTCCCGCAACAACTGCTCACGCGAAACGCGGGCTTTATCCCTTTCGGCGGCTTCGGCGTGCTGATCGAGGACGCGCTTCAGATCGGGATCGATTTCTTCGCGTTCTCGGGGATGCTGGGAATTGCTGGCCATGAGGTGTCGCAGCCCATTATCGCGCTTTGAAAAGTCTTTACACGACCGGATGTTGCCCTTACGGTCGCAGCATTCGTCTTTGGGAAAGTGAATAGATGAACTCAAAGCGCGATGTTCTCGCGAGTTTGGCGGCGGTGGCGGCCTCGGGCGCGATGCTGTGGTACGGCACGGGCCTCCATCCCGTTTGGTGGCTCACCTGGATCGCGACTTTGCCGGTATTGCTTGTCGCCGTCCGGGTGAAATGGATGGCTGCGTTTTTGATTGCCTTAGCGGCATGGGCGATTGGCGACCTGAATGAGTGGTCCTATTTGCATGGCCTGATCGGGGCTCCTTTGGGCATGGCGTTACTAGCCGATCTTGCACCCGCACTGGTGTTCGCAATTGCAGTGCTCGTTTGGCGCGCATTTATCAGACGCGGCGCACTCGTCCGGGCGGCATTGGGCTTTGCAGTCCTCTGGGTCTGTTTTGAATTCTGTCTTCAAAAAACATCCGTGCACTCCACCTGGGGCAATCTCGCATATTCGCAGATGAACTGCTTGCCGGTCCTGCAGGTCGCCGCGCTTGCCGGCGTTGCAGGCATTTCGTTCCTGCTGTTCTTTATGGCAGGTGCTGTCGCGGCCATCCTTTCCGGATGGGGTACGCAGCGCCTCCGGATGGCTCTAGGCATTGGCACGGCTGCTTTCGCGCTGCTTGTAGTTGGATGGGGCGAATTGCGCCTGCGCGCGCCATTGCCCGGCCAGACAATTACGGTGGGACTGATTGCTTCGGACGCGCCGGCGAATTTGAGGCCTCGCAATCCGGCGCAGATTGAGAAGACGTTTGCAGATTATGCGGCACAGGCGCAGGTCCTCATTCGCAAGGGTGCGCGCGTCATTGTGCTGCCGGAAAAGAACGCCATTGTTTCCGGCGACACCGTCGGCGCGGTCGATCGGATACTGGGCGGCGTTGCAGCGAGCGGCGCCATTGTTGCAACCGGGGTGGAACGTTGGACCGATCGAGCAAAGCTCAACGAACTTCGCGTGTATGGGTCAGACGGACGGCTGCAAGCGACTTACGAAAAGCATCACATGCTTCCGCCGTTCGAGAGTAATCTTTTGCCCGGAACGTCACTCAGCATCTTGCGCGAGCCTTCCGGCACATGGGGGCTCGAAATCTGCAAGGACATGGATTTTCCTGCTCTCAGCCGCCAATATGGCAGGGAAGGCGCCGGCCTGCTACTTGTGCCTGCCTGGGACTTCGATGCCGATGGCTGGCTTCACGGGCGCATGGCGATTCTGCGCGGCGTCGAAAGCGGATTTAGCATTGCGCGCGCGCCCAAGCAGGGAATTCTGACAGTCACTGACGACCGGGGCCGTGTTCTGGCCGAACGTAATACGAACAGCGCTGAATTTGCGGCGCTGCTCTCCCCCGTTCCGGTTCATCATGACGATACGCTCTACGATCGTTGGGGCGACTGGTTTGGATGGCTGAATGTCGCTGCCGCCGTCGCCCTGATCCTCAGCGCATTGCTGCCACGGCGGGTTGTTTTGGACACTGTTCACCGGAAGCAGTACACACACAGCAGCCCGTAGCAAGCCATGCCAAAGCTCAGGAACGTAACGTAGTCGCCAATGTGACCGCTGTGTACACGGTGGAGAAGTTGCAGTGGTCTGGCAACTGCGGCCGATAGTTTTCGAATCCTCGGGCTAAACAGATCGACCATGGCGATTAAGATTGCGGCCAACACGGATAAGAGGCCATTCAGGATTTCGGGCGGCACATGCCGCGCAATCTGCGGAACGGGTGCTGGCACATTGTCGAGTACATGGGCGGCATAAGCGTTCGTGTTCTCAAACTGAATTGCCGCTTTCAACGCCGCAGGCTTTAGATGTGGCGTCCGTGGCGCTTATGAATTTGACCGCCAGCCCGAGCACTTGAAGATGCAAATTGGAGGAAAATAATCTCGCAACCTTTGTAGGATTGCGCCGATGAGCTAAAAACGGATTTTCAGCGTTAGTTCGATAGTTCTTGGACCGCCGGATTGAAAGATCGGCGTTAGTCCGTTGGTGGGATTGCCGGAGCCGAGCATCAAGCTCTGCATGGAGGTGGGCTGGCCGAATAGCGCGCTTCCTAGATAGCCAATCGGATTCGAGAAACTGGGGTGATTGAACAGGTTGAAGGCGCTGGCGCTCACCTCGAGAGAACTTGCGCGGAAGAGCCGGAACTGGCGCTGTAAGCTCGCATCGACCTGAAATACACCAGGTCCGGTTAAGACATTTCTGCCGAGTGTTCCATCGGTGAGATCGGGGGCTGCTGTAAATGCTGCCGGATTCAGCTCGCGGCCGCCCGGAACCGAGTCGTTCTGTAACCAGATTGGTACACCGGCGGCCAGGTTCGGTCTTGCGGTGTTGGCGAAGCCCAAACCAATGCTCCTGTCGAGGGTCGTCACGTCGAATGGGAAGCCGGTATGCGCCTGCAGCGTGGAACTCAGGTTCCAACCGCTGAACCAGGTCTTCGGCAAGCCGCTGGGACGCCAGGAAGGAAGCCGATAGCTCAGTGAGGCATGTAGATTGTGACGGACGTCGAAATTCGAAGAGCCGCGGTCTTCTACATTTCCGTAGCCGGGCTGAGACAGGAAAACGGCTGAGCCCTGCGAACCTGTATCGATGGAATGGCCCCAGGTATAGGACACCAGCGCGTAGAGGTTTGAAGTCAGGTTGCCGGTGAAGCTGTGCCTCGAGCGCGTTGTAATTAGAGACGCCGTCACTTGTAAAGTGCGTCTCTTGCAGCACTCCACTCGCCGGATCGACAGTCCCGTCGAGGCGCAGCAGATTGTTTCCGACGGAGCCGACGTATGCGAGCGAAAGCGTAGAGCTTTTCGAAAGAGATTTCTCGATCGAGGTTCTCCATTCCCATACTCTCGGCAGAGATAGCGGCGGCGGCTTTTCAAAAAATTCGTTCTGCACGGGCCCTGGATTGCTGGTCTGATGGCAAGTACTGCCACATGTTAAAAGGCGAGAGATTGACGGCGTAGAGAAGGGATCCAAGGGCATTGTCATAAAATACTCCGCCGCCTGCGCGGAAGATCACGCCGGGAGTCTTGAAGCGATAGGCCATTCCGAATCGCGGCGCAAGTTGCGCATAATGCATGGGCCAGTTGGATTGATTAAGGCTATAGAAGGCCCCGATCTGCTGAAAAATCCCAAGTCCGCTTCCAGCTCCTATCGTCTCCAAGCCGGTTCCGAATATCGTATTCGCGGCCGGCGTTATCTCCCAACGCAGTCCATACAAAATATTCAGCCTGTCGTTTGCGTGGAAATTGTCTTGCGCGAAAAGCGAGCCGATTTGAATCTGACCGGATGCGATTGTCGGCTTCCCGTAGGAAACGGTAGCGCCCAGTGGAGCCCCCGCAAGCAGATCCTCCACTCCCCCAGAAACGATGGAGGTGGTTGAGAAGCCGTTGCCAAACGTCGTGCGCGGCAGTAACCGGATATAGTCCGCACCGGCTCGAAAATCGTGCGCGCCACGCTGCTTCGCAAAAGTGTAGGCCCCCTCCCATTGATTTTGATAAGTGCGTTCCGCGGTACCGGAGACCAGTTGCCCAACACCTGCAATCGACAAGGCAGTGACCGTATTGGAAATGGAGGGCAGGGAGAATGGATTCGAGAAGGCGTCAAAGGCAGCCTGTTCGTTATTCGAATTAGCAGCCCACGAAGAAGTGTCAATCACACGCGAAAAGTTGGCGCGAAAATCGTGAATCGTTCCCTTCCATTGCATGGTCGCCCCCACAGTTGCGCTAACCCAACGGAATCCGGCATCTGTAATTCCTAATTGATTGGTTGCAGAACGAGAAGGAACATTCGCATAACGCGCAAACAATCGGCCTTTATCGCCCAACGTCTGATCGATGCGCGCGCTGTAGTTTTCGACCGAAGCTTGCTTTTCGAGCGCTACGGCCGATAGAGATTCATCGCCGTTCAAGCTCGGCCCTGTCGGTAAGGGGAAGGCATTGAGCAGAAGCGCATACGGGTATTTCGCAGCGTTGCGCGCCGGGATTGACGGCACCGGCATGAGCTGCAGTGCGGTGTCATTCACGCTCATGTTTTCCAACGCCACGAAGAAAAAAGTCCGGTTCGGAAATAATGGACCGCCCAAGCTGGCTCCGTAGCCGTTCAAGGATGCGGGCTGCAACGGGAAATCATATTTTTGTGCGAACCAGTCGCGGCTGTCGAGCAAGCGAGGCCGGAGATAGCCGAATGCACTGCCGTGGAAATCGTTCGATCCCGATCGTGTCTCAATCGTGATTTGCGCACCCGGCCGGTCGCCGTACTCGGGTGCGAAGTCGGACGAGCGAAGCTCCACTCGTTCAATCTCGTCCTTGGAAGCCAGGCTCTGTGTGCTTCCGATGACCGTCATTCCCGGCAAGCTGGAGCCAGGATACGTGCCGGGTGTTGCAGAGACACCGATACCGGTATTTCCGTTGATGCCATCGATGCGGACCGTGTTCGTATTGGGCCGCTGGCCGTCTACCGAAAATTGGCCGCCATCGCCGGAGGAAGCGGGGGTAAGCGTAGCGCCCGGCATGATGGCGTAGAAGGCATGTAGATCGCGCCCATTGGCGGGAAGCGTACTGGCGGTGGATTGGCGGCTGACCGCGATGCCGTTCGACGCAGGATCGCTATCGTCTTGCGTGCTCTCGACAGTGATTTCCTGCTGTAACGGCAAAAGGTCTATGACAAAATCGGCGATGCGCGTGCGGCCGCGCTGGACGATTACGCCTGGTTGCGTGACGGTTCGAAAACCGCGGCTGCGAATAGTGAGCTTATACGGCCCCGGAGTGACTTCCGCGCTCAAATATTTACCACGGACATCGCAGGAAAGCTCTTGCCGCGCTCCCGTCATTTCGCTCTGAATGCGGATCTCGGCTCCCGGCACAACACCGCCGGAGCGATCGCGAACAACACCGGCGATAAAGCCGCCTTGCTGCGCTCCAAGCAGCCCGCCGGTGGCCAAGAGCACAAGCAGACAAACTCGTACGGCGAATACAGACTGTATTTCACGGGGCGATGTCTTCTGCGTGCGCAAGCGCCTCCGTATTTTGAATTTCATCGGGCAATCGACTCAAAATCTCTTCGCCGGTCTTTTGCGAGTAGCTGCCGGCCAGAAGACGGCTCAAAGACTCGTCGAGCAGTCTGGATTGTTTGAGCAGTTGAGCCGCCCCGTGCTGCCAGGACGTGTCCGATTCCTTGCGAGTTTCGCCCGAGCCGTTCTGTTGCTTTGCCGGCGAGACCAACAGCGGTTTTAGAGCTTCGCCCAATTGCAAGGTTGCCTGTTCGATTGCGGCGGCATGACGATGCCGGAGCGCGCGCAAAGTTTTTCGGTCGGCAACCCCGAAAGCAGATTCGATTGCTGGCGGAAATTTCTGCGATAAGACGTACAGCGCATGGGCCTGCGCCAGAAGCGAAGCGCTGGCGTCCAACGCCCGATCGGCAATAGATTGGAACTGCTGTGCCCCGCCTGCTTGCGATTCCATGGTGTGACGCAGAGGCGCGGAGGCGCCGGTCGAATATGTGTCGGGCGCAACGGCCGCCGTTCCTGCACTGAATGGCTGGCCGGAATCGAAATGCATGGTTGTGTTTGGTATCTGGGCCAGAGCCTGCCGAATCTGCCGCTCCCGATCGTTCGGTATGCCTACGCCGGATACAACGATGTGGCGTTTTGATGGATCGAAATCCACCGTAAGCGGCTCGCCTACATCTGCTCCAATGGCGTTCAGTGCAGCGAATACGCGCAGTTCCTCTTCCGGGCTTACTGTGCTTTCGACCGCGGTCTCGTGAGGAGGTGAACTCTTTTTGGCCGCCATCCTCGGCTGGGCGGCGGGCATTTCGCCGGCATCGGCCATGGTCACTTCTTCTTGATCCTCAAAATGAAATGCGCCTTTTACAGGACCTAACGTATCGGCGCGCAGGGTCAGCGATGCCATGCGAAGCGTTCCCTGTGAGGTTTCGGTGCGCAGACGATAAAATCGCTTTCTGCCATCGCCGTCTTGGATCGACAGTACCTGGTCGCGCTTGTCGCGCAACCGGTTTCGCCACGCGGCAAACGAGCGGGCGCTCAATGGGTCGTCCCAACTGTAGTTTGCTTTGACGAATAAGGCTCGCGTGTGTTCCAGCCCGGCCTCTTGCGTTGCCGCGCCCCGAAGCACAGCGGGACGGTACCAGCTACGCGCATTCAATGTGACTTGCAGTCTCCTGTGCGGCGAGGTAGGCACAGCCGCCGCGCGCGCCAGCAATTGCCTCATGCTCCGGTGTGCTGTGTCGCGATAGAGAAATAAAGCAAGCAGCACGAGGCAACAGGCAAGAACCGCTGCCGCCCACCAT
Source organism: uncultured Acidobacteriaceae bacterium (assembly GCA_963787545.1). Lineage (GTDB taxonomy): Bacteria > Acidobacteriota > Terriglobia > Bryobacterales > Bryobacteraceae > Bog-105. Next base: position 6,927 of record CAWBDW010000070.1, read on the forward strand.
GCTTCCGAACGAACGCCGAACCTGTTTTTCGATTGATCTAAATTCGCCAGCAATGGCTGCAAGCGCGGCCATTCGCGTTCCGACGCCAGAGATGGTTTCAGCACCTGGCTGTGGTATTCGGTATACGCAGCAACTGCGCTTTCGAGTTCGTGCCGACGCGCCCGGCAGCGCGCGCATGCTTCGAGATGGGCTTCGATCGCGGCTGCGGCTTTGCCGTCCGTCTCCCCATCCGCAAACCGGATCAGATCTTTTTCGGATATATGGGATGCGCTAGGCATGCACGGCCTCCGCCAGGCGAGAGATCGCCCTCCGCAAAAACTCATTCACTGTAGAGGAACTGACGCCCATGACCTCGGCAATCTCCCGATAGCGTAATCCTTCCGATCGAAGATACAGGCAGTTTCTTTGTTGCGGGGACAATGTTTCGAGCGCGGCTTGTACCCGCTGCATCCTTTCGCGATCGAGAATAGCGCGTTCCGGCGATTCAGTCGTGCGATCCGTAAACCGGTCCCAATCCGGATTTACGGCGCGAAACGCTTTCTCCCGGGAGCGCACATTCAATCCCAGATTGTGCGCCACGCGAAACAACCAGGCTCGCATGTTCAGGATCTCGCCGCCTTTGCGCATAGTCCGATAAAGCCGCAGGTAAACCTCCTGAGTCACCTCTTGCGCCTGGGCCTCCGGCACTCCAAGACAAAGCACGTACGAGCAAATGGCGGCACGTGTTTGCTCATAAATCTGCTCCACATCGTAGGCGAGCCTTGCGGCCCGTGCTTCCGGCGAATCGGTCAGGAGCGGGTACTCCGATGAAATAAGAGAAGAAGCCACATTGATATGCGCAGAGGCAGCCTCGAATTCTCAATGGCCGAAACGAATGCCGAGATCAGCCGTCCAAGATAGCCAGGTTTGCCTTTGATATCCGTAATTCGAATAACCTGTCGAGTAGCCCCGCACAGATGTTCCAAGCCAAAAGCGCCGTTTCCGATCCAGCGCGACGCGGCCTCCAAGGCTGGCCTGCGCCAGCAAAGCGTCACGCGATCGGCCATAATCCAAGTGCCAGGCATACGCGCCGCCAAATCCGACAAACAACTCGATGCGACCGTTTGCAAGCGGTAGAATGCCTTTGCCTCCAAAGGGTAACAGCGTAACCTCTGTCCTCGCACGTATCGGGATAATCATGCAGGACGTGCAGTTTTGAGTGTAGTAAGTTACCAAGTTCTGTCCGCCGGATATCACGGAAAGAATTTCCGATGCGTGGGTTGCAGGAAATAGCGTATCGACACCGGACTCGAGTGCAAAATACTTCCATACGCGATATTCATAGCGCCCGCTGAAAGTTGGGCCGCCGTGTTCGTCAAACGAGTTGTACGAATAGGGCAGACCGCCAACACTCAGCGTCACCGTGCTTGTATGGATAGCGTCCTGTCCGAGAAGGGTCAGAGGGCTGAAAGCGAGAAGAAACAATAAGAATGGCTTGTTCACAGCTCGAAAGACCCCGCCGCCGCGGTTTTAACGACAGGCTTCGAGAAAAATATTCCTCTACACGAACTTCAGCCGCCGCATGGCGACCAATAACATCTTCAGCAGCAGCCAACCGTGCTTCCAGCGTTGAATATTCGTTTCTCCATACGTGCGCTCGCGGTAGCGCACCGGAAGATCCACGATTTTCAGCGCATATCTCGCCGCGCCAAAAATCAGATCGAAATCGCCGAATGGATCCAGATGTCCGAAGTAGGCGCGGTTCGCGGCAATCGTTTCATAATCGCTGCGGCTCAATACCTTCGTGCCGCACAGAGTATCTTTGACGCTCTGGCCGAGCAGCCAACTAAACGCCAGGCTGAAGAACTTATTAGCTACCAGATTGAAAAATCGCATCGCGCGCTCTTGCATGGGATACACCAGCCGGACTCCGTTGATGAAGTCGCCTTTGCCTGACCGCCAGGCATCGTAGAAACGCGGCAAATCCTCCGGCGGAACGGTTAAATCGGCATCGAGGATCATCAGCAGTTCGCCGCTGGCGTTTTGAAAGCCAAGCCGCACCGCATCGCCTTTTCCTGTTCCGGTCTGCCGCAACAGCTTCGTATTTGGCATCTGCCGCCGGGCAATTTCTGTTTCAATCGTTTGGTACGTCGCGTCCGTCGAATGGCCTTCGACGAAAATCAGCTCAGTTGCGCTGCCCATATCCGGGACACGTTCGAGAATTTGCGCGATATTGCCCGCTTCATTCCGGCAAGGAATCACGACCGAGACCACCGGCTCGACTGCCGTTCGCTGCTCCGTGCGGATTCGCGCGACCAGAAAGTTTGCTAACGCAAACCATCGAAAGGGCGCGAACTTCACCAGGTATCGATTGCATATGGTATCGACCATCGGCGTTCGAAACGGCCATAACACTTCGTGCCCACGCCGGACGACTTCGAAATCCGCAAGCTGCAGCAGGTTCGTGAGATCTTCCACGGTGAGCCAGTTCTGCACCGGTTGCCGGCTGACGATACGCATGGCCTCCGCCGCGCGCCGGGGTGCTTCCCACATACGGTTGTACGCATTGAGAATGAGCCGGGTCCCGGCATGGCTGTGCTTCCGGGCTACCTGGAAGACGCGCTGCACATCCCATAAATCGTTCACCACGTCGGAGCAGACGATGTAATCAAAGCATTCTCCAAGATCGAGAACATGCAGATCCTGCCGATGGAAGACGAGCCGTGGATGGCGTGCACGCGCCAGTTCAATCATCCGGGCGGAAAAATCGATGCCCACTCCATGGGACGGCTCGAGCGAGGCGAGCAGATCTCCGGTGGCGCTGCCTAGTTCGAGCACCCGCTTTCCCGGCGGTACCAGAAGCCGGTAAACTTCGCTCAGACGCCGGCGGAAATAGCGGCGCGGAGGTTCCCAGCGCGCAATGTTGGCGGCGAAATCGTCCCAATACGCCTCTCTCTTGCGCCGATACTCTGCTTCTGCCGCCAACATCTCATCGATCGCTGCTAAGCAGGCGGGCCGATTCCACATTGTTCAGAAACCACTCATAGGTTGAGCGAACGCCTTCTTCCAAGTCAATGGAATGGCACCATCCGAGCGCGTGCAGCCGGCTCACATCCAGCAGTTTGCGCGGCGTGCCATCGGGCTTACTGGTATCGAAAAAGAGTTCGCCGCTGTATCCAATCACGCGGGCGACGAGGTGCGCCAGCTCCGCTATCGTGATATCCTCGCCGGTGCCTACGTTGACGATTTCGCCTTCGTCATAACGGGCCATAAGAAATACAGCGGCGGAAGCCAGATCGTCTACATGCAGAAATTCGCGGCGCGGCGTACCCGTCCCCCAGATAACGACCTGCTTGCACTGCTCGATTTTTGCTTCGTGAACTTTTCGAATCAGCGCCGGCAGTACATGCGAATTTTCTAAATCGAAGTTGTCTCCAGGTCCGTACAGATTCGTCGGCATCAAACAGATGGCGTCAAAGCCATACTGGATTCGATATGCCTGGCATAGTTTTATGCCCGCGATTTTGGCGATCGCGTACCATTCGTTGGTAGGCTCAAGCACGCCTGTCAGCAGATACTCTTCTTTCATGGGCTGCGGCGCAAACTTCGGATAAATGCAAGATGAGCCGAGAAACTCCAGCTTCTTCACTCCGTTTTCGCGCGCCGCATCGATCACGTTCAGCTCGATCGAAAGATTGTCGCGAATGAAATCGGCCGGATATCTCGAGTTGGCTAAGATGCCCCCAACTTTCCCCGCCGCGAGAAAAACGTATTCCGGCCGGGTTTCCGCAAAAAATCGAATCACGGCCGCGCGCGACCGCAGGTCCAATTGATCCCGAGAGCGCCCGATCAGGTTTGTGAATCCCCGCTTCCGGAGCTCTCTCGAAATTGCAGAACCCACCAGGCCGCGCTCGCCGGCGACGAAAATCCGGCTCGATTTGTCCATATCAATCGCCTGTGCTGGAAGAACCGGCGTACTTCTGTTCGGAGACTAGCCGCTCCTCCTGCGCCAGCCGGAGATCGGAATCCACCATCATTCGCACCAGCGCGTGGAAGGTAACTGATGGCCGCCATCCAAACGCCGCCCGAGCTTTGCTGGAATCGCCGAGCATGCAATCGACTTCTGTCGGCCGGAAATAACGGGGATCGATCTCCACATATTTTTGCCAGTCGAGCCCACCATAAGAAAAAGCCTCTTCTACAAACTCACGCACCGAGTGAGTCTCACCGGTCGAGACCACGAAATCGCCAGGCTCGCGATGTTGCAGCATCATCCACATGGCTTCGACATAGTCGCCCGCAAATCCCCAGTCGCGGTGCGCGTCCAGATTTCCCAAATACAACTTCTGCTGCAAGCCGGTTTTAATTCTGCCCACCGCGCGGGTAATCTTGCGCGTTACAAACGTCTCGCCGCGGCGCGGAGACTCGTGATTGAAGAGGATGCCGTTCGCGATGAAAAGATTGTAGGCCTCGCGGTAATTGACCGAATACCAGTGCGCGGCAACTTTGGAGACGGCGTAGGGACTTCTCGGATAAAAGGGCGTCTGCTCGTTCTGCGGCGGCTTCGCGGCGCCGAACATTTCCGACGAGCCCGCTTGATAAAACCGAACCTCCCGGCCGGTGTGCTGCACATGATCGCGGATGCAATCGAGCAGCCGCAGCGTGCCCATGCCATCGGCATCCGCGGTGTATTCCGGATTCTCGAAAGAAACCTTCACATGCGATTGCGCGCCGAGGTTATAAATCTCATCGGGACGGGAAACCTCAATGGCGCGCCGCAAGCTGGTGGAATCGGTAAGATCCGCGTAATGCAGAATAAGCCGGCGGCCGGATTCGTGCGGATCTTCGTAGATATGATTTATGCGCGAAGTGTTGAAGCTCGAGCTGCGCCGCACTAATCCGTGTACAGTGTATCCCTTCGAGAGGAGCAATTCGCAAAGATACGATCCATCCTGCCCGGTGATGCCGGTAAGTAACGCCGATTTAGACAATAGTTCATTCTAAATCGCGCATACGTGGTCAATGCCTTCCGGAGGACGCTTGCTGGTTTTCGTAGGGCGCCCAGTCGCTGGTTATGTTCCACCAATGGTTGATTTTGGCAACCGCTCCGGCGTGATTCTGCGCGAGATTGTGATCGTAAGCCTCAATCTGCTGCTGTAAGTTTTTCGCGGCGCTGACGTGCGCTCCGCCTTCGGCCTCGTATTTAGAAAGCGCATTGGAGGTAGAGGTAAGCGCGGTTTGAGCCTGATCGTAGTGCCCTTCGCGAACGTCGGCTCTTGCCAGAATCAAATTCTGACGAGCCCGCGCGAGAGGCATGTCGGCTTCCACCGATTCCATCTGCAGTCCATCCTGAACGTCTGCGAGGGCGGCATCGGCGGTTTTCCAATTCCCGTTCGCGAGCGCGGCTTTCGCGGCGGCGAGGCCGTTCTTCGCGATGGTAGTGCTGACCACCAGGCGCGTGTAATCGCCCGCTACTTCATGCACCGTCGCGCCCCGATTCGCGGGCGCATTCGACACATGCTTGCGGGCGTTCTGTTCAGCGCGAACTGGCCCCAGAATCGACACGCTGACAAACTCCTGATACACCGGAATCAGCGTAGCGCCATCGGCATGAGCTTCGAGGCGTTCGAGTACGCTTTCCGCGCGCTTCACGTGTTCGGCCGCGGCTTGATACCGGCCGTTTTGAAGCGCGGCACGGGCCTGGTTGACGTTGTTCAACATGGTTCCCGCCAAGCGCGACAGATCCTCCTTGCTACCCGCTGAATAACTAGTGCTGTTTGTCGAAGCGCCGGCGGATTGGCACGGCGCGTTGAGTGCGAAGCAAGCCAGCGAAAACACCAGCAGCATCGACTTGCCCATAATCTGCCTCCTAACCGATAGACTTTGCTCTTGCGCGAACGTTAGGCTCTCAAAGTACGGGTTTCACTCGCCCATTTTTCGCTCGGCGTCGGCGTCCAGCAAATGCAGGATCAGGCGGAACGGCATGCCGGAAAGTTCGGGCTTGTCTTCGATATCGGCGCGCAGGTCGAGAAGCGCGCGCTCCAGCAGATAAGTATGCAGCAGTATTTCCTGGTCCGCCGCGGAGAGCGGCAAGTAGGACGCGCGCCCAGCGGTGGTCAGATAACCGCGCAAGAAGGCCGCACTGACATGGGAGTACCAGAAACGCCCCCAGACGCGAAGCGCATGGCGGGTGAGGCTTTCCGTGCGCTCGCCGGTTGCGACCTGACGCATGGCCGATTGCGCAGCATAGCCGAAGGATGCCAACATGCTTGCCACGTCGCGCAGTGGGCAGCGTTTGATGCGCCGCTCGCTGAGATGCTGGTCCGGTTCTCCTTCAAAATCGTAGATGACAATATCGTCGTCGCGGAGCAGCACATGCCCAAGGTGAAGACGGCCGTGGAAGCGCGTGCGTTGTGAGGAGATGCGCCGCTCAAACATCACGCGGAATTTCGCCAGTATTGCGTTTTCCTGTTCGAGCACTTTGGCGGCGAGAACCCGGACGTCCGCATTCATTTCGGAGTAGCGCTGCCGTATGTACTCCAGCCGGCGGCCGGTGAGCCCGACATTGCCGTGATAGAGGCTTTGGCGGTAGAAATCATTGAAAGGTTCGGGCGCGAAGGCTGGATCTGAGAAATCCTGCGACAGAATGCGATGCAACTCGGCCACGCGCCTTCCCATCAACTCCGCGAACCACAGATAGCGCCCGATCAGCTCCGTGGCGGCCGCGGGCGGATCTGCAAGAGCGAAAGCAACCGTGTAGAAATTCATCGGCGTGGACTTCTGGACATCCGCCGTCGGGTGCTTGGATTGTTGCACGCGCTGCAGGAACCTGCCCAGCTCGATGCGAGTGTGCTGCCATGCGGTTCCTTCATCCCGAACGTAACCGTGCAGGATTGCAAGGGTTATCGAATCCGCGTCGTCGGGCCGGTATTCCAGATATCCGGCGAAAGGAGCGGCGTAGGGAAACGGCTGCGGCAGACTTTCGGTGAGGAGCTGCCCGAATTCCACTCCCGGGTTCGGGCCGGGTTCGACATTGCGGATCAGCTTAAGCACGAAGCGGTCGCCGAAGCGAATGGACGTGTTCACTTCCGCCGAAAGCAAAAGCGCCGGTTCCAGACTGGGATGCGTGGGTCCCCAGAGGCGGCGGAAATGCCGGTTTCTTTGGGCCAGCAAAAGGCCTTGTTCGCCGCGCAGGCGTTTACGGCGCGCGAACGCCTCGAGTAACGCGGTACAGAATTCAGTGCTGCGCGTTCCGCTATAGAGCAGCGCGCGGGCCCCATTGTTGGCGTGCAATTCCGCCAGCAGCGAATCGGGATGTTCCTCCAAAACGATTTGCGCCTCGTCTCCGCGGGCTGAGGCGATAGGAATGAGATACACTTCCGGATCGCCCGTCGTGTATTCAGCGCGCACCAGGAGAATCACGAATTTTTCTTCCGCGACGGGGATCACGTCCACGATCTCAACCGAGCGGAAGCGGCGATCTTTGGCGTGAAACCAGCGGCGTGAAAACAGAAACGCGGGCAACACGGCAGCCAGCGCTTCGCGCCCGTCCGGCTGCCATACCTCGTCCAACGCCGGCACCGCGACAACGGGGATCTTCATCTGCTTGGCTTCCACCACCGGCGCGGCGACGGTCACCGGGGCCGCGCGCTGCTCCAGCGAAAACCAGAAGAACGAATTGGGCCCCAGAGTCAGCGGATAATAGCCTTCGCCGATCACCGGAAAATCGGTGCGGCCAAACATTTCCACCGGCGCGCGTCCTTCAAAGCGGTGCAGATCCAGCGCAACGGCCTGCGCGAAGCGCGACAAATTCGCGACCACCAGAACGGTCTCTTCCTGATAGCGGCGCAGATACGCCAGCACGCGCTGATTGGACGGCTGCAAAAACTCGATGCTGCCCCGGCCGAAAGCTTTGTACTGCTGGCGTAACGCGATCAGCCGCTTGGTCCAATTAAGAAGCGAGTTGGCGTTATCCTGCTGCGCTTCGACATTCACCGCTTCATAGTGATACGCGGGGTCGATATTTACGGGAAGATACAGCCGCTGCGGATTTGTCGCCGAAAAGCCGGCGTTGCGGTCCGGGCTCCACTGCATGGGAGTGCGCACCCCGTTGCGGTCTCCGAGATAGACGTTATCGCCCATCCCGATTTCATCGCCGTAGTAGACAACCGGCGTGCCAGGCAGTGAGAACAGCAGGGCGTTCATGACCTCAATGCGAGGACGATCGTTACCCAGCAGCGGAGCGAGGCGACGCCGGATGCCGAGATTAATGCGCGCGCGCCGGTCCGAAGCATAGACGCGATACATGTAATCGCGTTCTTCATCGGTGACCATTTCGAGCGTCAGTTCGTCATGATTGCGAAGAAACATGGCCCACTGGCACGTTTCGGGAATGGGCGGAGTGCGCTTCAGGATTTCGACAATCGGCAGCCGGTCTTCCAGGCGTAGCGCCATGAAGAGACGCGGCATCAGCGGGAAATGAAACGACACGTGGCACTCGTCGCCTTCGCCGAAATACGCAACCGCATCTTCTGGCCACATATTCGCTTCCGCCAGCAGCATGCGATGCGGGAAACCGGCATCGAGATGCTGCCGCAGATCTTTCAGGAAGGCATGCGTCTCGGGCAGATTCTCGCAGCTTGTGCCTTCGCGTTCATATAGGTAAGGAATGGCGTCCAGCCGGAAGCCATCCACTCCCATCTGCGCCCAGAAATCGAGCGTGCGCATGACCGTTCGCCGCACCAGCGGACTGTCGAAATTCAAATCCGGCTGATGCGAATAGAAGCGGTGCCAATAATACGCTTTCGCGAGCGGATCCCAACTCCAGTTGGAAGGCTCGAAATCTTTGAAGATGATGCGCGTACCCGCGTATTTGTCGGGCGTGTCGCTCCAGACGTAAAAGTTCCGCCAATTGGAACCCGGTTCTGCGCGGCGCGATTTTTGAAACCACTCGTGCTGATCGGAAGTATGATTCACCACCAGCTCAGTGATGACGCGCAAACCGCGGCGATGAGCTTCTTTTAAGAATGTCTGAAAATCGCGCAGTGTTCCGTAAGACGGGTGGACGCTGCGAAAATCCGAAATATCGTAGCCGTCGTCCTTCCACGGCGAAGGAAAAAAAGGCAGCAGCCAGATGGCGGTGACGCCTAGGTCTTCCAGATAGTCGAGCTTTTCGGCCAGCCCGCGGAAATCTCCCATTCCGTCGGCGTTGCTGTCGTAAAACGCCCGGACGTGTACCTCATAAATGATGGCGTCTTTGTACCAGAGTGGATCATCTTCCAGCCCGCTGAGAATTTGCGAAGGATGCATGCGGTTTCGCGCGTTCTAACCATTGCAGGAATTGTCCGGTTTCCGCAACTCCGGGCAGGAAATAGTGCGCCCTGCTGTCACCAGACTCCCCGACTTTGATGGTAATCCCTTCGGAAATCGCGCCGAATGCATCTTCGTCCGTAACGTCGTCGCCCAGGTAAATCGGGAGCGCCGCATGGGGCGCGATCTCGCGCAGAATCCATTCAACCGCGTGACCTTTATGCCATTCGATCTGGGGCTTTACTTCGAGGACCATCTTTCCTTCACGGCAAACGAAGGAACGCGAACGGTCGACGGTGCTGAAAGTGACGCTTCGCACCCAATCGTGCAGATGCTCGTTGACGCGCCGGAAATGCACGCTCAGGGTGAGGCCTTTATCTTCGATCTCGATTCCTTCCGTTTCGCTGAGCGCGAGCTTCAGTTGCAGCGATAACGAGCGTAGCTCGCGGCGCAGCGCCTCGGCTTGCGGCTCCCGGAAACAGGTGGAACCCGTCTCGATTTCCAGTCCGTGATTGCCGACGTAAATGACGCCGTCCAAAGCGGCGCGTTCGCGTAAATCGGCCAAAGAACGGCCGCTGACAATGGCCACCGTACAGTCGGGGCGCGCAGCCAACGCCCCGAGCGTCACGCGTATTTCCGCATCGAGCGCGGCCTCGCCTGGGGTAGGAACGATATGCGAAATCGTGCCGTCGAAATCCAGAAAGAGAGCAATGTCGGTAGCCGATACCACGCGCTCCCGCACCTCTTGCATATTTTCCAACAGCGCAACTGGCTGACGGGGCGGAGCGACTGGTTGATTGAGCTGAGCCATTTTGGTCACACCCCCGACTTCGATCACACGGCGACTCCAAGCCCGGCGGCGCGGGAGAGTCCGCGCGCGCACGCCACAGAATACTCTTCCTCAACCGATTCGGGAAACTGCACGTTCGCCAATTCGGAGAGGAATTTGCCCGCCCAGCTATAGACGTTGTTCTGTTCCACGGTCTCGCGCATGCGCTGCATGCGGCGCCGCCGTTCGTCGGGATGCATCTCGAGCGCCGCCAGGCATGCTGCCGCGCCTTCCTCAAGCGAAAACGGATTGATTTGCAGCGCTTCTTTCAACTCGCGAGCCGCACCCGTGAATTTGCTCAACACGACAACTCCATCGTCGTCCACCCGGCTGGCCACAAACTCTTTGGCAACCAGATTCATGCCGTCATGCAAAGAGGTCACCACGCAGAAGTGTGCCAGGCGGTGCAACGCGACCAGATCGGGTTGCGCGAAGTGGCGCTTTAAGCAGGACAATGGGACGCCACGCGGCAGTGCTCCATCTGAGATTGACGTGTCTCGCGAGGGCGTCCACTTCGTGTTCGATCTGGCGATAGGCCGGCAGCGTTGAGCGGCTCGGCACGGCAATTTGTATGAAGACCAGTTTGCCGCGATAAGCAGGGTTGCGCTCGAGCAAACGATCGAGAAATCGCAAGCGCTCGGGAATGCCCTTGGTGTAATCGAGCCGGTCGATGCCGATGCCGAGCAGTTTTCCGGAGAGAGAAAACTCCTGGCGCCAGCGCCGCATGTGGCCCGCCACCTCGTCCGATTCGGCGAGATCCGCGTGCTGGTCGAAATCAGTGCCGATCGGGAAGGGTCGCACGCTGGTCGAATGGCCGCCCAGGCAAATCTCCGATCCGGCTTGGTCGACGCGTGCTTCGAGCGAACTGTCCACCGTTTCCAAAAAATTGTGACAGTGCTGCCGCAGATGAAAACCGAGCAGGTCGTTCCCTAGCAAACCATCCAGAACTTCTTCGCCCCAGGGGAACGCACGGAACACTTCGCGATTGGGCCACGGAATGTGCCAGAACTGCGCGATGACCAGGTTCGAGCGCGCGTTGCGGAGCATGCGCGGCAACAGCGCGAAATGATAATCCTGAATGAAGACGAAAGTCGGATCGGTGCCCGCTTCCTGCAGCACGGCGTCGGCGAAACGCTCGTTTACGTGCCGGTACATGGCCCAATCGTCCGGATCGAATACGGGACGCGTGAAGGCGACGTGGCACAGCGGCCAGAGACCCTGATTTGCAAGGCCGGAATAATAGCCTTCCTCTTCCTTTTTAGACAACCAGACGCGCCGCAGCGTGTATTCCGGCTTGTCGGGTGGAACCGCAACATGATCGAAGCGGTCAACAGTTTGGCGATCGGCGTCGCCGCTGCCGTGGGCGATCCAAAGTCCTCCGCAAGCGCGCATTACCGGATCGAGCGCGCTCGCCATGCCGCTGGCGGGTTGAACGCATTCGATGCGGCCGCCGGCGACTCGCCTGTGCTGAAAGGGCTCGCGATTGGAAACTACGATGAAGCGGTAGCCTTCAAGCTTGGTTCGAACGAACTCGCTGAGGACGTCGTGTGTCCAGACCTTCAACATTAAGCTCCTTTCATCCTCGTGATTAGACCACACACACCCTGGAAGAGTTTCGTACCGGTGCAAATACCAGGGTCTTTTTTTTGGTTGCCTAGCGCAGGGCCGCCGCGGACTACAGTGGGAGCGGTGGCTCGCATCGTCCTGAATACATTCGGCTCACTGGGCGATGTGCACCCATACCTTGCGCTTGCTTTAGAGCTACGAAAGCGCGGCCACGACGCAGTGATTGCGACTTCTGAAGTATACCGCGACAAAGTACAGGACGACGGCATCGGGTTTGTGCCGGTGCGCCCGGATGTGGGGCAGCTTTTGGGCAACGCAGCTTTCCTGGAAAAGCTCTGGCATCCGCGCCTGGGAACGGAATATCTGATGCGAAAATACCTCATCCCCAGCGTGGAGCAGAGTTATGAGGATCTCTCCGCCGCGTGCCGTGGAGCGGATCTGATTCTGACGCACACAGCGGCTTATGCGGGGCCCATTGTAGCGGAAGTGCTGCGTGTACCGTGGATCTCGGTGGCGCTGCAGCCCATCGTTTTTTTGTCGAGCTACGATCCGCCGGTGCTGGCGCCTGTGCCGTGGTTCCGGCATCTGCAACGGCTCGGGAGGTTTCCGTTTCGTCTGCTAATGGCTGTGGCGGAACTCCGCATGAAGCGTTGGGCGGAACCGGTTCAGCGGCTTCGGGAGCGCGTTGGTTTAGAGCGCGCGGCCATGAATCCAATCACGCGAGGGCAATTCTCACCCCTCGGCACGCTGGCGTTGTTCTCGCGCCACTTTGCGCCGCCGCAACCCGATTGGCCGCTCAAGACGCGCGTGAACGGATTCGCGTTTTACGATCGCCAGGGCCGCGTGCCCGGAGCGGCGCCGCAACGCGATGCCGAAGAGAACGGACTCGCGCGATTTCTGGCGCAAGGGTCGCCGCCAGTCTTATTTACGCTCGGCTCTTCCGCGGTGATGCGGCCCGGAAACTTTTTTCGGCAGAGCATCGAAGCTGCGCGAAGCTTGAAGATCCGCGCAGTGCTGCTGGTGGGCTCACTCGACCGGGAGCAACTCGGCGCGCCGCTACCCGAATCGATTTACGTCGCGAGTTATCTGCCCTATTCGGAGATCATGCCACGGTCGGCGGCAATCGTGCATCAGGGCGGCATTGGCACAACCGCCCAAGCGCTTCGCGCAGGGCGCCCGATGCTGGTCGTACCCTGGGCGCACGATCAGCCGGATAATGCTGACCGGATACGGCGTTTAGTGTGTTGGCAGGACTATTTCGCGCCAAAACTACGGCGCGGATCGTGCCGCACGAGAACTGCGCGTGCTGTTGAATGAGCGCGGTTATGCGCAGCGCGCCAGTGAAATCGGCACGAAGATCGCGAGTGAAGACGGCGTAGGCATAGCGTGCGACACAATCGAAGAAATGATCGGCGGCTAATGGTGCCGCAGCGCCGCATTTGGATCGATCCTCGCCGCGCGCCGCGAAGGCCACCAGGAAGCGGCGAACGCGGTAGCGGCGAGAATCAGCGTTGCTACCGCTAACGACAGCGGATCGTGTGGTGAAACTTCGAACAGCAGCCCGCGCGCCAGCCTTGCCAGCGCGAACGAGAGCAGCAATCCGGCCGCGATTCCCGCGCCGGTCCATAGCGCAGCATACTTCAGCACGAGTACGGCGATTTTGCGCGGGGTAGCGCCAACTGCCATGCGGATTCCGATCTCGCGCGTTCGCTGCGAGACAAGAAATGCGGCGACGCCATACAGCCCGATCGCGGCAAGCGTGAGCCCGAAGAACGCGAAGAGACTGATCAAAACGGTGAGAAATCTCGGGCGCTCATTTTGCTCGTCCACGCGCTGTTTCATGGTTTCGATTGCGACCGGCATGATGGGAGCAGCACGCGCGAATTCAGCGCGAATCGAGGGTTCAAAAACAGCGGGCGGCAGCGTTGTTCGAAACAGCGCAACGCCGTGCGCGCCAAGATCGGCGCCGGGTACATCCGCGAATTTGCGCGCCAGGTCATATTCCGGCAGGTCTGGGTTGGCGAGTCCATTATTCTTCACGTTGCCCGCGACGCCGATCACCATCACAGGCGGACCGTCCGGTCCGAGCACGATCATTTGGCCTAAGGGATTGGTTTGGCCGAACATCCGGCTGGCGAGTCTCGCGCTTAAAATAATCGAATTCTGTGAGTTGGTGCGATCGCCTTCATTGAAGCCGCGGCCCAGCAGGATAGGAATTTGCAACAAGCGAAAATAACTCGGGGTCACGCACCGGAATTTGACGGCTCCTCCTTCGCTAGGGAGCGGCGGCCGGCCGGCAATGCTCATATTTGAAAACGGCCGTTCATGCATCCAGCCGGCGGGCGGGGCCGAATCGCTGAGCGCGAATTCAGTCGCGCCCGGAATCGCTTCGAGCGCGCTCTCGAGTTGGCGGTAGAAGACGGCTAGTTTCGCGCTGGTGTCATAGCGGTGACGGTCCACTTCGAACGAAGCAGTGACGACGTGCGATGGCTGTAACCCAATCGCCTGGGTCTCGAGCTTTCGCAAACTGCGCGCGAAAAGCGAGGCGCCCGCGAGCAGCACGATGGAAATTGCGATTTGTGAGGCCAGCAGCAGGTGACGCAGCAAGGAGCGGCGCGAGCCGGCGGTTCGCGTTTCGGCGAGCGCTTCCGGTCCCGGCTGTTCCACGCTAGGTGCGATGCCAAAGAAAATGGCCGCCGCCAAACAAGTGGCAACCGTGAAGAGTAAAACGCGAGCGCTGAGCGTAGTCTCCTTCAACCGCAATATTCCTTCGGGTGGAAGCGTACCGAGCGCTTGAAAAAGGAGCCAGGCGAAAATGCAACCGCCGGCCGCGCCGCAAAGCGCGAGCAGGAGACTTTCAGTAAGACCCTGACGCATGAGACGGAGACGCCCGGCGCCCAAAGCCGCGCGAATTGCCAATTCGGAGCGCCGCGACGATGCCCGGGCCAGCAACAGATTGGCAACGTTTGCACAGGAGAGGAGCAGCAGCGCAAGAACAGCCGCAAACAGCATCCAGGAGGCCAGGCGCAGGTTGTAAAACTGACGATCGCGGAGCGAGCGGACGCCGAGATGAACTTCCTTGCGGAGCTGGGGCGGTATGAGAGGCTCGGCGTGCTGCAAGAACGGCTGTATTTCCTCGCGGGCTTGCTGAATGGAAACTCCCGGTTTCAATCGGCCGAACATGTGCAAGACCGCGCCAGTTTGGGAGCGAAGCTGCGCAGTGGCATCAAGCTGGTGAGGAACCAGAAAATCAACCTGCTCGAGCGTGGGCAGCTCGAACCCTTTCCGTAAAACGCCAATGACTCTGGTTGGCTGGTCATCGAGTAAGACTGTGTGCTCCAGGATCGAGGGCTTCGCTCCGAACCGGGATTGCCAGAGGCCATAGGACAGGAGAGCGACGGCGGGAGCGCCGGGGCGGTCGTCTTCGGCGGTGAAATCGCGGCCCGCCGCGACCGCTACGCCCAGAGTGGAAAGTAAATTGGCTTGAACCGCAACCCAACGAACGCGCAAAGGCTGATCCCCGCCAAGATCCACTCGGCCGGGTGCGCCGACGAAAGTGACGGAGGAGAACGGAACCAGGAGACTCTTCCATTGAACATAGAATCTGCCGAACATGAATTCGTTCTCGTCCATGGGCGCAGTCAACCCCCACGAGACCAGGCGATCCCCGTGAGCATAGGGCAAATCGCGGAACAGAAGAGGATCGACCACGCTAAAAACTGCGGTTGTCGCGCCGATGCCAATGGCCAGCGTCAAAACGATGACACAGGTAAACAGCGGATGCTTGCGAAAGCCTCGCAACGCGTAGAAGACGTCCTGCCGAACAGTATCAAACACTATGTAGCATTCTACCCTATTCGCGTGTGTCCCACCGCAAGGCCGGACAATAGCCTCATGGCCGAAACAGATTTTGTTCAGTTCATCGAAGCAATGGATCGCTGTTGGCTGGAGGGACGATTCGAGGATTTACGTGCCTTTTTGGCAGAAGACATCGTCATTGTTGCGCCGGATGGTCAGATTCGCGTAGCCAGGCATTGCCGCCGCAATCGAGAGTTATCGCCAGTTTATATCGCAATCGGAGGTTCAGCCGCTATTCCACGCTTGACCCTGTCGTTACTCAACGCGGCGACACTGCCATTGTCGAGTACGGGTGGGAGATGCTGTGGAGTTCGGAAGGAGTAGAGCACGATGATACCGGGCGTGAGGTGTTGGTATTGGCGCGCCGCGATGGAAAGTGGCGCGTAGTTTGGCGCACGCAAATTCCCGTGCAGAAATAATTAGAATGTAAACCCGACGAGGAAGTCCGCCTGATTCGTATTTCCAATTGTTGGGAATGCACTCGAACCCCAATGCGTGTAGCGGATCTCGGGTGAAAGCCGCAGGATCAGAAGCTTCAACGTCACTCCGCCTCCAAACGTGACGCCTGCCGTATTGGAGTCGCTCTGCCCAAATAGCGGCGACAGGATTGACGAGATATGCCGATAAGTTAGTCCGGCATCCACGAAAGGGCGAATCGGACCGGAACCAGGTTCCCATTTCCCGAGAATCGGAAACTGCCAATCGTTGATGCGTGTGAACGACAGTAATTCGCCGAGCGTATCGAAGGGGTCACACTATCGAATCCATTACGCCGGTAGAGCGCATCCACTTCTAACCCTAAATGAAGCGGAAGATGAACTTCCGCCGTGGGCCCGACAATAAAGCGCTGGTCATATGCAGTCGCACTGAAATTACCAGTGCTAACGCTCTGATACGCATCCGTAAGCGGCACGCCGCCCTTAATCCCGATCGAAAAAAACTGAGCATGAGCTGAGCTGCAGAAACTGAGGCTCAGCAGAACGAGCAATTTCTTCAATTCAATTACCTTTTTTTGCGAACCAGCCGGTGCGCTTTGCGAACCACCCCAGGCGTCGCGGCGAAGGCTTCATTCACCAGCGCGGCCTGTTGCTCGTGATCCACTTTATGCGCTCCCGGGGCCGGACTCGCGGCGGTCGGACGCCCCACGTACCGCAGTTGCCGCTTGGCCGGCACGGTGTCGCCAGGATTGATGATCGATTGCATCTGCTCTTCGACAAACGACCAGGCGCCCATGTTCTCCGGCTCTTCCTGTACCCAAAACAACTCCGCCGAATCCGAATAGCGCCGCAGAATGTCAGTTAATTGCTGCAGCGGGAAAGGATACAACTGCTCCAGCCGGATTATTGCGATATCGTTCCGCCGCAACTCTTCACGCTTGTTCACCAGGTCGTAGTACACCTTGCCGGAACACAGCAGAATTCTTCGAACGTGTCCGCCAAGATATTGCGAATCTCCGATCACTTCAAGAAAAGCTCCGCTGGTCAGATCTTCCATCCGCGATGCCGCTTTCGGATACCGCAGCAGCATTTTCGGCGTGAAAACGATCAGCGGTTTGCGAACGCCCCGCCGGTCTTTGCCGCCGTACATTTGGCGGCGCAGCAGATGAAAATATTGCGCAGGCGTCGTGCAATTGGCGACCTGCATATTATTTTCCGCGCAGAGCTGCAGAAAACGCTCGATGCGGGCGCTCGAATGCTCGGGCCCTTGTCCCTCTAGCCCGTGAGGCAGCAGCAGAACGATTCCGCTCGGCTGATCCCACTTGACTTCGGCAGAAACCACGAACTGATCGATAATGATCTGCGCACCGTTCACGAAATCGCCGAACTGCGCCTCCCACAGCACCAGCGTGAGCGGATCGGCGACGCTATAGCCGAATTCGAACCCCATGGCGGCGTATTCGCTCAGCAGACTGTCGATCACTTCGAATTTAGCCTGCTTGGCGTCCAGGTGTTTCAACGGGCTGTAGATTTCGCCGCTTTCGTAGTCGCTGAATTCCAGATGGCGCTGCGTGAAGGTACCGCGCGAAACGTCCTCGCCAGCCAGACGAACCGGCGTCCCTTCCAGAACCAGGCTGCCGAAGGCCAGCGTCTCTGCAAAGCCCCAGTCGATGGGACCGCCCTTGAGCGCTTCCTTGCGCCGGTCCAGCAGCGCTTTCAACTTCGGATGAAGATGAAATTCTTCAGGCAGTGCGACGCACGCGTTCACCACCTTGGCCAGCATCTCGTAATCGGCGGCGGTAGAAGGGATGGGCTGGTCCACTTCCTCCCTGGGCGCCTCCGCGAATTCTTCGATGACAAACTGCTCGCGGCTTTTCTTCGCTTCGTCGTATACCGTGTTCAGGCGCGCGCGCGCTTGACTCCGTAGGCTCGCCACCATCTCCTGCGAGACGATATTCTCACGCACCAGCCGTTCCGAATACTGCGTCGCAACCGTCGGCGTGGCCTTGATCTTGCGGTACATGACAGGCTGCGTGTAGCTCGGGTCGTCCGCTTCGTTGTGGCCTTGCCGCCGGTAGCCGATCACGTCAACCACCACGTCGCGCTTGAAGCGCTGCCGGTAATCGTAGGCGAGCTGCGCGCAACGAACGCAGGCCTCCGGATCGTCCGCGTTCACGTGAAAGATCGGCGCCTGCACGGAGCGAGCCACATCGGTGCAATAAACGCTACTGCGGCCTTCGAGCGGATTGGTTGTGAAACCGATCTGATTATTCGTGACGACATGGATGGTTCCGCCCGTCGTGTAGCCTTCGAGTTGCGAAAGCTGCAGCGTTTCGGCCACAACTCCCTGCCCGGTGAAAGCCGCGTCGCCATGAATCAGAATGGGGATCACGCGCTCGCGCTTTACGTCGCCGAGCCGATCCTGCTTGGGCCGCACCAAGCCCTCCACCACTGGATCCACAGCTTCCAGATGGCTTGGATTGAAAGCCACCGAGACCAGAATCTCTTTGCCCTGCGTGGAGCGATGAATGCCGCTCGCGCCCAAATGATATTTCACATCGCCCGAGCCTTGCACGCTTTCCGGATCGGGCTCGCCTTCGAATTCAGAGAAGACTTGCGCCATCGCTTTGCCCGCGACGTTTGCCAGCACGTTCAAACGGCCGCGATGCGCCATTCCGATAACAGCCTCGTGCGCGTTTTCATTCGCCGCGCGCTCCAGAATTTCGTCCAGCACCGCGATGGTACTCTCGAGGCCCTCCAGCCCGAAGCGTTTCTGGCCCACAAAGCGAGTTTGCAGAAAATGCTCGAATTCCTCGGCTTGAATTACTCGCCCCAGAATGCGGTTGCGGGTAGCCTCGTCCAGCTTCCATAGATTCATGCTGGCTTCCATGCGGTCCTGCAGCCATTGCTTCTGCTCGGGGTCCGGAATATGCATGTATTCGACGCCGATCGAATTGCAATAAGTGGTGCGGAGGCGATCGAGAATCTCGCGCAGCGTTTCATACGGCTGCATGTAAGAGGCGATGGCGCCGCTCGGAGCTTTCACCGCGCCCGCCAGAAACGAGCGCTCCAAATCCCACAGCGACAATCCGTAAGAAGCGGGATCAAGCTCCGGATGGAAGGCAGGCTCGCTCCCCAGGGGATTCGTGTTAGCGAGCAGATGGCCGCGGATGCGGTACGAAGTGATCAGGTTAATTACCGCTGCTTCTTTCGCCACGTCCGCATTCACGGACCCGAACCGGTTGGGAGCAATCTGCCGGTCCGTCTGCCAGCGCACCGGCATGTAGGGAATCTTCAGCTCGCGGAAAATGCCGTCGTAAAAATTATCTTCCCCTTGCAGCAGTTGCTGCAGCTTGGCCAGGAACGCGCCGGATTCCGCGCCTTGAATAATGCGGTGATCGTAAGTGCAGGTGATCGTCAGCACTTTGCTGAGGCCGAGCAGCGCGCGCGTTTCTTCGCTCGCGGCCGCGAACTCCGCCGGATAATCGATGGCGCCCGTCGCGATAATCGCTCCTTGTCCGGGCATCAGGCGCGGCACCGATCCAAGCGTTCCCACCGTGCCGGGATTCGTTAACGAAATGGTGGTGCCTTCGAAATCGGCAATCTGCAGCTTGTTGGCCCGGGCGCGCGTAACGATATCGTCGTAGGCGGCGACGAACTGCGCAAAATTCATGCCGTCCGCATTTTTCACGTTCGGCACTTTGAGAGAGCGCGAGCCGTCTTTACCGGCCACATCCACCGCCAGACCGATATTGACGTGATTGCGCACAACGCGGAACGGCTCTCCGCCATTTTCGGCGTAAGCGTGATTCATCGAGGCATTCGATTTGAGCGCCTTTACAATGGCCCAAGCGATTATGTGCGTGAAACTGAGCTTGCCGCGGCCCTCCAGCGCGCGATGCTTATTGATAACGTTGCGGTTCTCTTCCATCACGCGAACCGGAATCTGCCGCTGCGAGGTTGCGACCGGAATCGAGAGGCTCGCGATCATGTTTTCCGCGATGCGAGCCGCCGCGCCGCGTAGCGGAATCAACTGATCGCTCGCGCCGACCTCTTTCGGCTCCTGCTTGGCGGGCTCGGCTCGAGGGCTGCGCGCCACTGCCGTCGCGCTCTCTTGCGGCTTAGGCGTGGGCTGCGGCGGCTCCTGTCGAGGAGGTTCTACTGGCGGCGGCTCTTGCGAAGGCGGAATGCGCTGCGGTGGTTCCTGCTCTGGAGGGGTCTCCTGTGGCGGCTCTTCACGAGGCGTCTCCGGACCATACGGCGTCTGTGGACCGCCATTCTGGCCGCCCTCCTCGAACAGGTGAGTCCAGCCTTCGTCTACGCTCTTTCTATCGAATTGATATTGATGGTAAAGCTCGTCTTCTAACCAGCTGTTGATACCCAACTCGGGGTCTTTGGCTTGCGGCATTGCGGAGTCCGGATGAAACTCCATTGTAACGAGGACAAGCAGTTTGCCAGCCGCTCGCTTTAGCGCCGCACGCTTTAGCGCCGCACGCTCCGCTTAATTTATCCCTGCCGCAGCAGCGCCACCACGTCATCCACCGTGATTACGCCGATCAGACAATCGTGGTGGTCCACCACCGGTAGCGTCAGCAGGTTGTATTTGTCGAACAACTCTGCCACTCGATCCTGTTTCTCGTCCGAACGAACGGAAAGCAGCGGATCGGAGGCAAACTCTTTGAGCGGAGTATCGCCGGCGGCGAAGAACAGTTTCGCCAGCGGCACGCTGCCGCGCAGCCGGTCTTCCCCATCTACCAGAAACAAGCTGTGCAGATCCTCCACACCCTCTTCCCTGTTCTTCAACTCAGCCATCGCCTGCGCGACCGTGGTGTCCTCGGGAAGCGCAAGAAAACCCGGATCCATCAGGCCGCCGGCGGTGTCGTCGCGGAACTCGCGCAGTTCCTCCACCTCTTCCTTCTCCTCCGGCTGCATCTCATCCAGAATCTCTTCCGACCGCTCTTCTTCCAGCTCATTCAACAGGTCCGCTGCGTCGGAGGGCTCCATCTCTTCCAGAATGTCGGCGGCTTTTCCAGCTTTCAACGATTCGATAATGCGCATCTGAATCTCCGGCTCGACTTCGCTGAGCAGCTCGGCGGCGGTTTCCGTATCCACCGCATTGAAAATCGCGGCGCGATCCTCGTGCCCAAGATTCTCGACGATATCGGCAAGATCGGCCGGATGCATATTTTCCAGCATCTTGTTGGAAATGTTCAGGCGCACGCGGCGCTGCGGGTCCGCTTCCAGAATGTTGCAGAATTCCCAGCGGATGGAGTGCGGCGGAATACGGCTCTGTACTTTACGCACTGCCGTGGGCTTGAGAATTCCTCTCAGCACCCGCCGCAATATAGACCGTATCCCGATATCGACCTCCAGAATGTGCAAAACATCCTGCCCGTTTTCACACTCCTTGAGGAAGGTAACGTCGTTGACGCGAACCACTTTCCGGCCCTGCCCGTCAATGATCTGTTGATCCAGCAGGTCGCGCACCATGCGCAGCATGTATTCGTCGGAATGATAGGGCGTCAAGCGCTCGTCTTTCAGGTGGATGCCATCCAGCCCGATGCTCTGGATCTGGTCGTAGCGGATGCTCAACCAACTTGGCCCGGCGCCCACCAGATAGCGGTCTAGCCGCACCGGATCGATCAGCGGAACCAACGCGGCATCGCGCAACGAACCAATACGCCGTCCCTTCAGGTCGTAAACCTTGGCCCCGATGAGCTCGGTGAGATAGAGAAGCTCTTCCGCCATAACCTCTTCTACGCGCTTTTAGAAAGCCAGATTTTCGGTGAGCTCATAACCAGCCGACCATGTTGAACTCCCTTGGTGCCAATAAGCACGTCGGCCAACTTCTGTACGCGCTTCCATTCACCCTTCAGAATGATCACCTCCAGGCACGTATCGTGATCCAGATGCGCGTGAGTGGTCGCGATGATCAGATCATGATGCTCGTGCTGCAGGTTCATCAGTTTCTCGGGAAGCAAGCGCGAGTGATGATCGTAAATCAGCGTCACGCTTCCCACCACGGGAGCTTGCGGATCTTCCAGCGCCGATGCAACCAGGCGATCGCGAATCAGATCGCGGAACGCTTCGGAACGATTTGTATAACCCTGCCTGCTGATGAAACGGTCAAAGCGCGCCAGCAGATCCGAATCGAGTGCGATGCCGATACGGCTGAGAATGCCCATACCAGACCTAGCGTAACACGATTATCCACAAACGTAGCACTCGCTCGTCCAGCTACACTAGGGGTTCCCCTCCTGCTTTTTCGTTTCGATTTTTATTTGTGAGTGTCCCGGCAAAAGCGGAAAGAACAATCGCCGGCTCGGCCCGGCTCACGGCCAAGAGCTTTTTCGCGCGCCGCGGAATTCTCTCCCATTCGCATCCGCATTACGAATACCGGTCCGGCCAGTTACAGATGGCGGAAGCGGTCGAATCCGCTCTCGCGGAACGGCAGCACCTGATTGTCGAGGCGGGCACGGGAACCGGCAAAACCCTCGCCTATCTCGTTCCGGCCATTTTGTCCGGCAAGCGGGTAATTGTCTCCACCGGCACCAAGAACTTGCAAGAGCAGTTGTTCTTTAAGGATCTGCCGTTTCTGCAATCGCTGTTCGATCGTCCTTTGGCTGTCTGCTACATGAAAGGGCGCGCGAATTATCTGTGCCGGCAAAAACTGTACGATGCCGAGCGTGAGCCGGTGCTCGGCGGCTTCGAAGAGGTACGGGATTTTAAGCTCATCCGCGATTGGGAACCGAAGACCCAAACCGGCGACCGCAGCGAATTGCGCGAGTTGCCGGAAGCGAGCGGCGCGTGGTGGAAGCTCGATGCGCGCAGCGATCTCTGCTCCGGTCAAAAATGCCAGCAGTTCGACCGCTGCTTCATCACCGAAATGCACCGGCGCGCGGCGCAAAGCGACATCATCATCGTCAACCATCACCTGTTCTTTGCGGATCTCGCCGTTCGCGAACAGCCCTTTGCCGGCATTTTGCCCGACTACTCGGCGGTTGTTTTCGACGAAGCGCATGAAATTGAAGATGTGGCCGGGCAGTATTTCGGCATGTCCGCCAGCAATCTGCAAATCCAGGAGCTGATCAAGGACACCTCGTCCATTTCCAGGCAGAAATCGTTTGCAACACCGGAACTGGACCGCGGCCTGATTCACCTGGGCGATCGGGCCGAAGAGTTCTTCGCGCTGTTCCCGCAGGAAGGGCGGCAGGGCTTTCGCGACCACGAGAGTTTTCTTGCGCGGCACGAAGATTTTTACAATGAGCTGCTGTACGCGCTCGAAGCGTTGAGCACGCGGCTCGAATTAGTCGAAGGCGCCATCGATTTTACCCTCCCGCTCGTCCGGCGCGCCCGGCTTATTCAGCAGGCGCTTCGCTTCTGGATGGAATCTCGAGATCCGGCCTTCGTCTATTGGACCGAACGCCGCGGCCGCGGCTTCTATCTGCAGGCCACGCCGATCGATGTTTCCCAAACCCTCGCCACGCACCTGATGGAACGTGTCGAAAGCGTAATTCTCACTTCAGCCACTTTGGCCGTGGCCGGGAATTTCGAATACACGCAGACGCGCTTGGGATTGCAGAACGCCCGAACGCTGCGCATCGAGAGTCATTACGATTACCCCGAGCAATCGCTGCTGTATGTGCCACCGCATCTACCCGATCCCCGGCAGCCGGATTTCGCCTCGCGTGCCGCAGACGAAATCGAGCGGATCCTGGAAGCTTCGCGCGGCCGTGCTTTCGTCCTATTTACCAGCTACCGACAAATGCGGCAGGTTTGGGAGCTGCTCAGAAGCCGGCTCGACTATCCGCTGCTGCTACAAGGGGAAGCTCCCCGCACTGCGCTGCTCGAAAGTTTTCGAGGAACGCCCGGCGCGGTACTGTTTGCAACCTCCAGCTTCTGGCAGGGCGTGGATGTGCAGGGGGAGCAATTGAGCTGCGTAATAATCGACCGTCTGCCGTTTGCCGTCCCCACCGATCCGGTGATTGCGGCGCGCGTGGACGCCATTCGGCAAAGCGGTGGAAACGCGTTTTATGAATACCAGATTCCCCAGGCTGCGCTCGCCCTCAAGCAAGGATTCGGACGCCTGATTCGCAGCGTATCGGATCGCGGCGTGCTCGCGCTGCTGGATAATAGAATTACCAGGCTGCCGTATGGCCGGGTATTTTTGGAGAGCCTGCCCGCCTACCGTTTCACCGCTAAATTAGAGGACGTTCGACACTTTTTCTATGTTTGAGATTTGCGTAGAGCACACCTTCGCCGCCGGTCACGCGCTGCGCAACTATCACGGTAAATGCGAAAACGTGCATGGTCACAATTACCGCGTTCAAGTCTGCCTGGCCGGCGCGGAGTTGGATGAAACTGGTTTGCTTTACGATTTCGCCGAGCTAAAGAAAAAGCTGCGCGCCACCAGCGAATATCTCGACCACCAGTTCATCAACGATCTGAAGCCCTTCGACCAGCTCAACCCCTCAGCCGAAAATATCGCGAAGTTTATCTACGAAGAGATCCAGAAAGAACTGAAAACAGCGCCTCTGTCGTATGTGCGCGTGTGGGAAACCGATACCGCGTCGGCCGTTTACCGGCCGTAGTTTTACCTGCCGAAAAATTCTGCGTTCTTCTGCGTGAACTCAGCCCATTTTTCAGGTAAATCGTCGGCCGCAAAAATGGCCGAAACCGGACACACGGGGACGCAAGCGCCGCAATCGATACATTCCACCGGGTCAATGTAAAGCATTTGCTCGCCCTCGAACTTTTCCTCGTCTTTTTTGGGGTGAATGCAATCCACAGGACACGCATCCACACAAGCACTGTCTTTAGTCCCGATGCAGGGTTCGGCGATTACGTAAGCCATCTGAAAATCCGATTTCTGTTCGTAGCTATCAAATTTATGAGTAGCACACTACTGCGCGCAGTGCCAAAAGCGGTACAGCGAGCGTCGCTTTAAGCCATCTGAGGCGGCTTCAACAGATTTGAACGGCCTCGATTGAGAGCAGAGCTGCCAACTTCTTGAGCTTCCCCGAAATGTGTCCAATCCCAACCGCGCAATGATGCGCAGGCCCTTGTACGTTCCACTCTTCGACGAAGGCACGCGCGCCGATTGGGAATCGGTAGCGGCTGTTCGTGTTCCCGATTTCGAGAATTGGTCCCGTGACCGATTCGCCTTCCGCCAGCAGCAGCTTTACGCCTCCGCCCGGCGTCTCCACCACGGATAAAACGGTAATGGGACCGTACTTCACCGACATTTCCACCGATAATCCGCGCCCCACTTTTCCGTGATACACCTCGAGCGGCCGGACCTTCATTCTCCCTTCCGCAATGGCAACGTGCCCCGGCCCGTCGTGGCCCATCAGCACGATGTCCTCGTTGAAATCCATCGCGTAATATTCGGTGAAAGATCCGCCTGCGCCAAATGCATCCAGAATCTTCATCGCCTGAACGTTCTTCACTTCGTACTCGCCGGCAACCGGAATGCCGCGCGCGGTAAGAAGACTGGCGCCCAGAATGATGGAGCTGATGGCGTCTTCGTTCGCGGGATTCCCGCTCCCTTTGTAGTAATACGCGAGCGAACCGAGCGCGTGTTTTTCAACCAGCCGGTCGAGCGCTATCGACGTCCGCGCAGCGCGCTCCAACTCGGCCTTTGAGCAATCCGCTTGCACCTCGAATTTTTCGACGAAGACCGCGACGCGCTGCTCGATTTCCGCCGCACTTACCTCCGTTCGTAACGCAGCGAGTTCATCTACTTCCAGATGTTCCATGTGCCCGCCAAAAGCCGCGCATTGGCTCGTCAGGTCGGAGTAGATGTCCAGCATGCCGCCGTAGTAATGGCCCATCAAGCCGAGGCGATTGTGCTCCATCACGTGCGCGACGCCAGCAGCCGCTACCCAGGCATCGATTTCCGCAAGCGCCTCCGCATCGCCATCCAGCATTCCGGTCACCTGGAAAAAACGGATGCCGCAGCGTTGAAACACGTTCGCGATCTCCGGAACCGCGCAGGCTTGGCACCATGCCAGCCATTCGCCCGTCATCTCCGTCCGGTTTTTCAGACGGTTGAAGGATGCATAATCGATGGCCGCGCCCGGCGCGAGATTGAGCACGATCACAGGCACTTTGGCCCGCCGCACCACCGGCAGAACCGTCGATGACAGCGCGTAAGTAGTGACGTGCAGAAAAATGAGGTCAACGTCGGCGCGCCGGAATTCATGACCCGCCCGCACGGCTTTTTCAGGCGTGTCGATTAAACCGGCGTTGCAGATTTCAGCGCCTGAAGCGGACAACCGCGCCGCGACCTGCTCTATGTGACCTCTCAGCCGCTGCTCCAGACCCGGGAATTGAGGCCAATATGAATCGAGCCCAATACCAAAAAGCCCGATCCGCAGATTGTACGCGCCGCTGCCAGAATGCATCGCCGTCCCAGCCTACAATAAAAACGGAATCCCGATGAGCGCCCTCGCTGAAAAACTAAGCCAAATCCGTTTTCGCGAGATCTACGCGCAAAGAAAGCCGTATTTTGAACTTTTAGACGGAGAGGCGCTTCAAAAGCCCTCGCCCACCAAACTTCATTCCGTTCTGCAACTCGTTCTCTCATTTAAGAAAGCTACGCATTTCGCAGCGAGCCGGTTGAACTTACAAAAAAAGAAGTCTTCCGTCGCCTCGATGAGGAACTGCAATGACGGACGGCGCTCCGCCATATCTCGCCTCCCACCTATAATCGTGGGTGATGATTCCCAAAGTGCGCAAAGCGGTTTTCCCGGCCGCGGGCCTCGGAACGCGTTTTCTTCCCGCAACCAAAGCGCAGCCCAAGGAAATGCTGCCCGTCGTCGACAAGCCTCTCATCCAATATGGAGTCGAAGAGGCGATGCACTCCGGAATCCAGAACATCATCATCGTCACCGGCCGCGGCAAGTCCTCCATCGAAGATCATTTCGACGTCAGCTTTGAGCTGGAGCATTTGCTCGATTCCAAGAGTAAAGACGAAATGCTCTCCATGGTCCGCTCCATCTCCGACATGATCGACGTCTCCTACGTGCGGCAGAAAGAGGCGCTAGGTCTCGGACACGCGGTCTTGCGGGCCAAGGAACTGGTAGGCTCTGAGCCCTTTGCCGTGGTTCTCTCCGACGACATCATCGCTTCTGAAATCCCCTGCGTTCGGCAGCTCCTGGATGTCTACGAATACTACGGCGCATCCGTGCTGGCGCTGATGGAAGTGCCGAGCGATCAGATCTCCGCATACGGAGTGGTGGACGCGGAGCTCGTTTCCGACAACGGGCGAGCTAACCGCTTGTTTCGCATTCGCAATATGGTGGAAAAACCCAAACCATCCGACGCCCCGTCCAATCTCGCTATCATTGGCCGCTACATCTTGACGCCGGAAATCTTCCACTGCATCGAATCCATCCAGCCCGGCAGCGGCGGAGAAATTCAGCTTACCGACGCTTTGAAATACATGCTGCGAAACCGCCCCGTCTATGGCCTGAAGTTCGAAGGCAAGCGCTATGATGCCGGCGACAAACTCGGATTCTTGAAAGCCACCGTCGAGTTTGCGCTTGATCGCCACGATCTCGGCCAGCAGTTTCGCGATTACCTGAAAACTTTGTGCCTTCAGTAAAATTCGGACTGCTCGCCGCCGTCGCGGGCGCGCTCGCAATCGCGGCCGCCGGTGCGCAAGAGCAAGACTATGGCCAGCCCCCGACTCCGCGCGTTGTCGCTTATGTCGAAATGGCATTGCAGCGTGGAGATCTCGCTTCCGCCTCGGCGCTGGTCGCGCAGTATCGCAGGTTGAACGGCGATACGCCGGAGGCTCTCGAAGCGCTCTCCTGGGTCGCGCGCGGCGAGCTTGCGTCCGGAAATCTTGCCGAAGCTTCGAAAGAAGTGGGCGAAATCAAGCGCGGTTGTCAAACATCTCTGGCGACCCGCAAGCTCGATGCCGAGCCCCAGTTGCCTCTCGCGCTGGGAGCCGCTTACGAAATCGAAGCTCAGGTTCTACAGGAGCAGGGCAATCGTCCCGCAGCCCTGCAGTTACTTCGTTCCGCGCTCCGAACCTGGCGCGGAAGCTCCATCGCCGATCGCTTGCAGAAGAACCTGAACCTGCTGACCCTCGAAGGCAGGCCGGCGCCCCTCCTTGAGGAAACGCAATGGATTGGATCGAAGCCGAAGCCCTGGAGCACCCTGCGCGGCAAAGTAGTGCTGCTTTTTTTCTGGGCGCACTGGTGTGTCGATTGCAAAGCGGAGGCGCCCGTCATCGCTCAGCTTGTCGCAGATCTCGCTCCCAGAGGCCTAGTGATTGTCGCTCCCACGCGCCGCTATGGATACACCGCCCAGGACGAACACGCGCCGCCATCGGAGGAAACTCCATTCATCGAAAAGGTATATGGGCACTACTACGCCGGTATCCCAAACGCCGGCGTTCCGCTAAACCAAGTCAACTTCGAGCGCTTCGGTGTCAGTACCACTCCAACTCTCGTACTCATCAACCGGCAAGGGATTGTGAAGCTCTACCATCCCGGAGTAATGGACGAAGCCGCGTTGAAAGCCGCCATCGAGCCGCTGTTGGGGCGATAATCTCTAACATGAGAGTCCGATTGCTGTTCACGCTGCTGCTGGCTGCCTGTTTGCCGATTCTTGCGAGCGCCCCCGAAACCACCATTACCGTCGCGGTGAAGAACCAGTTCGACAAGCCTGTCGAGAACGCCGCCGTCATTCTCGATTTTCTCGGCTCTCACCAGGTCATGAAACTCGGCAAGCGCAAGCCCATTCACTGGGAAGTGCACACAAACCTGCAGGGCGTCGCGCATTTCCCGCCGGTGCCCGAAGGCACGGTGCAGTTGCAGGTGATCAAGAACGAGTATCAGACTTATGGCAAAAAGTTCGACGTGGATTCGCCCGAGAAGAAAATCGATATCACGCTGAACCCGCCCCAGAAGCAATACAGCGTCCACTAAACTTGTCGCTTACGGGCTCACCAGCACACTACTCATCTCCTGCCCCGCCTTCGCATCCGTATACATCAACAGAATGCCCGTTTGCGACGGCGAATTGCCGTTATACGGACCCGTGAAAAACGGATTAGCCGCGTTATTCGGAAAAATCGGCACACCCACCGCGCTATTCGCCGGTACTGTGAATTCCGCCGCTGCCGCATAATACTTCGGCATATCCAGCTCATATTGCATCGGTCCGATAACGTCTGTTACGATCGCCGGTGAAGTAATTGTCAACCGCCAGTACGAAGAAAGTGAAAGGCGTGCTCGTCGTCAATTGCAATCCCGACGATGTCGTCAGCGCGCTTAGCGGAGCCGTCAAAATCGCGTTCGCCGAATCCAGATCCGCGACGGTGTAATAGTACGGACCGCTAGCCGTTCCGTTCGACACATCTAAAACGAATACGCCATTCTGCCCGCTATAGGTTCCCGTTGTGGCTTGGCCGATGTCCTGATTAAAGACGTACAGATCCGGAATCCCGTCATTGTCCACATCAATTGCGATTTGAAACTGCGCCGGTACGTCCGGATGCGATCGCTGGCCAAACGTATTGATCGCAAACTGAACCGCAAAAGTTGAGCACGCGTCGTCCGCGCAAGCCAGCCGCACTCCGGCCGCTTGCAGGTTAATTAGCGCGTAGTCGGAGCCGGGGCCGGGCTGGATCGAAGCCGGAAATTGCGTTCCTGTGCCCGTCAGCGAAAACGCTTCCACTAACCCGCCCACCGCCGCAGGCGTGTTCGAAAGAGGCAGCACCGCCGGATTTCCATTCAGCGCGATCGAGCTATATAGCGGCTGCACATCCGCCGCTCGATGCGGCAGAATATGCCACGGTAGATGAACGCTATCGGTTCCGCTGGTGAACGTCAGGTTCCCCGCGTATTCCACGGTGTTCAGCAGTTCACCATTTCCGCCGTTACTTCCTCCATTCAACGTCCACACCGGCAGCGCCGTCGCATTTACTTGCGCCGACATCGTAAAGTTCGCGCTGCTGTTAGCCGGAACGAAAATGCTCGACGGCAGACTGAGCGTCACGCCCGTAGTGTTAGGCGCATCGCGATATGCGTTCGAAATGGTATAGGATCTCGCGCTGTCGCTGTAGTTCCGCACAATCACTTTCTTCTTAAACGTCTGGTTGACGTTCAACCGGTACGTTCCGAACGAAAGACTCACCGCCAAGGGATTGCTGGCGTCCCAAGCCGCGCTTGTCGAATTCGCCGCCCGGTCCACTCGCAATTCTCCCGCGCCCACCCGGCTCAGAGGCGCCAGCGCCCCAGGGTCCAATGCCGAATTCTCATGAACCGAGACCTCGCTGTTCTCCATCAGCAGCGCTTTAACATCCAGCGGCGTCAGCGAGTGGTTCTTCGAAAGCAGCAGCGCCGCCGATCCCGCCGCCAGCGGGCAAGCGAAAGAAGTTCCGCTCTCCGATGTCTCTCCATTTCCCGTGCCCGGTTGCGCCGCCGTTACTGTCCCCGGCGCGCTCATGTCCGGCTTCAACATGTTGTAGCTGTAATTCGGTCCACGCGACGAATAGCTGGCGACATCGCCCGCCAGTGGAATCGCGTTATTCGGGCTCAACGTGACGTTTACGTTCGAACTGTTCAACGCATTCTTGATCAGATTGCTGTAAGCCTGAATAATCACCAGCGAAGGCACGAAATGCGTCCCGCCTCCGTTCGAAAACGGAATCGCATCGCCGGGCGCCACCAAGCCAATCAAGACGCCCGTCGCGCCAGCCTGCGCCGCGCGGTCGATTTTCAAACTCACCGAGCACACTCCGCGGTCGATGAGGAAAATTTTCCCGCTCAAATTTCCCCCCGGATAAGGATCGGCGGGAGTCGATCCCGACGCCGGGCATCCCCGCCCCACATACACCACGTTTCCAGTGACCGTGGCCGTGATGGGAGCGAAATCAAGCGTCGCCGTGTTTCCATACGTGCCCGCGATATTTGCCGGCGAGTTGATCACCAGCGGAATGTCGGTCGCGGTGACACCCTGCGTTGCCGCCAGTGCCAGCACCTCCGGCGTCGCTGCAGGAGACGCCACGATATACGGAATATCGCCATCGTTCCCCGCTGAAACCACGCCGACAATTCCGAAGTCCACAACGTCCGTGAATGCTTCGCCAAGATCGTCTTCACGCTGTCCGAATGAGCCGCCAATCGACATGCTGATCAGATCCACTGCATCGTTCAGCGTTCCGGTATTGTTGGGATCGAGCGCAAATTCCAGTCCTTCCAGAATCGCAATCCCACTGCAGGAACTCGAAACGGAGCTGCAAACTTTCACCGCGTACAACTGCGTCCCCGGCGCTGTGCCTACGTGCAGGCCGTCGTTGCTGCGGCCGCCGACGATATCCGCCGTATGCGTCCCATGCCCGTTCAGGTCGATCGGATTCGGGTCCGGCGAAAGCGGGCCGTTTACGCCCAACGGGCCATTCGGCCACGTGTCGCCCACAAAATCGTACCCTCCGATTACCTTCGCCGTTGGAAAAAGATTCGCGGGCGGAGTCGTCGCCGCATCCGCCGCCGCTACTTGGTAATCCGCCACGTTTCCAGATCCGCCCAGGTTGTAATGCGTGTAATCGATTCCCGTGTCGAGCATCGCCACCCGTATGCCTTGCCCCGTGTAGCCGCTGTTTTGAACCGCCGTCGCGCCAATGTACGGAAGCGTGTTCGCCAGCGAAATATGATAGTTGCCCAAAGGCCGGACCGCCGCCACTCCCGTAATCGTTCGCAGCGCTTGCAGTTGACTCGCTTCGATGGACACGAAAAGCGCGTTGTGGCTCTTGCTTACCCGTCCCAGTTCCGTGCCGCCCTCTGCGCTGACTTCCGCCATCACCGCATCCTGCTTCTGCTTGAGTTGCGCGAGATACGCGCGCTGCTGGTCCGCCGTCATGCGGATTCCGTTCTGTTTCGCATTCGCGCCCACCGCAA
Source organism: uncultured Acidobacteriaceae bacterium (assembly GCA_963787545.1). GTDB lineage: Bacteria > Acidobacteriota > Terriglobia > Bryobacterales > Bryobacteraceae > Bog-105. The sequence continues at coordinate 38,819 of CAWBDW010000070.1, forward strand.
CCACCAACGGCGGATCTTGTAACTGAATGACAACCTGAACGGGGCGCTTCTCCGCTGTCGAAGAGATCGCAGGAGGCGTTACTTTCGAAATCTGTCCCGTGTAGAGATAAGAACCCGAATTTGCCAGGTGAGAACGCACCTGGGCGAATGCGCCGGCATTAAGCAACACCAGAGCCGCAACTGCCAATCCGAGGGTACGCATGAGATTGATCTAACCTCCGCATCCGCCCAATGTCAAGACTTACTTGAAGCCGATCTGTGATATCTTGATCGAGCAAGCCAATCTGGCTCGAGGAGGAGATTTGCTTCGTAACCTGTCTATCCTTGCGCTGCTATCCGTAAGCGCCGCTTTCGCCGACACAGTAATCGCGAATAACGCCGGACCGCTGCCCGCGAGCGCCGAGGATCTCTCCTCCGATGCCTCGCTCACCCAAATTGCCGGCTCTCTATTTACAGGCGCTGGCGGCGCCGCCTTCCCCAATTTCGAAAGTATCTTCAAAATCGATATCTTGAATTACCAGCTCTTCTCCGCCCAAACAGTTCCCATCGCGCCCCACGGCATCGCCGATACAGATCTGTTTCTGCTGGATGCAAACGGAAACGGCGTGTACGCCAATGACGATATATCCGGAGGCGATACTCTTTCGCTCCTTCCCGCGCACAGTTCGGTAGGTCCCACCGCCAATGGCATTTACTATCTGGCCATCGCTATCTCCACGAATACCCCGCAGGACGCCAATGGGAACGATCTCTTTGCACTTAACGGAACCGATGTGGTCGGCCCGAATGGCACATCTCCCATGACCGGCTGGGATAACGGCGCCTTCACCCAACCCGATTTCGACAACGTGAACTACAACATCGTTCTCACCGGCACGTCGCCCGAGCCAGCAACCTGGCTCCTGTTGGCCGCCCCGCTCCTGGCCCTCTTCTGCCTTCGCAACCGCCGACCTAATTGAACCGCAACCATTCCGCCGTTAACTGAGCCGCGACCCCGCACAGCGGGGGAGCGGTCTTGCCGTGATACGCTCTCTGTTTCACGCACCATGCTCCGCCTTCTCGCCATCTTTTTCGTCTCCCTAGCGCTACGTCCATCGGCATCTCCCGTTCCGCCGCGTCCCTCACTCGGCGAACCCGCGCTCTCGCCGGATCGCTCCGAAATCGCTTTCATCTCCGGAGGTGACATCTGGACCGTCCCTGCCAAAGGCGGCGAAGCGCGCCTGCTCGTCTCGCATCCCGCCACCGAATCCCGCCCGCTCTATTCGCCCGATGGCACAAAACTCGCCTTTACCTCCACTCGTACCGGCAACGGCGATATCTATGTCCTGACTTTCGCTACCGGCCAGGTAACTCGCCTCACTTACAGCGATGCGCCCGAGTTACTCGACGCCTGGTCGCATGACGGCAAATGGCTGTACTTCACTTCCTCCACGAACGACATCGGCCGCTCCAACGATATCTTCCGAGTCAACATCGAAGGCGGTACTCCGCTCGAAGTAACCGGCGATCGTTATTACAACGAATTCCGCGGCGCTCCTTCCCCCGATGGCGCCGAGTTTGCCTTTGTCGCCAAGGGAATGAGCTTCGATCAATGGTGGCGCCACGGCCACGCTCACATCGACGAATCGGAAATCTGGACCAAGCCGATTTCGGGCGACGGCGGCTATAAGCGCATCGTCGAAGAAGACGCCAAGCAGGGCTGGCCCATGTGGTCTTCCGATGGACAAGCTCTCTTCTATACCTCAGACCGGACCGGCGCGGAAAATGTGTTTCGGCAGCCGCTCAATGACAACTCCGCGCCGAAGCAGATCACGCATTTCAAAGAAGGCCGCCTGCTTTGGCCTTCCATCAGCTACGACGGGCGTGAGATTGTCTTTGAACGGGACTTCACCATTTGGAAGCTCGACACCAAATCTGGGTCCGCTGCGCAAGTCGCCATAACTCTGCGCGGCGCCGCCTCCACGCCCGCCATCACCCATCGCCAGATCGCCGAGTTTTCCGATCTCGCCCTCTCGCCCGATGGCAAAAAGATCGCCGTCATCGCGCATGGCGACGTATTTGCCGCTTCCGCTACCGAAGCTGGCGAAGCCATGCGCGTCACCCACACGCCCTCTCCTGAAACCACTATCCGTTGGATGCCCGATAGCAATCGCATCCTATATATATCCACCCGCAACGGCGCCGCCCAAATTTTTGAATACGATCTAACCAAAAACTCCGAGACCCAGCTCACCAGCTCCAGCCAGGACGACGACAACCCAACCGTTTCGTCCGATGGCAAGCTCCTGGCCTTCGTCCGAGCCGATCGTGAACTGCGCGTCTTATCGCTCGATACCAAAAAAGACCGCCTGCTCGCTTCCGGTTCCCTCGCTCAGCCTGTGCTCGCCTGGTCGCCCGATAACAAATTCATCGCGTTCACCTCCGAAGGCGCGAAATCCTTTCGTAACGTGAGCATCGTCGGCGTGGACGGTACGCCCAATGCTCAGCCCGTCAGTTTTCTCGCAAACGGGGAAACGGCCAGCCGCATCGCCTGGTCGCCCGACGGCAAATATCTGCTCTTCGACACCGCGCAGCGCAGCGAGCCTTCCCAAATGGCGCGTGTCGATCTGGTTCCGCACTTGCCCAAGTTCCGCGAAGATCAATTTCGCGAACTTTTTCACGTCAACCAACAAACGCCTGATCAAACACCTGCCAAACAGCCTGCAAAAACAGCGCCCGCAGTCGAACCAGCCAAAAAATCCGAACCCGTCCGCGTCGTCTTCGAAGGGATCCGCGAGCGCCTTACCTTCATCCCGCTCGGCTTCGATTGCGGAGAGCCGGTCATCAGCCCCGATGGAAAGACTCTCATCTTCGCCGCGCTCACCGGCAACCAGCGTAACCTCTATTCGTATTCGCTCGACGAACTCGCCGCAACGCCACCGTCCCCCCACCAGCTCACGTCCACTTCCACGCCCAAAACTCATTACCAATTCACGCCCGATTCCAAGCAGCTCTATTTTCTCGACCATGGCCACGTCACCGCGATGCCGCTCGATACCCACACTCCGAAAACCATCAACATCACCGCCGCGCTCGATATCGACTTCGACGCGGAAAAGGACGCCGCGTTCGAAGAGGGCTGGTCTCTGCTCGAATAAGCGCTTCTACGACCCCGAATTTCATGGCCAAAATTGGAAGCACCTGCACGATTTCTATCAGCCGTACATCGAAGGAAGCCGCACGCCCGACGAAATGCGCCGCGTCATGAGCTTCATGATCGGCGATCTTAATTCTTCCCACTCCGGAATTAATCCACCGCACGGCGAGCCGACACCATTTTCCCCGGCCGTCACGCCGATCGGCCGCCTCGGTCTCCGCTTTGAACGCGAGCCATACGAATCCGGTAAAGGTCTCGTCATCCGCGAAGTCGTTCCGCTCGGCCCCGCCGCTCTCGAAGGCAGCATTAAGCCCGGTGAAACGCTGCTCGCCGTCGATGGCGAAGCGCTCGGACCGCAAGTCGATCTCGATTCCTTGCTCCAGAACAAAGTCGATCGCCGCGTTGTGCTTCAAATCGGCGCCGCCGGAAATGCCGCGCGCAAACGCGACGCCATCGTCCGGCCCGTCTCGCTCTCTACCGAAAAAGGCCTGCTCTATCGCTCCTGGGTCGAAGCCAACCGCGCCTATGTCGAACGCATCAGCGGAGGCAAGCTCGGATACGTGCACATCTCCGACATGTCTTCGCAATCGCTCTCGCAGCTCTACATCGATCTCGACGTGCAGAACCAGACCAAACAGGGCGTCGTCATCGACATTCGCGACAACAACGGCGGATTCGTCAACGAATACGCGCTCGACATTTTCACACGCAGAAATTATCTGACCATGACGCCGCGCGGCGGCAGCCCCTCGCCCGCCCGGCCTTATCTCGGGCAGCGCTCTCTCGGCCTCCCCACCGTGCTCGTCACCAATCAGGATTCGCTTTCCGACGCCGAAGATTTCACCGAAGGCTACCGCGCTCTGAAGCTTGGCAAAGTGGTCGGCGAGCCGACCGCGGGCTGGATCATTTACACTTACAACACTGCGCTAATCGATGGCTCCATGATCCGCGTTCCCCACATCCGCGTCCAGGCCGCGGACGGCCAAACCATGGAAATGCATCCGCGCCCCGTCGACGTTTTCGTCGAGCGCATGGCCGGCGACAGCCTCACTGGAAAAGACCGCCAGCTCGATCACGCCGTCTCGGAACTGTTGCGCCAGCTCGCCCACTGACCATGCGAATCGTCGTCGGTATCAGCGGCGCTTCCGGAGCCATCTTCGGCATTCGCACACTCGAGGCGTTGCGGGAGCTCTCGATTGAAACCCACCTGATCCTCAGCCGCTGGGCCCGCACCACCATAGCGCACGAGACCGATTACAGCATCGAACGTGTAGAAGCGCTCGCTTCCCTCGTCCATCATGACGACAATCAAGCCGCGCCCGTCTCGAGCGGCTCGTTCAAAACGGACGGCATGATCGTCGCGCCTTGCAGCATGAAAACTCTGGCCGCCATCCGCGCCGGCTTCGGCGATACGCTTATCTGCCGCGCCGCCGATGTCAATTTAAAGGAGCGCCGCAAACTCGTCCTGCTCGCCCGCGAAAGCCCCTTCAGCGAAATTCACCTGGAGAACATGCTCGCCCTCACCCGCATGGGCGCTGTCATCTTCCCGCCGGCCCCCGCCTTTTACAACCACCCCAAAAACCTCGACGACATGGTCAACCACATCGTCGGCCGCCTGCTCGACCAATTCAACCTTGAAGCCCCCGGCGTCCGCCGCTGGTCCGGCTTCTAGTGTAGTGCTGCCGCAGCAAGCGTTTCCTCGCGTTCCTGCTCGCAATTTTATTGCGGCGCGACCAGACCCTTGCGAATCGCGAACAGCACCAGTTCGGCCGTCCGATGGATATTCATCTTCTCCATCAGATTTGCGCGGTGAACGGAAACCGTGTTCACGCTCAGATCCAGCAGCGTGGCGATCTCTTTATTCGATTTTCCTTGCGCGATGAGTTGTAGGACCTGCTTCTCCCGTCCGGTTAACTTGTTCAGTTCGTCGGTCTGCTCATGGGCCACGTATTTCAGACCCGGTCCCATATAGCGATTGCCCTCGGCGACTGCGCGAATGGCTCCCACCAGGTCGACATCGATCGCGCTCTTTAACAAATACCCTTTCGCGCCCGCATCCAATGCGTTGCGAACGTAATTGTCCTCTGCATGCATGCTCAGAATCAGCACTTCAGTGCCTGGCAAGTGTTTCACAATCTCCTTGGTGGCCTGCACTCCATCCAGCTCGGGCATGGAAAGATCCATTACCACAACGTTCGGTTTCAACTCCTGGGCCATGCGAATGGCTTCCACTCCGTTGCTCGCCTCGCCCACTACTTTCATGCCTTCGTCGTCTTCGAGGATGCGCCGGAACCCGCGTCGCACCAGGCTGTGATCGTCTACCAGCAGAACTGTAATTTGCTCACTCATGATTTACCGCTGACTGCCTCTCCCAAAATTCTATTTTCGATGGTCTCTGGCGCATAATCCTCGTAGCGCAGCGGCATCGCCAGAGAAACCGTTGTGCCCGCATTCGGGACGGACGATATACTCAGCGTCCCGTTAACCAGTTCAGCGCGTTCGCGCATTGCAATTAAGCCCAGGCCCGGCTTGCTTTTCTTGGACTGCACCATGCCGCGCCCGTAATCCTTGACGTGAATCGTCAACGTCTCCGGCGAAAAAATCATCTCTACTTCCGCCAGCCTCGTGTGGGAATGCTTAGCGGCGTTGTTTAACGCTTCCTGGACGATGCGGAAGCAATGAGTGGCCGCCTGTCCGGTGATGCGCACCACCGGCCCGCTCGCGGCCGCGGTGGTTTGAATACCGGTCTGCCGTTCGAAAACTCCGGCGTACCATTCGATGCCTTTTGCCAGACCGTAATCGTCCAAGATGGCCGGATGCAGCATCTGCGACAGGCTGCGCATCTTCTCGAGCGTGTTGTGCGTGATCTCTCGAACCTCGCTCAATTCCGTGCGCAGCGGCGAATCCGGCGGAACGCCCTTGCGTTCGGCCCGGCCCAGCATCGCGCTCACGGCCGTGAGAATCTGGCCAAACTCGTCGTGTAACTCGCGCGAAACCGAGCGCAGCACTTCCTCCTGGATACTGATCAGCCTCACCGCCAGCACGCGATGTTGACGCGATAGCGATGCCATTTTTTCGAAGATCCGGCGGTTCGAATAGATCAGGTACAGCGTGGTGGCTGCAATGGCAAGAATTGTCGCCGCCAGAAACGCGTAGGTGTTCAATTCGGTGCGGTTATAAATCGCCGCGACCTTCTGGTCCGCCCCCTCTTCTGCTTCGGTGTTGCGCTCCAGCAGGTAGGAAACGTGGCTGGCGAGCAACGACTGCTCGGCTGACAACTGCCCCGCGATTAAAGCCCGTGCCCTCGTTTCCCTGCCAGCGTCCGCTTCTGCAAAGACCTGGTCGGAAGTGCGCCAAAACTGGCTCAACAAACGCCTCAATCTGGCGTGCTTGTCGTTATCTTCAATCGGCGGCCGCAGCTTGGCGTCCACATGAAGCGCTTGCTCCAGGTCGGCCCGCAAGCGCGCGAACTCTTCTCTGTATTGGGCAATGGCCGAACCGCGCCGCGCTTGCATCATGTCGCGCAGCTTCAGTCCTATCCTGTTCAGATCGTTTTGCACCTTCAGCAGCAACAGCGAATCGTGCTCATTCAAATCGATAGTGTCGGTCTGCAGCGTGCGCAGCCCCCCGATTTGGTACAGCGCGAACCAGCAGAACCCCAACACCGCCGCGAGCGTAATAAACAGTCCCACAAGCAGGCGAATTGTAGGGGACTTGATCATTCCGCCTTGGCTAAACCGCCTTGCGGCCGCGACTCATACGTATACATGAGATTTGCCACAATAAAGTGACGAACGAAAGGTCCAATTTGTTGCTTTGGATCAGCCCGTTGTGCGCGACAGCCCGAAAAGAGCTATGAACACCCACGAGCAAGATGAGCAAATTGGCAGAATCTACAGGCATAAAACCGATCATCGCAAAAGGCTCGCTTTCATCGATGCCGAACTCGGCAACGCAGTCGGCTTGTTCCGCAAGGCGGGTAGCCAGCTTGAGGCCCTGCTTGCCAAACAACGATGCGAATTGAATTCTACGTTATCTCAACTCAACATCGATCAGATTCTCCGCTTACTCGCCGAACGGGAACAACTGCAGCGCAAGATTTCGGATGCGAACGATGAGCTGCGGCGGCTCGGCGTGCCCGTCTAGACCTGAGATACTGCAGGTATGCCGTGCCCGTATTTCGAACCACAATCGGTCGCCGGCGATCCGCAGCACCCCGGTGCTCGCTTGCCACTCTTCGAAGAATACGATGGCCTATGCCACGCGACGGAAGTTCCGATGGCTGCCCCTGCCGCGCTCCGCTTTCGATATTGCAATCATGGCTACTCGCGCGGCTGCTGTGAGCGTTTCCCTGACGCGGAACCCCGCTCGGGTTTGCGCTATAGTATCGTGGCGCGCACGGTGGCCGGCCTGCAAGTTCTATGTGTCGAAGAGCGGAATTACGCCCCGTCTCATTGGCAATCGGTTCGCTATTTTGTGGAAGGGGAGCGACTCGAACCTGAGCCGCGCGACCGCTGCCTGCAGGCACAGTTGCTGGCATTTTGCCGCAGCTACTTGAAGCGGTTCGCACACTGAGCCGACCGCCTCGCCTTCATGTCAAATACAGATCCTAAGCAGCTCATCGTCGATTCCGGTTCGCCGGTAAACGTCCGTACGGTTCGCGCAACTCAGTCCGACTACTCGGAAATCTGTCTGCCCAACGATGCCAACCTGTTGGGCAACATGTTGGGCGGCCATGTCATGCACCTGGTCGATCTGTGCGGCGCCATCGCGGCCATCCGCCATTCCCGCTGTACGGTGGTGACCGCGTCCATCGATCAGATGAGCTTTCTACATCCGATTCGGATTGGTGAGCTCGTCAAATTAAGATCGCAGGTAAATCGTGTGTTCCGCACATCGATGGAAGTCGGCGTGAAGGTGTGGGTAGAGAACCTGCAAAGCGGTGAGCTGAAGCATACCTCCTCCGCGTACCTGACCTTTGTCGCGCTTGACAGGGCCGGCAATCGCGTCCTCCTGCCGCCGATTGTGCCCGAAACGGATGAAGAGAAGCGCCGCTATGAAGAGGCGGCCGGACGCCGGGCCTATCGCCTCGCCTTTAAAGATAAGACCAGGAACACCGCCGATCGATAGAGCAAACGTATCGTGGCCCAATTCATGTTTGCTACCGGTATTGAAAATAGCTATCCGACCATAGCCTTGCCGGACGGCTCCAGCAAGCGCATCGACGAGATGGAGAAGTGTGGCCATTACGAGCGCTGGCGGGAGGATTTTGAACTGGTCCGCGAGATGGGCATCGAATTCCTACGCTATGGGCCGCCCTACTACAAGACGCACCTCGGGCCTGGCAAATACGATTGGGAATTCGCCGATGAAACTTTTCGCCGCCTCGAAAAATTAAAAATTACGCCCATTGCCGATCTCTGCCATTTTGGCGTGCCGGACTGGATTGGCAGCTTTCAGAACAAAGATTGGCCGAGCCTGTTTGCCGAATATGCGAAAGCATTTGCCCAGCGCTACAGGCACGTGCGGTTCATTACTCCGATCAACGAGATCTACATTGCTGCAACATTCTCCGCGCAGTTCGGCTGGTGGAACGAGCGGCTTCGCAGCGACCGCGCCTTCGTTACAGCCCTGAACAATCTCGCGAAAGCCAACGTGCTCGCCATGCACGCCATCCTGGACGTGAACCCCAAGGCTATTTTCATCTTGAGCGAGGCCTCGGAATTTCACCATCCGCGAAATCCCTCCTGCGCCGCCATCGCCTACATTTACAATCAGCGGCGCTTTTTATCGCTCGATTTGACCTTCGGACATCCCATCACTTTCGACATGTACGAATATCTGATGGACAACGGCATGACCCGCGAGGAATATCACTGGTTCTGCAACAACCACCGCAAAGAACACTGCGTCATGGGAACCGATTACTACGAGACCAACGAACATCTGGTGAGCGATGACGGCTCCGTGAGTCCGTCCGGCGAAGTGTTCGGCTACTACGTCATCACCCACCAGTATTTCGACCGGTATCACTTGCCGGTCATGCACACCGAAACCAATCTTCCAGACAATGAACGGGCGCCGGCCTGGATTCGCAAGGAATGGGCCAACGTGCACCGGCTCCGCGAAGACGGCGTGCCAATCCTCGGCTTCACCTACTACAGCCTCACCGACCAGGTGGATTGGGACACCGCGCTAATTGGCGATAACGGCAACGTGAATCCGCTTGGACTATACGATTTGAACCGGAAAATCCGGCCTGCGGGCGAAACCTATCGCGAGATCATCCGCGAATGGCGCCACATCCTGCCCACCCAGAGCCACAGTCTGTACTTGAATTGCTGACCTACTCCGGGTCCGCCTTATACATGTACTTGATGCAATGTTTGTACAGCAGCAGATTCGGCGCGCCGTTGCGGTTCAGCTTCAGGCAGCCGCGATCATACCACTCGATCACGCCTTCGAGTTGCTCGCCATCCGTGAGCACCACGATCATGCGCGTCTTGCTTTGCATCTGTTTTGAATAGTAGAACTGCTCCGCGTTAGTCTGGTCCGGCGGAGCGCTCTTCTTGGCCGCTGGTGGGCGGCGGTTCGGATCCTTGATTTCTCCCACCGCGGTCCGTGCGGGTTTTCTGATAAGGGATTCCAGGCGCCTCTCCTCGATCATTTATCCTATTTAGGTGCTTGCCGTTTCCGGCGCGTTACGCAAATTAATAATCATAGCGTCCAGCGCTGCGGTTTTTTGTATATTTCGACGTACCATCAGTACAAGTTCATCCGCAATTCGTACTGCACGTTCCAGCCACGCGAACGTCACCGCTTGGGCGATCTTTGCGATTCGCTGTTCTATATCGCGATTCTTGGCCGCCGTTTTGCCGTGCAGCGCGCCCAGAACATCTTCCAGAACTCCGTAGATCGGCCTCAAATAGCCGTCCAGTTTTTCGGATTTGCTCGCCGTGAACGCTTCCGAATTCTGAACCCAATTGGAAAAGGGCGTCAGTCCGGCGGCGCACTCGAAGGCCGCCAGAATCACGGCACGCCGCGCGCGAAATTGTTCCAGGTCGAGTGATGCCGCCACCCCCGGACTCCCCTCGGCCAAAGCGATCCGAATCTGTTCGTCCGCCAGCCCGCGCGCGTGAGCGAATTCCAGCATCTCCGAATCTTTCAACCGCGTCATTTGTAAGACAATGGAGCGGGACCGAATGGTGGGCAGCAGATCGTAAAGATTTTCCGCCGTCGCGATGAGCACCAAATGCTCGGGCGGCTCCTCCAACACTTTCAGCAGCGAGTTGGCCGATTGCTCATTCGCCCGGTCCAGGCGATCGATCAGAAATACCGTATGCGATCCGTGCACCGGCTTGAATTGCGCGCGCTCCCGCAGCAATCGCATCTGCTGAATCGTGATCTGCCGAAGCGGACCGTCGGGAGCGAAGGTCGCGAAATCCGGATGAGTTGAAAAAAACAGCGGGTCTTCGGCACGCTTTTCGGAAGTCCACTTGTCCCGCTGCTCCAGAATCTCGAGGTTCGCCGGCAAGCTCAAGTCGTCCCGTTCAATTTTTTCAGTGTCTTTTGCGGCGTCGCCCATCAGTCGCGCCGCGAAACGCCTCGCCAGGGTCGCTTTGCCCAGTCCTTCGACACCGCTCAGCAGAATGGTTTGCGGAATGCGTTCATGCGCAATCGCCTCAGCCAGCGTGTTAGCCACACCGGCGTTGCCATAGAAATTGGGGAAAGCCTTCATCGGCAGATCTGTTTCTCCGCGGAGCGCGAAAGCAGAGGACTCACTTCCGCCCATATTCTCTCAGCGACATCTTGATGGCTTCCGCTGCCGTCCACCATCCGGACGCGGTCAGGCTCGACGCTGCGATTTTCCGGTACCCTTCACTGACCCGCCGGTGAAACTCCAGAGATTGAAGATCGAGTCTGGTTTCGCCCATGTCGCCGGTGCCTGTTCGAGTGCGCCGGAGAGCGCGGGCAAGGCCGGTCTCAACATCGATACCGATGCACAGGGTCAAATCCGGCCACAACGATCCCAGCGCAAGCTGATGCGCCTGGAAAACCGTGTCCATTCCAAGCCCGCGCGCGTATCCCTGGTAAGCCAGCGTCGAATCGGTAAAACGGTCGCTCACCACAATATCGCCTCGCTTCAAAGCCGGCCGGATGATCTCCGCCGCAGCCTGCGCGCGCGACGCAAACATCAGCAAAAGCTCCGTCATGGGCGCCATTTCATGATGTGCCGGGTCCAGAAGAATACGGCGGATCTGCTTGCCGATTCTGGTTGCGCCGGGCTCCTGGTTCTCCACGACGTTGCAACCAAGCTTTCGTAAACGTTCCACCAGCAACAGCATCTGGCTTGTTTTCCCGCAACCCTCCGTGCCTTCAAAAGCGATAAAAAGGCCGCCCGAATCAGTCATAGACGAAGTGCAGCAGCGTCTTCAAATCTTCCCAGGCTTCACGCCGCGCCGTCTGGTTATACTGGCGCAGCAGATACGACGGATGATACGTAATCATCACCGGGATGTCGTGCCATTTCTGCCATTGGCCGCGCAGCTTCGTGATGCCATCTTTGGTATTCAGCAGCGCTTTCATGGCCGTCGAACCGAGCACGCAAATAGCTTTTGGCCGGATCGCCAGAAGTTGACGCGATAGAAACTGGCTGCAGGTCTCCACTTCTTCCGGCAGCGGCGTGCGGTTGCCGGGCGGCCGGCATTTGACAACGTTACAGATGTAGACGTCGGAACGCCGGATCGGAATGCCTTCCTTCGACGCGGTATTGTCGATCATTTGCGTCAGCAACTGCCCCGCGCGTCCGACAAACGGCAGCCCCTGCTCATCTTCATCGGCGCCCGGACCTTCGCCCACGAACACCAGCCGCGCCTGCTCGTTTCCAGATCCGAAGACAATGCTGTGACGCCCTTCGCACAATCCGCAGCGGCGGCACTCGCCAATATCCGCGCGAATTACTGCCAGCGTATCTACACGCGAAGTGGGGACGGAAGCGGGCGCCGGCGCCGGTTCGAACAGCAGCGGATTCAGCTGCGCTGGTCAGCCTGGCGGCGTACATAAACAGCGTCGATGCCGAGGTCGCGATAAAACTCCAGGTAACTTCGTATCTGATCGCGTGTCATGCCTCTTTGGCTGCGCGCAGCGACTGGCGCAGTGTCGCGATTTGATCCAGAATGCGCCCGGCAATCTCCCGCTTGTCCGCCGGTCCGGCATGCACAACTTGTCCGGAGCGCGCGATCATGTCGACTTCATTCCGGTCGGATTCGAATCCAACTCCATCCTGATTTACCAGATTGGCAACCACCATGTCGCAGTGCTTTGAAATCATCTTCCGGCGCGCTTCTTCCAGCAGATTCTCAGTCTCAGCGGCAAAACCGATCAGCAAGCGGCCGCCTTTGCGCTGCCCGATTTCGGCCAGAATATCGGGAGCCGGATCCAGCTCGAGTGAAAGGCGCGTCGCCGTCTTCTTCAGCTTCTGCTCCGGCACCTCTGAAACGTAATAGTCGGCGGCTGCTGCCGCTTTGACGATGATGCTCGATTCAGAAAGATGTTCCAACACCGCTCGCCGCATCTCTTCCACCGTCCGGACAGAAATCAATTCGACGTTTTCCGGCACCGGGAGATGAACCGGCCCTGACACTAAAATCACGCGTGCGCCGCGGCTGGCAGCAGCCTGCGCAATGGCGTAACCCATTTTGCCGCTCGATCGATTGCTGATGTAGCGAACCGGATCGATGGACTCCTGTGTCGGCCCGGCGGTCACCAGCACCACCTCGCCTTCCAAATCGCTGCTCTGTGGGAGTAGCGAATCGACGAATTCCGCGATGCGCTCAGGCTCGGCGAGCCGCCCCGCCCCAACCGTTCCACACGCCAGCCAACCGTCGTCCGGCTCGACAACCAGGCATCCGCGCCGCCGCAAAATTTCGAGGTTCGCTTGCGTCGCCGGATGCTCCCACATAGCGGTGTTCATCGCCGGAGCAATAACAACCCGGCCCGTAAAAGCGAGATACAGCGTCGAAAGAAAATCGTCGGCCAACCCGTGTGCAAATTTCGCGATCAAATCCGCAGTCGCGGGCGCAGCCAGCAGCAAATCGTTATCGTGCGCGACCGCAATGTGCTCCACCGCGCTCGACAACGTCTCATCCGCGCTGCTTTCTGAGAACAGGCCAGTGATTACTTTGCGGCCCGTAAGTGCCGCGAAAGTGAGCGGCTGCACGAACTTTTGCGCCGCTTTCGTCATCACGACCTGCACCTGGTGTCCGCGCAATTGCAGCGCGCGCGCGAGTTCCGCGGATTTATACGCCGCGATCCCGCCGCCAACACCAAGCACGATGCGCATCGCCGCGCTATTCCGAGGCGAGCTGCTCGCCTTCGGTGGGTATATCCGTATAGGGAACCAATCCGCGCCGGGTTTCTTCCATCGCCAAAACCGTCGGCTTTTTATTGGTCGCCGGCAAAACGCTGCGCTGCCCGTTCTGCAGTTGCCGCGCGCGCTTCGCCGCCACAATGATAAAGCGGTACGTGCTCGCGTCCGCATCGTCTGGAATGCAAAATCCTGGATTTCTTCTCATCTCTGCCATTTCTCTCTCCAACCGCGGGACAGCCGTCCCGCAATATGTTCCTCAAAACAACGAAGGCGCCCGGTCCTCAAAGCTCCGGAGAATCGGGCGAATCTGGTCTTCCATGCGGAGTCGCCGGACGCGCTCGGCTTTCACGATCGCCGCCAGGGTTGCCACGGATTCTTCCACCTGATGATTCACCAGCACATAGTCGTACTGGGTGTAATTGCGAATTTCCTCCGCTGCATCTCTCAATCGTCGCTGGATGACCTCTTCCGGATCCTCCGACCGCGACCGCAATCGCTGCTCGAGGATATCGCGCGACGGAGGCAATATGAAAATGCTCACAGCCTCGGGAATCGCGTCTTTTAATTGTCGCGCACCCTGTACATCGATGTCGAGTATCAGGTCCTTGCCCTCGCGCTGGGCCTGTTCCAATACCTTCCGGTTGGTGCCGTAATAATTGCCGAAAACCTCGGCGTGCTCCAGGAATTCACCTCGCTCCGCGCGCTCCAGGAAATCCTGGCGCCCGATATACACATAGCTCTCCCCAGGTTTTTCGTTGCCGCGCAGCTTGCGCGTGGTGTATGAAACCGAAAATCGCAATCCCGGGTCGCTCGCCAGCAGCCTCGTAACCAGCGTCGATTTCCCCGATCCGGACGGCGCCGAAATGATAAAGACTGTCGTCATGCGTTCGGCGGGAGTGCGCCTCTCCAGCTTCGTCCCATCTTGCACAAGCTGACTATTCAAGATTAAGCGCCTGCTCCCGCATTCTTTCGATATTAGCCTTAATCCCCAGCGCCAGCTTGGTGATCGTCAAACCCGCTTCGCCGATGCCGGAAGTTTTCGATAGGATGGTGTTGGTTTCGCGGTTCATCTCCTGCAACAGAAAATCGAGCGGCTTGCCGATCGCGCCGCCGTTTTCGAAGATGCGCCGCAACTCCCCTATGTGAACCACCAGGCGTCCCAACTCTTCCTGAACGTCTGATTTATCGGCCAGTAGCGCCGCTTCCTCCATTAGACGGCTTGGCGCAATGTTGGAATCCTTCAACAGTTCTGCCAGCCGTTCACGTAGCCGTTGCATAAAATGCGGAATCGCTTCCGCGCGGATCTCGCTCATGCGCGCAGTCTGTTCTTCCACGGCCGCAATCTCCCGCTCAAAACCACTCGAAAGTGCCCGGCCTTCGCGCTCGCGATACGAATTCAATTCCGCGATGCAAGCTTCCAGAGCGCCCATCACTTCAAATTCCAGCGCATCGCCGGGAATCTCACCCTCGCGCGCGGCGTCGAACACTCCGGGAAGCGTCAACAACCTGTTCAGATCGGGCTTGCTGTCCAGCCCGAACTCTTCACATGCCTGCCGGAACAACGCCAGATAGTGCTTCAGCGTTTCGCGATTATACGCCGCGCTTTCCGTTCCATTCTCGCGTGCCAATGTGACACGAATCTCGACATGTCCTCTGGCGATGTGCCGCTTGAGCACGGCGCGCATCGCGTTCTCAATGCGGCCGAGCTGTCCGTTTGAGTGGAAGTGCAAGTCCAGTCCGCGATGGTTCACGCTGCGCAGGGCGACATTCAGCTCGCCCGCGGCAGTTTGTACACGAACCAGCGCATATCCGGTCATGCTGCGAACCGGAGCCGCGCTGCTATCCGATGCTTGCATTCGCATTCGCGTGTTGCAGTTCGTGGAGGCGATGATACCCGCCGCGCGCCGCAAGCAGCTCCTCGTGTGTTCCAATTTCCGCTATCTTGCCCGCCTCGAGAACGACAATCTTATCCGCCTGCCGGATCGTCGAAAGGCGATGCGCGATCACCAGCACCGTCCGGCGCCGCATCAGGACAGCCAGGGCTTGCTGCACAAGTCTCTCCGATTCCGTATCCAGGTGAGAGGTCGCTTCGTCCAGAATCAGAATCGGCGCGTTCTTCAGCAGCGCGCGTGCAATCGCAATCCGTTGCCGCTGGCCGCCGCTGAGCTTCATGCCGCGCTCGCCGATCGGGGTGTCGTATCCCTGCGGCAGCTGCTGGACAAATTCGTGCGCAAGCGCGGCCTGCGCCGCCGCGAAGACTTCATCCTCTCTCGCATCCGGCCGCCCATACGCGATATTGTCGAAAACCGTATCATTGAACAAAAACGTGTCTTGCGCAACGATGCTGATATTTTCGCGCAGGCTATTGAGGCGTGTGTCGCGAACGTCCCGGCCGTCGATTTCCACCGCGCCGCCGGTCACGTCGTAAAAGCGCGGTAGCAAATTGGCTAGAGTTGTTTTTCCAGCTCCGCTCTGTCCGACGACAGCGACCACTTCACACGTCTTGATTTCGAGATCGATTCCGTCCAGCACAACCCGATCCGGAGCCGACGGATAGTAAAACGAGACGTTCCGGAACCGAATACTCTTCTCGAATTTCGAAAGCCGGACCGCGCTAGGTCTGTCGATCACGTCCTGTTGCCGGTCCAGATAGCCGAAGACTTCCTGCGCGGCTCCAATTCCTTGCTGAAAAACGGTGTGAATGTTGGTCACGCGCTTGATCGGCTCGTAAAGCCGTACTAGCCCCAGCGCGAAAGCCGCGAAAGTGCCCGCCGTCAGCGCGGCATTTTTGGCTTCCATGCGCGCCAGTGTGATCAGGAAAATGATTGTCACCGCTCCGAAGATCTCGATGATGGGCGACGGAATCGCCTGCTGGGCCACATAGCGAAGCGAACTCGATTTCAGGCGCTGCGCCGCCAATCGGAAGCGCTTCGATTCATATTCCTCGGCCCCGAACGTCTTCACTACTTGATGTCCGGTCAGGGTCTCCTGCAAAATGTGATTCAATCCGGCAACCATGTCCTGCGCGTGCCGCGTCGTGCGCCGGATGCGCTTGCCCAAACGCACCGTGAGAAGCGCCACCACCGGCAGCACCAAAACGCTGATGAGCGAAAGCTGCCAGTTGATAGTGATCATAAAGAACAGCAGGGATGCTGCCGTGAAGACTTGCCGAAGCCAGTCGGCTAGCATCGTGGAGACCGCGATTTGCACCTTGTCGATGTCGTTCATGATCGACGACATGATGCGCCCCGTGGTCTGGTCTTCGAAGAAGCGCGCATCCTGGCGCAAAACACGATCGAACACTTCCTGGCGCAGATCCATCACCGCGCCGATCCCAACCCAGTTGATCAAATAATTTCCGGCATAGTCGCATACCCCATTGGCAACGAAGCAGATCAGAATTCCGATCGCAACCATGGTCCAGATGTTGTGTACGAACGGGATCAGGCTGTTCAGATAAATCGTAAAATGCGTGCCCGGGATCGTAAGCAGCGGCGCCGGCGTATCGGGCGCGCTGGGCGTGAGCACGCGTCCGAACACCAGCGGAATAAAGACCAGCAGCGCGCCTTGCGAAAGCCCCACTACCGCCATGAACACTACCGACGCGACGAGTGCGAGACGATACGGCCGCGCGTACCGCAGCAGGCGCGAAAACTCTCTCAAGCGTGCGCCTCTTCGAAAACGCGCAGGCGTTCCAGCGCGGCAATCACGCGCGATACCGTCACTTTTGCCATCCCATCCGGCGCAACCACAATCTCGGATTCGGTGCGCCACGGCGCCCAGACCGCCGGATTCGAGGCACTGAAAAGAACTGCGCTTGGAACCGCAAACGCGGCCGCAATGTGCGCCGGACCGCTATCGTTGCCAATGAACACGGCCGCTTTCGAGAGCACCGCTTTCGCATCCCGCAGACTGCCCTGAACAATCTGGTGAGCCTTAAACGGCGATGGGTCGTCGCCTTCGCCGCACAGAAAAACCGGAGCGATGTTCCAGAGCTTCAAATACCGCGCTACTTCGCAGAACCGCTCCGCCGGCCACTGCTTTTCAGGCGCAGAGGCGAACGGATGCAGCACCGCATACTTGCCTTCGATCGGAGACGCGGCGGCGCACAGTTGCGCGCGCGGTACTTGTTGCAGTGGAACGCCCAACGCGAAGAATGCCGATGCCAGGTGCTCGGCGGTGTGGACAATCCGATTGACGCCCAAAATGCGCTGTGCGCGCTTGATCTTAAAGTTGTAAGCGAACGTGACGCTGTGATGCGCGAAACCCGCCCGCCACTTGGCTCCCGAAAGCGCCGTCATCCATTGGCTGCGCGTTCCGCCATGCAGATTAACGCACAGGCCGGATTTCCAGCTCCGCACTGCTCGCCAGCTAGGCGCCAGCACCTGCGATACAGCGGGGTTGCCTTCAAAAATCGTCTGGAACCGCTCTTCCACCGCAACCCCAATCGCCAGATCCGGGCGCGAACCCTTCAGCAGCGCGAGCGCCGGCGTGGTGAGCACGCAATCGCCCATGGAGCGCAGCCGAATGACTGCCACACGGGCCCCTTGCGGCAACTGTTCCAAAATCGTCATCGGATTCTACTGCTCGATCGTTGCCTGATCGACCAGCATGATCGGAATATCGTCACGAACCGGATAGACCCGCTTGCACTCGACACACTTCAATCCGCTCCCATCGTCTTTCAAAACGACTTTGGCTTTACAGACCGGGCAAACGAGAATTTCCAGCAGCTCTTTACTGATCGGCATGGAAGTTCCAGTTTATCAGCGCAGGCGGGGAATAACTTACTCGCGCAGCCGCATCTGTGCCAGCTTTTTGCGCAAAGCAGGCGGAAGGTCCGCTTCAATTTCCGGCGTGATCAGGCCAGCCTCGTCCAGGTCTTTGAGATGTGCTTCATCTTTCGCCCGGAAGCTGGTTAGCTTCATCCGGATCAGATCCGCCAGCGGCATCAGACAGATTCCTCTCAACTTCCGGAAAGCGCCGAACGTCGGCACCGCCTCCGAATACTCCGGTCGGACTTTTTCGCCCGCGAAAACCAGATGAACGGCTCTACGCGCCGAGGGAGCCTCGCTCTGCACTAGCATGTCGACCCCGGCCGCGCGGCGGTGAGTGAATCCAAATGGTTTTAGGGCCACAACAATTCGCTGCAGATCTTGCCGGCGAACGGCGATATCGACGTCCCTGGTGAGGCGCCCGGCATCCGGCTGCGATTCTTCCACATATAAATACGTAGCCAGCCCGCCGATCACCCGGTAGTCGATTCCGGCCGATGAAAGAGCCTTATCCAAAGTCTCCGCTAAATCGAAGAGTTGTTCCACACGCTTTTCAAAAAAGGCATTAACCAGTATCGGCACGACGACTTATTATCTCGTCTCTGTGCTTCGTCGAGTTGTCCAGGTCCCAGCGGAACCAAGCTAAAATACAAAACACGAAAACCAATCGCTCCCCTCAAATCTCCTGCTCAGCGCTGATCCTGCTGACTGCTGCATTCGCATCGCAAGCGGCCCAGCCCCCTCCGCCCGTGCACCTCACGGCCGAGCAGGATCACCAGCGCCTAATGGATCTCTTGCACATCCACGCACTGCGTCCCGGTGCCGATCCCAAACATCCGCAAGGCCCCACTGCTGTCAATTCCGACGAGTCGAAGGCCAATCCCTATCCAAAACTCCCCGACCCCTTGGTCCTAAACGATGGCGAGAAAGTCACGACCCCCGCCATGTGGTGGAATCGCCGCCGTCCGGAAATCGTCGAAGATTTCGACCGCGAAATCTACGGCCGCGTCCCCCCGAACACGCCCAAAGTGAACTGGGAAGTGACCGCCACCACGCACGAAAAGAACGGCAGACGTGCCGGTGATCACCAGAAAACTCGTGGGTCACGTCGATAACTCCTCATACCCGCTCATCACTGTCGATATTCAGTTGACGCTAAGCACTCCCGAGAACGCCACCGGCCCGGTACCGGTCATCCTGACATTGGCCTTCGTGTTTCCGCCTGGATTCAAATGGCCGAAAGGCATGGCGCCGCCGCAGGAGCCCGGCCCAACATGGCAGCAGCAGGTTCTCGCCAAAGGTTGGGGATACGCGAGCCTGATTCCCACCAGCGTGCAAGCCGACAACGGTGCGGGCCTCACCGAAGGCATTATCGGTCTCATGAACAAAGGCCAGCCGCGCAAGTTAGACGATTGGGGCGCATTGCGAGCCTGGGCCTGGGGCGCCAGCCGCTGTTTGGATTATTTCGAAACCGACAAATCGGTGGACGCCAAACGAGTCGCGATTGAGGGCCTCTCGCGCTACGGCAAGGCCGCACTCGTCACCATGGCCTACGACCAGCGCTTTGCCATCGCGTTCGTCGCTTCTTCCGGCGAAGGCGGTGCCAAGCTGAACCGCCGCAATTTTGGCGAACTGGTCGAAAACATCGCAGGCACTGGCGAATACCACTGGATGGCCGGCAATTTCCTTAAATACGCCGGCCCCCTGACCTGGAACGATCTGCCCGTCGATGCGCACGAGCTGATCGCGTTATGCGCGCCGCGTCCCGTGTTTATAAGCTGCGGATCTCCCAAAGTCGAAGGCAACTGGCTCGATGACCGCGGCCAGTTCATGGCCGAAGTTGCGGCCGGCCCCGTCTACAAACTGCTCGGCAAGAAAGATTTGGGCACGGACGTTTTTCCGCCCATGGGAACCGCGCTCATCAACGGCGATTTGGCGTTTCGCCAGCACAGCGGCGGTCACACCGCCGGCCCCAACTGGCCCACCTTCCTCACCTTTGCCGCTCGCTATTTCGACACCGCGCGCTGAAAAAACCTGCGCGCTGAAAAAAACCTGCGCGATCGATAAGCCGGTTTCTGTCTCCCGACGACGCGGGCGGCAACCATTCGTCTAGGCCACCCATTGCTGAGAGGCTCAAGCGACCTACCCGGAAGTGGTAACGGAGCGGGCCGCTCCTCCTCCCCTATTTGGTCTTGCTTCGCATGGGGTTTACCCTGCCAGTCCGATTGCTCGAACCGCGGTGCGCTCTTACCGCACCTTTTCACCCTTACTCAGCCGGAAAAACCGGCGAGCGGTATATTTTCTGTGGCACTTTCCGTAGCTTGCGTCTTCTGACGAAGCCCCCGGCCGTTAGCCGGCATGCTGCCCTGTGAAGACCGGACTTTCCTCTCGATTTGCCCGCGAACGAGCGCCTCCAGCGGTTGCCTGATCGCGCAGGCAGTTTCAGTATTGCAAAAATATAAGTACGTGCAAAGCGTGTTCGTCCAAAGCTTCGGGTGCCGCGCCTCGCAAGCCGATGGCGCCGCCATTGAGGCTTCGCTCCAGGAGCGAGGCTGCACCGTCCTCAACCACCCCGCGCAAGCCGACCTGGTTGTGCTGAATACCTGCACCGTCACCCACGCCGCCGATGTCGATGCCCGCCGTGTGATTCGCGGAATCCACCGCGAACATCCCAAGGCGAAGATTCTGGTCACCGGCTGTTATGCGCAGCGCGCGCCGGACGAGTTGGCCGCACTCGAAGGCGTGAACTGGGTAGTCGGCAATTCTCATAAAACCGAAATCGCCGCGATCCTCTCGCCCACGCATGAGGAGTATCACGGGCAAGTGCTGGTGCGCGATATGGCAACCGTCCCGGCCTTCGCAGCCATGCCCGTCAAAGACACGCGCGAAGACCGGACACGCCCAAACTTAAAAGTGCAGGATGGCTGCAGCAATCGCTGTTCGTTCTGCATAATTCCATCGGTTCGTGGCAAAAGCCGCAGCGCGAATCTCGCCAGTGTGCTCGATCAAGTCCGCGATCTCGCCAGCCGCTATTGCGAAATCGTGCTGAGTGGCATCAATCTCGGCCGCTGGGGCAGAGATTTACCCGCAAATTTGCGATTCATCGATCTGCTCCGCGCGATTCTCGACAAAACAAATGTGCAGCGCCTGCGAATCAGCTCCGTCGAACCCATGGATTGGAGCGAGCCGCTGCTAGAGTTGATAGCGAGCGAGCCGCGCATGGCCAAACACGTCCATCTGCCGCTGCAATCGGGCTCCGATGCCGTGTTGAAGCGCATGTTTCGCAAATACCGTACCCGCCACTACCGGACGCGCCTGGAGATCGCGCGCCGCTTAATGCCCCATGCGGCCATTGGAGCCGACGTCATGACCGGCTTTCCCGGTGAAACCGAAACCGAATTCGAGGAAACGCTGCATTTCATCGAAGAGCAGCCCTTCACCTATCTGCACGCCTTCACCTACTCGGAGCGCCCAGGCACCCAAGCCGCCGAATCCGGCAATCCCGTTCCCGTGGAAACGCGGCGCGATCGCACCCGCATCCTGCGCGAACTCTCCGCGAAAAAAAATCTCGAATTCCGCCGCCGCATGATAGCCAAGACGCTGCCGGCAGTTACGCTCGAACAGCGCGGCATAGCCCTCACCACCAACTTCCTGAAAGTGCAAATGGCGCGCAGCCGCGAACCCAACCAGATGGTCGACTTAGAAATCGGCGGCGTCAGCGAAGTGGGATTGCACGAGCGCGGATTCCTCTCCGTACTGTCCTAAAGTACAGAAACCAAGCAGCCACGACTGCTGATTCCGCGCTTAGCTCGCCGCACCGCGCCCTTCTGCTCCAGCCGATAAATCGTCGTCTGCCCCGTCGTGTAAACCGCCGCTTCTTTTCCGGGAGGCTCTCTTCAAACTCCAGAGCTGCTCCAACAACTGCAGTTCAGCCTTGCTAACTCGCCGCGTCGTACGTGGCGCGGACGGGCCTCCGCCGTCTGCGTCTTCCTGACGGCATCCAAACATTGAGGAACTCCACTCCACCCCCATTCGTAATTAGAAAGAGACCCGCCATGCAGAATCTATGGGCCGATATCCGCTATTCCCTGCGGCAGTTCCGTCTCTCGCCTGTCTTCACCCTGACTGCCGTATTGACGCTCGCCCTCGGCATCGGCGGCACGACTGCGATTTTTTCCCTCATCAATGCCGTCATGCTGCGTTCCTTGCCAGTCGGCGATCCTGGGATGCTGTACCGCATCGGCGATGGCAATGACTGCTGCGTCGAAGGAGGCCCGCAGGACCGCTGGGGCATGTTTTCCTTCCCGCTATATGAGCGATTAAAGGCCGCTGCGCCGGAATTTGAACAGGTCGCAGCGTTTCAGGCGGGCGGCTGGACCTACAGCGTGCGTTCGGCGACCGAGCGCGCCGGCCAGTCTCTGCGCGGCGAACTCGCCACTGGAAATTATTTCTCCACCTTGGGAATTCGCCCGTTCGCAGGCCGTCTCTTTCAGCCATCCGACGACCGCGCATCCGCCGCACCCGTAGCGGTCCTGAGCTACCGCGCTTGGAAGGGCACGTATGGCGGCGACCCCGCGGTGGTCGGCTCGACATTTCTTATCGGAGGCCATCCGTTCACCATCATCGGCATCGCTCCCCCCGGTTTCTTCGGCGAAACTTTGCGTGCAGATCCGCCTGAAATCTGGCTCCCCCTGCAGCAGGAGCCGCTAATCCAAGGCAAAAACTCGCTGCTCCGCCAGTCCGTTTCCGCTTGGCTGCGCGTCATCGGCAGACTGCGGCCGGGCGCGACAGTCGCAGGCCTCGGGCCGCGCCTCACCGGAGTTCTGCGCGACTGGATCAAAAATGAGAGCGGCTATCCCGCGGTCTGGATGCCGCAAATCATGCGGATGCTTCCCAAGCAGAACCTCAACGTCGTTCCCGCCGGCGGCGGCGTCGCGGAAATGAAAGAGGATTACGGCCAGAGCCTCAACCTCCTGCTTTGCGTCTGCGCGCTGGTCCTCCTCATCGCCTGCGCCAATGTCGCCAATCTCCTGCTGGCCCGCGGCATGGCGCGCCGCCCCCAGACTTCGCTACGGCTCGCCATGGGCGCCCCGCGCGCGCGCATCGTGGCGCAGTCGCTCATCGAAAGCGTTCTGCTGTCGCTCGGAGGCGGAATCGCCGGCCTGGCAGTCGCGGTCGGCGCGGGCCGTCTCCTTCTGGCTCTTGCCTTCCACAATGCCCGCGCTCTGCCCATCAGCGCCAGTCCTTCGCTTCCGGTCTTGGCCTTCGCATTCGGCTTATCGCTCGTGACCGGCGTGCTCTTCGGCACCGCTCCCGCTTGGTTTGCAACCAGAACCGATCCCGTCGAGGCTCTCCGTGGCGCGAACCGCAGCACGCGCGACAGCTCTGGGCTCTCGCGCAAAGCGCTGCTCGTCGGGCAAGCCACGCTCTCTGTCGTGTTGGTTGCCGGCGCCGCCATGCTCGCCCGCAGCCTGAATAATCTGGAGCATCAGGATTTCGGATTCCAAACCGCCCATCGCATCGGAATATCTTTGAATTCACCACCCGCTACCTATACTCCGGACCGGCTGCAAGCGCTCTATCGCGATCTGCAGGATCGTCTCAACCGTATGCCAGGCGTGGAACGCGCAAGCTTGGCGCTCTACAATCCGTTGACCGGAGACAATTGGGGCGAAGGCATTTTCGTGGCAGGCCGCACTGCCTCCGGATTTAATGAGAACTCGAACTCTTCCTGGGATCGCGTCAGCCCCGGCTATTTCCAAACCGTCGGCCAATCCATCGTCCGCGGCCGTGCTTTCACCGAGCACGATGCGGGCGACACCACTCCCGTCGCCATCGTCAACCAGGCTTTCGTCCGAAGATTCTTTCCCAAAGAAGATCCGCTCGACAAGCGTTTCGGCATCGATCTTCCGGAGAACGCAGGCACCTTTCGCATCGTCGGGGTAATCCGCGACGCTAAATATACTCAGCCCGATAAACCGGTTCGGCCCATGTTCTTCGTGCCGCTCGGCCAGCACGTGACCTATGCGAATGAACTGCTGCAAAAAACCGAATTGCGTTCCCATTTCATCGAGGGCGCTCTGCTGGTGAGCCGCACCGATCCAGGCGTTCTCGAGCCGCTGCTTCGAAAAACGTTCGCCGAAGCGGATCCGAATTTGACCATCATCAGCGTGCGCGGCATGCAGCAACAAGTAGATCAGAATTTCGATCAGCAGCGCGCGGTTGCGGATCTCGCCGGTCTGTTCGGAATTGTCGCGCTAATTCTGGCCGCTGTCGGACTCTATGGCGTGACGGCCTACACGGTCGCGCAGCGCACCAGTGAAATCGGCGTTCGCATGGCGCTCGGCGCCCGCCGCACGAACGTTGTCCGCCTGGTGCTTGGCAGCGCATTCACCAAAGTCGCCTTGGGACTGTTGCTCGGAATTCCCCTGTCCATCGGAGCCGGCCGCCTGATGTCATCGCAACTCTACGGGGTAGTGAATTGGGACCCGTTCGCCCTGCTGGTCGCGATGTCTTCGCTCGCTGTATGCGCCTTCATCGCCGCCATGATCCCCGCCGCGCGCGCCGCCTCCATCGATCCCATGAAAGCCCTCCGAACCGAGTAAGCTTCCGCTCACGAACGATACTGAGACTGAGCCGTGACCGAAGGGAGTGGTTTTCGAATTTATTTCGACGCACGCGCGAGCGGCTGCAGATACTTCTTCTTTAATTTCAAGACCACACCCGCATTGCGATCTGCGGCTTCGCTGACCCTGTATTCGGCAGCGGCGCCAATCACCTGGGCGATCTCGGAAGGCGTGAGTTTGTAATCCTCGGCAAGCCACGCCGCCATGTCGCTGGTCGCTTCCTTGAAAGCGTCATCGATCGAGCCGTCGAGCCCCATGCTGATGATCGCGTCAGCGGTCTCGACGCGAGGGTCGCCGATACGCTTATTGGGGATAACGTCGACCGTGAGTTCGACGTCCATCGATGTTTCCAGCGCGTTGCCGTTGATTTCGCCGTCACCCTGCGCGGCATGTCCATCGCCGAAGTACAGCAATGCGCCGGGGTTCGAAACGCGTAAATAGACGGTTGCGCCTTCGCCAACTTCGTTGAAATCCATGTTGCCGCCGTAGAAGCCGGAATCGCCCGTGCCTGGCGCAGCCCCTGAAATGCTCGGGGCGGTAGCGATGCAGCCGAGCATCGGCTTTAACGGAATATGAAAGTGCGCCAGGTGCTCGCCAGGTTTTTCGGGCGACGCAGTGCCGCTTGCGAGATCAAGATGCCATCGGACTTCCTTACCGAGGTCCTTCATTTTGACCGCCAGATCGGAGTTAAGGCTGCGATCGACAAGAAAATCGTCGCTGCCGGCCCAATCGCGATTGAGGCGAAGTTTGTTGATGTGCACGGCAAGCACGTCGCCAGGCATCGCACCTTCGATGTAAAACGGACCGGTCTCCGGATTGCCCCCGGCAACGCGGCGGATATTATGTTCATCGGTGCCGCCGGCATCCACCGTGGTGGTGTGGATCGTGTCGCCGGGCGCGACCGTGAGAACAGGCTTGTTTCGCGCGGAGAACTGGCGGTAGAACACGGTCGGCGTGAATTCGTGGCGCTGAGGTGCGCGGTGTTCCAACGGCGGCGCGGGTTTTGCCGTGAGGGAGAAGGTGTAGGGGTGGTCGCGGTCAGCGGCGTCGGTGGCGACCATCGTCGCTGTCAGAACTCCTTGCGCGAACGTGCCCCGGACCTCGAAAGTGTCCTTGTTTTCGCTGCGTGCCACGAAGTGGATCGTGCTGCCGCCCACGGTTCCTTCGAGTTTGTCGCCATTAAGCTCGCCACTCAGCTTTGAGCCGTTCTGTTCGAGCTGCAGTCGCATGTAGCGAGGAGTGCCGAAGAAGTCTTGAGTGACGATCCAACGGCCGCTGACCGAGGGCGTCTGCGCAAGCGCAGCGAGACAGACGGAAGTAAGCAGGCAGGCTGAGATAACTGTGCGGTTCACGCGTATTCTCCAATGGTCCATGATCAGTACGCGAATTTTTGCGGGAAGGTTCCGTTCACCGCGACACGCCCGCCTCAATTTGCCAAATCCGTGCTAGCTTGAGGTCTTAGAAATTACTCGACGACATGCATCAAACCGAGAGCAGCGTATCCCCGGTTGCCAGGCACGCGAGACAGTCTGGTCGGCAGCAGTTCCAGCGCGCACGAAACGGCGCGTTTGCGAGAACTGGAAGGCCTGCCATTGGCGGCATTTTGGCAGCGCGTACTAGGGTACGGTATCGATATTTTATTAGCGGTGGTGCTCTGGGCTCCCTCAGAAATTTGTTGGCGCGTGTTTGTGCTCCGCGAAGAAAATGTTAACGTGCGTTGGGACTTCCACCAAGTCGGCAATCTGGTTTTCCTCGTGCTCTATTTTGGAGTTTCTAATTACGTCGGAAATGGGCAGACGCCGGGCAAATGGGTGGCGCGCACCAGAGCAATGTCACTGACCGGCCGGCGGATGGGGAAGTGGCAATCTCTTGAGAGAGCGTTCGGCTACGGAGCGGCTGTATTGGAGTGCGGCCTGGGATTCCTTCAGTACTTCTGGAGTCAAAACCGCCTATGTGCCCAGGACCGCCTCGCCGAGACCGTTGTGATCGATCTTCGGAAGTGCAGCCGCGAATCTGCTTAGCATTGCAGCAAGACGAAGGGCAAACTATTGGTAGCGCAGCGCGACCATCGGATCGACTCGCATGGCGCGGCGCGCGGGGATATAGCAGGCAACCACGGCAACGCCGAGCAGAACCAGGGCCACGGCGCCAAAGGTCAGCGGATCCGTCGCCGAAACTCCATACAGCAGGCTGGCCATCAAGCGCGTGAGCAGAAGCGCCATCACGGCTCCGGCGCTTAAACCAAGCAATGCAAGCTTCGCTCCCTGTCCTAAAATCATCCACAACACGTCGCGCCGCTGCGCGCCAACAGCCATGCGGATGCCGATTTCGCGCGTGCGCTGCGAGACTGAGTACGAAATCACTCCGAAGATTCCAACAGCCGCGAGGAGCAGAGCAATTCCGCTGAATGAGCTGAGCAGCAAGGTGCGGAATCGTTCCTGCGAGATCGATTCGCCGAGCGCGTCCCGCAAGGATTCGACATCCGTCACGGGGAGGGCCTTGTCAATGGAGTGAACCGCCTGGCGAATAGCGGCGGCCACGCTCGATGCACTCAAGGAACTTCTTACAACCACCTCCCCTCCATAAAGAGGCGCTTGAGCGAAGGGCACATACATCATCGGGCCAGGTTTCTTGCTCAGTGCCACATCCCGCACGTCGCCGACCACGCCGACGATCTCGCGCGACACATTGCTGTTTGGCGGAAATCCAAATCTCATTCGCCTTCCGATGGGGTCCTGGTTCGGGAAATAACGCCGCGCCAAAGTTTCGCTAATGATCGCTACGTGCGCATTGGACGGCGAGTCTTGCTCGGAGAAAAGACGGCCTCGCAGCAGCGGAATTCGCATCACGCGGAAATAATCGGGACTCACCGTGGCGTAATCGGCGGTAGTGGATTTGCCGGGAGGAAGCGGAGGATTGCCTACAATGCTGAACTCGAATGCGGCTTCGCCTTGGCGGTCCATCGGCAGCGGAGCCGCCACAGCGGAATCTCGCAAACCAGGCTGCGCATGGAGGCGCTCCAGCAATTCGTTGGAAAAAACCGTCCATTGTTGCGGCGTCGAATATTGAAATTGCGGAAGAGAAACCTCGGCTTCTATGACGTTTTTCGGATCGAAGCCCGGATTAACCGCGGTGACCAGCGCAAAGCTGCGCATGAGAAGGCCGCCCGCGACCAAAAGCACCATGGCCAGCGAAATTTCCGCGATCGCCAGAACGCTCCGCACATGCTGTCCGCCACGCTGGCCCGTACGCTCGCCGCCCTCTTTGATATTCGTCTGCAAATTGGACGGAGTTGCGAGGAGCGTAGGAGCCAGTCCAAACGCAAGTGCGGCAGCAAGAGACAACAACAGCGCAAACGCCAGGACCGAGCCTCCAACCTGAATCGAACTGATCTGGATCACCTGGGACGGCAAGAACGGCCGGAAACTCCAGACGCCCACGACCGCAAGAAGCACACCGGCAACTCCGCCGAGCAATCCTATGAGAGCGCTCTCGGTCAATAATTGCCGGACAATGCGGGCGCGCCCCGCCCCAATCGCGATTCGCACTGCAATTTCTCTCCCGCGAGAAGTGGCCCGCGACAGAAGCAGGTTCGCAATATTGGCGCAAGCGATCAATAGGACCAGGCCAACCGCGCCCAGCAAAATAAGAAGCGCAGATTTCACGTTCCCGACCACCGCCTGCCGATAGGGCTGAATCCGGATCGTCAACCCGGAATCTTCTGCGGGAAACTCCTTCGCGAGCCGCGCACCCAGCGTGTTCATCTCGGCCTGAGCGTGCGTCAGAGAAACACCTGGCTTAAGCCGGCCGATCCCGACCAGCAGACGCGAACCGGGCTGCGACATCAGAGGTCCGAACAGCGGGTCCTGCGCGACCGGAATCCACACGTCCTGATGCGCAGCGCCGTCAGGATACCGAAAGCTTGCCGGCAGAATTCCGACAACGGTGAAGGAACGCATATCCAGCGTGATGGATTGGCCGATAAGAGCCGGATTGGAACCGAAGCGGCTGCGCCAGAGATTTTCGCTCAGAACAGCCATAGGCGCGGCGCCTTGCTTGCCATCCTCTGGCAGCAACGTGCGGCCCGCCAGAGGCTTTGCGTTCAGCAGAGGAAATATCTCCGGCGTCACGGCTGCTGTGTTCACAATCGATGGCTCGCCTGCCCCGGTCAATGTGAGATCGTGAAACGCATTTCCCGCCATTTCGCTAAACACGCGGTTCTGCTCGCGGCAATCGGTGAAGTCCCTGTAGGAAATACTCAACAGAGCGTCTGGCCGTTGCAGCGGCGTAGCGAACATTAGGACGAGTTGATCGGGATCGGGATACGGAAGCGATCGCAAAAGCACCGCATCCACGATGCTGAAAATCGCGGTGTTGGCGCCGATACCGAGCGCCAGCGTGAGGACCGCGACGGCGGTGAAGCCGGGAGATTTGCGCAGCATGCGCAGGCCGTAGTGAAGATCCTGGGCCAGGTGCTCGAACCATTCCCAGCCCCACTCCATACGGCTGTTCTCTCGTAGGGCGGTCGGGTTTCCAAACCGGCGCCCGGCGGCGGCCCGAGCATCGTCCGCGCTCATGCCGCGCTGGAGTTGTTCCTGCTGCCGCAACTCCAGGTGCAGGCGCATCTCCTCTTCGAGATCCGCGTCAAATTGGCGGCGATCCATCAGCGTCCTGAGTCGCCTTCCGAGTTCGCGCAGCCAGTTCATGACGGACTTCCTTTTCAGACCGCTTCAATCACACGCGTGATCGCTCCGATGACGCGTTCGAACTGCGAGATCTCGGCGGCCAATTGCTTGCGCCCTGCCGGCTGCAGACGATAGTAACGAGCGCGGCGGTTGCCAGCCGTGGTACCCCAACTCGCTTTTACCCATCCCTTAATAAGCATGCGCTGCAATGCGGGGTAGAGCGAGCCTTCTTCCACTTGAAGGACTTCATCCGATATCCGCTGAATAGAATTGGCGATCTCATATCCATGCAACTCGCCAGAGCGCGCCAGAGTTTTCAAGATCAGCAGATAAAGCGTTCCAGGAGGAATCTCGTCTCGATGCAAATCATGCCCTCGCTGACATAGGTAAACTATGCCAGTATTGAATAATTGGCAAGCCTGTGTCAAGACTATCGAGAGAGCGTTTGGCTGCGGAGCGGCTGGATCGGAGTGCGGATGTTCGGAAGCGCAGGCACGAACCTGCTTAGCATTGCAGCAAACCATAGCATCCGTCATTCAATCCAACTCTCGCGGAATCACACGCACCAACGCGCGAAATCCAGTGCCCCACCCCCGAGCAATTTCCGAATCGCGGCCGTGTGGGAGCAATCGTGTCAGATTCTAGGGCTCTTTGCAGATTTCAATCTGGTTGCCTTAGCTCACGGACTTCGGCGATAGGCGAGTTTCCCGACTTTGATGCAAACAAACCACTGGTAGGCTGCTCACCTGCTATTCGGCCCTGCTATATCTTCTCGGCATATATCAGGAGACGAAGTCTGCTAGTCCCGGAGATGCGATGAAAATGATCGCATTGACTCCCACGCAGCGGCTCGAGGCTCTGAGGGAGCAACCGCGGTTAGCAGATGCGCATGCCACGATCACAGCCATTCTCGACCAGTACGAACGGTTTCTAGAAACGACCAATGCGGAAGAGCATGATCTCGTTCATCGGTTCTTGGATAAAGATAAGAGTCGCGAGTACCTGAGTGCCGCCTACAGTTTTGGTGACCGAATCTTCGAGGCGATGAATCGTATCGGCAAAGAGGGCCGATTCCATAGATTACTCGTTGTCTGATGCCGCAGTGAATCCATAGCGCGCTGTACTCACAAAACGGCCTTTCAGTCTCACATTCGGATCGCAAGTGATTGTATTCGGGAGCATTCCAGGACTTGTCGAAGATTAGAAACGGAAAACGCCCATGCGTCCGCTCGTTTTCCCGCTGGCCCGACAATTCCGGAACGAATCGAAAGCCCATCACTGCACTATTTACAGCAAACTGCTTCGCAGCGCACCCAAAAAACCACTGCGCAAACTGCCGCTAATTTTCGGACACTCCTCTGTCGCCGATATATCAGCAATCCCGCGGCGCAATGCTATTCCGCCCAACTTTTCAATTGCCGTAAGAAGCCCAACTCCATCTGCGGCGGAAGTATAATACCTGACGGATTCCTCTCCACGTAAAGACCATGAACAAAAAACTGCTGCTTCTACTTGGAATGTCCCTAGGCCTCGTTTCCGCCGCCAGCCCCACCTATGTGTTCCACAACGTCCAAATCGTCGGAGGAGGATTCATCACAGGAGTTGTGGCGAATCCTTTTGTACCTGAGTTATTCTACGTCCGGACCGACATCGGCGGCACTTATCGCTGGAATGCCCTGAACCGGCGTTGGACACCTTTGCTCGATTGGGTTACTCCCGACAACTACAACATCCAGGGAACTATCAGCATCGCGCTTGATCCCGTAAACCCGCTCAATCTCTATCTCGCGCAAGGCGAATACGTCGAAAGCTGGGCCGGCAACGGCGCGATTTTCATCTCGAGAGACGCCGGCCAGACGTTCACAACCGTGAATCTGCCCTTCCAGCTCGGTTCCAATGAGAACGGAAGGTTCTCCGGCGAGCGGCTGGCCGTTGTCCCCTGGTCGCCCAAAGTCCTCTATCTCGGCACAAACGTAAACGGTTTGTGGAAGAGTACGGATTCCGGCAACACCTGGGCGCAAGTAACCAGTTTCCCCGTCACTGGCCCCACCAACGGCGACAAAGCGGGCGTCATCTTCGTTCTGTTCGGACCTAAGTTGAAAGGCGCGCACTATCCAACCATCTATGTCGGCGTTTCCGATCCCGCAACTGGACTCTATCAAAGTACCGACAACGGAGTAACATGGTCCCCGGTTCCAGGTCAACCCTGCGGGCGACGTACCTACTAACGCCGGCATTAGCGCGAACGGAAATCTTTATGCGACTTACTCGAATCAAGCCGGCCCGAATGGAGCGGGCAATGGCCAGGTTTGGAAATATGCCATCGCAAGCGGCGAATGGACCAACATTACTCCGCCCGATCCAATCACCTCGCCCGCAAATTACGGATACGCAAAAGTCGTAGTCGATCCGCGAAATCCCAACACCATCATGGCCTCAACCCTCGATCGCTACTACCCCGGTGACGAAATCTTCCGTAGCCGTAATGGCGGAGCTAGCTGGGAAGCCATGGGCAATGAGCCGAATGCGCCGCCCCACTCGCACTATGACGTATCGCTCTCCCCCTGGCTGCTCTTCGGCGGCACCGCGCCCGGCGACAATATGGGCAACTGGATTGGCGCCATGATGGTAGACCCCTGGGATTCGAATCACATGTTCTACGGCACCGGCCAGACGCTGTTCGCCACAACGCACGCTGGAAGCGTCGATTCCGGCGGCGTGATTCCCTGGTCCGTCGGCGCGCTCGGCATTGAGGAAACAGCCGTGCAGTCGCTCATCAGTCCACCCTCGGGCGCCCACCTGCTAAGCGCGCTCGGCGATATCGGCGCCTTCCGGCACGATAACTTCAACGTCTCGCCGCCGCAAGGCCAATTCGTCGTTCCGCTGCTCAATACCACCACCAGCATCGATTTCGCCCAGTCGAACCCCTCACTCATCGCGCGCGTCGGCTACCCGAGTTACGGCCAAACCGCGTGCGGCGGCTATTCGATGAACCAGGGAAATACATGGACCGTGTTCACTAACGTGCCCAACTGCGGCAGCGGTCCGGGCCAGATCGCAATCGCAGCCAACGGCTCGAGCTTTGTCTGGGCTCCCAGCGGCGGAGCCACTCTGTACTATTCGGCAAACGGCGCAACCTGGACGGCATCCACCGGCGGCGTTCCCGCAACCGGCGTCGTCGTTGCCGATCGCGTCAATCCGAAGAAGTTTTACACTTTTGATCAAAACACCGGCACGTTCTATGTCAGCACCGACGGCGGAGTAACCTTCCAGTCCGCGGCAACTGGCCTCGGCACTTACAGCTTCAAGCAAATCAGCGTCAATCCGAACGCCGAAGGCGACATTTGGCTCTCGCTGCAATGGAACGGTCTTTGGCATTCGACGGATTCCGGAGCAACCTTCACGCCGGTAAGCTCCGTCGTCTGGCCCGATTCCATCGGCTTCGGAGCGCCCGCTCCCTCCGCGACTTATCCCGCCGTCTTTCTCATCGGTCGCCTTTCTTGGTCGGGCGCTGGCTATCCCACCAGCGTCTATCGCTCCGACGATGGTGGCGCAACCTGGAATCCGGTGACCGATACCCAACACGAGTACGGGAACCTCGACCTCGTCATTGGCGACCCGAGAATTTACGGCCGCGTCTACATCGGTACGAACGGGCGCGGTATCGTCTACGGCGATTTGCAATAGGAGGTGCTGCGAAACCGCTAAACTGCAAGGACCACCATGGCCTCGAAGGCGCTCTGTTACTTTCTTCTTTCCGCCGGGCACATCGGCGTCTTCAATCTCGACACGCTGGCCCAAGTGGGAGACATTCCGGGCACGAGTGCGCATGGCGCCGCAGTTGACACAGCTACCGGCCACGGCTTCGCCACCTCAAGCCCCATGAAATGTTCGACGCGAAGAACGGCATCCTCTTCGCTGCCTGACGCGAGAACAGGAACATTCTGTCCGCCGCCGGCGCGCACATCATCACTGATTTGCCAATTGGAAATGGGTGTGACGGCGTCGTCTTCGACCCGGGAAGAATGGAAACCTTCAGTTCGCAGGCCGATGTCACACTTACGGTAATCAAGGAGAATTCGCCCACCGCGCAGTAAGTCAGACCCTGCGAAATCCGTTTCGCAAAATGCGCCATCTCTTCGCCTAAACTTGACTTTTCTGAACCGCGCGCGTCAGCAAGCGGATCCCAATCACAACACCGGCCAACCTCGAAGGCCCGCCTTAAAAGCCTAGTTATTCAGCTTTTCGGTAATCGTCACCGGGGCCGCCAGCCGGAAAGTCAGCGGCGTCTCGACAGGCAGAACGGCGGGTCTTCCGCGAGTAACCAATACGGCTCCGGTTCCCGCCGCGCCGCCCGCTCCGGCTCCGATGGCCGCACCCCGGCCGCCGCCCGCAATCGCCCCAATAATCGCTCCCAGTGCCGCGCCTCCCGCGATTTTGGCCGCGTTTTCTCCGGTGTTTACCGGTCCCTGCCTGGCGTAAGTGGTCGATTGCACGGGCACTCGCTGCCCATCGGTTGTATTGATTTCGCTCAGCGCCAGCGTCAGGCCCGATACGCCCTCCACTCGCCCCGCTTTCCGAGCGTTGACGATCCGGCCGAGCACTTTTGAGCCCTTGTCCGCGATGATGAATCCATCCATCACGATGGGCGATTCCAGCGTGGCGCGGAACGTATCGCCGGTGTAGTTGTCGTTGGTGGAAAGCCTCTCGCCAAGGCGCACTATCAGGTTCGTCCCGCTCGGCAGTGTGACGACATGGGGTTGTTCTTGCTGCTGCTGGACAGGCGCAGGCGCCGGATCTGTCTCGACCGGCGGCGGGGGCGTGGCGGTGGGCGCTTCCTGTTCCTCGTTCACCGGCGGAGGTGCAGCCATAACCGGAGGCGTATTTTGCGCCACGTCGTGAAGGATCGGCTTTACAATCTCCCGGTGCGCTTCGGTGGCCGGCTTGCGATGCTTCGGGCGTTCGACCGGTTCGCGTTTCACTGGCCGGTTGTCTAATGCGGGAGCCGCCTGTGGGGGAGCCGGCTGTGTTACCGAAGCCTGCCTGGTGTCGGGTAACTGCGCGGGCAAGGATTGCGCAGGAAGCGGGGTCGTTTCCACCGCTGGCTGCGAATACACCCGATCGGTCGCTCGCACGTAGATCAACGCGCTTCCCACAGCCACGACCACGCCGACTACGAAGGCGGCCACCACTTTGATGAGGCTAGATTGCAGCACGAACATTCCCCACTATATGTGAAAACGGACGTTTCGGTCCGCAGGTTTCGGCCAAGCGCGGTTAAAATAAGGTCATTCCCTTATTGGCGACCTTCCGACCCGCATGACGGAACCGTACATCTTCGACTTTCCGAGCGGTTACACCGTGGGATCGGTGCCTATCCGGCCCGCTACCGTGCTGGCCCCCATGGCCGGCGTGACCGATACCGTGTTCCGCCGCTTGATGCGCGCCCAGGGTGGCTGCGGACTGCTGATGACCGAGTTCACCAGCTCGCACGGGGTGGTAAGCACCCGCACGGCCAAGAAACCCAACCGGAACTTTCGCTACCTCTACTTCGAACCCGAAGAGCATCCCATAAGCTGTCAATTGTTCGGTTCCGACCCGAACGTCATGGCGGAGGCAGCCAAGGTTTGCCAGGACCGCGGGTTCGATATCGTCGATATCAATTTCGGCTGCCCGGTCAATAAAGTTGTGAAGTGTAATGGAGGATCGGGGCTGCTGCGCGATCTTCCGCTGGTTGAGACCATCCTTAAAAAGGTTCGCTCGGCGATTTCGATTCCGCTGACATGCAAATTTCGCACCGGCTGGAACGACCGGGAGCTGGTCGCGGTGGAGCTGGCCAAAATCGCGGAGGATTGCGGCCTCGCGGCCGTCGCTCTGCATGCCCGCACCCGCGAGCAAGGCTATAGCGGCCACGCCGATTGGTCCCGGATCGCGGAGATCAAGGCGGCGGTTAAGATTCCCGTAATCGGCAATGGCGACATCGTCACCCCCGAACACGCGCTTCGAATGCATCGCGAAACCGGCTGCGACGCGATCATGATCGGCCGCAGCGCCTCTTGCAATCCGTGGATCTTTCGCCAGATCGACGAATATCTGCGCACCGGCGCCTACGATGTGCCGCCCGATCGCGACCGTTACGACATTATGAAGACGTATTACCTCATGCTCCAGGAGCACGGGGAGGCGGATGCCGTCGGCAAAATGAAGCAGTTCGCTACTTATTTCACGCATGGAGTGCGCAACGGCTCCAAGCTGCGGACGGAGATCTACCGCGCGCAGGACGCGCCGCGCATTCTGGAGATCGTGGATGCCTTCTTCGCCGATCAGTTGAGCGATGCGCCACGAATGGAGTGCGCCGAAGTCGCTTGAAACACGTTCAACTCATCACGGACGGAGCCTGTTCCGGGAATCCGGGCAAGGGCGGCTGGGCCTGCATTTTGCGTTACGGCGAACATAACCTCGAGCTGTTTGGATGCGAGCCGCACAGCACGAATAATCGAATGGAGCTTACCGCCGCTATCGAAGGCTTGAAACGGCTAAAGGAAAGTTGTTCGGTCGAGATTGTCACCGATTCCGAATATGTGAAGAACGGAATCACAACCTGGATACACGGCTGGAAAAAGAAAAATTGGCTCAGCTCCGATAAGAAGCCGGTAAAAAATCAGGATTTGTGGAAGGAATTGGACGAGCAGGTGAACCGGCACCAGGCTCGCTGGACATGGACCAAGGGCCACGCTTCGCACGAAGACAATAACCGGTGCGACGAACTGGCCGCGCGAGCCGCGCGTGAGCAGATTTCGAACGTCGCGAGCTCCGCGAAGCTCATGGGATGAGTGCGCAACGTATCTGCCTGTTCGGCGGCACCTTCGATCCGATTCATGCGGCGCATTTGAAGATCGCCGACGAAGCCGCCAAACGCTTTTCACTCGATCGCGTTTTATTCGTTCCCGCGGCCAATCCTCCGCATAAAAGAGCTGCCGCGCTGGCACCGTATGAAGACCGCTTCCGCATGGTGGAGTTGGCCTGTGCGCCCTACCCCGCGTTCTCCGTATCCCGCCTGGAAGCGGGACACAAACGCAGTTACACAATAGAGACGCTGGAGCGCTTTCGCAATGAGTTGGCCCCGGGCGATCGCCTGTTTTTCCTCATCGGTTCCGATGCTTTCGATGAGCTGGAGACCTGGAAAAGCTGGCAGGATATCGTTCAGATGACCGAATTCATCGTCGTGGCGCGGCCCGGCGGGCATTATCATATTCCCGAAAACGCCCGCTTCGAGCGGCTCGACGGATTGGATCTGCCTGTCGCCAGCACTAGTATCCGCGCCCGCCTTGCAGCCGGAAAGCCGACCCCGGAACTCCCGGCCGCAGTACGCAGCTATATCGAAGAGCGCGGACTCTACGGCTTTGGAAGAAAAAGCTCTAGCGCTTCGCCGTCACACAGTACTGGTCGAAAGCTTCGGTCAGAAGCTTAGCGATTTCCGGCGCCTCGCGGGACTCGATCTGGTGACGGTGCAGCACAAAAACCGGCTGGCCATCGCGAAACAGGGCCATCGACGGCGAGGATGGCGGAACTCCCGGCAGCAGATCCCGCAAGCGCGCTACCGCTTCCAGATCCGCGCCCGCGAAAACGGTAGCGGCCGTATCGGGCCGCGTAGCATGCCGCAAGGCCATCCCAACCGCCGGACGCGCTTTTCCCGCCGCACAGCCGCAAACCGAATTGACCACCATCAACACCGTCCCGCCCGCGGCGAGCGCCCGGTCTACTTGCTCCGGCGTTTTCGTCTCTTGGACCCCATACTGGGTCAGGTCCGCCCGCATGGGAACAATCAGTTGTTCGGGGTATCGCATGTTGTTAGCTCCCGGTTCTGGCGTTCTGCACTTTGGGCGTCGCCAGATAGCCTACGATCGTGTCCTTCTGCACTTTATTCACCACAATTTCATCGGGCTGTTTGGCCTTCATGGTGTAAAACTGAATCGGCTCGTCGATGTTGCGGTCCTTCTTTTCCACGGTTTTATCGTCGGCGGTGATCACAACCGTGAACTTATTATGCTTCGGATCGGCTTTTTTCAGCTCAACCATCACGTCCGCAACCCGCGTCGGCTTCTTGGACTTTTTGATGGTGAATTCGGAGTAATTCCGTTCACCCAGCTCTCGCAAAGCCGCGAGTTCTTTGCCGTTCGTGGCAATCAGGCTGGTGTGGTCGTCCAGTTCTCCGGTCGCGCGCTTCAGATTGGCGATGGTTTGCTCCAGTTGACTTTTCGTATTCCCAAGATCGGTCTTGACGGTCCCAACGTCGGTTGAAACGTTCGCGAGTTGAGACGTTGTAGTGTCGGCGGTCTGCTTCACAGCGGCGATCGCCTGCTGCTGCGCGGCTTGTTCGGACGCCACCTTATCCTGCAGCATCTGCACGCGCTTTTGGGCGTCCACTTTGGCCTGCCCGACGGCCGCTTCGGCAGCGTGGCGCGATTGCGCCAGCTCACGGTTCAATTCCCCTACGCGGCGGGTCGATTCCCGTACCGCTTCTGACGATTCGAGCTCCACTTTTTCAATAGCGGTTCTGAAATCGGTGGTCAGCTTCGCCATATCGTTCTTGTTGTCTGTCCGCTCGTGATCCAGTTGAACGTACAAAAAAATGTTCGAAACAACCAGAAGCACTAACACTCCAATCAATAGCGGCGTCTTCCAGTTGGGACCCGACGGCGGCGGAATGATATATGTCGGCTGTTGTGGTGTACTACTCATAGGTTTTTCCTTCAAGATTTACGGTACGGGCTCAGGATCCATCGGCCCTGGCTGGTTGGAACACGTACCTGACTGTGTTTATATCCCTCAGTCTCGCACAGATGCATTGCGCGAGGGGGTGGGTAGAAAGTCAAGTTCCTCCTGCCGGGGCGCCCCTGGCTCGAAGCAACGGCGGCAGCGCGCTTCATAGCTCCCCGCCGCGCCTACCAGGATCAGTTCGTCGGATTCGACCAGCCGTTGCGTATGCTTCGCGGGCGCGCCGCAGCGCATGCAAATCGCCAGTAGTTTGGTGATGGATTCCGAGATCGCCAGCAGGTCCGGCATGGGTGGAAACGGCCGGCCCAGATAATCCGTGTCCAGACCCGCTATAGTCACCTGCTTGCCGCTGACGGCGAGCCGATCGGCAATCGGCAGCAGATCGGCGCCGAAGAAATTCGCTTCGTCGATGCCGACCACCTGCGTCCTCCAGTCGAGTTTCGCGAGCAAGCCGGCGGCGGAATCGACCGCCTCCGATCGCATGCGCGAATCGGCGTGCGTGACAATCTCGTTTTCCGAGTAGCGCGTGTCGATGGACGGCTTGAACACTTGCACGCGCTTGCGCGCAATGGTGGCGCGCCGCAATCTTCGAATCAGTTCTTCGCTTTTTCCCGAAAACATCGGGCCGCAGATCGCTTCAATCCAGCCCGAATTGGGAATCAAAATCTCCAAACTCTAAACACCGTCCCGTTTGCGATTTATTCGAATCGCCCGTTGATCCTGCGTCGGCTCGCCGTCGCATTCCACCGCCAGAACGGTCGCGATCGGGTCCGGGGCGGCCGCGGGCAGATCCAGAAATTGCACGCGCCACTCGCCTTGCTGAAACTTCACCGGTTGGCCTGTAGGATACATTTTCGCGGATAGCACTTTTTGCTGCAGGCCGCCGATCGAAACCGTGTCGCCCGGCCAGAAATACACATGGATGAACAGCGTGTTCCCTTGCCGCGTAAACTGCGCGAACTCGGAACGCTTCACCTGGCAGCGGTCCGCTTTATGGATCAGATCCGAGTGCCCGTCCATCCATTTTCCTACCGCCGTGAGAATTTCAATCGAGGGCTCCGGAATAGAGCCGTCTCCTTTCGGGCCGATGTTCAACAGATAATTGCCGCTATCGCGCGTGCAGCTTAGGAGATTGCGCACGATCGTCTTGGGAGACTTCCAATCGTCGTCGGCGCGCTGATATCCCCAGCTATCGTTCATGGTCATGCACGCTTCCCAGGGAGCGTCTGAGGCGACAATCCGCTGCTCGGGCGTGGTGAAATCCTCCGGAATTCCGGAACGGTTGTTGATCAGAATGTCCGGCTGGAGCTGCCGGACCATTTTGTTCATCTTGACCGATTCCCATTCTTCGGGTGTCAGCGGCCAGTCGACGTCGTACCACAGCACGTCCACTTTGCCGTAGTTCGAACAAAGCTCGCGCACCTGGCCGTGAATGTAATCGACGAAGCGCTTTCGCGCCGCTTCGTCGGTCTTGCAGCGCGCGCCATCGGGATGATGCCAATCCATCAGCGAGTAATAGAAGCCGAAACGCATCCCCTCCCCGCGCGCCGCCTCGATGTACTCGGCGACCAGATCGCGTCCGGCCGCTTGTTTCGGCGCGCAATAATCGGTGAGCTTGGTATCGAATAGGCAGAAGCCTTCATGGTGCTTGGTGGTCATCACCATGTACTTCATGCCCGCCGCTTTTGCCAGTTTCGCCCAGGCGCGCGCGGCGTGCGGATGGGGATTGAAGCGTTTGGCAAGCTGCATGTATTCGGGCACCGGGATGCCTTCTTCCTCCATCGCCCATTCGTGCCGCCCCAGCACGCTGTACAGGCCGAAATGAATGAACATCCCGAAACGCGCCTCGTGCCACCACTGCATGCGGCGGTCGCGATCTTCCACCGTAGAAGTGGTTGGTCCAGTATCGGGCACGACCTTTGTGTTTTGTGCGCCGGCTCGCAGCGGCATCAGCGCCGCAGCGGCGCCGCCGCTTTTGAGCAGGTTGCGCCGCGAAATAAAATCTGTTTTCATTGCGGCAACTATTCTACAAGTTGGGAGTCTTGCCTCGTTTATTTTCGAAACGAATCATCGAGCCGGAGCTACTGGACCATCTTTCGCCCGAAGAAGCCCGCTTGAATCTGGCCGATCTCGTTCGCATCAATCGCGGCTTCGGCGGGCACTCGGTTATTCGCAAGACTCTGGCGCGCGTTGCGGCGAAAAACGACGCGTTCACTTTGCTCGACATCGGCGCGGCCTCCGGCGATACCGCCCGCCTGGTTCAAGCGCTGTATCCCGCCGCCTCCGTCACCAGCCTCGATCTGCATCCCGTGAACCTTGAACTCGCGCCTGCGCCTAAGCTGATTGCCAATGCTTTTGAACTTCCCTTTCCGGACGAGAGTTTTGATTTCGCGATCGCGTGCCTGTTCCTGCACCATTTTGCCGATGGGCAGGTAACGGAATTGTTGCGCAGTTTCTATCGGCTAACGCGCCGCGCTTTGCTGGTTTGCGATTTGGAACGGCACATCGTCCCATACTGCTTTCTTCCGATTTCGAAACCGCTCTTCGGCTGGAAGTACGCAACCGTTCATGATGGCTGCATTTCCGTGCGCGCCGGGTTCCGGCCCGTCGAACTGCTCGATCTGGCAAAACGCGCCGGAATCGACCATGCTCAGGTCGAGACCCACCGCCCCGCTTTCCGGCTATCGCTGGTCTGCGAAAAAGACCACCGTCACGAGTGAGTAGCGTGCAGGGCTCTGAGGAACAATCTCATTTACTTAAGCGAAAGATAAGGGATCGGTGCCGCCTTGCATTCGTGCAAGATGCTGAAACTGAGCCAGGGAGCGTGAGCGACCTCAGGTTGGGCGAAACAAAGCCACCTAAGTAAACGACATTGCTCTGAGGAATCCGGTGGGCACTCGGAGGAAGATACCCACCGGAGGCGCACAACAGCAATCGCGGAGGTGCGCCAACTTGCTGGCCCGCACGAGCGAGCCGAATTCGCCAGATCCGATGACGCCGACTGGGCTCGTTCTCAATATATTACGTTTTTGTTGAAAGCGATTTCAGCCCGGCAGTTTATCTATATACGCTGGGCGGTCTTCCTTTGTTACGCGGGTGCCCCACTCTACCGGAGCCGCCCGGCCAATCACCGCCGAAAATCCCAGAGCGCCTGCCAGTAAGCTCGCGCACACAATCGCGAACGCCATTACGAAAGAATGCGTTTCGTGTACCGCCATGCCGCTGACCCATCCGGCCGCGAACCCGGCAATGTTGCCGATGCAATTTTCAAAGCCGGTCCATTTGCCCGCCGCTTCCACTCCGGAGAGCCGCTGCGTCAGCGCCCAGTGATTGGAAGAAAAGGCGCCCATCGACATGCAAGCCGAAATCATCAGCACGTTGAATAGCGCCTCGCTGCGAACCAGCACGGCAGGCAGCAGCAAACAACAGCAACCCACCAGCCCGAGCGACACGATAGTTTGGCGAACCCTGCCCGGCTCATGCCCTCTGCGGATCAGCGCATCCGCCAGCAGTCCGAACAGCATGGAGGAAACGGCAAGCCCCCAAAACGGAAGCGAGCCGAACAACGCCAGCCGGTTGCCGGTAAGGTGCCGGTCGTTTTGCAAATAGTACGGCAGCCAGTTCAGCAGAAAGTACCAACCGTAATTCGCTCCAAACAGGCCCAACACCGTACCCCAGACGGCCCGCTTTTTTATAAGCTCCCAGTACGTAGGAGCCCAGGCGGAAGCCCTCGCCAGCCGATGCACGGCCAGCCGCGGCGCGATGAAACACCACGGAATCAACCACAGAAAACTGGCGGCTGCGATCGCCACAAACATTCCACGCCAGGTGTAGCGGTCTATCAGTTCCACTCCGAGCAGCACGCCCAGCGCCGGACCGACTTTCGATCCCGCATCGATCATCGCGTTCGCCGTTCCGCGAAGATCCTCCGGAAAAACGGCGGCAATGATTTTCGAATACGCCGGATAGGCGACTGCCTCGCCGGCGCCGAGCACCAGCCGGAAGCACAGAATCGCGGAAAATGTGCTCGCCAGCCCGGTTAGCCCCGTTGCAACCGACCACAGCAGAAATCCGCCGGCAAATACCCAATTCACGTTCCAGCGGTCGATCAGTTTCCCCGCCACAAGCTGGAACGCCGCATAGGTCAGAAAAAACATTCCGAGCAGCGTGCCCAGGTCGCTTTGGGAAAAGTGCAGCTCCGCTTCAATGCTCTTGGCCGCGACGCCCAGATTGCCGCGGTCCGCGTAATTGATGCAGATCGAGACCACCAGCAAACTCAGCGCTATCCAATGCAGGCGGTTAGGTTTGACACTCGCCGTTTCCATGTTCGTCAATCCGCGCAGAAACTGTAGCAGATCAGTGCAAATAAAAAAGGCTCAGCCGCGGAAGCTTGGCCGCTTCGAGTAGCGCGCTGTCGAGATAACGGCGCTCCAGCATAGCCAATTGCTCCGCGGTCATTTTACTTCGATACGGCTTAAGCTCCCGGTCCAGATCCTCGCGAACCGCGAATAGCTCC
Source organism: uncultured Acidobacteriaceae bacterium (assembly GCA_963787545.1). Classification (GTDB taxonomy): domain Bacteria; phylum Acidobacteriota; class Terriglobia; order Bryobacterales; family Bryobacteraceae; genus Bog-105. Next base: position 81,704 of record CAWBDW010000070.1, read on the forward strand.
TCATCCGTTCGCGAGGCGCGCAGCACCGCGATAATCTTGTCCTCCATCGCCGTAAGCCTCCGCTCCAGCTCCTCCAGATTCGCGAGGTAGCTCTCCGCCTGTGCGGCGAACGCTTCGAGCGAGGAGGCCGCATCCTGCAGCGGCGGCTCCGCTCTCTGCCGCAAACTTCTGGCGGCCTTCTCCAGGTGCAGGCGCACGTCTTCGCCGGAAAATGGCGCTTCCGCTTTTGAGAGTTGGGGATTCGCCGCAGGCACGCGCTGCGCCGCTTCCAAGACTGCCTGCGCGCAATAGGCCACTGAATTGATCAGACGCCGCTTCGATTTTCCGCCGCGCCATTTTTCGAACGCATCGTCAATCCCCTTCAGGACCGCCTGCAAAGGGATGCCTGCATTCTTCCAGCTCTCAATCAACGCCCAATCGAGCGGCGATAACAGGAAAAGCGAGGTTCCCCGTGCGCGCTGGAAGTGCTCTTCGATCTCCGTAAAGTAGTTGAAGTAATTGCTGGACCAATCGGAATCGCCCGGCGGATTTATCTCGAGCGCTTCGTCCATAATCCGATTTCAGCGATCTGGCCGAACACCGCCGGTAGCCAGCTTCTCGATGCGGCCCGACTCAGACCGGATCAGCAGAAATCCATTTTCATCCAGTCCGGCCGTTACTCCCTTCGCTCCATTCTCTTCAATCACCACACGCCGGTTGATCACATAACTCGATTGCGAAGTGAATGCCCGTAGAATTGTTTCCTGACCTTTGGCCGCCAAGATGGAACAGAAAGAATCAACCGAGTCCAACAGATGCCCAATGATCTCTTCGCGCGCTGGAGCGCGGCCGCCACTTTCGATTCGCAAAGAGGTTGCCGGCGTGCGCAGATCTGCGGCGAACGCGCTCTGACTGACGTTGATTCCAATACCGGCCACAATCGCGTGGTCCACCAGATGAGTAAGAATGCCGGCCACTTTGCGTTCCTTGATCAGAACATCGTTTGGCCAGCGCAAATCGCATGCGAGCTGTGTCGATTTTTGAATCGCTTCGGCCGTAGCCAGTCCCAGCAGCAGGCTCGCTATCGGCAAATTCGCGGGCGAAAGATCCAGCCGAAGCACAATGGAGCAGTAGATCCCTAGTTCCGCTTGCGAAATCCAGGAACGCCCTAAACGTCCGATGCCGGCTGTTTGTTCGTCCGCCAGAACTACTGCGCCATGCGGAGCGCCCGCCATTGCCAGCCGTGCGCCTTCCGTCATCGTCGATCCCAAACTTGCGAAGTAGTGGATCTCGTTTTGCGGGCGCAGGCTGCGGATTCGGGCGATGTCCAATGCCATTTGGATCGGCGCCATTTACTTCATCTCGAGCCGAAAGCTGATATCGACCGCAGCCGCCGAGTGCGTGATTGCGCCGCACGAAATGAAATCCGGTCCGGTTTCCGCATAAGCGCGGACGGTCTCCAGGCTGATGCCGCCCGATAACTCAACCGTTGCCCGCCCCGCGATATACCGTATCCATTCGGCCGCTTCCGTGGCCCGCAGATTATCCAGCAGCAGGTGCTTCGCTCCCGCGGACAGCGCCTCTTCGATTTCGGCGCGCGTCCGAACCTCGATTTCTACAGGACCTTGAAAATCGCGAGTCTTATCGAGAGCTGCTCGCACGCCGCCTGCGGCAGTAATGTGATTGTTCTTAATCAACACCGCGTCGAAGAGACCGCGCCGGTGATTAGTCGCCCCTCCCGCGCGAGAGGCCTGCTTTTCCAATTCCCGCAATCCCGGTGTGGTCTTGCGCGTATCCAGAATCTGAACCTTGGTGCCCGCCACCGCCTCTACATGTTTTCGCGCCAGCGTCGCCACCCCGCTCAGCCGCTGCAGAAAATTGAGCGCCACTCGTTCGCATTCGAGCAGCGTTCGCGCCCGGCCCGCGACTGTGGCGATGACCTCGCCCGGTTTCACTTTCTTTCCGCTGTCTATGACGATGCGCACCGCCGCTCCGCCGCGAACTTCGTAGATGAGTGGGAGCAGTTCCACTCCCGCCAATACCAGCGACTGCTTCGCTAAAAAACTGCCGCGCGCTTCAAGATCTTCCGGAACTGTCAGCTCGGAAGTGACATCGCCCGAACCGATATCTTCCGCCAGAGCGCGCTCAATTGCCGCGCGCACTTCCGGGTGCGACGTTTCGAACATTTACTCCCGCCCTTCGAGCAGCTTCTTATTTTTTGCGAGCTGTGTTTCGTACTCGGCGCGCTTGGCCCGCAGGCTGGCGACCACTTTTTCCGGCGCTCTGCTGATGAACGTAGGATCGTTGAGCTGCCGCTCCGAATTCGCGATCGCCCGCTCCAGGCCGTCCATCTCTTTCAAAATGCGAGCTCGAGCCTCCGCCGTCAATGCGCCGTTGCGCTGTGCATCGGCCGCATGAATCTGCAGGTCGAATGCTGCCGGCAGCTCGGTCAGAGCGGCGCTGCTCGATCTTCAGCTTCGCCAGCGCGGCAACAATCGAAAGATCCTCCGGCGCGAATTCGTAATCTTTCACGAGCAGCGTGGCCCGGAAAACCGTCTTCGGATCCAGCTTGCGATCCGCCCGTTGTTCGCGAGCGTTCTCGATAATAGTCTGCAGTAATGTAAATGCCGCGCCATCTCCGGAAACCTGTAACGGCTCCGCCGGGTATCGCGCCAGCGAAATCGATTTTGGGTGCGGAGCGGCGGACAGCTTCTGCAGTCGCTGCCAAAGTTCTTCCGTCACAAACGGCAGGAACGGATGCAGCAGCCGGAGCATCGTTTCGTAAACCGTGAGCGCCGCTGTCCAGTGTTCATCCTGGCCGGAACCTTCCTGGAAGCGCAATTTTTTTACCTCCAGGTACCAGTCGCAGAACTCATGCCACGCAAAATCCCAAAGCGTCTGCGCGGCTTCGTGATAGCGATGCAGCTCCAGCGCGCGATTCACAACGGCAGCGGCACGATTCAAGCGATCGAATATCCAGGCATCTTCGATGGATGTCGCCGCCACAGCTTCCGCCGTCCAGCGAGTAACGTTTGAGCGCTCAATATTCAAGAAAAGCAGGCGCGAAGCGTTCCACAGCTTGTTCGCAAAAGCCCTGCCCGCCTCCATGCGATCTTCTTTCAGCGCGATGTCGGCGCCCGCCGCGCCCGAAATCAACAGCGCAATGCGAACTGCATCCGTTCCGAAGCGGTCCATCACGATCAGCGGATCGATGACGTTGCCCTTGGTCTTCGATATCTTCTGCCGCTCGGCATCGCGCACCAACCCGTGCATATGCACCTCGCGGAACGGAACCTCGCCCGTGCATTCGAGACCGAGCATCATCATCTTCGAAACCCAAAAGAACAGGATGTCGAAGCCGGTGATCAGCAGCGACGTTGGATAAAAGGTCCGCAGATCTTCCGTTTGCTCCGGCCAGCCCAGCGTCGAAAACGGCCACAACCCGGAGCTGAACCAGGTGTCAAGAACATCCGGGTCCTGTTCGATTTCCGTCGACTGGCAGTGCGGGCAAATCGCCGGTGTTTCGCGCGCAACCGTGATCTGTTGACAATTGCGGCAGTGCCACGCCGGGATGCGATGCCCCCACCAGAGCTGGCGCGAAATGCACCAGTCGCGAATGTTTTCCATCCACTGGAAAAAGACCGGCTCGCGATCGTCGGGAACAAAACGAATTTCGCCGCGCCGCACCGCGTCCATTGCTTTAGCCGCCAGCGGTTTCATGCGCACGAACCATTGCGTCGAGACCAGCGGCTCAATGATCGTCTTACAGCGGTCGCAAGTCGCTATGTTGACCGTGTACGGCTCCACTTTAACGAGTTCACCCGATGCTTCGAGCGCCGCCACAATCCGCTTGCGCGCTTCGAAGCGATCGAGCCCGGCGTAAGGACCCGCGGCAGCCGTCATGCGCGCGTCCTCTCCAATCACTTTCACGAATGGAAGGCCGTGCCGCTTGCCCACTTCGAAATCGTTCGGATCGTGCGCCGGTGTCACCTTCACCACGCCCGTGCCGAATTCAGGATCGGCCAGAGGATCGGCGAGAATCGGAATCTCACGACCCATCAGCGGGAGAATTGCGGTCTTGCCTTGCAGATGGCGATAGCGTTCGTCATCCGGGTGCACAACGAGCGCCGTATCGCCGAGCATGGTTTCCGGACGCGTGGTCGCCACCACCACGGCTTCGTCGCTGTTGGCAATCGGATACCGGATATACCATAAATGCCCCGGCACAGCTTCGTGCGCGGTTTCGACGTCCGAAATGGCCGTCTGGCAGCGGGGGCACCAGTTCACCATGTATTCGCCGCGATAGATGAGTCCCTTTTCCCATAGCCGCACGAACGCTTCGCGCACTGCGCGCGAGAGGCCGGGATCCATGGTGAAGCGCTCTCGCGACCAATCGACGCTGGCGCCTTCGCGCCGGATCTGGCTCGTGATGCGCCCGCCGTATTCTTCTTTCCATTGCCAGATGCGACGCTCGAATTCGGCCCGGCCGATTTGCTGGCGAGTCAATCCCTCGGCAGCGAGCTGGCGCTCGACCACCATGTGCGTCGCAATACCCGCGTGGTCGGTTCCCGGCAGCCACAGCGTCGCTTCGCCTTTCATGCGATGCCAGCGCACGGCAACATCCATAATCGTGTGCTCGAGCATGTGCCCGATGTGCAGCGAGCCCGTGACGTTCGGAGGCGGAATGACAATCGAGAAAACAGGCGCATGTCGGGCCGCTTCCGCATCCGCCCGGTAGAGGTGCGCGTCGATCCACCACTGAGCCCAATGGGGTTCAAACCGTTGCGGCTCATACACCTTCTCGAATTCCATGAAAACCTCAGCGTAACATCCGGAACGCGCCGTCCGCGCCTGTGCTTTAATAGGTTTGACTCGCTTTGCAGGCGCGCCACACCCGGCTCTGCAATGCGGAAGCGTGATGCTCCTCAGTAGCTCAACGGTAGAGCATTCGGCTGTTAACCGAAGGGTTGTAGGTTCGAATCCTACCTGAGGAGCCAAAAGAATCAAGAAGTTGCAAAGACGCCGTCCTAGTTCACGGTCGCGACTTGTGGGAGATCTTGTGGGACGCCCATTGAATCTAGGGTTGCCGCTGCTGGTTCGGGTGATTGCGTCGCTGGTTGGGACTTCGCGTTAAGCGCGTTCACTGCGTTTCTCTTTGCTTGGGTCCGTATGTGGGAGTAGTGTTCGAGCATGTCGCTCGACACGTGCCCGGCCATGTCCGGAATCACCTCATCAGCCGCCCCGCTCTCAGCAAGATCGGTCACGAAGGTATGTCGGTTGTCATGGAACCGGCCCGTGACGCCCGCCTTCTCCCGCACATTCTCGCCAAGCCGTTTTTAATGAGGTCTGCGGACGCGTCGGATCGATTGGTTGCGGCCTGCCGAAGCGAAACACGTACCAATGGGGTTGAGCGGTGCCAAATCGGCTCGTGTACCACGCCGTGTAGTCCAGTAGCGCTGCAAAAAGGTCATCATTTATGGGGATCGTGCGGCCCGTGCCAGCATCGGTCTTGCTTTCGCCAACCGTGACGATCCGGCTGATCAGGTTCAGCCTGCCCCATTGGACAGTACGGATCTCCTTGTCCCGCATACCAGCGTGGAGAGCGAGCATGGTAGCGATGTAGATGGCCTTGGAGCGCGGCGCTTCCTTAGCTGATTTGACGAGATCGGCCTTATCTTCGACCGAGTATGCTTTGCCGATGCGTTTGTCAACCTTCAGGGCTTGGAGCCGTTCCTCCTCATTTGCGCCCTGATCGTGCCCGCTTGGGCTATTGGAAGCAAACGTAGTGAAAAGCCAATCTCTTCGTTGATGGTCTTGGGTGCGGCCCTCTCCATCAGCCTGTCCTCTTTGGTATTTGATAAAGGTCTTATCCGCTATGTCCACGGCCATCGATTCACCCAGAAGGCGGCTGATGTGACCTATCGCATGTTGAGCGAAAGTAGATGATCTCGGTTGCCGTACTTTATAATCTTCAAGGAAACTGGACGCCAAGTCGCCTATGCTTCGAACGCGCTCATCTCGGGAGTCTGAAAGCCCGTTGAACCCGTTTTCAAGTTCCTTACGACGCTGCTTCACTGCGTCCTTGGCCACGGTCTTTGAGGCCGTTTTAGCAGACTCTTTTATGAGGCGACCTGCAAATACAAATTCGTACCACCATATCCTGCTGCGAATTAATTGGCCGGTTTTCTTGTCCTTGTGTTTTGGTCGGTAGACGCTCATCTTGTTTGCCTGTCCTGCCTAGCGGC
>CAWBDW010000071.1:0-5833 GCA_963787545.1 uncultured Acidobacteriaceae bacterium
AATCGGCATCGCTGGCAGCGCCTCAGAAGATGGCGTATAGAAATGGACTGGAGCTAGCCCCTGCCAGATAGACGAGCACGAGCAATACAGCGGTGCTGGTAGCGGTACACGAGTAAACAGACCAGCGAGCCCAGCGCGGCAAACTTGGGACCAGATATCCCTTTTGGTTCCGGCGGCGGAGATAGTCGCCCGCTTCGGCGATGGCATAGGCCCAAAATCCCGCGAGCATGGAAAGCCCCAGGTAATGACAATATGTCCGAAATTCGGGCGAGACGCTCGGGATGCCCTGGAAGAGGTGAGCTAGAAAGTAAAACCCGTCTCCAATGGTTTGCGACCGGAAGAACACGAGTGTCAGGGCTACCAGGTGAAAGGTTATGACAGGGCCGGTCCAGTTGGTGAGACGATCGGCCGCGGGATGTGTTTTGTAATAGCGCTTGCGTCGGCGAGCCGTGAGGGCGTCAACGGTAAGATAAACGCCGTGTATTGCGCCAAAAACGACGAATGTCCAACGGAAACCATGCCAAAGCCCTATCAGGATCATGTTGACGAAAAGGCTGAATACCAAACCGGCGTTGCCGAAGTTGCGAGTAGACATACGCAACGGAGTGAAGACATAATCCGTCAGCCACTTGGTCAAGGTAATGTGCCAGCGGCGCCAAAATTCGCTGATATTCACGGCCGAGAACGGCGCGTCGAAATTTTCGGGTGATTCGATTCCGAGAAGCCACGCCGCGCCGATGGCGATATCCGCCAGCCCCGAAAAATCCGCATAGAGTTGCAAGGTGAAACCGTAGTAGCCGAGGAGCAGCGGCGTGCCCGAGTTATATAGATGTCCGAAAACAAAAGTTACCAGCAGCCCGAGATTGTTCGCAACGACAAATTTTTTGAAGAACCCGAGGACAATCCTCTGAACCCCTAGAAGAACGACGCGGAAATTCGCAGGAGGCGCAGCGTCGATTTGAGGGAGAAACGTTTCCGAGCGCTGGATGGGCCCGGCGACCATTTGGGGAAAGAAGGCGGCGTACGCGGCAAAGCGTATGAACCGTTTTTCGGCGGAGGTGTTGCCCCAATAGACATCGATGACGTAGCTGAGCAGTTTGAACGTGTAGTAAGAGATGCCCAAAGGCATCGCCAGATCGAGATAAGGATGCCCAATGGCTCGCCGGATGAAATCCTGTATCTCGCGCGGGGCTTTGAAGATGGCGAGAATCGTTATGAGACCGGCCACCAGAGCGGCCATGATAAGGCGGCGCAACCGTTGGTTCCGCGTCCGCTCGATTAGTAAAGCAGCAACATAAGTGAATACGGTTGACGCAAGCAGCAGCAGCGTCATCCGGCGATTCCAACTGAAATAAAAGAAATACGAAGCGAGGCACAGGACAACCGCGCGCCAGGCTCGTGGAGTGAGGCGGTATATCACCGCCACTCCCGAAAGAAAAAGCAGGAAAGCGACTGTCGTGAAATTGTAGATGGGCAGGTGAAGGATCATGCCGGGGCGGTTTTGCGCGCGATCACATCCATCAGATCGCCGACATTTTTCAAGCCCGATACCTCGCCGGTCGTGAACTTCATCTTGAACTCCCGTTCGATAGCAACGATGAGGTTGATGTGGCTGAGGGAATCCCAATCCTCCACGTCATCGGCCGTCATAGACCGGGAAATCTCAAGCGTCGGATCGTCGAAGACTTTTCGAAAGGTTCTGGTGAGGCGTTCCTGTATCTGTGGATCCATTTTGTTTACGGGGTGGCGGCCATTGCGGCAGGCTCGCGCTCTTCCGGCGCGATGAACACGGGTGAAGATTTGTATTCGGAGGGATATAGCAGCCAGTGTGAAACGCCGGCGTGGGTTTCCTCCACCTTATTGAAGCCAAAGCGCGCGAAGAAATCTTTTACCATCGCATTTTTTGCCGTCGGGATGTAGAGGCCGGTGATGCGCTCCAATCCGCGCCGCCGGGCTTCGGCCACGATGTAGGTCATGAGATATTCTTCGACTCCGCGCGCCAGCACGCGGCAGCTCATGAGCCAATCGGTTATTTCCAAAGTGCTTTGGGCAGGTTTAGCTTTGGCGACGACAATAGAGATAAGGCCGTGGTCTCCGAAGCGGTCGCGCAGTTTGGCATAGAGCGGAACACAGCTCTCGTCCCGCATCATCTCTTCGCATTGGGCTTGATTGTATCGATTCGTCGTGAGATTGAATTGATTGCTGCGCTGCAGCAACTGCGTGATGCGCGCGATCTGAGGAGGAGTAAAGCGGCTTACCTCGATTCGCATGTCGAGCGATTGCAGGAAGTCCTCGAAATTTGAAGCGCTGCTTTCGAGAGTTTTGCGCTGTGCTTCCTGCTTGTAAAGATGGGAGCGCTGAACATCTTCCGCCGAAAAAGAGCTGGTCTCGAACAGGTTCAGCTCCGATAAAGCTTTTACGTAATCGGACGGATCTTCGGGCAGCTCGGGCACGATCACTTCGGGCACGAGTTCCCGGACCAGATTACGCTCGAAAGGATTGTCATCGAGGAAAACGATCGAGTCCAGGCCAATGTTGAGGATCTCGCGAATACTCCGGATGTTTTCGGCTTTGTTGTTCCAGTTTGCAACGAAAACCGTAATGTCATCGAACTTCAGCACCATTTCCGCATTTTCGTGGAAGGGGCGGATTGCGTTCGCATGCTCGTTCTTACTACAGACCGCCAGCAGAATGCCGCGCCTCTTGAGTTCCCGTAAATAGCACTGAAACTGATGGAAAGACTCTCCGTCGCCGTGCGCCGCGATCTGAATGCCGTGCGGGCCTTCATCGCCGACAACACCGCCCCACAATGTGTTGTCGAGATCGAGAATGACGCACTTTACGCCGCGCCCTCTGGTCGCCAGGGTGATGTCGACGATGTTATGCGCAACCAGCGGGAGGTGATCGACCGCGCAGAAAGTCTTCGCCAGATGCCAGAGCCGCTCGTCGAACCAGGACTGGCGGCCGACCCAGGAGGCCAGCGATTCCACATCGTTTACGAGTACATTGCTCCGAGCACACGCTTCCGCGGCAATGAAGCCGTTCAATTTTTGGACGAGCGCGTAGAAGGAGGGCTCGACTTTGTGATCGAAGTTGCCGAAGAAGCGCTCCAAGGGCAAGACGAAATTCGATTGAACGACAAGAGCGGCACAATTCTGGCGAATGGCGTCCCAGACCCGAACGAGCTTCGCGCGTTCTGCATTGGACCATACGATCTCCGCATCCTGGCGATTGTAGAAGCGCATGCGCAGGCTCTGGACAGCGTTTAGGATTACGACAACGTCCGGTTTGAACGCGTATAGAGCGGAGGCGGGGTTGTAGGCGTCAAGCTCTATCGCATCGAAGCTGCCTTCGTAGATTTCGACAGCGGTTCGATGACGGTGAAAAAGAGCTTTCAATAGCGGCAGGAATTGCTGGGTAGCGGCATCCGAGAGAAGCGCCATCCGGAGAGAACCAGTCGGTTCGGCAGATGGAATGGCCTTCGCCTCGCGGAGGAGCTCGAAATAATCCAAGTTGGTGCGCATCAGGACCGCAAGTCGTCAACTTTTGAGGACTCTGCTGGACGGGATGTGTTTCTACCTTCATATTTTCCCACTCAAAAGCACGGCGTCTTTGAGATTCTTTTTGAGATTTTGACGTCACATTCATCATGAGCCTTGTGGATGAAAGAGCAGGGCTGGCGGCCGGCCGGTCTGCCAGTGCAGCGACTCCGAGTTCGGGGCCGCAATGTGTGGATCTTTATCTGGATCTATTAAAGAAATCTCTGACCAACACGGTTTTTGAGCCGGAACCGGACATCGACGATGACGACCGCTTGAATTTTGTTAAGGATTTCATGAGCCACTACATGGAGAGCCAGGCGGTCTGCATGTGTCCGCGAGTTCGCCTGGACAGCTTGGAATCCTGTATTGCGGACGTACTCGAACGCGAGATCCCCGGCGATCTTATCGAAACCGGTGTGTGGCGCGGGGGCACCACCATTTTTATGCGAGCGGTGCTGAAGGCTCACGGCGTTGCCGACCGCCGCGTGTGGGTTTGCGACTCATTCGAGGGTCTTCCCGAGCCCGATCCGGAGCGTTTCCCTGTAGAGTCGGAGTCGTATCGCGCGCCCGTAGTTGCCAAAGGCTACAAGCGGTTTGCGGCAAGCCTGGAGGAGGTTCAACGGAACTTCGCCGCATATGGAATGCTCGATGGTCAAGTCGAGTTCGTCAAAGGCTGGTTCAGAGATACGCTGCCGACGCTCCCGGTTGGGAAATTGGCCATTATGCGGCTGGACGGCGACTATTACGAATCGACAATGGACGGGCTGCTCAATCTTTACGACAAGCTATCGATAGGAGGATACGCCATCATCGACGACTATGGGGAAGATTCGTGGACTTACTGCCGCAAGGCGGTCGACGAATTTCGGAAGCAGAACGATATTCGGGAGCCGATGGTGCGGGTAGATTCCAAGTGCTACCAATGGCGGCGGGAAAGATGATGGGAGACCGCTCCCTTTCGTCACGGCTCTGTTCGCTGAGAATTCTTGAAGAACCGCGATGACTTTAACAGGTCATCGGCGATAAAACCGGCAGCGACTTCGTTACCTTTCGCGTTCCAGTGGCCAGTGCCGGGTGGCGTGTAGAAAAAGCCATGCAAGTACACGTTGTGTTTTGTGGCGTAGTCAGCCATTAAGGGGGGAAGCCGCAGGGAGTGGATTCCATCCGCCTGCGCGATGGCATCGACGCGTTTGTCCCAATAATACAGGTCTGCCACGCCGATTTTTTTTTGGAACGCCTCGCGAAACGCGGGATCCGGGTTCTCCTGTTCGGGTATCCCAGTCGAGACGATCCAAAGATCGGCGCCATGCCGTTCCGCCGAGCGCTTGAACTTAGGCAGTAATGCTTCCAAAATATCCCAGTCTTTTTCCATGGGCCCGTTTCCGGGTGGGGGTGAAAGAGAGAGAACGAACTGGTAATCGGGATTAGATGTGTAGGGATCTGGCGCAATAGGTTTAGGTGTCAACCTTGCAAGGGCTTTGTAGTACGCGCTATTCGATGCGAGTGCCAGCTCGGAACGGTTTAGCAGTTCATTTCGCCGGTCTTCGGCTTCCAGTTCCGCGGATGTAAGTTTCGGCCTCATACGCGAGAGTCGATCTGGAACGACTTCGCCTTTCGCGTCGATTTCAAAGAAGGGACGGTATGTGCCCCACCTATTCCACGCTGTATCTCGTGTCGTGTCAAGGAGGTCGATATTGGTGATATTAAAGATGACGATGTCAGGATGGTACTGCCAGACGTCTTCCTGAAGTGCGTAATAGGATTGCACGATGGAATAGGCGTCTACGCCAAAATTCAGGGTTTCTACCCGTTGTTTTATGTTCGCGCGCGAATTCAGAAATCGCTCAAGCAAATAGACGAAATTATCTTTCGGTAAGACCTGCATTCCACTTACGTAAGATGACCCGACCACTGCAATTCGGATGACGCCCGGCGGCTTGGCGAATGAATGTTCCCGGTCGTGCTGACCATGGCTGTTGATTCTGGTATAGATCCTATCGTTGCCAATCCACCAGCCGGCGGCATTGGGTCGGTATACATAGCCGCGGTCCCAGTTCGTCCGGAAAAATGAACTCTGATACCGGACTCCGGCAGCGCGCATTCCAATCTCGAGCAGAGCCAAAGTGAGGAACACGGCGAGTACGGCAAAAACCGCATCTCGCAGAATTGATACTGTTTTCCCAAGCCCCGCTCTGGACCGCGCCTTAACGGCCGATTGCGGCATGTCCGAGGCATCTATCACTGCGCGCCCTGTGCCTGAGCTTTAGCCTTGTACTCGGGTTTTGTGGCGT
>CAWBDW010000072.1:0-4745 GCA_963787545.1 uncultured Acidobacteriaceae bacterium
CGGCGAAGTAGCCGTTCCATAGATCCATCCAGCAGCGATATAGAAGCCCGAAGGTCTAGTAAGCGGTCCCAGTCGCTTCGATAGCGTGCAATCGGAGCCATGAGCGAAGCGATTGGGGCTTTACGCTATCGATTCGCATATCCACAGTTCCATACGAACTCCTTGCCGGTTCATCACGTAATCCAAGGCGACCATCAGCGATGCGCGATTCCACAGATAGCGAGTGCTTCCATGTTTGGTCCAGAACCGCTGGCGATCCGGATGATGTGTCTTCAGCACGAACGTCGCGCGAGCTTTCAGGTACGTCAGAGCCCGGTCCACCGGGACATCGGTTTGCAAAATGGCATGGACGTGATTCGTCCGGATATGGACGCAGAACAGATGCCAGGCACGATGTGCGCACGTATCAAGAACGGAGTTCAGAACAGCAATGCGGTCCTGCGGGCCGAGGATGACTCATGGTAAGCCAGATGAGCCGCCGGGCTTGCTGCTGCCAAGCCGCGTTGGAGGGGATAACAGGGAAATCCCCAGTTTCGATCATTGCGGGATACAGAACCCGTATCGGCGCCATGCAGGTGTGTGCCGTAAGTGGTGAAAGTGAGCAAGACACCAATCGCTTCACTCATGGCTCCGAAACACAACTGTATCGCTCCCACCTGCGCGCTGCTTCGAGCTGTACCACTCCGGTCTGAATGACCGCAATCTCGATTCGGAGCCATCAGCGAAGCGATTGGAGTGACAGCCCACTAGATACCGAAAGTTATCGCGCAATGTCCACTTTTAAACTTGGTCACCGCATGAGTAAGTAAGCAGGAAATCAGGGCTGCTCGGTTTGAAAAGGAGAATATCATGAAAACTCTCGAATTGCTGGCGACAACGGCTTTCTTGCTCGTGGCCGGATCGATATCGCCTATGTTGGGGGCCACGATTGTTCCCACAGCACCTCGGCAAACCAGCGCTGAATGCCCAGTTGGCGGGAGCCACTGCCGAAACAGCGCAGTACACATTTATTTCCTTTGACGCACCGCACTCGACTGGCACGTACCCGTACGCCATCAACGACGTTGAGGTGGTGACCGGTACCTATTCGGACCCGGCAGGTAATTCGCACGGTTTTGCATGGGCGGAAAGGCAAGCTCGAAACGGTTGACCACCCCGATGACCTCGGGATCACGACGCTGGGCGAGGCAAACAACGCGGGGACAGTTGTCGGCAATTATGGCGATCAAGATACGCAGCATGCGGTAACGCACGTCATCGGCAGCCATCAGTGGACCACCTTGCCGGATATCGAGGGGAAAAATTTGAACGCCGGCAGTGGCATCAATGATTTGGGTGTTGCAGTTGGGGCGGCCGGCGAGGGAAGTTTTTCCGGTAAATATCCGAACTGGGCCGCATGGACGTGGGATGGCTGTAAGTATTCGTTTTTCCCACGCACCCGATGAAACGGGACTGTGGGGGACGGTGGCTAACGCCATCAATGACAGAGGCCAGATCGCCGGAGCGTTCGGGGACTTGAGCGGCATTGTTCGCGGGTATTTTAAAGACGGCGACCTATTCAAGAATCTCGACTACCCTGAGACGCCGGCAGTCAACACCTATCCAACGGGTATAAACAACAAAGGCGTGATCGCCGGCAATTACTGGCCTGCCAATGCCACAACCAATATCGACGATGGCTTCGTCTACAGCAACGGTCATTTCACGAAGGTGGACTATCCCAAGGCAGCAGCGACCAGCGTCAACAGGAATAATGATGCTGGAGATCTCGTGGGCAACTGGTTTGATTCAAGAATTCGAGTCACGGCTTCGTCGCCTACCGTAAGTGCGAGTGTCACCGGTGAACATGACGCCGATGCGCAGTGCCATCGCTTTTCTTATGGCGACTCTGCTGGGTGTGCAATCGCTTCAAGCGCAGCAGCCCGTCGCGGATAATGCCACACGGCAAAGTGTTGCGGCATTACCTCCGAAGGCGCACGTCGCTGTTCACTTGACCGACGGAAATACGCTGCGGGGCCGGAGCGCAGAGCCGCACCGATCACGATCTTGTTCTTAAGCCGGACAACCGACAGGCTCCGCGTACGATTTCTTACGACCAGATACCGGTTGTGAGCAAGAATCAGGGACCATTCGAACAAGAAATGGATCATCATCGGCGTGGTCGTGGCTGTGGTGGTTGTCGTTGTGGCCGTAATTGCTATTCACGTGAAAAATCATCCGCTCGGTAACGGAGGCGGTTTCTGATGCAAATGCACAAGGAGGAAAAATGCGATCTCACGCCGCTGCTCCGCCGAGCCATCCCTCATCGGAAATGGGCCGCGCGCGTGCGCCGTCCAGCTCAAAGACCACTCCACAAGCGAAGTAGCACAGAAGCGGGCGATATAGAAGTGTGCAATCGGAGCCATGAGCGAAGCGATTCGAGATTTTACGCCATCGATTCGCATATCCCACAGTTCCATACGAACTCCTTGCCGGTTCATCACGTAATCCAAGGCGGCCGCCAGCGATCGCGAGAAATTGCACAGATAGCGAGTGCTTCCATGTTTAGTCCAGAACCGCCGGCGATCCGGATGATGTGTCTTCAGCGCGAACGTCGCGCGAGCTTTGGGTGCCGGTTCAGAGCCCGGTCCACGGGGACATCGGTTTGCAAAATAGCAAGATGGACGTGATTCGTCCGGATATGGACGCAGAACAGATGCCAGGCACGATGTGCGCACGTATCGAGAACGGACTTCAGAACAGCAATGCGGTCCTGCGGGCCGAGGGTAAACTCGGGTTCCGCCATGAGCCGCCGGGCTTGCTGCTGCCAAGCCGCGTTGGAGGGGATGACGGGATTGCGGTCATTCAGAGCGCAGCGACCGGAGTGGTAGGGCGTCGTTGCGACAAGCACCGCAACCCGTCAGGGCGCACTAAGTACGAGAGGTTAAGAGGTTAATATGCAAAAACTCGGTTGGCTGATACCCATTCTGGGTGTTCTTGGAATTGGATTACAGGGTCAAGCGCTTGCGCAATCTGGCGAGCCAAGCTCTCAGGCCAGTGCGACCAAGGACTACACGTTCATTACGTTCGAAGCTCCGGACGCGGGCACGAGCGCGGGCCAGGGCACATATCCCTCAGGCATCAACCGAAAGGGGTCGATCGCCGGTTACTACACTGACGCAAAAAACGTATTTCACGGGTTCGTGCGGCTAAGAGACTGCGACTCTGAGGATCGGGATTGGCGTTGCGTTGGGACGGTCAAAACCTTCGATGTTCCCGACGCCGGTACAGGCGCATATCAGGGCACCTCTCCCGCTGCCATTAACGATACGGGAACGATCACCGGTTACTACACCGATGAACACAACGTAGCTCACGGATTCGTGCGGTTTAGAGATTGCGATGCCAGGGACCACGACCGCAATTGCGGTCCCGCCATCACCACATTCGATGTTCCAGGCGCAGGCACGGGCGCATCTCAGGGCGTTTATCCTGACGCGATTAACGACAAGGGCAGGATCACCGGTTACTACATAGATGCAGACGGCGCATATCACGGGTTCGTGCGAGTCGGGAAGTGCGGCTCTGACGACCCCAATTGGAACTGCGGCGCCACTATCATCACGTTCGATGTTCCGAGCGGTCCGTACGGCGAATCCCAGGGCACCCAGCCGCACGCGATTAACGAAGAGGGGACGATTACGGGTTACTACACGGATGCGAACGACGTAAGTCACGGGTTCCTGCGGCTAAGGAACGGCACTTTCATCACGTTCGATGCCCCGGATGCAGGCACAGCTAGCTTTCAGGGAACGTTTGCGTTTGCCATCAACGCCAAAGGAGAAATCACAGGCTACTCCATTGAGCCGTATTATGCCGAGTACGTTCTCGCTCACGGCTTTCTGCGGAGCCGCGATGGCGCGTTCACTACCTTTTACGTGCCGAACACAGGGACCCCGTTCACGGAACCCTTGGCCATCAATACCGAAGGAGCGATCACGGGAGACTATTTTGATTCCAACAATGCGTCTCATGGGTTCGTGCGTTCTAGCCACGGCACCATTACCGCATTCGACGTTCCGGACGCGGGTGAGGGCAATCTTCAGGGCACTTTCCCTGTAGGCATCAACCAGGCGAACACGATTACGGGCTATTCCATTGACGCCAATAACGTAGCTTATGGCTTTCTGGGAATCCCGAAACGCGAAGAGAGCTGGAGATGAACATCTATAGCGGGTGAGTCAGTTAAGCAGGGTGTGTGCCGTAAGTCGTGAAGGCGAGCAAGACGCCAATCGCTTCGATCATGGCTCCGAAACACAACTGTACCTCGCTCCCGAGGCGGCTGCGTTCGAACTCATGCTCACCTTCAGCGATCGGAGGTCGTAAATGACTCTACGCTCTTGCGATTCTCAGGCCGGAATATTCTCGAAGTGACGCAAATTGTGCGTCCTGAAAAAGTCGTTTCGAATAGCGTGCAATTGGAGCTTTATGAGATCGATTCGCATATCCACAGTTCCATACGAACTCCTTGCCGGTTCATCACGTAATCCAAGGCGGCCGCCAGCGATGCGCGATTCCACAGATAGCGAGTGCTTCCATGTTTAGCCCAGAACCGCCGGCGATCCGGATGATGTGTCTTCAGCACGAACGTCGCGCGAGCCTTCAGGTACGTCAGAGCCCGGTCCACCGGGACATCGGTTTGCAAAATGGCATGGACGTGATTCGTCCGGATATTGTATGCGCTATTCGTCCCAAAGGTTATAAAC
>CAWBDW010000073.1:0-4657 GCA_963787545.1 uncultured Acidobacteriaceae bacterium
CTAGGCTGGCGACATCGTGTCGGAATCCGAGAACTTGTGAACATCATGGTCGATGCTGAACTGACGGTGTCTCAAAGCTCTGAGCGACAGCTTGTCAAACCCGGGTCCACGTTTAGGCGATAGTTTTTGCAGTCAAGCCCGCAAAGTTCTGTAAATTGAATCTCCCAAGTTAATCAATCCTAGTTCCTTATTCGATTCGCTGCCGGAGTGGAGGGCGAAGCCCGGAACGGAGGCAGTGAATCAGGCCGCCGCTTGGCCCGGCTCGGCCGCGGACATGTCTGTGACCACCTCCATGTTGAGATAAATGCGTTCCATCCATTCCTGATTGAGCTCCATCATCAGGGTGCTGACCAGGCGCACGCAGGCCTGTTCGTTAGGGAAGATGCGGATCACTCGCGTGCGGCGTTTGATCTCCTGATTGACTCGCTCCAGCATGTTAGTCGAGCGCATCCGTTTCCGATGCGCTTCGGGTAACTGGTACACGGCTAAGATCTCTTCCCCGCAGGCCTCCAGCACAGCCGCCGCTTTCGGCCCCCGTCGGCCGAGCACCTCGACTGCTTCGGCCAGCGCTTGGCGTGCCGCTACCAACGTCGGAGCTTCGGTGATCGCCTTCAGCAGTCCCAGTACAAACGCCTTTTCACGCCTCGCCGTGTGATTCAGAATATTGCGCACGAAATGCACCTGGCAGCGCTGCCACAGCACTCCTTGGAAGTGTCGATCAATGGCTCTGCGCATCCCCTGGTGATCGTCGGAAACCACGTAGCGCACCCCGCGCAGCCCACGCCGGCTCAGATCGCTGAACACCTCGCCCCAACTCGCCTCGCTCTCTGAGTCCGCCACCCACACCCCCAGCACCTCGCGTAATCCTTCCGCGCTGATACCCACCGCAAGCAGCACGCCCTGGCTGATCACCTCACCGCCGCGCCGCACTTTTTCATAGCGTGCATCGATCATCAGGTATGGATAGCTGTTCTCGATGGCACGCTCGCGCCATTGCTGGATCTCCTCGTCCAGCTTCTGCGCCAGAGCCGAAACCTGGCTCTTGCCGATCTCCAGCCCGCACAGCGCTTCGGTGATGTCGCGCACCTTGCGTGTCGAGACTCCTTCCACGTACATCTGCACGATCGCCAGCACCAGCGCTTTCTCACTGCGCTGATAGCGTTCGAATAGCTCGGTCTGAAACTCGCCATCCCGGTCTTTCGGAACTAGCAGTTCCAGTTCGCCCACGCGCGTCTTCAGCAGCCGCGGCTTGTAGCCGTTCCGGTATCCCCGCCGCCCCGGCGTACGTTCATAACTCTCGGCCGCCAGAAAGCTGCTCATCTCCGCCTCGAGCACCTGTTGCACCACCCGCTGCACCAAGGCGCGCATGCCGTCATCGCCCGATGCCGCCGCTGCTTGCCATGTCTGTCTCAGTTCGCTATCGTTGCTCTTGCGAGCCATTCGGTTCTCTCCTTTCGAAACGTTTTCGTCAAAAACATTTTAAGGAGATTCTGTTTGGCTCGCTCTGCCTCGCCCCTCGGGCTCGGCAGCACTCGCCTATTTACAGAAGTTTACGGGCATAATCGTTTTTGCTGGGTCTTCGTGTTTTAGAATGGTGGGTGCCACCGTCCTTCATTCGACTGGTTCATTGCAGATTGACCACAGGTTGGACAAGCGATAGCACTGAATGCCTGGAAGGATGTGTCATAAGCGGTTGGGCGTCCATCTAGGAAGAATTGCCCTTGAGGGTAAACATCACCTTTACCTCTACTAGTCCAAACTGTGATCGGATATCCCTTTGGAAGTGCTTCCGCTTCGAGAAACACATAGTAGGACTTACCATTTGAGTCCGCAATTGGAGGAAACGTCAATCGCGCGAACCCGTTATCAGTAAGATTGTAAGCAGGAATCGTAGCCATCGCGATATCGTCGTTCTCTTCCGGGCTATGCCGGAGATGGATCTTCACGAAACCCGAGGGGATTCTCTTGCCGTAAGTGGCCACTTCGATTTCGACCGCCGCTAGATTCGCCCTGTTAGCAATAAATGTCTGCCCAAATCGCCCACCAGGGACTATAGGCCCGGCAGGACTGGTCATGAATGTCCAAGGGACTCCGGCGTTTTCACTCAAGGCGACCCTCGATCCAGAATATGGCAGCCAATATGTACGGACCTCGATTCCGAATAAGGCGTACAGATTAATAGCACCAAAAAGCGCGATTGCCAAATAGCTCAGTTGCGGGTTCCACTTTGGCAATCGTTCCAATCCAATCGCGGTAACTATCATTACGGCCGATAATGCCGGAAATAAATAGCGCCCTTGAGGCTGGCTAACGGTTAAGTTCAACCAAACAGCTTCGGCTGTCGCGAGGAGCGGCAATGCGCAAAGTATAACGGCTAAACGAAGATCGATGACCCGCCGTACTACCGCCATCGCGAAACCAATTAGCGCTACAACCGCCGTGATAGCGAAGATCCCGTACACCCAATCAGACATATACACATTCATTCCGCCGAACACACCAACAAAGGATTTTGCAAACTGTTCAGGAAAGAAATGGCGGAAGTACGGTGACATGATTGATTTTTTGTCTATGAAAATCGGTACTGCCGTAAGCATCGCTTCGCTCGCGAATATATCACCGTACAAGATTCTATTTCGGATTAACCACGGAAGGATAAAAATAAAGGTTATCAAAAGCACGCTTGTATGCTTGAACTTTACCTTCCAACTAGAAGGACCCGATATCAATACAAAAAGAAGCATGGGCAAGAAAATCAAAGCGTTGAGTTTAGATAAAATTGCGGCCGCAACCGATAATGAGGCAAAGCAGCCGTTGCTCCAGGAGAAGTCTCGCCGAATTAAGAGAACCAAAAAGTACGTTGCAATTGCAGATGTAGTTGCTACCATCGCATCGTTGCTCAGGTTCATGCCGCGAAATGTGAACTGGGGAAGGAGTGCGGTTAAACTGCCGGCAAGGATACCTGTGAGGCAACTGCCTGTAGCTTCATAAGCAGTTAGGTAAGTGAAGAGCACCGTTACGACGGACAAGAGAGCGGTCAAAATCCGTGCGGAGCGTAATGGCCAATACTTACGAAAGTCCGAAATACAATCGTTATAGAAGCGCGGTGCACATGGAAAAATGAAATTTCCGCTAACGTCGACAAATCGTTCCGGTAGCGGAAGTACAAACGAGCGCGCCGTGGGCGCAATGATCCAGTAGTATAGAGGTGGTTGGTTCCCCTCCCACATCGCGGGACCATACAGCGGTATCCGCCAGTGGTCGTGAACGTAGCGAGCATACTGCCAATGAGTTTCTTCGTCAGGTGCTTCGAAGATAGGCACCGCGAAAGACCACACAATCAACAGAGTTGCCGAAATGGAGAGCAACAGCAGCAGATGCCGTGAGATGCCCACGCGGGGCACATTGTGTGCACTCCGTACGTGAGCTGAGTTTGAGGCTTTGAGAGACATCTAGGGTTCTTCCGTTCTGACTAGCTGGGCCGAAGGGATTTCGTGCCGGGCCAGCAGTTCCAGCCCGCAACGGGACAATAGGTTGCGGAAACACTACTTCGTAAGGACAAAATAAAATTCATTCGCGATATCACCCGTTCCAGGCGGATGTGACCAAACACTGGACCAAGATACCAAAAGCCGGTTGATATACGCGATAAGACTGACGAAGCTTTCATACGTCCACACATGAAAATGAAGATCCATGTCTCTTTCGATCGCCGATTTTACAAAGGAGTCTAAGGTCGGTTCCGAAACATGACAAACGTTCCGGCAGTAATCATAGTAATGCTGTTCATCACGCTTGGTATCTGGGTGCTGGTAGTCTTCAATCAGGTGTTCTAGCGTCGTTAGTTCACGTGTCTTGTCGAACGTCAAACGCTGATCCGGCACTATGAGGACAAGTTTGCCGCCTGACTTCAACCGTTTGAACGATTGAACAACTGCCTGTATGGGGTTGCGCGTGTGCTCTATGACGTGGCAAGCAGCAATGAAATCCAGGCTTTCGTCCGGAACCCCTCTAATCTGTTCGATGGTAGTAATGTAGTCCAGATCAACGAAATCTGGATTAGCATCCAATTGCGATTTGTAACTGCGCTGAAACAACTGAGGCTTAGAGAACAAATCCGCAAATTTTACATCGCACCGGGGCGGAATGCATAGAGGTGCGGTACCGGCCCCGAATTCCACACCCGTTCCGCGCAAGGTGCATGTAGAAATCTCCCGCAAAGTGGTCCAATCATTCTTGGGCGGGTTATGCATATCTGATTCGGTCCATGGCCAGGGTAGCGGGCCACCGATCTTCAGATCGCGAATTTCCCGCGCCGTTACTTGGGTGACGTCGGTAGGCCATATATATCCATACGGTTCGAAATATGAAGCGGAGACGACCCAGTGTCGTATTCCCTTGTCGACATAGAATACGCGACCACCAAAGGGAGGATCGTTAGTCGCTATTAAGCGGCCTGGAAGGGGCAAAGTGTCTGCGAGGGCCAGTCGGTTCTGGATTCCGTTCAATTTTATTCAGTCATCCTCTGGAATCTTGAGGGTCCATGGTCCTATCTTTCGTCGGAATGTCGACTGAGCCCACAAGCTACTGATATGCCTGGCCTTCTGGGATCCCGGCCAACTGTCGAGCGGAGATTTCACGTACATCATCGGGAAAT
>CAWBDW010000074.1:0-11655 GCA_963787545.1 uncultured Acidobacteriaceae bacterium
GGTCCAGTAAAGCAGGAAGCCCGGTTCCAGCGAGACGCTCCGCACATGTGACCACTCATTGAATACACATGCTATACCGAAATCAGACACTTGCCGAAGGAGCCGCTTAATCCCGGCGACCAAGTTCGCATATCGGCGGTCAGACAGCTAGGTAGTGGCAGACTGCATCTATTCACCATCCGGCGGACTGCGCGTGAAACACTTCCCGTAAGCAATACTGGTCAGGCGTAGCATCTCATGAGCATTCTGTTACCGATTGCCGGTCCCTTATTGAATACAGGGTTGGGGGCCTGTCGTGTGGATTCATAAATTCATCGACGTAGAGTCTTGGTCGCCGGACTTGATGAGCCGTTCAGAGGCGGGATTTTATCGTCGTCTTGCAGAGAATAGCCTGGGCCTCATGTGTTGTCACGATCTGGAGGGAGTATTACTTTGGATCAACCCGGCCGCCGCGCAATCGCTAGGCTACTCTCCGGATGCGGGAGTCGGAGTTTCCTTGGACTCCTTTCTCGACCCCGAGACCCGCCCGCTATTTGCCTCGTATCTGGCCCGCATTCGTAGCAAGGGCATTGACGCCGGACTTATGCGCTTGATGACGAGGGACGGTGATCAGCGAATTTGGATGTACCGGAATGTATTGAGCGATGCACCGGAATTGCCGCCGCATGTTCTTGGGCATGCATTGGACATCACCGAGCGCGTTAGGGCAGAGAAGGAAGTCCGCGATCTAAACGCGCAGCTCGAGGCCAGAATCGCTGAACGCACCGCGGAGCTGGAACGCTCAAATGCGGATTTGCGGGAGTTCGCCCATGTCGCTTCTCATGACTTGCAAGCCCCGTTAAGGCAAGTTCGAATTGCCCTGGGCAGGTTGAAGGCGAAATCGAACGATCGCGAAACCGTGGAATTGTTGCGTAATACTCAGAATGATATCGAGCGCATGTCCTGGCTCATCGATAGCTTGCTGAACTATGCTCTAGTTTCGAGTCAGGTCATAACGCCAGCTCGTCGAGTGCCCCTTAGCACAGCGATCGAGGAAGGTTTGATGAACCTTGCGTCGACGATCGCGGAGACTGGCGCAAGCGTCGTCTACGAGCATTTGCCGGAGATTTTGGTTGAGGAGGCCGGTTTTGTTCAGTTGTTCCAGAACCTCATCGGAAATGCAATCAAATATCGCGGTGACCGGCGTCCAAGTATTCATATTTCTGTCGAACCACAAGACGACTTCTGGATTTGTGCAGTAAAGGACAACGGAATCGGCATCGACCAGGCCTATGCGGAAAAGATCTTTCAGGCCTTCAGTCGCTTGCATGGCAAGGAATACGCCGGCAGCGGCATTGGACTTGCAATTTGCAAGAAGATCGTGGAGCGCATTGGTGGCCGGATTTGGGTGGAATCGGAACTAAATTGTGGCTCCACGTTTCGATTTACAATACCGCGTTGATTTGGGTGACGGCATTTTGGTGGGAATGGGTTTTCCCTCCGGCGAGCTGGCCAGTACCTAGAACATCGCCTGACTCAGGCGAGGACCAGAAACGAGTGCGCGGTTGATTGAAGAAACGCTTTCACCTGCTCACTTCTGGCTGTCAGGAGGTCTGCGATATCGTGAGTGGTGCAGTTTCCGAGGCGGATCCAAATTATTTTAGGCGGCGGGCCATGCAGAAGGCTGCGATGGTGAAAGTCTGCGTCTTTCGTCACGATTGTATAGCCGTGGTTTGCCGCATGTGCCCACACCTCGGGATCAGGGGCGGCCTGCAAGCCGAATTCCCGAACGTGAGCCGTGTCTGGATAGATCTCGGCGAGAGTTTTGGCCAATGTCGGTGAGAGGTTCTCGTCCAGCAGAAGCTTCACGCGGGTATTGACACAAGGCGTCGCTCACGGTCAGCCGCAAAGGCGAGACATGCGCGGAGGTCATCGCGAGTCAGATCGGGGAAATCCGCAAGAATGTCCGCTTCTGACATGCCCGATGCGAGATAATCAAGCACGTCATAAACAGTAATTCGAAGACCTCGAATGCAGGGTTTACCACCCATTTTGTCGGGCTCGATTGTGATGATCTCCCGATAATCCATTTCGGTCTCAATTATACGGCGGGCCGCACGACCGAACGCACCGTCAAAAGGGCGCCCCTCTCACCAAATTCAGAGTGGTACGCTCGCCCTTTCGGAACCTGTCGGCTACATACGTACCGAAAAGTCCCCTCGGCGTCGCCTAAGTCGCCGAATGCACGTGCTCCACGAGTCATCCGGGAACCCATCAACTTCACATTCAGCTGGTATATAGCGCCGCGACCTCATAATCCAGAACGTTCGGAATCGTGAATGAGACTGTCCCTTCAGATTGCGAAAACGGCAGTGTTGCCCCCGCATGCAGCAGTTCCAAGCGCGAGACCTTGCGTCCTTCGGGCAGTTTCATGCGAACGGTTTGCTCACCGATCGGGTAGAATTCGCGGATCCAGCCTTTGTGTGCAGCCGGATTCGTGTAGTTGAGAACGTGTACGGCGAAGCCGGGCTCTGTTTCCCAGGCAAAGGCTTCCACGAGACCGTCGCCCGTGATGACCACCGGCGACTCATCGCGTGCGATCCACCGGATGCAGTTTCGCAGCAGCAGACTCAGGTCGCCATGACCGGAACGCCACAACGTCCGCCCCACGTCGCCCGGGAAGTAGATCAGCCGGCTCTGGCCCTTTTCGCGGACGACTATTGCAGGCTCGTTTGTGTGCGAAGGATCCGGGTACGATAACTCCGGCGGATAGGCGACCGAACCGGGAACCACTGTCAAGATCGGGGAATCGACGGGCGCCACCGGCAGCCGATATTCCGCGCCGGCTATCCAGTGCGTGTTCGCGAAACCGTTGAGGATTTCGTGCCGGCGCTCCATGCGGGCGCAGTATGCGTTGCCGGTTGTGCCTTTTATCTCACCGGCCTTGTGAATGCCGAACAGATCCGCGAGACGAAAATCCGAGCGTTTGCGATTGCGCTCGTCGTACATGCTTGTCTCGAAAGTCGCGAGCACTGAGCCGCCGCGCGCGGCGAACTCGGTGATCTGAATACATTGCCGATCGCTCAAGAGCGCGACGTTGGGCAGAATCAAAGCCTTGTATTTGCGCAGCTCGTCGGCCGACAACTTATCTTCATGCACAAAATCGAACAAGAAGCGGCCCTCGAGAAGCGCAGAATACAGACCGTTCATGTAGTCCGTTACGTTCACCCCGGTCGGTGGCTTGTAAAACAGGTTCGTCCGCTGTCCCATCACGACGCCGATGTTAGCGATTGATCGTTTATTCCGAAAATGCGGATCGTGCCTCGCAGTCCATTGAAAGAATTCGCGTGCCGGTTCGAGAACTCTGCGGTCCTCGCCCAGGCCGCTTTCGGCTCCGATGATGTGGTGATAAGGAACCATGCCGCTGGCGACGGTCTCGTTGAACCACATGCGCTGCTCGGGTTCGGACTTCGCAACATAGCGCCACCTCACCGGGCCGGTGGACCACGCGCCAGTTACATTGGTCGCCATCTTTCCTTGCTGGACGGCATTGCACACACGGCCCTGCGAAGCGCATGCCCAGATTGGCGTGTTGTCTCCGCCGCGGCCCTGATTGTCGCATTGGAACCACTCGCACAGTTCACCGAGCGCGACCAAATTCGCGGTCGAGCGAATTCCGCCGCCGAGATTGGCGAAGTAGAAATTGGACGCACGCTTCTCCTTTGCAATCGAATCGTAGAGTTTCCACAGGAACACCGTTCGCTCATTGAAGCGGTCCCAGTACTCGATGGTTCCTGAGGCGGGCAGTCGGCTGCAAACGGCGCAGTGGCATACCGGCAGGTGGCCCAGAGGCGGCCAGGCGTTCGTAAACAGCGCGTCGACATCGTACAACGAATTCACTTCGCGCATGATGGCCGGCATATAGTCGGTCATGTACGTGGTGAACATGCATGTGCGGAACAGCCGCGCATCTTCGGTGTGAGCGACCGGCCGGCCAGTGGCGTCGCGCTGAAACCATTCTGGATGCGCCGCAACAGCATCAGCCCAGTTCAAATCGGGGCTCATCCGGGCGACGACGTGCAGCCCACGTTTCCTCGCTGCCGCACAACACTCACCGAAAAAATCCCGGTTACCAAGGTACTTGCCCTTCCGGTGGAACGGCACCTTCGTCTGGTAGAAGGCGAGGATACCGGTGACGCTCACCAGAACGGCGTCGACCTTGAGACTCGCCCAATAATCGGCCCACTGCTCGACGTTCATTTCGACCGGATCGTGCTCGGTCATATTCAGTTGCCCAACGCGGCGAATTTTGCGCTGCCATCCGACATCGCTCGAGGAAGCCGAGAGAGAACCCGCGACAGCCGCACCCGCCGGAAGCACAATGAATTCGCGCCGGCTTATGTCGGTGTTTGTTGTATTGCTCGCAGTCATAAAAGCGCCGTGAGAAGCGTTGATAATATCCTTAATCGGAATTCGCCTATGCGCAACCACATCAGATTGACTCTCCTACTTGGTTTAGCACTGCCGCCCGTTATCGCCCAACAGACAAAGAAAGAAGTCACACGCCCGGCAAATCCCGTCGAAGACAAGAGGCCGAATAGCAGTGCGGTTCCAAGCGGCTACGCGATTTCTACTCAGTTTCAGCGCGTGGTACTGCTTCGCTTCAAATACAATACAGACCTGCTGGCCGGTATCGAATCGATGGTGAAGCAACAGGGGATCAAGAACGCAGCGATTCTGGCCGGCATGGGCTCAGTTCGAAATTACCAAGTGCATGCCGTTGCCAATCGCAACTTTCCTTCTACCGACGTTTTTGTGCGCGACCCAACCGGTCCGGCGGACATTATTGGGATGAACGGCTACGTGCTGGGCGGGCGAGTGCATGCTCACATCACATTGTCAACAGGAGATCGTGCGTTTGGCGGCCATCTGGAGCCCCACACGAACGTGTTCACATTTGCCGTGATAACGCTCGGCGTACTCAACCCGGATGCTGATTTGAACAGACTGGATGATCAAACGTTCCGTTGAAACGATGGGCGAAACAACCTGGCGAACGTAACCTGATGGGGAATGTCAAAGTCGAGAAGCCGATGCTAGTGCGCGCTTGCTCAGAACGGATTACGAATAGTGAGCCCCTCGATATCTTGGCCGCTCTGCATGTCTTCCGAATATAGGGTGTCGCAATCCGCTTCGAGTGCCGCGACAATCACAAGCGAATCGTAAATACTGAAACCGTAGCGTTCGGCGATAACGAGCGAAGCATCGTGCATTTGCACGGAAATCGGGATTGGATCGGGACACAAAATACGCATGTCAGCCAGAGCGGTCAGCACTTCTTTCCAGGATCTCTTGAGCTTGCGGCGCGCTACTGACACAAACTCGTTTAGCTGCTGCACCCCTATAATGCCCCCGGCTTCGATGAGCTGTTGAGCGATGACGGCGCGCTGGTCCCTGCTTCCGATGTGAGCATAAATGAGGATGTTGGTGTCCAGGAACGGCTTTTTACCGCTCATGGGCTTCTTCACGGTTGAAGCGCCAGCCGGAGGGGAGTGTCCAGTCCGATCGGCGAAGCCGGTCTAGGGCCTTCTCCCTTCGCCGGTCGCGCTCTATCTTGAAATTGCGTGTGCCGCCGATAGTAACTTCGATATTGTCGCCTTCTTTTAGTCCCAACGCCTCCACAACGGCCGCAGGAAGGCGGATTGCCAAGCTATTGCCCCATTTCGATACCTGCATGGATCTACTGTAGCAGCGGTATATCTTCAGGGAATCACAAACGCTAAAGAGCGATTCGTCTCTGCGAGGAATGGCAGAATCACAGCCCGACCCCCTTTTATCTACCTCTTATTTCGGCCGCTTAGCGCGATTTTTAAACGTACATAATAGGTTTTCTGGAGTTTGAATATTTTCGATTAAAAATGTTCTTGAAATCAGCGTCGGGATGTGAGCCAAGCTGCTGAAGAAGGTTCAAAGTTAAACGGCGAGCGCGTGTTTGACGGCTCGCTTGGCTGTTACTGGTACGAACTGCTCTAGTCTCCTGTCCCTGAAGTTCGTTGACAAAATCTGGCGTGAACGTGCCCGACTTCTGCATTTCCGACAAGGAATTCTTTGGCGGCAAAGCGGTGTGGATGAACCGATATGTTCGGCCAAGAAGCGATCTCGTCCTCAAGAATTTTCAAGGATTTCAACATCTAAGCTTCCTCAGCCCCTTCGATGTGTCTCGATCCCGACTGGATTCTTCAGAAGTGAGAACGAAGTCGTCCAGCATTAGGATCGGTTCCCGGCTGTCAATTCTTGCCATGGCGGCAGAGAGTGACATGGAATCCGACTTCACAAACACTTGCACTCGATTTTTCTGGATAGCGTCTACGGGACAATGCCTGGGCTCAATTCCCCAAAACGGCCGAGGACTCGCAAATTTCCATCCTCCAAAAGTCAGCGACCTGAGCCTCAAGCGATAGCATGAAACCCGGAGATCATGGATATGCCGAAGGTGCGAGTTGCAGGTTTTGGGGTTTCTTTGGATGGCTTCAGTGCTGGGCCTGAGCAGAGCGTTAACGATCCATTAGGCAAGCGCGGTACCGATATATTCCAATGGTTCTTCCATACGAAAACGTTCTGCGCGATGCATGGGCAGGAGGGCGGATCGACGGATGTCGACAACGAGTTCGCAGAGCGGTCAATGGAAAACTTCGGTGCCTTCATTCTCGGTCGCAACATGTTCGGTCCGGTACGCGGGCCATGGCTGGACCACTCATGGAAAGGATGGTGGGGCGAGAATCCACCCTATCATGCTCCAACGTTTGTCCTGACTCACCATGAGCGCGAACCGTTGGTGATGCAGGGGGGGACAACCTTCCACTTTGTCACGAGCGGAATCGAACAGGCGCTCAGGCTGGCGAAGGAAGCAGCAGGGCAAAAGGATATCAAGGTCGGGGGCGGAGTTTCTACCGTTCGGCAATATCTGCAAGCAGGCCTGATCGATAGCCTGCACCTTGCGCTTGCACCCGTGGCACTCGGTAAAGGCGAGGCGCTGTTCGACGGTCTCGACCTTCCGGCGCTTGGCTTCTCTGTCACGGAGCATAAAGCCACGGAACGCGCGACGCATATCGTCCTCGAGAGAAGGACATGAATGAACCCCAATTGGCCTTTCGAACATTCGGCTCTGTCCGGATTGCCCGTCATGCAGGCACAACTCGGAAACTACTCTCCAGGATTCGTAAACACTTCGCGACTACTCGTTCGTAAGGCGCCAGTGGGATCAGGCTGAGGACGCTTGCAATCATCGTAATTGATTGGCGAGATTTCATGCTTAGCTCCGGGATCAAATTTCGTGCTCCACGGCGCTCGGAGACACCTGAACTGCGCGTGATTGTATAGCGAAATCGACCTTACGGGCCAACATCAAGTTGCCTATTGGCTAAAAAAAACAAGATCCGCCGATCAACTGTGCAATCTAACGTGGCGGTCCTTCTGAATGAGGCGTCGGCCTACGACTTGAGAATTTAATACCAATCGAAATTCGAGTTCGCAGTTGGCAGCCAACACTGCCTCTCTTGCGAATGGAGTCACGGGCGGGGAACACTGCGGAGTATTGCGTACAGCACAATTATGCGGAGACGCGAGTTTATTGCATTGCTTCCAGTAGCTGCCCTCGCCGCGCAGTCGCGGCACGCGACCGCCGATGAGGCGGTGAAAGATCTGATGGAAGGAAATGAGCGTTTTGTGGCTGGCAAAACGCTGAATCCGCGGCAAAGCCCGGCCGACTTTTCCAAACTCGCAGGCGGACAGGCCCCCGATGCCGTGATCGTCGGTTGCGCCGACTCGCGCGTCCCCCCAGAAATTCTCTTCGATCAAGGCGTGGGCGATCTATTCGTTATACGCGTGGCCGGAAACGTGATCAGTGGGGCGGGAGCTACCGTAAAGGGAAGCATCGCATATGCAGTCGTAGTGTTAGGTGCGCCGCTTGTAATGGTCTTAGGGCATAGTCAGTGCGGTGCGGTGAAAGCGGCGCTCGAAACCAAGGATCAGGGGCTGCCACAGTCGATTCGGGATCTGGTTGGCTTGGTGACTACGGGTGGCGAGAAGGACCTGGATCGGGCCATTGTGGCGAATGTACGCGCTGGCGTCGCAAAGCTGAAGAGCGAGCCTACCCTCGCTCACTACGTCGAGGGCAAGCGGCTCAAAGTTCTCGGGGGGGTTTATGATCTCGCGACCGGCAAAGTGACTCTTGTGGGGTGAAGTTGATCAGCGTGCAAAAGGGCCTATATTCAATCTGGCGCGTAGGTCTCTTAGTTAATCCCGATTCTGAACGCCGTGCCTCTTCAACTCTTAAGAATTTCTCGGACGACGAAGCTACCGTCGACTACGAGAGCACGGGAGAGACTCCAGAATTGGGTGGGTTACGATGCGGCGTATAGGCTGCGTCATTGCGGTCCTGTGCAGTTGCGTGCTGGCGGTACCGGCTAGAGCTCAGCAACAACAGAAGCCTGAAGATCCCGAAGATGAGAAGCAGATAGGGCTGTGGCTCGATCAGGGAATTTCCGCCGGTCTTTCGGTGAATAAATCTCTTGATGCCGAATTTCATGAGCGGTTCGACGGGGGAGCGTCAAACCTGTTCGAGTACTTCGCGCAAGCCGGCGTAGCCTTCCGTCTGCGGCCCTGGCTCACGTTGATACCGATTTATCGGTATCAACGCTTTCCTGGAAACCCCACCATTGCTTACGAAAACCGACTGCAACTCAATGTCACTTTGAGCACTTCCCGGGGCTTGTGGCGGCCGACCCTCCGCACGCTCATCGAAGGACGGTTTCCTGATAACAGACCTGCTTCAGCACGTCTTCGATTTCGCCCCGGCTTCGAATACATCTTGCCGCTTCGCACGGCGCGGCGTCCTGTGCTGGTGGTGAACAATGAGTTCTTCATCGTTCCCGGATATAACCCGTTCGCCAACGGTGGCGGCAGCTACACCCAGAACCGCTTCCAAGCGGGAGTACGGCTGCCCATCGCTGATTCATTCTCCATTCGGCCCTACTACTTATTACAGTCGGTTAGCCTGCCGGATGGCTGGGACACAAACGAGATTTTTGGTATCTCGCTGGCCTTCAGAGTCCCACAGAAAATCAAGTGAGCCGCGCCGTTTACTGTCGTGCCATGGCGAGTTCCAAGCGTTGTTCGGGCGAGATGAGGTGGTCAAGATTCACTGAATCCGTGCCGATGTCGATTTCAACCCAGTTCACCTGACCACTGAACTCATTGTGTTTCGCGTCGTACTCGGGTGAAACCGGCGAGCCGGTTCCCTTCCCGACATCGCAGGTCTCGTCTGCCGAGAAAATCATCGGCACCGTTGCTTCTACGCGGCCTTCGCCCACCTTTTTGCCATCCACATAAAGCAGCGCGTTGCCACCCTTCGCCAGGCCGCCGCCATCATATTGGAATTCCATCCGAACCTGGTGCTGACCCGTAGGAATCGGCTTGTCCGACTCGGCGTAGAACAGCTTGATTCCAAGTAAGTTGTAGCAATATTTAAGCTTCCCGTCTTTGGTGTAGAGGCTCCAACCGGCGAACGCGCCACCTTGCGCGACGATCACGCCTTCTGCGCCAGATTTCGGAACAACGACGTCGGCGGTTACCGAGTGGGATTTGTTTTTGATGTTCACGACCGAGTTTTCGCTCAACCGCCCCATGCCGCTGAATAGAATTTGCCGATTGCCCTTGATCAACTGAGGCCGGCCGGCTAGGTCCGGGTTAAAACGTTCGATTCTTCGATCATCGAGGGGGAGAACGCTGTATTTAGCAGCCTCGATCAACCACAACCGCTGCAGTTCACGCAGCTTTTCCGGATCTTCTTTGGCCAGGTCTTTCGATTGGCTCCAGTCTGTGTTCGTGTCATACAGCTCCCAGACATCATCGTCAAACGCCGGCATCGGTTTCGTGACGTCCCAAGGTATGCTGTGCCGGGTTACTGCTGTCCAGCCCTTGTGGTAGATGCCACGGTTGCAGAACATCTCGAAATACTGGGTCTCGTGCCGGTCGGCGGCTTTGGCGTCGTCGAACGAATACAGCATGCTGACGCCCTCTATCGGCGCCTGCTGCACGCTGTTGACAGTCACCGGGTGAGGTAGGCCCGACGCTTCCAGAATCGTCGGCGCGACATCGATTACATGATGAAACTGAGTTCGGATCTCTCCCTTGGCTTTGATGCCCGCAGGCCAGTGCACGATGGTCCCGTTGCGTGTGCCGCCCCAATGCCATGCCACTTGTTTGGTCCATTGATAGGGTGTGTCCATCGCGTGCGCCCAACCGACGGCAAAGTGATTGTAGGCCTTCGGGCCGCCGAAATCGTCGATCTTGCTCTTCAGGAATTCCAACGTTTCCATTCCCGCCATGCCATTACCTATGCACGTCTCATTGAAGAGCCCATTCAGAGTTCCTTCTGCTGACGCGCCGTTGTCGCCGATCATTACGTAAATCAGCGTGTCGTCCAATTCCTCTAAATCCTGAAGCGTGTCGATCAGCCGTCCGATGTGATGGTCGGTATGCTCCATGAAAGCCGCATACACCTCCATCTGGCGGGCCAGGATCGGTTTCATGTCGGGTGAAACGGTATCCCAAGCCGGAATTTCAGGATGCCGTTCCGTAAGCTCGCAGTCCGGCGGGATCACGCCGAGCTGCTTTTGGCGGGCGAAGATCTCCTCGCGCAGTTTGTCCCACCCCTGGTCGAACTTGCCTTTGTATTTGTCGATCCACTCCTTGCTGACGTGGTGTGGAGCGTGCGCGGCTCCCGGCGCGAAATAGACGAAGAACGGCTTGTCAGGCATTAACGCCTTTTGCTGGCGAACCCACTTGATCGCCTTGTCGGTCATGTCTTCGGTGAAGTGATACCCCTCCTCTGGCGTCTTGTCCGGCTCTACCGGCGTGGTGCCTTCATAAAGCGCCGGGTACCACTGGTTCGTCTCACCGCCGATGAATCCATAGAAGTACTCGAATCCGCCGCCGCCGGTGGGCCACTGATCGAAAGGACCCATTGGACTCGTCTCCCATACGGGCACCTCGTGGCACTTGCCGAACTGTGCGGTCGCATAGCCGTTGAGCTTGAGCGTCATCGCAAGAGGGGCCGTGCTCTTCGGCAGCACCGAGCTGTAGCCTGGCGCCGACGTCGCTAGTTCGCAAATGCTCCCCATGTTGACCGAATGATGATTGCGACCGGTAAGCAGGGCTTGACGGGTGGGCGAGCACAGCGCGGTGGTGTGAAACCGGTTGTAGAGCAGGCCATCAGCTGCCAGCCGCTCGAAGTTCGGCGTCCGGCACGGACCGCCAAAGACGCTGGAGGCGCCAAAACCGACGTCGTCGAGCAGAATAATCAGAACATTAGGCGCGCCCGCCGGCGGCCGCAATTCCCGGATGGGCGGATATTTGGTATCCGGGTCCTTGGCGTCGTACGTAGTTAAGCCCACGTGACGCTGGTCCGGTATAGGGAGTATTGTTCGCTGTATGTTTTCTGAGGTGCTCATGGGTCCGCTCGATCGAAGCACACGTCGGCCTAGCCCCGAGGGTCGGCCGCGTGGAAACCTTCGGAGACAACGATGAAATCGCCAATGCGCCGATTCAAAAGTTGCAGGTGATCGCAAACCCGGATTATTGGAAACAGGTTTATACCACCGAGTGGAACTTTGC
>CAWBDW010000075.1:0-9283 GCA_963787545.1 uncultured Acidobacteriaceae bacterium
GCGGCAGGGTACTGGATTCATCCAGGGTATAAACTGCGTAATCGGACAGCAAACCGGCAGTACTATCGGCCTGGACCACGGAAAAGAGTTTCGATTCCGCTGTGTTCCAAAAGACAAACCGGCCATGACTTGTATAGTTGTTTCCGTTTACAGCGAACGATGGCAGCGTGGTTTGACTGTTCAGGCTAAGCGAAGCGTCTCCATAGATCTGTAATTTCGTATCGTCGGCCGTATGAGTTGTAGTTTGCGAGGTGATAACGGCGGTTTCCTGTTGCTGTATCGACTCCGCGGCCCAGCGTATGCCTCCATTTCCCGAGAGCGTTCCGTTTGGATTGAGGTCTTGTGAAGGAACTTCGGAAGACGTGTAGACGGCGCCGCAGGCGGTGAATAGACGGGTTCCGTCCTCCGTCAGCCACAGATTTCCACAAGTGGAGAGGAGGCCTAAAGGAGCTCCAATCAGGGTGGCGGGCCCTTGCGTAATGTCCCATTTCGAGAACCAGTTTCCTCCGACATACAGGTACTTGCCGGATTGGTACAAGCGCGGTACTCTTCCGTTATAAATTGCGCTCACCGGTGTCCACGCGCCGCTCGCGATTTCGAGCGAGTAAATGTCAGACCAATCTCGTTGGGGGAAGGCATAAATATAGCCATTATTGGCGAGAACGAGTCCAGAAACATCGGTGTCAACAGGAAAGATCTGTTCTACCGACGCAGTTTGCAAATTGATATAAGAGATCCAGCCGGCGTGGCCAACTGCGGCGTAAAAACCGTCCGGACGCACTGAAAGTGAAAGCGGCGCAGCCGGGAGGGGCACGGTCTGGTCAGTCAGCGAAACGGGATTGTATATGTGGAGCTCGTTGGGGCCGGCGGCGACAAAAACTATGCTGTCCAGCAACTTGCTATAGTCGGCGGCGACCACCTCGACGCTCAATCTGTTGAATGAGGAAGCACTAACCGCGGGGTCCTGAGCGATCGTGAGTGTCTGATTTCCAAGAGATATGGTTCCGGTCCTCGGTTGTGAATCCGTATTTGGGCGAACCAGATAAGTAAGAGTGTTGTCGCCGGAACCGAAGCTGCCGGAGACCAATTGAATCCATGGATCGTTACTGACCGCCTGGAACGTGCAGCCCGTTGCGGCGGTTATGTCTACGCTCCCGAGCGAACCAGAGCCTACAGATGTTGCGGTCGAGACGGAGAAAGTCGCGCTGCACGACACCGGATTAGCAAGAGCGATGGTCGTGATGGCGTAATCGTTCAGCAGACCGGAGGAGCCATCGGCTTGTAGCACAACAAACAGTGATGACGAGTCGCGGTTGAAGAACACCCAGCGGGCATGCGCCGGATAACTATTAGCGCCTACGATGAAAGGCGGCATAACGAAGCGGCCGACCTGGTTGAGATAATCGCTCTCAAAGAGATGGACCTCCCCATCACTTTGCGGGGGAGAAGTATAGGTGGAGGCGACAGGTACTGCCGCTACTCTCTTGATCGCCGCTGACTCGCTGAGCGCCTGGACCTTGTTCAGGCCTGCCAAAGTCGACACGTAGGTCATATCTCGTGCGGGATCGTTAGAAGAGCGAAAAACGGTCGCACAGCCGCTGTAAATTCTAGTTCCATCGGGCGAAAACCAAAGATCGCTGCAGACGGGATAATCTCCGTGATAGGGGCCCGAGATCTGGCGCGTGATCGGTCCGGTAGAAATGTCGTACCGATTCAAGTTATCTGGGGGATATCCCGTCTTGAGCACCATAAAGCGAGTTGGTGGAAGGATCAAGACGCCCACCGTACGCATAGACGGAGGTTGTAGAGGACACCTGTCCGGTGCCAATGTCAATGGATAGAGGATTGCCATTGTAGCTGGGCAGCACGTAAATGTAACTTGCAGACAGCACAACATTCGCTGTGCCAACAGCCGCTGTAAAGACGTGATCGATTACAGCAGATCCAAGATTTACGTATGAAATGGCGTCGCTGTGAGCAACGGCAGCATGCATCCCGTCCGGGCTAACCGACAGATCCAACGGCGCGCTAGGTAAGGCGACGATCACGTCGGAATTAGAACCAGCATCGTAGATGTGCAGTTGGTTCGGATTCGCAGAGATCATAATCATGCGATCCAACGCAAGGCTGTACTGAGCGTCAGCCGGTCGAAATGTCAGCGAGTTGGTTTGCCCGTAAGACAAAACGGCCAGCAGCAGAGCCGCTGAAAGGCTCCGCGAAAACGTGGCGAATTGTTTTAGAACACGGTTGGCGCGCAGCAATCGACGGATGTATCCTTTCTGGCGATCGAGTGGTGAGGTACTCTACGGTGATGCAAAGTAAATTGTTGTAAGTGGGCAGGCTATCACGGAATCCGATCGAATCCTATAACCCGGTTTTGCGGCTGAAATAGTACTACACTGCCGTCTCCGATCTTTTCCGATGCCAGGCGGCGTGGACGATTCTCCCCGGGTAATTTCTTACAATCCATCAGAGGCGCCTTTGCGCGACACTGCGATGGAGGCCAAAACGGAACAGGTGAGCTGCGCGTGACGATAACCGAGCGGAAAGAGTGGAAATTTTTCAGCGTGCTGCCGAGGGCGAGTCCCGGGCTTGCGGCGGCGTGGTGGGTGGGCCTGTTACTGCTTGGAATTCTGCCCGCGGCGTTTGCGGTAACGATGGGTGTTCTCATCGGCGCGGTGCGAAGCGGCCACTCGCTGGCGACTGCCGCTCGCATTCGTAGGCGGGATCTTTGTGCTTCTTCAGATGCTCAATCCGATCCACCGCGCCGTCAGCTCGAATCTCGGGGACCGCACCGCGGCGTGGCTCTATGACCGGCTAACAGAAGCCTGCGTTCGGCCGCCTGGTATCGGACACTTGGAAGACCCCTCGCTTACCACGGATCTCACGGTCGCGCGCGATTTCGATCTGGGAATGACAGGCCCGCCACTCTCGATCGACGTGGATTTCATTGCCAGCAGCATGATCCTGATGGTGACGGGGCTGGCCTCAGCGGCTATCGTTGCGGCTTATCATTGGTGGGCCGGCGTGGTGCTCGCAGGCGCTTGGCTTGCCACGCATTACCTGCTGCGCGAAAGCGGCGTCTGGCGCGACCGGAACACCCCGGAGGTGCGGGGAGCACAACGCGACGCCGAGTACGCCTACCGCTTGGCCGTCGATCCACCGCCAAGCAAGGAGCTGCGCTTGTTTGGCCTGGCGCGCTGGACACTGGATCGTTTTGTGCAGCGCCGCACGCGATTGCACGAGTTGCAGTATGCAGCGACGCGCATGAGAGAGCGTCCGCTGGCGGGCAGCATTTTGCTGGTGGTTGCCGCGAATGTGGCGATTTTCTGGTCGATCTCGAGCGCCGCGCTTGCGCACCAAATCAGTCTTGGAGAAGCGGTGACGTTTCTGCAAAGCGCTGTCGGAGTTTCGGCAATCGCGTTCGGCGGCTTGAATTGGGCCTTGGATGGAGCATCGGCGCCGGTCGCGGCCGTGCTGCGCTTGCGAGAAGCGGCAGAACGGGCCGGCAAGCTCCCGTTGGGCAAAGAAGCCGCAACTGGAAAACCCGCGCGTGAGATCCGTCTGCGCGATGTGACGTTCGCTTATCCGGGCGGCGCTCCGGTACTGGAACACTTCGATCTGACCATTCCCGCCGGCACATCGCTCGCGATTGTGGGACAGAATGGCGCAGGAAAAACGACGCTCGCGAAGCTGCTGTGCCGCCTCTACGATGTGCAGGAGGGCGGGATTGAAATAGACGGCGTGGACCTGCGCAACTTCGATCCGGAATCCTGGCGTTCGCGGATCACGGCCGTTTTCCAAGACTTCATTCGTTTCGAATTGCCGATGCGAGATAACGTGGCGCCTAGCGGAGCGCCGGATCCGCTGATCTACGAAGCGCTCGAAGCCGCGGGCGCGAAAAATTTCGCCAGTTTGGACACCGTGCTCGCCAAGGGCTACGCAGGCGGAACGGACCTGTCCGGGGGGCAGTGGCAGCGCGTGGCGCTGGCAAGAGCGCTGGTGGCGGTGAAGATGGGCGCAGGTGTCGTATTGCTGGATGAGCCTACGGCGCAACTCGACGTGCGCGGCGAGGCCGAAATCTTCGAGCGCCTGCTGGCGGCCACGCGAGACTGCACTACCATCTTGATCTCGCACCGATTTTCCACGGTCCGCCACGCCGATCGCATTTGTGTTCTGGAGCATGGGCGCGTAATCGAACTGGGCACACACGACGAATTGATGGCGCTAAGCGGCCGGTATCGGACTATGTTCGACCTTCAGGCGCAACGGTTCCAGGAAGCGGATGAGCGGGGTGCAGCCTATGAAGTCCTCTCCTAACGGCACTCAACGCAATACGGCAAGCGCCATCGCACCGCTGCCGCCGACGCTTTCGTCCATGTGGCGGCTGTGCAAACTCGGGTACCGGCACGAGCGGCGCCTGATGGTTTTCGCTTTGGTCCTGTCGCAACTGGCGGCCTTGCCTGCGGCATTGCTGGCACTCTGGCTGGCGTTGCTGGGCGCGGGCGTCGTTCAGCACCGAAGCGGCCTGGTGGTCGGCGCCGCCCTGGGCATGGCGGTAAGCACCGCTGCGAGCTGGTTCATGATCACGATCAGCACGCGCGTGCAGCGGCGGTTCCGCGACAAGGTGACGATATTCCTCGAAGCGCACGTGGCGCATCTGCAAGCCTCGATCGTATCGGTCGCGCATCAGGAGCGGCCGGAGTATCTGGATCGTCTGTCGATGCTGCGCAACCAGGTGTTCGTGCTCGATCACATGTACATGTCGCTCTTCACCACGCTGGGATGGCTGTTGCGCCTGGCTGTCACGATGGTGCTGCTCGCCTGGGTTCATCCGGCCCTGCTCCTTTTGGGCGTTTTCGCGCTACCGACCGCGATCGCATCCTTCTGGAGGCCGGACATTGAGCGCAAGGCTCAGGAACGCGGCGCTCAGGCGCAGCGGCTCTCACGGCATCTGTTCGATGTCGCAACGACGGCGGCGCCGGGCAAGGAAGTACGGGTGATCGGCATCGGAGATCAGATTGTGCGTGACCGTAGGGCCGCATGGGAGCGCTGGTATGGGCCCATCGCGCGGGCGCGTTGGGGCACGGCTCTGTGGAATGCGCTCGCCTGGGTGATTTTTGGCGGCGCCTATGCGGGAGCGGTGGTCTTCGTCACGTGGGGTATTCACGCGCCCGCAGCACAGATCCTGCTGGTGCTTGCGGCGGGTGCGGGGCTAGCGGCTTACGTGCGAGCCGCTGTGGGCGAAATCGGATTCCTGCGCGGGTTCTGGGCCGATGGCTCGCGGCGGCTGGCGTGGCTTGAAGACTATGCGGCGGAAGAGGCTGCCGCGGGCGATCTTGAGGCTCCGGCCGTACTGCACGACGGGATTCGATTCGATCAGGTTTCGTTTGCTTATCCCGGCACCTCGCGTCTTGTGCTGGAGGACGTCTCGCTGACGCTACCACGCGGCGCCGTAGTGGCGATTGTCGGTGAGAATGGAGCGGGCAAGACAACGCTGGTGAAGTTGCTGGCCAAGATGTATGAGCCCACGTCGGGTGCGATCCTCATTGACGGAGTGCCTCTTTCGCGCATCGCTGCGAGCGATTGGCGCGCGCGGATCTCCGGTGCGTTTCAGGACTTCTTTCGCTTCGAATTTCGCGCGCGGCACACGATCGGTTTGGGCGATCTGGGGCGGCTGGAAGACGATCCCGCGGTAGTCGCGGCTGCCGACCGCGCGGGCGCCAGCGACGTCATTGCGCATCTTAAGTTTGGACTCGATACCCAATTGGGGCCGACCTGGCCGAGTGGAGCCGACTTGTCGTTTGGGCAGTGGCAGAAGCTCGCGCTGGCGCGCGGATTCATGCGGGACGACCCGCTGGTGCTGGTTCTCGACGAACCAACCGCCGCGCTTGATGCCGAGACGGAACATGCGCTGTTCGGCCGTTATGCTGCTGCTGCGCGCGACAAGAGGGGCAACGGCCGAATCACGATATTGGTGTCGCATCGGTTCTCGACGGTTCGAATGGCTGACCTGATTATTGTTTTGGACGGGGCCAGGCTCGTCGAAGCGGGCACTCACGAAGAGCTAATGGCCAACCATGGCCCGTACTCCGAGCTGTACACGATCCAGGCCGCGTCGTACCGATAAGTCATGGTTGGTCGTGCGACTGAGGGAAATAATCCTGCTGGTGGCCTTTAAGTTGATCTCCAATTTCGGAACAAACCCGAAGATGGAATGCGAGGTACTGGGGCCGCGGGCCCGATTGCACTGTGGATTGGCCCTGGGACAGTAGCTCACTTTGCGAATGTGACAGTGTC
This sequence comes from uncultured Acidobacteriaceae bacterium, assembly GCA_963787545.1. Taxonomy (GTDB): domain Bacteria; phylum Acidobacteriota; class Terriglobia; order Bryobacterales; family Bryobacteraceae; genus Bog-105. The sequence continues at coordinate 6,301 of CAWBDW010000075.1, forward strand.
AAGGTAAAATTTCACGAGCCGCAACGCGCAGTTGCGCGACTCGGAAACGCCGCTGAAACCCAAGACTCACTTTCGAAAAACAGGTCCCGTATTAGGTCGCTAACGCTTCCGGCTCGGTTTGAGCGGTCTCAAACGGAGGTCCGATGTGTCGTCTCCCGAAAATTTTTCATCGCCGTCCATGTGCGATCCGTTCATCGATACAGTTTTGGGGTCGGCGGTCGCGTCCAATCTCCGAAAACCCTGTTTCCCATTCCTGAAACGGGTGCATCACTCGTATTTCAATGCTTCAATCGGCTCTATTTCCGCGGCGCGGCGGGCGGGAAGATAGCACGCCGCGAGGGCGACAATGAACAGGCCTAGCGGCACCCCGACGAAGCTGGCGAGATCGGTCGAAGTAATGCCGAATAGGAAAGAAGCGAGCAATTTTCTTGCAGCAAATGCTGCGCCGAGGCCTACGAGGGTACCTGCAAGAATCATGGGTACGCCAGTGGCTAAGGCTTCCCGCACCACGTCTACGGGACGCGCTCCGAGGGCCATCCGAATGCCGAATTCCTGTTTTCGCTGGGCGACGCTGTAGGAAACGACTCCGTAGATACCGACGGCGGCCAGCAGCAGAGCGCCCAAGGCGAAGCTGCCCAGAATCCAGATGGCGAAACGCCGCGCAGCAATCGATTCCTCGACTAACGATTCGAAGGGAATCACATCGTAGACTGGCTGTTCGGCGTCGGCGGCAAGAACGGCGCGCCGTAACGGCTGGGCCAGAGCGGCAGGATCGCCAGACGTCCGCAGAATCAACGTTACGAATCCATCCGCGTATTGGGCATGCGGCATGTAGATTTGTGGACGCGAGGGCAATCCGAGGCCGTACTGCGCCACGTCACCGACCACTCCTACGATTTCACGATAGGGCGAGTGATCGACGTCGCCGCTTTCCGATCCGGCGCGAATCTTCTTTCCAATCGGCGATTCGCCGGGCCATAAGGTGCGAGCGGCGGTCTGGCTGACGATGGCAACATTCTTGTGAGCGGCATCGTCGCGCTCCTCGAATAGCCGGCCCTGAATTAATGGGATTTTGACGGCTGCAAAGTAGTCCGGCGTGACGATATAACGATCTGGATACGGCTCACCGGCTACCGTCAAGCGCCCGCGAATTTCTATTGCGGTGGTGTCGAAATCGCCGGACATCGGCAGAGGTGTAACAAGCGCAGCGTGGGTGACTCCGGGAAGAGTACGCAGATTGGCGAGTAGCCGCTTAAAAAATTGCACCCGGCTGGCGCCGGTCTTGTAGCGGGCGCTCGGGAGGGTCAGGCCAGCGGTGAGGACTCCGTGCGGATCAAAGCCAGGATTGACGCTTTGCAGCCGGAGGAAGCTGCGAGTCAGCAGGCCAGCGGAAATGAGCAACACCAAGGCCATCGCGATCTGGCCGGCAGCCAGCAGTTGGCGCAAGGTTTTTGCGCGATTTCCCGTTACGCTTCGTCCACCGTCTTTCAAGGATTCCTCGATTCGCGATGCGACGATTTGCCAGATCGGCGCCAGCCCGAAGAGTAGACCTGTCCCGATAGAGAGCAGCGCGGAAAACGCGAGCACGCGCAAATCGAGCGGGAAGCCGTCGGCGTCGGGAAGCACCTTCGCAGATACGGTTTGAAGGGCGACCGCGCTCCAAGAGGCGAAGACTAATCCGGCTGCTCCGCCCGCGAAACTCAGCAGCAGACTTTCGGCCAATAGGATGCGCGCCAGTTGCCAGATGCTTGCGCCCAAGGCCGTGCGGATGGCCATTTCGCGGCGGCGGCCGCTGGATTTCGCGAGTAAGAGATTGGCGATATTGGCGCATGCGATGAGAAGAACCGCCAGGACGGCTACCTGCAAACCAATCAAGCCAGCTCGAAAATTGCGGGTGAGATCCTGCTTGATACCGACGATGCGGACGGCAAGCTTTGCGTCGGTATCGGGGTGCAAACGTTCCATATCGCGGCAGAGCACGTTGAGTTCGGCTTGCGCCTGAGCGATAGTGGCTCCCGGTTTGAGGCGAACGATGGCCTGGAGATGACGGCCATCGCGAGACTTTTCTCCACGCTGCTCGCCAACGGGCCGGTAGATCTGAGGCATCGGGCCCCCCAGGCTCATGGGCAGCGATTTCAAATCCGGAGGCGCGACTCCCACTACGGTTTCGGGCAGGCCGTCCAGCAGAATCTTTTCGCCGATAATTTTCGGATTTGATTTAAAGCGATCACGCCAGAGCGGATAAGAAAGAACGGCTACGTTGTCTTGCCCGTCCCAGTCTTCTTCCGGAAGAAAGAAACGGCCCAGTGCCGGCTTGGCTTTCAGCACGTTGAAGTAACCGTGCGAGACGCGAAGGCTTGAAAGCCGCTCAGGCTGGCCTTTGCCGGTTAGTACCGGTTTGTAATAGCTGGTGTAGGCCGCTGCCGATTCAAAGCTGTGAGTCCTCCTCCGCCAGTCTTCAAAATCGGCAAAAGAGACGACGCTTCGATTGTCTCCACTGCGTTCTACTCCCCAAAGCAGCGCCAACCGGTTGGGTTGAGGGAGATTCAACGGTCGCAAGAGAGTGCTATTCACGGCGCTAAAAACTGTCGTGGCCAGGCCAATCGCCAGGGCAAGACTGGCAATGCTCGCGAAAGTGAGGCTTGGTTCGCGCAATAAGGTCCGGAGAGCGTGGCGAAAGTCGCGCAGCATCAGAGGCATTGCAGCACGTTGGCCTGCATTAGCTGTTAGCAAGTCGCGGAAAAGGCGCGTACGTGGCGCTCCCTCACAGTGCGGTTCTGTTCGGATAGCGTAAGAACGCATGGCTTACGGGCTGATCCATTTCTGCTTTCGGTGTTAGGACATACACGGCGGCGTTTGGGCCGACAGTGGCGCAGATCGACCGGGATTCCGAGCGGTCTTGGAACTTAGTGAAGAAGATGCGCGACCGCGGCAGCAGAACCTTCATATGGTTCGTGGGGGTCGGGTACGAAGCGCTCCGGTA
>CAWBDW010000076.1:0-104023 GCA_963787545.1 uncultured Acidobacteriaceae bacterium
AATAATCGCGCCATTCTTGGAACTCTTCGAGCCGGTGTTAATAGCCTTCATGCAGATGGTGTCGTAATAGATTTGGTGCACTTCTCCGCCTTCCGTGCTGGCTGATTTGAGGCGCAGCCCGTTGTCCGTCCCATTGAAGAAGCAATCCTTGACGAAGATGTTGTAAACGCCGCTGTTCGTTCCGCTGCCAATGCTGACGCCGTGTCCGGCCCCGAAGCGGCAGTTCTGGATACTGATGTCATGGCTGGGTCCCTTGCCGGCAGCGGTGATAGCGATGTTGTCGTCGCCATCGTAGATGTGGCAGTTCGTTATGGAGACGTCAGTGGAAGAGATAGGGTCGATCCCATCTGTATTGAACGGTGTTCCGGAGCGGCCGGGGCTAGGGGTTTGAATGGTCACGTTGAGTGCCGTGACATAGGAACACTGGCTAAAAACTACGTGGAAATACGGCGAATTCTCAAGCGTGATATCGCGCAAAACGATATTCTGGCCCTTATCGAATTCAATAAGCCGGGGGCAGACTTGCTTCTTGCCTGACGCGTTCGCCTGGTTCGCAAGTTGCCACCAGGAACTACCGTTAGAAGTGATGTCGTAGCCGTGTCCGTCAATCGTGCCGCCCATAATGCCGGCAGCCCTGCCGCCGATGATTCCGCTGTAACTGGCGGCCGGCTCGGAACTATTTCCGGCACTGATGAGGGGCCTGCAGCCAGTGCTCGACGAACCGACACTGCCGCATGTGTTAGAGTCGGCGATCTGATAATCAGTCGTTACCGTGGACGCATTGACGACCACGCCGGAGGGAATCATGAGATAGACGTACGATCTCATCGTGATCGGTCTGATTGTGTAATCGCCGGGTTCGAGCCGGACGTAGACCGGGCGCCCGGCCTGCGTGCCCACGACGGTGCAGGCGTCCATGGCGCTCTGAATGTTGGCGGTATCGGCTGCGACATCGCCCGAAGGTGTAACCACCTGCGCAATGTTATTGATCATGCAGGCCACCGGACCCGGCCCGTGGCTCTGGGCGCGCACGACCGGCGCGACCGTCGCCGCAATTGCCACAAGCACAAGCACGCGGAACGGAAAAAATCTCACAGCCGTCCTCCTTCAAGATGTGTCTAAACAGTTAGCAATCTAATCGGAGCAACGATTGCAGTCAAACGAGTCTTTCCGAACGCTTGGTTGAGAAACGCTAAACGTTCGCCGGGACAGCAGATACTCCATCCAATCGCTTATGCCCTGTCCTGTTTTCGCTGAAACCGAAAGGATGGCCATGCCTGGGCGCACAGCTTCTATGTTGGTCCGCGCGGCATTCCAGTCGAATTCGACCGCCTCCGCTAAATCGGTCTTGGTGATCACCGCGATATCTGCGCTGTTGAAGATGGTCGGATACTTCAGCGGTTTGTCTTCTCCTTCGGTGACGGACAACAGAACGATCCGCAGATTCTCGCCTAAATCGTAAGAAGACGGGCAGACCAGATTTCCGACATTTTCTATAAACAGGAAGTCGAGATCCGCGAGGCTCCAATCGCCGATCGCGTTTTCGACCATCGCGGCTTCCAGATGACAGAGAGTTCCGGTAGTGATCTGTTTCACCGGCGCCTCGCTGCGCGCCAGCCGTACGGCATCGTTTTCGGTGGCAAGATCGCCCACCAACGCTGCGGGCCGGTAGTGCTGCTTCAGAAGTGTAAGGGTCTTCTCGAGAAAGGCGGTTTTGCCGGAACCGGGACTGGAGACCAGGCTCACTACAAAAACGTCTTGCTCTTCGAAACGCCGGCGCAGCCCGCGAGCGATCTCATCGTTGCGCTTCAGCACATTCTGCCGGACTTCGACGATGCGAGGCGACGATGTCATTCGGTCAACTCCAACGCGGAAACCTGTAGTTCACGGCCGTGTACCACTTCTCTTCCGGGCGCGCCGCACTCCACGCAATAAAAAGATTGCAGGGAGCGGACCGGGCGTTCCGTGTTGCATTGCGAACAATGGATGGAGATGGGGATGTCCTCGATCACTAGCGAGCATTGGGCAAAGTCCGTTTGCTCAGACGCGAGCTCGAAAGCGGAAAGCAAGGCCTCCTTCACCACGCCTGAGAGAGGCCCGAGCTTCAGATGAATTGCCTCGACGCGCACGTTACCGCGCCGTTCCACTTCTTCCTCCACAACATCTAGAATGCTCATCGCTATGGAGAGTTCATGCATGGAAATCTCCGGATGAGCCGAGCGCTGCCTGCCCAAGGCTGATGCCGCCGTCGTTCGGCGGAACAGCGGAATTGGCCCAGATACGAACGGCCGCGCCGTCCAGCAGCGATTTCACGCTTTCGAGCAGCAGCTCGTTTTGAAAAACGCCGCCGGAGAGCACGATGATATCGATGGAATGTGTTTCGCAGAGACGTAGTGCGGCTTTGCATAGCCCGGCGGCGAGCCCTAGGTGGAATGCGCGCGCGATTTCGCCGAGGGGGCGGTCGTGCAGGCGATCCCGGATAATGCCGTCCAGCAACGGCCGGAAATCCAGTTCGCCGTCATTCAGCGGAAACGCGTATGCTTCACAAGCAGAGCCGGATCGTGCAATATGTTCGAGCCAGACCGCCGCCTGTCCTTCGAAGCTGATCTCGCGCGTGAAACCCAGAAGAGCAGCGGCCGTATCGAAGAGCCGGCCGGCTGATGTGGTCTCGAAGGTCCGAATCTTTTTATTTAAGACATCGAGCGAAGCGCGATAGCGGCTCGGAAAATAGAAAGGCGCGGCTTCAAACTCCGGATTATTTTCGAGCTGCGATAAGAATCCAGCGGCGCATTGCACAGGATATCGCGCCGCCGCATCTCCGCCGGGTACATGCGCGCTTCTCAGATGCAGGACACGATCGAATCCGTTGACAATGCTGCCTACGAAAAACTCACCGCCCCAAATTGTTTGATCGTCTCCGAAGCCCGTCCCGTCAAAGCTGACGCCCACGACACGCGTATCCCACGCCTCGCGTTCGGCGAGCACAGAAGCGATGTGCGCGCGGTGATGCTGAACGGATATCTTCCGCGATGCAGGAAGATCCAGGGCATACATCGTAGACGCGTACTGCGGATGTGCGTCATGCACGACCAGAAGCTCATCGTGATTGACCTCGTACATCGAAGTTAAATCGCGAATCGTCTGCTGAAAAGCCTGAAATGACGAGTAGTGGTCGAGATCGCCGATGTGCTGGCTCACGAACGCTTGCCCATCCACAACCAGAGTGATGGCATTCTTCAGGTCCGCACCGACGGCGAGAATTGGTTGGCGGCTCGGGATGGTGGCGACAGCTCCGGGCGCGTAGCCGCGGGATCTGCGCAGAATCGTAGGGCCGAAAACGCCGGCGCGAACAACGGAATCGTCGATTCGGCGCGCAATCGGCCGCTGGCCGATTAGAAATGCGTCGGCAATGCCAGCCAGATTTTCGCGGGCATCGGTGTCCAGATATGCAATCGGCTCACTCGAACGATTCGCGCTGGTCATGACGAGAACCTCTGGCGCACCGGCTGCAAACAGAAGATGATGCAACGGCGCGTACGGCAGCATAACGCCAAGTTCGTCATTGTCCGGCGCGACTTCGGGAAGGTGAAGTTTTGCAGGAGCTAAAACGATGGGCCGTGCGATGGAGGTGAGCAGCGCCTCTGCATCGCCGGATAGCTCGACGACTGTACGCGCGACTTGAAGATCGCGCACCATGAGCGCGAAGGGCTTCTCCTTGCGGAATTTCCGCTCGCGCAGAGCACGGACCGCATCCGCATTATTCGCATCGCATGCCAGGTGATATCCACCGATGCCTTTGATAGCGACGATTTGACCGGCGTTCAGCAAGCGAACTGTTGCTTCTATGCTCGCGGAATCCCCAGCAACCTTTTCGTCTCGCGATTCCAGTATGTAATGCGGTCCGCACGCCGCGCAGGCAATCGGCTGGGCGTGAAACCGGCGGTCGCTCGGATCGTGATACTGCACGGCGCAGAAGGGATCCAGAGACCACTGCTTCATGGTCGTCTTCGGCCGGTCATACGGCAGGCTTTCGATGACCGAATAGCGCGGCCCGCAGTTGGTGCAGTTGATATACGGATAGCCGTAGCGCGGATCGGAAGCATCGAACAATTCCGCCAGGCACGCTTCACAAACAGGCAAATCGGGAGAGATGCGGACCGAGGGATTTCCCCCGCGGCTGCTTTCGCGAATCGTGAAGTCGCTCAGGCCGATCGTATCGGACGACTGAACGTCAATGGCTGTGATTTGAGCGGCAGGCGGCGGTTGCGAAGCCAGTTCGGAAAGAAAAGCCTGCACCCCCGGTTCGGCGCCCTCGACATGAATATCGACTCCCTCCGCTTCGTTGAGAACCCATCCGGCAAGCGAATTCGCGCGAGCCAGACGAAACACGAACGGCCGGAATCCGACGCCCTGCACAACCCCGCGCACACGGATGGATCGCGCCGCGGTCATTATTTAGAGCCCATCCCGGCGATACAGCCGCGGCCTTGCCAGCCAATCTGCACAGCTTTGCCATCTTCGACGAGAACCGGCACGGTGCGCTGCCCGCCCGTCGCTTCGCGCATTCGCTTCAGAGCTTCGGAATCGGCATCCACGTCGTATTCGATGAACTCGCGCCCATTCCATTCGAGCCATTCCCGCATCTCTTGCGTGTAGGGGCAGCTTGCGGTTCCGTAGAGCTCAGTTTTCTCCACGATACGGCACCTCGAAAAGCTCGCGCAGGATGTGATAGACCGAAGCCTGCACTTCCTGAATACGCGGAATGTAATCGGACCGAACGACCAGCGCGTGATCGGTCAAGCCGCGCCGCAGAATTTCGCCGCCGTCATAGCCCAGCAGACCCACCGTGAGCAGATTGCGCTTGCGCGCTTCTTCGAGCGCCATGATGATGTTTCGCGAGCCGCCGCTGGTGGAGATTCCAACTGCCACATCTTCGGGCCGGGCTTGTGCAATGAGCTGGCGCAGGAAGATGACTTCGGTACCGACGTCGTTCGCCAGGGCCGTGATGTTGGCGGGTTCCAGAGAAAGCGAAACGGCCGGAACAGGCTTGTATCCCGGTGGCGGAAGAATGCAATCAATGGCCCAATCGTTCGCGTCCGTGGCCGATCCTCCGTTGCCGAAAAGAATGAGCTTGCCGCCGCGCGCGAGCCGGTTGCGAATCGCCAGCGCCGTCTCCGCAATCTGCTCCGATGCCTCGTTGGCGACCTGTGTCCGAAGTTTCGCATCCTCTTGAACCTTCACTTGAATGGAAGCAGCTACTTCACTGATAACACTGGCGTTGTCCTGTTTAGCCTGGCCCAGAAACGGATACAGAAAACTCGCCTCGCCAACATCGTGGCCGAGCTCGCGACGTTCGAAGAAAACATGCACTGTTTCCCAAAGCGTGTGATAAAGAATCTCGATCAGCTCCTGGTGCATGAATGCGTCGGCGCTCGTCTCGCTCAACACGTAAGTGCCGGTGGTTCCCGGGAGCGCGAACGTCATGCAGCCTCGTGCCTCCATCGATTCTAGAGAGGTGCGGATTTCGGCATCGCCCTCCGGCGGGCCGAAACCCATGACGATATCTTCGGGACGCGCGATGCATTCGAGCCATGGACCGAAGAGCATCGATAAGTCGAGCGCTGGCAGCGCGCGCTTGCCGACGATTACCGGATGGACGAATTCGACCGAGACGTGCTGCGCATCGGTAGCATACGGTCCCCGCCCGAACGCAAGCAAGCGGCCGTCTTTGAGGAAACGCTCCGACATTTCGCGGCAGGCGATGGCAAGGCGTTCGGATTCTCGCGAGAAAAACGTACCGTATACGTCATTGCGCGTGTGCAGCGCGCTTTCGACGCGGCTGGCAAGTTGGGAACGGCTGGCCAGCATATCAGCAGATGCGCGGCAGCGGATCGCCAACCAGCATATCGATCACGCGCGTGCCCCCATAGCCCGTAGTTCCCAGAACGGTTGCCGCAGGCTGCTCGCGGATCTCGCCGAGAAGTGCTGCCTCTTCGCCACCCGGCGTCTTTTGCAGAATTTCGAGCGCCATCTCCGCGTATTCCGGCGCGATGACCAACAGGAACTGGCCTTCATTCGCGATATGAAGCGGATCTAGACCGAGCAGCTCACATGCGCCGCGCACCGTATCGCGCAGCGGTACGCGTTCTTCGAACAGCAGCACGCTCAATTTACAATCGCGCGCTAACTCATTCAGGGAAGTGGCTACTCCGCCGCGCGTGGGATCGCGCATCCAGCGAATGCCGGGACTGGTTTTTTCGGCAAGAGCTTCGATGAAGGGGAGCACAGAGCGGGTGTCGGAGGAGATCTCGCCTTCTAAATCGAGTTCGCCGCGAGCGAGCAGAATCGTGATGCCATGATCGCCGACGGGCCCGCTGATCAGCACTTTGTCGCCGGGGCGAACCGATGCCGCCGAAACCGTAATGCCCGGAATCAGCCTCCCGATCCCCGCGGTGGTGACGTACATGCCGTCCGCTTTGCCGTGTTCGACAACCTTTGTATCGCCGCCCGAAATTACCACGCCCGCGGTCTTGGCGGCTTTGCTCATCGCCCGAACTTCGGCCTCGAGAACATCAGTCGGGAGCCCCGCTTCGAGCACATACGTCACGACCAATGCTTCAGCTCTAGCGCCCGAGACTGCGAGATCGTTGACTGTTCCGTTGACCGCCAACTCGCCGATGGATCCGCCGGGAAAGCTCAGCGGCTTCACAACAAAGCTGTCGGTGGTGATGGCGATTCGCGTTCCATTAATGCTGATATGAGCCGCATCGCCGAGAGGTTCAGGTGAAGCGCCAAACAGCAGCGGCGCAAACAGACCCTCTACTAGCCTGCGGCTTGCCTTGCCTCCGGCTCCGTGGGCCATCTCGATTTGCGAGTCGCGGAACCGGATTTTGGGCAGGACGGCGCTCATGTGAGGCCTTTCGTCAGACTGCGACACTAATCTGGGCCAGGTTCTTGCGGTGCTCGTAATTGTAATACGCCGCGCAGGAACCCTCGGAAGAAACCATCAGCGCACCCACAGGGCGCTCCGGCGTGCACTCTTTTCCGAAGAGCTTGCATTGCACCGGCTTTAGAACACCTTTCAGTACTTCGCCGCATTGCGCTGCTTTTGGATCTGTCACGCGCACGCCCGGCACGCAGAAGCGCCGCTCGGCATCCCATTCCGCATAGCTGTCGCGGATTCGCAGAGCGGACTGCGAAATAAAACCCATGCCGCGCCATTCGAAATAATTGCGCAGCTCGAAGACTTCCGCCATGGCCTTGAGCGCCGCGCGATTGCCTTCCCACGGCACCACGCGCTTGTACTGATTTTCGACTTTCGCTTCGCCCGCTTTGAGCTGCTGCAGCAGCATCACGATGGTTTGCAAAATATCGACGGGCTCAAAGCCGGAGACGACAATCGGCTTGCCTTCATTCCGCGCAACCCACTCGTACGGCCGGCAGCCGATCACGGTCGAAACGTGTCCCGGCCCGAGGAACGCGTCGATGCGCATATCCGGCGAATCGAGAATGGCCCGAATGGCGGGAATGATAGTGACGTGATTGCAAAAGACCGAAAAATTGCGCACTCCCATAGTTTTGGCGCGCAGCAACGTCAAGGCTGTCGAGGGCGCAGTGGTCTCAAATCCAATCGCAAAAAACAGAACATGCCGATCCGGATTTTTCTGCGCAATTTTCAACGCGTCGGCAGGCGAGTAGACGATTCGCACGTCCATGCCGCGCGCTTTGTGCTCCAGAGGACTGCCATCGCGTCCCGGGACCCGCATCATGTCGCCGAACGCCGTGAAAATCACGTTCGGATCTTTCGCCAGCGATAATCCATCGTCGATGCGTCCCATGGGAAGCACGCAGACGGGGCATCCGGGACCGTGTACCAATTCGATGTTCGGTGGCAGCAGATCCTTTAAACCGAAACGGTAAATGGCATGGGTATGCCCGCCGCACACTTCCATGAAACGGTAATGTCGGCCGGGGTCCGCAAGACGGCGAATTTCCTCGGCGGCTTTCGTGATCACGCCGGCATCGCGAAATTCATCCACATACTTCATATTCAGCTCCTAGGGTCCACCGCTCCTGTCGAGCCACGGCTCTGCATCGTTTAAGCCGTAGCCTTGCACTTCTTGCAGAACGGCTTCGCTTTCGCCCAACATCGCCAGCGTCCGCAGTTGATCCTGCGCATCTTCTTCACTGATCTTGCTCATAGCAAAGCCGACGTGAACCAGAACCCAGTCTCCGATCTTCAAGGTGGCGTCTTCCAGCAGTGCCGTGTCGATGTGCCGTCGCACTCCGACAACGTCCACCAAAGCGCGATGCTGCTGGTCCCGAAAGAGCTCAATGATTTTGGCCGGTATAGCCAGACACATGATGAACCCTCACATCATTTCGATTTTGACGTAGCGCCGCAGATCTGAGAAATTCATAGCGACAGCCGCAATCACGGCTGCGGCGAAGACGATTCCCGCGATCTTGAAAAAATTCATTTCAGTAGCCCTCCATGGCTTTCAAATTCCCGTACCAATGTCCGGACCGTTGCGACTGCTGGATCGACAGCCGCTTCGACGGCATCGCTGAGTCCCATAAGTCCCTCTTCGCCGCCGAGCCGAAGCGGTTCGCAGCCGACCAATAAAATTCGTTTAAAATGAGCGCCCATGCTTTTCGCCAGCACGAGAACTTTGGCCGGATCTAAAGCGTGTGAATTTACGCAGTCGTCTCCGGCGGTCTTCGGCGGGCCGTCCATATCGGGCTCGATCACATAAACCGTGCCGGGCGCTGCGCCTTGCGCGGTGGCGTCCACCAGAATTGCGAGCTCATAGCCGTCGAGGAAAGCGAAGGCCAGATCGATGGCGCGGATACCGAAATCCTCGACGTGCACGTTCTCCGGCCACTCATAGGCGGCGAGTCTTTGCGCAACGGCGACACCAAACGCATCGTCGCCATTAAAGATGTTGCCGATACCAGCGATGAGGACAGACTTACTCATACGGCGAACTCGATATTACAGGTTCGACCTCGGAGGCCGAAAAGAAAAAACGATGACCCGCCTGCCGCATCTCACCCAGGTCGCGTCCGGGATCGTCTTCGATGACGACCGCCAGGTGTACGTTGTTTTCATAATCCTGCTCAATCGCTTCAATAACAGCGATTTTGCCTTCGAGCAGCGTGTCGAATATGTCGGCGCGTTTGCCGGGCCGAAGCCGCACGCGATCTCCCTTCTTCAAGTCGATACCGGAGATGCGGGCGCCGGGCCGCATCTCGCGAATCGCGCCGTGCAATTGCGCAAGGTGCTCGGCGGGATTGGCTTCGAGCCGCTCGAGAATATGCCTGGCCCGCTCGTCCGATTGGCGCATTTCGGCTTTTTCAGCGTCGGTCATGGTCAGAATCCGAAGGCTCAGGATCTCGTCGATCTCGGTTGCGTCGAACAAATCGCCGGAGCTTTCCGGAGCGATCCGCGGATAATCCTGCAGGATGATAGGCGAGCCTAGCATCGTATCGCGCGTGCCCTCCTCGCCCACCAGCACAGGCCACACGCCGATATTGGCGCAGGCTTCCGCAGCATCGCGAAGCGCATCGGGCGGATCTGTTTGGGACACGAATTCGCCATCGCGGAGCGTAAGCACCGCGTGAGCAGAGCCGAGCGAGCGTAGCAAGGCTTCATCGCGGCTGGACCCTGCAGGCGAGGTCGTATTGCGGAGAAGCACAGTTATCCGAAACGCCTCATGGTCAATGGGTACGGCCCGTATCTCTACTTCGGCTTGCAGTAATTCCTGCCCATAACCTGGAAATGAGAATGTCTCGCGATGCAGGCGGGAAACGATCGAATCGAAATTGAGATCGCGAATCGCAATGCTGCGTTCGATGGCTTCTTGCGCGAGCTGCAAAAATCGAACCACAACATCGAGCCGCGAGTTAGCGCCGCCAAGCGCCAGGCATTCCATCTGGAAATACGACCGGTCGGAACCGGTCTGCGCAGCGGCCCAAGACTCCGGATACAACACGCCGAAATTCCAGCGCTGGCGATTCTTCAGTGCCGAGGGGCGATAAGGATACAGAAGATAGCCTTCGTACAAAACAGCGCGCGCGATTTTGTCGACCAGCTCCGTGTTCATAACACTTCCAGCGGCTGTTCCGAGGCGGCGAGGAGCCGTTCCACCGTCTCTTCAAAAGTTGCCAGGCCTTCCTTAACTTTGAACCGGTAGAGCGCATCGAAAACATCGCGTCGAAGGCACAGCCAGGCTGTATTGGGATACTGAATGTCCATCATTTCCTTCCACACCTGGACCGGTAGACGAAAACGAGCTTCCTTATTCCACGGCACCGGGGCAACCTGAAATCCCGTTTGGCCCGAATCGTAAAGCACGCTGCCGCTGAACAGAAAAGTGACTGGGACCTCGCCGCCCGCAAGCGCGTGAAAGTATTTGGCGCTCGCGACGGTGAGATCGAACGTGCAGGGTACGCAAACAGGATAGGTGATGCTGCCGGTAAATGCTGGAACATTCACGCTGATATTGGCCCACAGCATGGATCGAAGTGTCTGCCCCCATCGCGCCGGTTCGCCGAAGAGATCGCGAAGCTCTTCCTGCTCTTTTGGGTTGTAGCGGCGGCGCGGCGCTTCAATCTGAATCTGGCAGCGAAGCAGGATTGCGTGGACCGCCTGCCGCTCCTCGCGATTGGTCACGCGCAACTGAAAAGCTAATCCCGGAGTTGCCACATCGCGCACGGGTTCGACGCCGGCGATCTGAAAGTCGAGATCAGGCATACGTTTCAACCGGCGCGGGCCGCGAGCGCTCTTTCAAAGCGGCAAAATAATCTCCAATCGCTTCCCATGCCTCGCTGCCGCCCGAAAATCCCGACCAGTGTTTTCGGATCAACCCGGTCAGTTTGTAGCATTCGTCAATCGGCGCCAGAAAGTATTCGCGCTTCTGGTTGGCGCGATTCACCAGCAGTCCCTCGATGTCGGCGGACATCTTCCGCAGCACCGGATTGAGCGCGACGATTTCTTCCCACAACTCAGCATCGATAGCCGATTCCGTTGCGCCCGCGGGACTCGGATACAGCGCCGCGACTTCGCCCGAAACGCTGGAGATATAAAAAAAAACTAGCCCGATGGGAATCATCAGGCTGTTCCATAATGCGTCGTCGAGACAAAAATTCTCCAGGTATTGAACGTCGCGCGAAACGCGGCGGTATTGCGTCTGGCCATCGCCGCTAAAGAGAATCGCGCAGGCGTCGCAAGTGCACAGAATGCGGTGGCTGCGGGGATCGACAAGGTGCTGGTGTTCTTCGGCAAGGCGGACGGCACAAAGTTCGCACACTTCCACAGCGGGCCGCTTCTGCACGAATCGCCGAAGTGAAGCCAGCCCGCCCGGCGCCGCGTTTTCCATTCCAGAATTCATACGCTCGCACCGGCCAGCAGATTCGAGAGCGGCACGAAATTCGGCGTAGGAGGATTGCGAAAACCTTCTACAATCACGTTCGCGATTTCTGGAGCGGCCTGATAAATAGCGGCTTCAATGGATGCTTTTACCGGCGCACCCGACCAGGCCTGATCGGTATCGAAGCGCAAACGGACAACACCGTCTTCGATCGCGACGAGGGAAATTCCGCCACCACGGGAACCGAACGTTCCTTGCAGTTTCTCTACCGCCCGATTCACGCGCGTCTTGAGATCGTCCGGATGCAATCCATGCAGGAGCAGAACGCTGCTTATGAGATCGTCAGCGGCTACGCGTTCGATAATCGCTTCTCCAGCGGGCCCGGATGCGGCGGTTATTTCCAACATCCGTTCCAATGCGGCTGCATGGAAACTCAAAACCGCCTGAACTAAATCCACCGCTATGCTGCGTAACTTCGGATCCTCGACGGACTCCGCCCGGTGGACCAGCTCTTCAATTTTGTCGATCCATTGCTGCGAGCCGACCTCCTCATGCGCCATTCAGTCCTCCGTAGAGCGGGCGATCAGGCCGGCGGAATGTGCGGCATACGCGGGTCAATGGGACCTTTGCTTTTCGGATCGACGCTGGTCGAATCCCGCGGCCCGCGGTAGCCGTGTTCCCGTCCCGGCTCCGGGCCTTTCCGCTGCCGCATCTCCTCGCCCCGGTTTGTCCCCGGAGTGTGAGAGGATATTTTCGATTTATTCGTGTGTCCCAAGTCAAGCCTCCTGAAACTGCTACTCGGTAGCTAACGATGCGCGCCCAACATGGATGAATGCTCCTGCCGAAGCACTTTTCCATTCCCCAGGTACATGTGAACGCCGCATGGCAGACACGGATCGAAGCTTCGCACCGCTCGCATGATATCGATGCCCTTGAAGTTTTCCGGGCCATTTTCTTCGAACAAAGGCGTGTTCTGAATTGCATCTTCGTACGGCCCCGGCGTGCCGTATACATCGCGCGGGCTGGCGTTCCAGGGAGTCGGCGGGTACGGATGATAGTTCGCGATTTTTCTGTCGCGTATGACTACATGATGTGACAATACTCCTCGAACGGCTTCATGGAACCCGCAGCCGATAGCTTCATCCGGCACCTTGAAGTCCGCCCACGTTCTGGTTCGGCCCTCGCGCACGGCGTTCAGCGCTTTTTCCACGAAATAGAGCGCGGCAGCGGCCGCATACGCCTGGAAGTACGTGCGCGCCCGGTCGCGTTCGATCGCATTGCTCCACTGCGGAATCTTCCATTCAAACTGAGCTTCGGGAGCAAGCGCGGTCTTCGGCAGGTTGATCTTGACGCTGTGGCCGGTGGCTTGGATGTAGCCGATGTCGACCAGGTTGTTAAGCGCCGTCGCCCACAGCCGCGCAATCGGCCCGCCGCCGGTGTCGAGCGCAAGATAATCGCCGGTGTTCTTGTCAAACCAACGCGGCGACATCACCCAGGTGTATTTTCCTTTGAAATCGCGTTTCTGCGGTTTTGGCGTGGTGGTCTGGTTCCACGGATGCCGCTTGTCAATCAGATTGCCGAGCGGATCGGTCTTAACGAATGTCTCGCCGTTATTCTCCCAATCGTTGTAGTACGAGCTGCCGAGCAGAATCCGCATGCCAAGATTGATGTCGACCAGATCGTTGGTCACCACTTTCCCGTCGACAATGACGCTCGGCGTCACGTACATCGACCGGCCCCAATCGGACATGTGCTCGTACTTGTAATCGCAATTGCTAGGATCGTTGAACGCTCCCCAACAGCCAAGCAGAACCCGCCGCTGTCCTACGCGCTCATATCCCGGCAACGCTTCATAGAAAAAGTTGAAAAGATCGTCATGTAGCGGGACCGCTTTCTTCAGATACTCGATATATTTCATCAAGCGGACCAGGTAATCCGTGAACACCTGAATCGTCGGAACCGTGCCGACGCCGCCTGGATAGAGCGTGGACGGATGAACGTGCCGGCCCTCCATGAGGCAAAACATCTCGCGAGTGAGGCGGCTCATCTGCAGCGCTTCGCGGTAGTACTCGCCGCTGAAAGGATTCAGCGCGCGCATAATAGCCGCAATGGTCTTGTATCCATGTTTATCGGCGTTCGGAGCGGGCGTGTTTTCCGCCTTGGCCAGAACGCCGGGATTAGTCTGCTTCACCATCTCTTCGCAGAAATCCACCCCGACCAGGTTGTCCTGGTACAGATTGTGGTCGAACATGTATTCGGCGGCTTCGCCCAAATTGATGATCCACTCGCCCAATTCAGGAGTTGCGCATCCAAACGCCATATTCTGCGTGTAGACCGCGCACGTCGCGTGATTATCTCCGCAGATGCCGCAGATCCGGCTGGTAATAAACGGCGCGTCGCGCGGATCTTTACCCTGCATGAAGATGCTGTATCCGCGGAAAATGGAGGAAGTGCTGTAGCACTCGGCCACCTCTTTGTTGTCGAAATCGATCTTGGTGAAAATCCCCAGGCTGCCGACGATCCGAGTGATCGGATCCCAATTCATTTCGACCAGATTTCTGCTCTTTCGCTCCGAACCGGTCAAAGGCTCTATAACTGTAGCCATTTTGTCCTTCCTTCGTCAGTAGCTTGTGGGTTGGTAGCCCGTCGTTAATTTTGACCCGCGGTGCCGCCACTTTGGTTCTTTGTTGCCCGTCATGCTCGTTATGGATCGCAGAGACCGGATCAGAGATCCATAGCTGACCACAATCGCCGAGGACAGACTCGCTCCGGGCGGCTGGTCCATGAATGGCATGAATTTGTCCGGAAAACCGGGCATGGTGCACCCAATACAGATTCCGCCCACGTTCGGACATCCGCCGATCCCCCGCATCCAACCGCGTTTTGTGACGTTGCAATTCACCACCGGGCCCCAGCAGCCGATTTTCACCAGGCATTTGGGCGACCCGTATTCGTGCGCGAAATCACCCTGCTCGTAGTACCCGGCGCGGTCGCATCCCTCGTGAACCGTTTTGCCAAACAGCCAGGTGGGCCGCAACTGTTCATCCAGCGGGATCATGGGCGACAAGCCCGCCGCCTGATACAGCAGATATAGGACGGTCTCCATGAAATTGTCAGGTTGAACGGGACAACCGGGAACGTTCACCACCGGCAAACCCGCTGCCGACCGCCAAGTCTTGCCGAGATAGTCGGCCAGCCCCATGCAGCCCGTGGGATTTCCCGCCATCGCGTGAATCCCGCCGTATGTGGCGCATGTACCGGCTGCAATCACACCCCAGGCCTTCGGTGCCAGGCGATCGATCCATTCGCACGTAGTGATCGGTTGCCCGGTATTGGGGTCGGTACCCATGGCGGCCCAGTATCCTTCACTCTTAATTCGTTCGTTGGGAATTGAGCCCTCTACCACCAGGACAAATGGATCGAGCTGACCCTTTTCGGCCTGATAGAAATACTGCATAAACTCGTCGCCGACTTCGGCCGCCAGTACCGGATTATGTAGATGGACTTTGGGCAAACCCGGAATTGCTCCCATCAGGACGTCCTCAATACTGGGCTGTTCCGCGTTGGTTACTGAGATCGTGTCTCCGTCGCAACTCAGGCCGGCGGTTATCCAGAGGATGTGAACTTCGGAAACCGCGGGTTTGCGTGCAGCGGGCGGCTGGAGCGACTGCGTCCCCATGAGTGCCTCCTTCAGCACTCCGTAGACTGCGGGTAGCCGTGTTTGTTACGAGGAATGCAAAGTTTCTATAGCTTCTCTCGCTGACGTCACCCGCAGCACAACAAGCGTCATATCGTCGTGCTGCTCGGCGCCGGCGGCGAACGCATCCGCCGCTCCCATTACATGCTTAACAATTTCGCGTGGGCAGAAGCGTTTGCAATCCCCGATGGCTTCGATTAGGTTCGCTTCGCCCCACTCTTCGTCCGCCGTATTCATGGTCTCGGTGATTCCATCGGTGAAGGCGACCAGCAGATCTCCTTCTTCCATCGTTAGAACGGCATCGCTGTACGGAACTCCCGGAAGCAACCCAACCACCGTTCCACCCGCATCGAGACGCGTTACTTCGCCATCCGCCTGGCACTCGCGAAACAGCATAGGTGCGTTATGCCCCGCGTTGACGTAAGCGAATCGGTGTGTTGACGGATCGTATTGCGCGTAAAAGAACGTCGCATAACGATTCTGCGTCGTAGCTCCATATAGCAATCGATTGACCGCACTGACGATTGATCCCAGCTCGTCCGTTCCCCGCGAAGCTTCGGCCCGCAGGGAAGCTTGCAGGCTAGCCATCGTCAGCGCAGCCGCAATTCCTTTTCCGGATACATCGCCGAGCGCGATTCCAAGCCGTCCTTCCGCTAACGGCAGAAAATCGTAATAATCGCCGCCGACTCCCAGCGCCGGCCGGCACGCTCCGCAATAGTCAAGACCCGGAATTTCGGGTAACTGCTGCGGAAAAAGCCGCTCCTGTACTTCGCGTGCGATTTCCAACTCGCGGCTGAGTCTCTCGCGCCGCGCCGTTTCCGTGCTGACTTCGCTCGTCAGGCGCGCTACTTCCAAAGCGAGTCCGGTTTGCGCCGCAACCGATTGCAACAGCCGCAGATCGGTAGGCGAATACGGCTCCTCCGATCGCTTCTGACCCAAACTGATGAAGCCCAGCAGCTTGTCCTTCGCCGGCAAAGGCAACAGCAACTCGGAATGCAGCGCCGCCAGGCGGGTGCGCTCTTCCTCCGTTATACCGGGCGTTCGATAAAGCCACGAATTCGGATCATCGAGATACACGCGGGCGGGCTCGCGAGATTCGCGCAACTGACGCACCGTTGCCGCGTCATGCGCAAACGTAATTCCCGGCAGCAAGTCGAAGCCGATTGCGTAGGCCGCTTGATAGGCACCGCCGTCCGTCAGTACAGCGATTTGCGGAACATGAAGCGATTGCGAAATGCGCTGGGCGACCGTAGCCAGCAGCGGGCGCGCTTCGACGATGGAACGCACGCTCTCGCTCAGCTCGGATAAGAGCTGCTCCGCGTTGTAAGCTTCGCGAAAGAAGTGGCGATCCACCCAGGCTCCGAGAACTTGGACCAGGCGCCGGGCCGCGAGCCAGATTATTACAGCCGCCGCAATGGCAAGATCGGACGCGATTCCGCTGCCAAAACGCTTCATCGCGGAAAACATCGCCATGCCGATTGCGATGGCGATTAAAACGCGCAGCGTGCGAATCCCGTGCTGCGCCAGAGCGTATTGCAGCCCTTGCCGTAGGACCACGCGCACGTCCATGGCCCGATGCACCAGAATCACGTAGGCCAAAGTCGGCGCAAATCCGTAGAACAAGATATAGGCGAAGCCGTAGAGCCATACCGGGAAGTACCGCTCGAGTGGCACACCCACAACCCGCGACACTATTTCGAGTACAAGCAGCGGGCCCAGACTGACCACCGATCCAGCGAACAAAACTCGCAGCCTTCGTCGCGCATCGGCCGAAGCCGCAATCCGGAACTTAGCCGCAAGCGAAACGAACATCGCGACTACCGCCATGAGATGGAGCGCATCGATAAGCGGCTGAACGTCCGATAGGAAATGCTGCACCGGAAAAACGGCAGAGTAGTTTTCGAGCGCGCCGACGCGCACGATGGTATCAAGGAGCACGGCTGCCGCCAAAGGCACAATGAGTATCCACTTCAGCCGGTCCAGACGGCTCCAGCGGGTACTGGCCGGAAACGGTTCCGGAAAATAAAGCCCGAAGAGCAGCATCCAGAGCGTGAAGCATCCCGAAAACGCGCTTTGGTAAGCCGCGCCATAATCGCGCAGGCGAGGAGCCCAGAACTCCACGCCGGGATTGACAAACGCCGCGAAACTGAGCATGAACCCGAGCAGGAGCCATGCGCGTAGGTCGCGCGGGCGTGCGCCGGGGACCAAAAACCCCAGTGCAAGCGAGAATGCCGGCAGCAGAATGAAAAATAGAAGCGCGAAAAAACCTGAGAAACTGGTGAACGGATTCGATGGATTCAAACTGCTGGCCCGAGGCAGTTTGACGTACGCCATGTGCTCGCGCCCTTCGCTGGACCGTACCTCAATGCGCAGAATATCCCCGGGATGCGCGTGCTGGATCGCCGCGCCGAATATCGCTGACCCGTTTACCGGAACCCCGTTGATCCGCACCACGATATCGCGGTAGTGAACACCCGGAACCAGGCTTCCCGGGAAAACGTAAGCGTAGAATTGCGGCTGATCGGGATCGGGCAGAACCAGGAACGGATAACCGGCTGCATCTGCATGGAACCAGCTCGGATAGCGATAAGCCGCGTAGCGAACCTCATATACAAGGACCGCTATAAAGATAATCGCAAGCGCGAGATATTGCGGAACGGCGCTCCGGCGGCTTCGAAAACGAGCAGCCGCTGGCGCGTCCATCAAGCTATAATACTAGCGGAGATCCCTCTTTGAACTTCCGCGGATTCGTGCGTCTTTTCACGCACATACAGCTACTTCCAGTGCTCGAAAACGGCGAAGAGACAACCCTGATCGGCGGTCAGGCCGTCATGGAAGGAGTCATGATGCGCTCGCCGCATAGCTATTGCGTGGCGGTTCGCAGGCCGAATGGCGAAATCGTAACCGAAGATAGCCCGCTGCCCAGGCTCTCAGATAAACATCCGATTTTCAAATGGCCCATCCTCCGCGGATTGGGAATTCTGGCCGGAGCGATGTGGCTCGGCATGAAGGCGCTGAAGTTTTCCGCCGATTGCGCGCTGAATCCGACGCCGAACGATGCTCAGCCTTCCAAGAAAAAAGAGGGTAGCCCGTGGGTGATGGGCGCGAATATTCTGCTTTCGCTCGCCTTTATGATCGGCCTCTATAAATTCGTGCCGCTCTATCTCGCCACGCTGCTCGGCAGGCATTTCCATGCCATCGGTGGCCGCTTCGCCATCAATATGGTGGATGGCGCGCTGCGAATCGCCATCTTCCTCGGTTTCATGTACTTACTGTCTAAGCTTAAAGAGATGCATCGCCTGTTCGAATACCATGGCGCCGAGCATCGCGTGGTGTTCAACTTCGAATCCGGCCAGCCCGTCAAAGTGGAAAACGCGCAGCGCTTTGTCACCTGGCATCCGCGCTGCGGAACCAGCTTCCTGTTTGTGGTTTTGATTGTCGCGCTGATTGCCTATGCTTTTTTGCCCATCGATAATTTTTGGGCAAAGTTTGTGGCGCGTATCGCACTACTTCCTGTGATCGTAGGCGTCAGTTATGAAGTGATCCGCTTTGCAGCGCAGCGGCGCGGCGGCTTGCTCGCGGCACTCACGCAGCCAGGGCTGTGGTTGCAGCGTATCACCACTCAGCCGCCCGCGAACGAACAGACCGAAGTGGCCATTTGCGCGCTGCAACGCGCCATGGAACTCGAGCGCGCGCAAGGCGGCGAGCTGGTCATCGCGTAACCACATTTCAAAGGCGGCACAATGCAATATCGAGACCGATTGGACGAAGCCGAAGCGCGTTTTAACGAGCTGACGGCGCGCATGGCCGACCCGGCCCTGATCAATGATCCGGAGCAGTATCGCAAAACCGCCAAAGCGCAAAGCGAGCTGGCTGACTT
Organism: uncultured Acidobacteriaceae bacterium; assembly: GCA_963787545.1. Classification (GTDB taxonomy): domain Bacteria; phylum Acidobacteriota; class Terriglobia; order Bryobacterales; family Bryobacteraceae; genus Bog-105. The sequence continues at coordinate 18,950 of CAWBDW010000076.1, forward strand.
GGTGGCGAAATATCGTGACTACCAGCGCGATGAGCGGGAGCTGCGGGAAGCGCGTGCCATGTTGGCCGAAACCGATCCGGAGCTGCGCCAGATGGCGGAATTGGAGATTGTGCGGCTGGAGCCCGAAGTCGAAGCGCTCGAGCAGGAATTGCAGCTTCTCTTGTTGCCGAAAGATCCCAACGACGAGAAGAACGTCATTCTCGAGATTCGCAAGGGCGCCGGTGGAGATGAAGCGTCATTATTCGCGGCGGAGGTGTTTCGCATGTACACGCGTTACGCCGAAGAGCAGGGCTGGAAAGTGGAGGTTACTTCTCTCAGCGAATCGTCCGTCGGCGGCCTGAGTGAAGTCATCGCCATGATCAGCGGCAAGAAAGTTTATAGCCGCATGAAATATGAAAGCGGCGTGCATCGCGTGCAGCGCGTTCCGACGACCGAAACCCAGGGTCGCGTGCACACTTCCACCATCACTGTCGTGGTGATGCCGGAGGCCGATGAAGTCGACGTGCAAATCGATCCGAAGGATCTCCGCATCGATACCTTCTGCTCCTCCGGGCCGGGCGGACAATCCGTGAACACGACGTACTCGGCGGTGCGCATCACACATCTGCCTACCAACACTGTGGTCTCCTGTCAGGACGAGAAATCGCAAATCAAAAACCGCTCCAAGGCGATGCAGGTTCTACGCTCGCGTCTTTATCAGATGGAACTCGAAAAGCAGCTTGCGCAGATCGGAGCGGAGCGCAAGAGCATGGTCGGCACCGGCGATCGCAGCGAGAAGATCCGCACCTACAATTTCCCGCAGAATCGCGTTACCGACCATCGCATCGGCTTGACCCTCCATCAACTCGATCAGGTGATGGACGGACGCCTGCAAGCAGTCATCGAGGCGCTCACAACATATTACCAATCGGAGCGCCTGCGCGACCAGGGTGAAGCGGCGTAGGTCTCGCACCGACCGGCTTGCGCCGGGGCCGGTATGTTAAGCATACACACGGCGCTGCTGCAAGGCACGGCAATACTCGAACGCGCCGACATCCCCGTTCCACGCTTGACCGCGGAGGTGCTGCTCAGTCACGCCATACATCGCGATCGCGCTTATCTCTACGCGCACGGGGAAGATGAGCTTACCCAGGGGGCCTGGATTCATTACGGCCGTTATCTCAACGAGCGGCTGACCGGCAAACCCACCCAGTACATCACCCGTAACCAGGAATTTTACGGCCGCGACTTCTACGTCAATGGCAATGTCCTAATTCCTCGGCCCGAAACTGAGCATCTCGTCGAAGCCGCAATCTTATTCTTAACGAATCATCCGGAAGCCCGCGCGTTGGATGTGGGCACGGGTTCCGGAGCGATTGCCATCAGCGTTGCCGCTGAAACCGGCTTGGTTGTTTTCGCTTCCGATATTTCCGAACCCGCGTTGGCCGTCGCGAAACGAAACCGCCGGACCCACGACGCGCCCGTTATTTTTTTCGCGGGGGATCTCTTGGAATCTGTTCGTCCGGCGAGCATCGATTTATTAATTTCGAATCCCCCTTACGTTCCGGGTGCGGACGCCGCCAATATGCAGGTTGAAGTTCGCGACTGGGAACCGCACGTTGCACTCTTTGCGGGCGACAGCGGTTTTGAGATTTACCAGCGCTTAATTCGCGATGCAGCCGTAGTGCTCAAACCCGCCGGGCGTTTGATGATGGAATTGGGATATCGTTCGCTAGACGGCGTGCGTGAAATGCTTTCTGAAAAATGGAACGATATTGAAGTAATCGCGGATTTGGCCGGTTTGCCGCGCGTGATCGCGGCCACTCTGTCCGGCTGAAACAAAAATATGCGGCGCCTCTTTTGCCACGTCGACATGGATGCGTTCTTCGTGTCGGTCGAAGAACTGTTCGATCGCTCGCTGCGAGGCAAGCCGGTAGTGGTCGGGGGGCAGGCGGACCAGCGCGGCGTGGTGGCCGCGGCTTCCTATGCGGCGCGCAAATTCGGAGTGCATTCCGCCATGCCTCTGCGCACGGCCGCCCGGCTCTGCCCGCAAGCCATTTTCGTCGATGGACATCCCGATCGCTACCGCCAATATTCGAAGCAAATCTTCGCGATTCTGAACCGCTTTTCGCCGCTGGTCGAAATGGCATCCATCGACGAAGCCTACCTCGATTTGACCGGCACCGAACGCCTGCATGGCCCTCCTCTCCAGGCCGCGCATGCGTTGCATGAGACGATTCGCTCGGAAACGAACTTGCGGTGTTCGCTTGGCCTCGCCTCTTCGCGCCTGGTCGCCAAAGTGTCGTCCGATCAGGCCAAGCCCAACGGCGTGCTCCACGTTTTGCCGGGACAGGAGGCAAGCTTCCTCGCGCCGCTCGAAGTGCGCAAGATTCCCGGTGTAGGCAAAAAGACCGAAGCGTCGCTGCACGCACTCGGCATCCGGCGTGTCGGTGACATGGCCGCGCTCGACGAGAAATTTCTTGCTTCGCGTTTTGGGCGTTGGGGTCTGGCTCTGACCGGCAAAGCTCGCGGCGAAGATGCGGGCGGCTGGTTCGATTCACCCATCGGAGCCGGCGAGGACCCAAAGTCCATCAGCCACGAGCATACGTTTAATGAAGATACAGCCGACCGCGAACGTCTCGAAACCACGCTGTTGAAACTCTCCGAAATGGTGGCGAAGCGGCTGCGCGAGCACGAACTCTACGCCCGCACCATCCAGCTCAAATTACGCGACGAAGATTTTTCCACCATCACGCGCGCGCAGTCGCTCGATCACGCCACCCAACTCGATCGTGAAGTAGCCTCTGCTGTCATTGCACTGTTCCGGCAAGCCTGGAATGGCAGGGCTCTTATTCGATTGTTAGGCGTGCATGCCGGCTCGCTACAGACTTCCGAAGGACAAATGAGCTTGCTCGAAGAGCCGCGCACGGCGCGTTTGCGTGAAGCTTTCCGCTCCGTCGACCACATCCGGAATCGCTATGGCGACGCCAGCATCTCGCTCGCAAAAACATTGCATGCCGGAATCCGCGAGCGAGTGCATGAGAATCCCTTCGGTCTGCCGGGAAAGAAACCGCAGGATAAAGAATCGAAGTAGAGATCAGGGCTTCAGCAGCGCTTGCCAATTGAGAATTGCTTGCAGATGATCGGTGCTGGGCCGCTCGCGGGCAATCGCCAGGAAGCGCGTGCCGGACCGGTCGACATCGAATACCACGCCGGCCGCAATCATACTGTTGATCGAGGCCGGTAACGTAAACAATCGCACGGGCGGCCCGAAGGGAGACCTGGAGCGAAAGTCCACGGGCGTTGACATCAGGTCCTGCCCCGGCGATAAAAAAAACAGCTCGCGTCCATCGCCCCGCCACCGTGGGGCGGTCCCGCCATTAAGCGACACGCGATACTTCTCTCCCGTCAGGTGCGGCGGAATCCCGGCATCGATGGCTTGCACGTAAATTTCATGCCGGCCGCTCTCATCGGACGAAAAAGCGAGATATTTCCCGTCCGGAGAAAACGCCGGATCGCGATGGTCGAAAGGCTGTTGTTGGGTTATAGGATAGATTTTTCGATCCGGGCCCGTGGAGGCGAACCAGATATCCGCGCCCACATCTCCGCCGCTGGTTTGGAATGCAATCCAACGGCCGTCGGGAGACCAATCGGACGGCAATTGGAATGGAGCGGGCGGGTAGGGCTCAGCGGGACCGGAAGCGCCCAGCGTGAGAATGCGCAATTGCGGCGCCGTAGCTTGCGCGCTGCCAAACGCAATTCTCCGGCCGTCGGGTGACCAAATCGGCGACGCTTCCACGCCGGGGTCGAACGTGACCCGCTGCGCCGCGCCATTTTCCGGATTGAGAATCCAAACGTCCGTTCCGCCCTGAGCGAAATCGGCGACATCCGCGGCCACGCGCCCCGACTTCGAATCGAGCCGCACCGTGGTCCAGTAACCGCGCGCTTCGCCCGGTTACCGCTGTCTCACGCCCCGAGCGGTCAATCCACACGATACGGGCTGCGCCGGTTCCCGTTCCGAATATCACGTTCCATCGGCCGAGGCATCGAATTCCGACCAGGATGTTGGCCGGAAAAACGGAACACCTTCCGCGATTCCCGCAGGTTCACTCTCCACATTCGGCCGGTCGGGATCGAATCGCTGCGCGAGCAGTGTCGAGCCGCGCCCAAAGACGATATATCCAGCCTTCGAGCCATCGCGGGAGGGAACGTAAATCGCTTGCGTGTCGGCGGCCATTAAACGCGAAGCGTGGCCGGAGGCAAAATCCTCCAGATACGCGTAGAGAATGCCGCCGTCTCGTTTGACGTAAATCAGCCTCTTGCCATCCGGCAGGAAATGCGGCCACAGAATGGGCTCCCGCGCCGAGAACGGTGCCGGTGTCCGCCCGAATGCGCAGGGAACGAGTGCGGTTGAGAGTGGCGACGATGTCGCCTTGCGCGCTCCAGGTTGCCGACCAGATCGGCGGTAAATCGCAGATCGGAACTGCGCCGCCGCCGGCCGCAGGTATCTTCTTGAGCTTCCCATCGGCGAAGAACCCGATATATTTGGAATCCGGCGACCAGAAAAGGCTCAGCGCACCTTCGGTTCCCGGCAGCGCCACGGCTTTAACCGAATCCGATTTCCGAATCCAAATACGCGGGCCATTCGCATCGCGCGCAATCATGGCGACGCGCCCGCCCGAGAGCGATATCGCCAGGCCCTGCTGGGTAATAAAACGCTGCAGCCACGCTCCTTCCGGCTCGCTGAAGTGAAATCGAATGGCTGCCGGTTTGGTCGCGGTCGCGGTTCCGCCGCCGTGTCTCGCAATTGCGCCGAGCGCCACTAGAAGACAAGCCGCGGCAACCAACCACGGCAGCAAATTGCGACGAGCAGGCGCGGCAGGTGGCGCTTCTTCGAAACTCCACTCCAGCGCCCGCCGCAGATCGCGCGCAGTCTGGAACCGCTCGTTCGGATCTTTCGCCAGGCAGGAGCGCAAAATTTTCTTTAGCCCAAAAGGAATCGCATCGTCGGGCGCAGCCAGCGCCTTCGGCTCGCTTCCCATAATGGCCGCGATAACGTTCGCGGCACTATCACCCGGGAATGCGGGGCTTCCGATTAGCATTTCGTACAGCACGCAGCCGCAGGCGAAGATATCCGTGCGCGCATCGCCTTCGCGGCTTTCCAACTGTTCAGGCGCCATGTATTGCAGCGTGCCGAGAATTTGGCCGGAAGCTGTAGCCCTTTGCGCCACCGTTGTTGCATCCGCACCCGTAACACTGGGCTGCGCGAGGCGAGCCAAACCAAAATCCACCAGCTTAGGGCCGCTTTTGACTAGCATGACGTTGCCCGGCTTCAGATCGCGATGAAATACTCCCGCGTGATGAGCGGCCTCGAGTGCCGTTGTTATCCCTATCGCGATCCGGATTGCGTCACTCACCGGAAGCGGGCCTCTCCGGAGTGCTTCTGCCAAACTGCGGCCTTCCAGATACTCGAGAACCAGGAAGTCCACGCCATCCTCGCTACCCACGTCATGCAAAACGCAAATGTTGGGATGATTCAGGCTGGCGATAGCTCGCGCCTCGCGTTCGAAGCCTCTCGACGGCCATTGTCACGCGCGAACTCCGGCTGCAGCACCTTAATCGCGACTGTGCGAGCAAGCCGCAGGTCGCGCGCGCGATACACCTCGCCCATGCCGCCCGCGCCGGCCAGCCTCCACGATCTCGAAATTACCGAGACGTGTATGTGCTGCGAGCGGCATGCCTCTGCATTATAGGGCCTATTTAGAAGAGCGGAACGCCCGGATGTAGAAATGTGAAAGCCGATATCCATACGCCGAATTCCATGTTTTAATTGAAGTGGTAGGCGCGCCTGCCTCGCATTCGCCGCCGCCAAAAGGAGCACCCCCGCTGAGCATCAAAGTTGCCGTCGCCGCCGCCGCCCAGGTCCGCGAACCCGCCGATCGCTGGACCACCACCGATGCCGCCGAGCTTTACGATGTCGCCAGTTGGGGCAAGGGATATTTCTCGGTCGGGGAAAATGGTAATCTGCTCGTACACCCCACTAAAGAGCCGGGGCGCAGTATCGATCTTAAGCAATTCGTCGATACCCTCGAATGGCGAGGCATCTCGCTGCCGATTCTCATCCGCTTCGCCGACATCCTCAAACACCGCCTCGGCGAAATGCACCAGGTCTTCGAATCCTCCATTCGCGAACACGGCTACCAGGGCCGCTATCTCTGCGTTTATCCCATCAAAGTCAACCAGCAGCGCCAGGTGGTGGAAGAGGTTCTCGAATTCGGACGCGCCTACCACTTCGGTCTCGAAGCCGGTTCCAAGCCGGAGCTGCTGGCCGTTATGGCCATCGCAGATAACGAAACGCCCATCATCTGCAACGGCTTCAAAGACGACGAGTACATCGAAATGGCGATGCTCGCCAAAAAAATCGGCCGGCAGATCATTCCCGTAGTCGAAAAATTTACCGAGCTCGAGCTGATCGCCAAACATGCCGAACTGGTGGGCGTCAAACCGACGATCGGTTTGCGCGTAAAGCTCGCCAGCCGCGGCTCCGGACGCTGGAAATCTTCCGGCGGCTATCGTTCCAAATTCGGCCTGACGGTCAGCGAAGCTCTCAAAGCCGTCGACTTTCTCAAAGAACACGGTCTGGAAGATTGCCTCCAGTTGCTGCACTTCCACCTCGGCAGCCAGATCACCAACATCCGGCAGATCAAAGGGGCGGTGATCGAAGCGGCGCGAATCTACGTCGATCTCAAAAAGCTCGGCGTTGGGCTCAACTATCTGGATGTCGGCGGCGGCTTGGGCATCGACTACGACGGTTCTCAAACCGATTTTGAATCCAGCGTCAACTACACGCTTGAAGAGTACGCGCGCGATGTGGTCTACCACATCCAGAGCATCTGCGACGAATCCGATATCCCGCACCCGGCCATCGTTACGGAAAGCGGAAGAGCCGTTGCCGCTTATCACAGCGTGCTGGTCTTCAATGTTCTCGGCGTAAGCGGCTTTGGCGAAGAAGATCTGCCTGCCGCGGTTCCGGAGGATTCCGAACAGCCGCTAATCGACTTGTTCGAGACGCACCGCTCCATCAACAAGAAAAATCTTTTGGAGACTTATCACGACGCCCAGCAGGCGCTCGATTCGGTGCTGAACCTGTTCAGCCTTGGCTATCTCACGCTCCAGCAGCGCAGCCTCGCGGAGAACTTCTTTTGGTCCATCTGCCGGAAAATTTTGAAGCTCGCCGGCGAGCTCGAATTCTTCCCGGAGGAACTCGAAGGGCTGGACGCCCTGCTCTCCGATACGTATTTCTGCAATTTTTCGTTGTTCCAAAGCATGCCTGATAGCTGGGCTGTCAAACAGCTCTTCCCCATCATGCCGATTCACCGCTTGGGGGAGCCTCCCACGCGCAAGGCCGTGCTCGGCGATATCTCCTGCGATTCCGACGGCAAAGTCGATCAGTTCATCGACCGCCGCGACGTGAAGAAAACGCTTCCGCTGCATCCGTTCAATCAGGGCAACGGGTCCTATATTCTCGGTGCGTTTCTGCTCGGCGCATATCAGGAGATTCTCGGCGATCTTCACAATCTGTTCGGCGATACCAACGCCGTGCACGTGCGCCTGGATGAACATGGCGAAGTCGTTCTCGAAACCGTTGTGCAGGGCGACACCGTTCGCGAAGTGCTCGACTACGTCCAGTACAACTCGCAGATGCTGATGGATCAATTTCGCAAGGACGTGGAAACCGCGGTTCGCGAGCAGCGCATCGGCTACGAAGAATCCGGCCGCTTGCTGAAGTTCTACGAAGAAGGCCTACAGGGCTACACCTACCTGGAGCAATAGTGCTTCGCGTGGTTTTAGTTGAACCACGCAACCCTCTGAATATCGGCGCCGTCGCGCGTGCCATGAGCAATTTCGGATTTACCGATTTGCGCTTGGTGAAGCCGTACGATTCAGCCTTTCTAGAAGCGCGCTCGGCCGTCCACTCACGCTACATTCTCGAACAGGCGCAAATTTTCGATACGTTGGCAGCCGCCGTTGCCGATTGCACGCTCGTCGCCGGCACGACGGCCGTAGGCCATCGCGATCTCCACGTTCCGCTTTACCGGCTCGAAGCGGCCGGGCGAATCGTTAACCAGCAACTCGAATCCACGCCCGTCGCTCTGCTCTTCGGTTCGGAGAAGTTTGGCCTCTCGAATCACGACATGAGCCATTGCCACTGGCTCCTGCGCATCCCCACGCGCGACGAGCACGGCTCCATGAATCTTGGCCAGGCGGTTGCGATCTGTCTGTATGAGCTGCGCCGGAACGCCGCCGCGGCGGAAAAACTTTTCGAGCCGCCGCCGCGCGCGGGCGAATCCGAGCAATTCACCTTGCTGTTGCTGGACGCGCTAGCCCGTTCCGGTTACATCAACGAGCGGACCGCAAACTCGACTGAGCTCAAAATCCGCCGCCTGGTGCGCCGCCTGGGCCTACCCGCAGCGGACACCGAAACCTGGCTAGGAATCCTGCGCCAGATCCTCTGGAAACTCAAGCAGGGCGTTTGATAAGAAAAGTGTTCTTCAAATGTGGCGTCGGCCACATTCTGCCTGCCGCCGCTCTCCAGGCGGTGGTACTTGCTATTCTGAAGCGCGATGACGAAGGTAGACCTGACGTTCAAGCTCGCGCGCGCCCTGACAGACGATGAACTGAAAAGCATCGCGCGCGTACATGCGGTCTACGGCATGCTCGCGGTGCGCGTCTTGCCTTCCGGAGACGAATTGTTCGTCGAATACGACGCCTCGCGCCTATTGCCCAAAGAAGTTCGCGCCACGCTCGAAGAGCATGGCATTCCGCTAGTCTGAGCGTCCAATAAAAAACGGGACCGCCGAAGCAGTCCCGTAAACGCGACCGGAGCAGTGGAGGAGTCTGCCGTCGCTAAGCAGTTTGCGTGTGAGCCAACTTGCGCCCTGCACCGAAAAGAATGAAGAGCCCGCCGCAAGTGAGGAGAAAGGTTGCAGCTTCCGGAGCCGAATCGGTACCGCCGCCACCAACTTGCGGCGAAGCCGTTGCGTAGAACAGGTCGTCGACTGTTATTGACCCGGACGACGCGGCAACCGTGATCGACGAAATCGCAGTCGGCGACGCGAATGCGAATGCACCCGCTGGAATCGATAGGAACGACTCCCCATCAGAAAAAGTCACGTTGTACGTCCCGCCGCGGACGTCAATGAAGAGTGCAGTTTCGGCGGCACTCGGAGGCGAGATTTTGACCGAAGTCGAGGTTGGGCCCGGACTGCCGGTGCTGGGAGTCGTCAGTGCTGGGCCCGTGAACACGAAGTTGCCTGCTGGACTCGCAACAGTTAGCTGCCCCGCCGCATATCTCGAACTCAAGGACGGAAATGTTATCTCCACGGGAGGGCCTGTGATATAGGCGCTAGTATTCCACGTGTTATATGTCGCCGCGGCCGAACCATGGGTCGTAATCGATGTCGCGCCTGCATTCGTGGCGAAAAGTAGCGCGGTGCCGAGGGTCACCGCTGCCAATTCCATTCTCTTGTACATTGACAAACCTCCAAAGTAGTCTGCTTCCGCTACAAGAGTGTCGCCGCGCTAAAGCATCTCTAGACCAGAAAAACCCTTGCCCCATGAACCAAAAAGGAACACGCCTACCGCTTCAAACTCTCCTGAATCTGCTCCCCATATTGCCCGGCTCTCCGCAAAATCTCCGCCTCATTCAGCGTCAAAACCTGCCGAGCGCTCACAATCTGCCGCCCATTAATAAACACATCCCGCACATCCCCCGCCTTCGTCGCATAAGCAATCTGCGAATACACGTTATAAAGCGGAACTGCATTCGGAACCGCCAGCGAAATGGTAATCAGATCCGCGCGCTTGCCCGCTTCAAGCGATCCAATCTCGCGATCCAATCCAAGCACGCGCGCTCCGCCGATCGTCGCCATTTCGATGACCTGCTCCGCCGGTAGCGCCGCCGGGTCCATGGTCGTCACCTTTTGCAGTTTCGCCGCAATATTCATCTCGAGAATCAAATCCGCGCTGTCGTTGCTGCCGGCAAAACCATCCGTCCCAAGCCCCACGTTCAAGCCCCGCTTCAGCATCTCCGTCACCCGCGCAACGCCGCTCGCCAGCTTCATATTGCTCGAAGGACAATGCGCCACGCCCGTCCCATGCCGCTTCAGAATTCGAAGATCGTCATCGTCCTCCCAAACGCAATGCGCCGCAATTACGCGCCCATCCAGCACGCCCAATTTCTCGAGCGTCTGCGTCGGCGTCATATGCCGCGTTCGAAGCGCATCGTCGCGCTCCTTTTTCGTTTCGGCCAGATGAATCGTCAGCGGAACGCCATATTTAACCGCAAGTTCGTGCGAGGCCACCAGCGCCGCATCGGGCGTCGAATAAGTCGCGTGCGGGGCAACAGCAGGCACAATCAGATCGTCGTGCCGGAAGCGCTGGATGTAGCGCTCCGTCGCTCGGATCGTCTCTTGCCAGGTTTTGTGGTCCGGGGCAGGGAAGCCGATAACGGTCTGCCCCAATACGCCGCGCACGCCTGCTTCTTTCGCCGTCTCCGCTTCGACGTCTTCGAAATAATACATATCGGTGTAGGTCGTGATTCCGGCCAGCACCATCTCCAGGCACGCCAGTCGCGTTCCCCAGCGCACGAAATCCGGCGAGACGTTCTTCGCTTCCGCCGGAAAAATAAAATCGTGCAGCCACGTATCCAGCCGCAAGTCGTCCGCAATGGCGCGGAATAGCGACATGGGCGCGTGCGTGTGCGTATCGATGAAGCCCGGCATTACGATCGCATCGGGCTTCTCTAACGTATGCGCGGCCGTGAAGCGCTGCGCGATTTCCGTTTGCGTCCCCACCCCGGCGATACGAGTCCCGCGAATAGCCACCGCGCCGTGTTCGATCACTCGATGCTGCGTGTCCATGGTGACCACATAGCGCGCGCGAATGATCCAATCGGCCGGTTCCGCGGCAGCTATTGCGCATTGAGCAGTGCAAACAAACACAGCGCGCTATAAAAAGGACGCATCGAATGGCCTCGGGAAAATCTCTTTCATCGGCATGCGTTCCTGTTTACCGGAAAGATTGGCAAGAATCAGTTCGGCCTCCGGACAAAATTCCCATAAAATCTGGCGGCACGCGCCGCAAGGAGGGGTCAGCACATCCGTATCGGCCACCACCAGGATCCGCTTCAACGGTCCCGCACCTTCCGAAATAGCCTTGAAAACCGCCACGCGCTCGGCGCACATCGTCAGCCCATAACTGGCGTTCTCGACATTGCATCCTGTGAAAACGCGCCCGTCTTCGTCCTCAACAGCAGCACCTACCCTGAAACCCGAGAACCGCGCGCGAGCGTGTTCGCGAGCCGCAAGAGCCGCCTCAACCAATCTGAATTCGTGTTTATTCGTGTCCATTCGTGGCTCTTAATTTCTGCAGCGCCCACAACGGCAAAAATCGCGGCGTGACCAGCAAATAGCGTTTCCACAACCGCCCCGGTTCCATCCCCAACCGGAACAGCCACTCCAGCCCGTTCCGCTGCATCCAGCCCGGCGCCTGCCGCGTGCGTCCGGCGTGAAAATCGAAAGCCGCTCCTACCCCGATCAGCGTCACGCCCGGAAACACGCCGCGATGCTCATACATCCACAGCTCCTGCTTCGGCGTGCCGATCCCAACGAACACAATATCGGAATCCGATTCCCGAATTGTTCGTTGAATTTCCTCCTCCTCGCTCGCCGTCAACCGCCGGAACGGCGGCGAATAAAATCCGGCGATCTGCAACTGCGGAAACCGATCCCGCAGCTTCGCAACCAGTTTCGCGAGCGCCTCTTCCCGCCCACCATACAAAAAAATACGATGCCCGCTCTCTTCCGCCTTCGCGCAAATCTCCAGCATCAACGTCGGCCCATAAACCCGCTGCTGCCCGCGGCATCCAAAAGACCGCAGCGCCCAAACCACCGGCATCCCGTCCGGCGTCGCAATATCGGCTTGGTTGAAAATATTCGCGAGCGCAGCATCGTCGTGCGCCAGCATAATCCCGTGCACCGACGTTACGCAGATATAGCGCGCCGCCGCTGCAGCGCACGTTTTCCGCTCCCGCGCCCATTGGTCGCATAGCTCCACCACTTCGCGATAGCTGGTTCTACTGACCCCTACGTCAACGACAACTTGTTTCCCGGGAATCATTGCAACGGAGCGGCTGCCGCCGGCGTAAGATCTTTGGTGCGCCCGAAGCCGCGAAACACGATCGCATAGAGCTTCTCGATACGAGTCCGCTCAATCAGGAAGCTGAGCACCGAAGTAAACACGATGCTCATAAAAACCACGTAATAGGTTACTGCCTGCATCAGGTCTCCATTCGGCAAGTGCCGCTCCAGCGGAATAGAAGCCAGCACCACGGCCGCGAGTCCTTTCGGACTCATAATGGCGACCAGACAGGCATCGTGCACCGGCGTGTTCCGCTCAAGCCCGATCCAGGCGGCGGGCACTCGTATCAGGAAGATCAGTCCGGTCAAAGCCAGAGCCGCATACGATACCCAGGCATCGGTGAACTGAATCGACACGCCGACGTACACGAAGAAAAACGTCTTCAGCAGAAAAACCACTTCACCGAAAAAGACGCGTTCCGTCTCGTTCAGCGCGATCGCCTCAGTTGGAAGATAGCGGTGCATCCACGGGATGCCGTGAAACACTTCTATATTTCCTAGAACCGCGCCGAAAACCGCCGCCGCCACGTAGCCGCTGAAGCCCAGCAGCTCCACCACCCCAAACAGCACGAAGACAAAAGCGGGCGTGGTGAAAATCGAATTTTCCAAGCCGCGGATGCGCCGCAGTAGCGCCGACCAGAGAATCGCACTCCCCGCGCCGGCGATTCCGGAGAGCACCAGCGCCGCGATGACTTGACCGACCATCTGCCCCACCCGCAGCGTTCCGAACTGGTAACTCTCCATGAATCCGATCGCCACCACGATACTCATCACATCGCTCACCGCGGATTCCAGAAAGAGAACCGTCTTGGAACCTTGCTGCATGCGCAGTTTCTTGGTCAACGGCACGATGACCGCCGGTGAAGTAGAGCCGAGAATCGCGCCCAGCATCAGCGTCATCTGCGGTTTCACACCCAGCAGATAATGAGCCGCAATGCCAACCCCAGCCATCGTGAGCGCAAAATTTACCAGCGTCAACGTGAAAGTGGAGCGCAGCACGCCGCGCAGCACGTCCAGATCCAGGCTGAGCCCCGCTTCAAACAGAAGAATAATCAGGGTGACCGTTGCGAACACCGGCCCCACCGCGCCGAAGTTTTGCTGCGTCACCAGGTGCAGCACGGGCCCCAGCAGAATACCAATGATGGTCAGCAGCAGAACGTCTGGAACGCGAGTGCGGCTAAACAGGCCCGTAAACGCGTGCGCCACGAAAACCAGCGCTCCGACGACCAGGATGTTCGTGGCAACATGCATAACGGCGGGGCGGCAGGCTCGTCATAGACTGCGCACGGGCATACTCATAATATCCTCTACTTCCATGGCCTCTTTCACCACGAACGGCTCGCCATATTCAACGCTGATCAGGTTCCCATAAAAGCGCGCCACGGCCGCCAACCGGTCCCGTACCTCCTCGCGCGAAGGAAAAAGATCGGAGGCCTCTTCCGCCTCTCCGTATTGCGACGTGTAGCTCAACAGTGCCGCCATGCGGCGTTCGAATTGACGCGAAATGTCCACCACAAAAGAAGGCGCGACGTTGGCGTACAACGAAGAATAAAGAATCTTGAACGGCCGGTGCGGAGGCGTCTCTTCTTCCAGCCGCCGCAGTCCGGCGAGAAAGCACGCTTCGTAGCCGATCTCCGCAGCGCGGTAATGATCCGGATGCCGTCCGCTCCAATAGGGCAGAATCACCACGCGCGGCCGCATCCGGCGAATCACGCCCGCCAGCGTCATGCGCGCCGTAATGGTGTTTTCGAGGCGCGCATCCGGCCAGCGCAAATTCTCGCGCCACGCCAGTGCAAGCTGCCGCGCCGCCGCCTTTGATTCCTCGATCCGAAGATCGGGCGTCCCACGGCTGCCCATATCGCCCGCCGTCAGATCCAGCACGCCCGTGCGGTACCCCGCTTGCGCCGCCCGAAGCAGCGTGCCGCCGCAAGTCTGCTCTACATCGTCCGGGTGCGCTGCAATCGCCAGCAGATCCAGCGCCCTCTGATCTTCAAACGCTGCATTCGCATCTGGCGCATCGTGCATGAGCGGCTCAGTAGGAAAAACGCCGGCGGTTCCCCAGAAAAATGCGCACCAGCAGAATGCCGGCCAAAAAACCGCCCACATGCGCGAACCACGCGATACCCTGCGCCTGCGACACGCTGGTCAGCGATCCCAGCCCGCTCAGAAGCTGTAGCGCGAACCAATAGATCAGCATCACCGCCGCCGGTAAATCGATCGTAGTGACGAAAACAATAATAAAAATCAAGCGTCACCACACGCACGCGCGGATACAGAATTAAAAACGCGCCCATCACGCCCGCAATCGCCCCGCTCGCGCCGATGGTCGGCACCGGGCTGCCCAAACTCGTCCCAAACTGCACCGCCGCCGATGCAATCCCGCTGATCAGATAAAACACCACGAACCGCGCCGATCCCATCGCGTCTTCAATGTGCGATCCGAACACCCACAGAAACCACATGTTGCCGATCAAATGCAGCCAGCCTCCATGCAGAAACATGGATGTCACGAAAGTAGTAAGCCGCAGTTGATCGGGAACCAGCGCGTAGTGCGCTATGAATTGGTCGCGCAGGTAAACCGGCTGCGCAATTTCGTAGAGAAAACATAGCGTGTTGATCGCGATGATGACCAGCGTCATCACCGGCGCCGATTGCCGCGACAGCAGCGCGCGAAGCGGAATCATGAAGCGGAGCCGGAGACTTCAACGGGACTTTTCAACAAGTTCGTAGGCGAACACCGCGCGGCGAATTCGGGAACGCTCCGCCGATGCACTTCTCCCGCCTCGGCCGCCGCCAGCAGCGCTTCCACTTCCGGCCGCCCCGCGATGTGCCCGCGCGCGCCGATCGCCGTGCAGTTCAGCGCCGCCGCCGCGTTGGAGAATTCGAGCGCTTTCTCAATACCCATGCCCTCCAGCATCGCGCAGCAGAACGCGCCATGAAAAACGTCGCCCGCGCCCGTCGTATCCGCGCATGGCACTTCGAACGCTGCCGAGTAGATCCACGCTCCTTCTTGAAGAGCCATAGACCCACGCTCCCCCAGCGTCATCACCGCGCTGCGGAATCCGTACTCCCGCTGCAAACGCGCCAGCGCCGCGAACGGATCCGCTTCTCCCGTCCACTTGCCCGGCCAGGTCGAACTCGCCACTAGATAATCCACGTTTTCGAGCACCGATTCAAAACCAGGATAGATGGTATCCACATCCACCGAAACCGGCACGCCGTGCTGCCGCGCCAGGCATGCCGCATGCGCCGCCATATCGGTATCGTAGCCGTCGATATGCAGCCAGCGCGCGCCCATAATATCCGCCGCCTGAATTTCAGACCGATCGAGGCGCAAACACTCCGGACGCTGCCACAACACCGTCCGCTCGCCCGTGCGCCGGTCGATCACAATGTAGGCCGTCTGATTCGGACACCCCGTGCGCACAATCAAACGGCTGGTGTCCACGCCCGTGCCTTCCAGACTCTGCCGCTGGATTTGTCCGCGCAGATCGTCGCCGATCGTGCCTATATATTTGGTCCGAAGTCCCAGCCGCGCGCACGCCACCATCGCCGTCGCCACCTGCCCGCCCGGACTCAGCAGCTCGCTCTCGAACGGAACTTTTCCCGCATACGGCGGAAACTCCCGCACGAGTACGAGAGTATCGGTGGCGTTCAGGCCAATGCCTACTACGTCGAAGGGCAGACTCAATTGAAATTACTTCTTAATGGAATCGGGAACTTCGTAAAGGTAAATCATGTGCGTGTCGCCATGATGTCCTTCACTCGTCGTAGTATCCACCGGTTTCCAGCCCGGGATCGGATAGTCGTAAGAGACTACGCGCGTGCGTGGCCGCAAATACCGTTCCAGGTTGGGCCGCAAAGTGTCATTCGCGATCGGCGCCAGATACAGCGTCACCACGTTGGCAGGGCTCAAATCCGTGCGCAGCATATCGCCGTGAATCACTTTCACTCGGTTCTGCAAGCCGTGTTTGCGCACATTCGCCGCCGCTTTTTCGGCCAGGCTCCGGCCGATTTCGATGCCTACCGCCTTCACGTTGTATTTCTCCGCGGCATCGATCAAAATCCGGCCGTCTCCGCAGCCTAGATCGTACAGCGTCTCACCGGGCTTCAGATTCGCAATGGCCAGCATTTTGTCTACCGCGTGCTCGGGCGTATCCACATAAGGCGCCAGATTGTTCTTGTACTTGTTGAGATTGCGTGATTGTTGCGCACTGGCGCACACCGCTAAGCTGACCAGCAGTATCGAGACTGGAATCGCGCCCGGAAGCGCTTTGATTCGCATCGCTGATTCTCCCCTGATCCTCTTAGCTTACCTCTAGCCTGCCCGTCAATTCGCGCCGCCCGCCGCCGCCATCCCCAGCGCGTGTTGGCGCTTGGAGCGCAGAATCCGGTTTAGCATTTCGGTGGTCGAAAACCACAGATCCCGCGGCCGCGAAATAGTATATTCAGTGCCCTTGAAGGCCTTGATCGCGTGGCTGATCGAATCCTTCCAGGGGACCGCCTGCGGCTCCAAATTGTAATTCATATAGAACACAGGGCAGTCAATATCACCGATGCGCCGCAGATCTTGTTGGGGTACATCCGCATCGAGCAGCGCCTTGGGCCCCGCGAAAATCACCGCGTCCGGATGCGCCGATGCCCCTACTTCCTTCTCTATTAGGCTCTCCAGAAAATCGGTGTCCCCATGCTTTTGGCCAAGCTGTATAACGTTCACCGTCCCCAGCTTCATGGTCTGCAGCGCTTTGCCCAGCGCCGGGAAGTCGATAGTATTCGCGTCCTCCTGCCGGTAGACTACGCGGTTCTCCTGCATATTAAAAGCCACCAGCGAGATGTGCGCCACGTGCGGATCGCGCTCAATAGCCTTGAGAATGCTTACCAATGCCTCGGTATCGGAACGCTGAAGTGCTGCGGATTGTGCGTTTTGCGGTGCGAAGTTCACTAACAACTTGAGATTGAGGCCGCCATCGCTGGGCGGCCCAGAACGAGCAACTGCATCATTAGTGAATGGCTCCGGCGTGAACTGCGAAATCGCATTCGGCCCGATAAACAGTGAAATCGGCTTGTCCTTTGGAGCCAATTCCGCCTCTACATCCCAACCCGAGGAGCAGACGCGCTCTGACCGGTCGCGCATCATCCAATCTACGTGATAGTTGCCTTCCCCAACGTCAACCACTCCTTGTAGCAGTGCATCGCCTTTTGCATCGTCTTCGATCACCGGTACCCGGTAATGCTGCACGAAGTAGGCGGCCCGCGAAGCTCCCCCCTGCGGGTACACCCGGAAGATAATGCTCAACACTTCCCCTTCGCCGGCCAATTCCTGCAGCGGAACCGTCACCTCGTAACCGCTGTGGAAGCGTAGATCGAATCCCAACTCAGCCTTGCTAGGGGTCACGTTGCAGGGTAGATCCTTGCGTTCGTCCCCGGAGGCCAGGATTGCCATATCCGAAGGCATCAGCGTGAGCGGTTCTCCGGGTTGCGCCGGTGTCAATAGAATCTGCGCCCGCACGCCGGACGCACCCCAAAAACACAACACCAGCAAAGCCACGACAGGCGAACACGATCTGAGAAACCGCGATGCCATATTCTCCCCAACCCAAAGATGGACAGGAAATCGGCGGAACAAGCCGCTGGTCTCATATTATGCCCGAAATTCTGTCGTGCAAATACGGATTTTTCACCGTACCATTGCCCGTGATGGTACTGGGCCTTGTGATACAGTTCGAATGATTATGGCTTCCCGCAGCGTTAACAAGGTCATTTTGATTGGAAATCTCGGACGCGATGCCGAGACGAAATTCACGCCCTCGGGTGTTTCCGTTACGAAATTCGCCGTCGCCACCACTCGGAGCTGGAAAGATCAGCAAACCAACGAATGGAAAGAGGAGACCAACTGGACTAACGTCGTCCTCTGGCGTCAGGAGAACGTGTCCAACTATCTCACGAAGGGTAAGCAGGTCTATGTGGAGGGCCGCCTGCGCACCCACAGCTATGACGACAAAGACGGCAAGAAGGTCTACAGCACCGAAGTAGTCGCCGACGAAGTAATTCTGCTCGGCGGGCGCGGCGATGCCACTGCCCCCGGACAGGAAGGCGCTGCCGCCACGGCACGTTCCAGCGGCGGACCCGGTGGCGGCAACCGGGGTGGAGGCGCGCCGCGCGGTGGCGCCGCCGAACCCGATTTCGGCAGCATGGGCATCACGGACGACGACGTTCCCTTTTAATCACGTTCACTTCTACCTTCGAATTATTTCCAATCGGAACGTTGATGCTTCGGCCTTCGCTCCGATACGGCGCTATGACCTGCGGGTCCGCATATTCCAAATCGCGGCCGTCGTCAATCGCAACCAGCGTATAGCGTCCGGGAGCAGCATCCAGCAGCGTGAACGTGCCGTCGCTATCGCTTTGATCCCGGCGGATCAGATCCGTTCGATCCGGATTTTCCGGAAGCAGCAGCACCATCGCGCCAGCTTCAGGCTTGCCATCTTGCAACGCCACGCCCGCAATCGCGCTCATACCTTTCGCCGCCACCAGCGAAAGCTGAATAGACCCGCCCTCGGAAATCTCCAACTCACCGTGAGCGAACTTTGCACCCTTCGCATTAATGGATTTCAAATAAAATCCGGCAGCGTTCTGCAAAATCACTCGATACTCGCCGGCAGTCAAGCTGGCCTCGGGTATCGCGAAGCGCCCATCTGTGTCTACCGGCCCTCGTAGCATTCCGCCGTCGGGTTCCGCAAGCATGATCGCTACTTTTCCCGGCGGCCGCTCTCCTTCGAAAGCCAACTGCCCGCTCACTGAAGTTTTCGGAGCAGTACTCATATCAACGCTGGCATTGCCCGTCAAATCCACTGCTCTGCTGCCGAGCGAAACCTGCCGTGGAGGGTTCTGCGCCCAGCCGTTCAACTGCAGTTCGTACTGGCCCGGCGCCACGCCATCGATCATGACCTTATCATTCGTAACCATCGTCCCGGCATTCACGAAAATCGGGTATCCTCCCGGCCCGGTTACCTGCAACATGGCCGACAACCCCATCTCGCTCTGCGGCTCATAGCCGGTGATCTCCGCATGCACAGCCGGAACCGACTGCAGCGCGATCCGAATTTTCGCCTCGCCTCCCGGCGTCACCGCGATGGGCGAAGCAGCCGCCGCATCGGTCGTCCCATCGTAGAAAGTGACAGGATACGCGACATTCAGATCCGGATTTGCCGCGCTTCCATCCGCATACCAAGGCCGCGCTTGCACCGCAATAAAATACGTGCCGGGCGTCAGGTGCGCGAAATGAAATGTACCCGGCGAACCAGTCACCGCATTGCCGCGCATCGTGGTTTCTAATTTCCCGGAGACAACGCCGCGGTACAAAAGCGAAAGTTGCGCCGCTTGCACCGGATCGCCTTCTTCATCGAGAACCGTCCCCGAAATCGCACCCGAAGCCTCCAGCGGAAACACGATGTGCGTGGAATCGAGCCCCGTCCCTACCGCAATCGCCGTCGAATACTGATCGTATTGTCGAAACGCCTGAGAATAATATCCGCGCCCTTCGGCCGACAAATTGTATTTGCCGGCCGCCAGATGCTCAAACACAAAACGGCCGTCACTGTCCGTGAGGCAGCCTTCCGAACGGTCGCTTTGCGGCGTATGGACAATCAGAACTGCAATTTTGCCAAGCGGACGCCCCGTCCCCTCGTCCACCACCGTTCCGCTCAGCGTGAAGTCCGCCGCCCCCAACAGGCTCGCGGCGCACAGCAGCAGCGCATAGTCTCACTTGTCCGTGCGAGAAATCAACTCGACCTCAACTTGCGCTTTCTGCCCCGCTCCCAGGCTGACCTCCTGGCTCGGAAAATCGCGCAGCGCATCCGGATTTGCATATTCCAGATTCCTCACATCCGAAAATGCATACACGCGATAGCTCGCCGGACGAACATTCTGGAATTGAAATTTTCCTCCAGGCTGCACCGGCATCAGCATCGGAGCAAGGGCAGACGACTCCGGAACCAGAATCGCCATCCCATTCACCGGCGCATCCGCTCCCGAAACCGATCCCGATAACGAAGCGCAATCCTCCAATAGCGTGACCTCGATTGGCTCCGGTTGCGAGCCGGGTAAAACCGTCAGTTCCTCGCGTGTCAAATCCGTACTCCCCGCCTGGATCGAATCGACGCACCCGGCGCCGTTAGCTTGAGCCGAGACTGTATACGTGCCCGGCATCACATCGTGAAATGCCAGCGAGCCGCCGGAAGCATCCGGCTGCGCCACCAAAATGTTGCCAAATTGCTGCGTATTGGTTACCAGCTGCAAGTGCACTTGGGCCGCGCCTGTGCCCTGTTGATCGGTTTCGTTGAGAATATCTACTGGAATTGAGGGCAGCGGCTGCAACACAACGTCAAGCCCGTTGACATCCGCCGCGCTCACGCTCACCGGCAGTTCCGCATAATACGTACGCCCTTGCTCGTCACGCGCTATAAACTGCATACGCCAGGAACCAGCGGGTATTTGCATGGCAAACTTACCGCTTTTGAAATCGAAGCGCAAAGGGAGTGAGACCTGCTGCCCGTCGGAATCCTCGCACGAGATGGAAACCCCATTCCGCATACCGCTGATCGTGCCGCTCACCGTAGCCGCCGGCACCGCGGACAAAGTCAAATCGGCCCGCGCCGATGCCCCCGCTTCCAACTGAATCGGCTGCGCGGAGGAGATGCCGGAAGCGCCGGGATAAAATTCCGGTGCGTAAACCTGCGGCTCCCGCTTCTCATTCGCGATATTCAGATACGCGCCGAACAGCGGATGCGCGCTGGTGTGCACCAGATACGTTCCGGGTTCCAGATCGTCCGCCCGATAAGCGCCGTTTTCATCCGTCGAAGCGCCTCCGCGCGGCTGCCACTGCTTG
The DNA here is from genome assembly GCA_963787545.1 of uncultured Acidobacteriaceae bacterium. Classification (GTDB taxonomy): domain Bacteria; phylum Acidobacteriota; class Terriglobia; order Bryobacterales; family Bryobacteraceae; genus Bog-105. The sequence goes on from CAWBDW010000076.1 coordinate 40,016, forward strand.
CGCCCATTCACAATCGCCGCAACCAGAATCTGCACCGGCACATCCTCAATCGGCTCGCCGTCCCCATCCACAATGCGCCCTTCGATGCTCGCCGTGGGAGTCAGCTTCACCAGCAAATCGCCGGTAGCGGGTCCAAAGCTGAGACGCCGCGACATCGACGGGTCGGTGAAAAATCCCGGCTTCTGCGCCGTAACGACCAACTGCCCCGCCGCAACTCCATCGATCTCGAAACGTCCGTCTGAACCTGTAAACCCGGATCGCTGCTCGCCGACGCCGTTTATCCGCACCAGAGCCCGCCGGACCGGTTCCCCCGTAACGCTATTGACCACCGTGCCCCGCGCCGCTAACAGAACCAGCGACAGTAGGACAGGAAGCATGGCGAGCCGTTAACATTTTAGAATCCGGCGACCAGGCTGAGGTTCCGAAAATCGGCGCGTACAAGCGCGCTGTGGGACAATCCCACTCATGCCACAAGCTTGGGAACCTGGCTCCGTATCTTCTGAACAACTCGACATACTGATCGTGGAAAACGACCCTGCGGCCGCCCGCCTGACCAAAGAAGCGTTCCGCGAAGCTGGCTTAACTAAGGGAGTGCGCTCGGTTCCCAATGGCGAGGAGGCGCTCGCCCATCTGCGGCGCCAGGGCGAGCACGCCGCGCATCCTCATCCCGATGTCATATTCCTCGATCTCCATCTGCCAAAAAAGTCGGGTCTCGAAGTATTGGCCGAGATTAAAACGAATCCCGTATTGAAAATGACTCCCGTCGTTATCATCTCCGGGTCAGACGACCCGAACGAGGTCCGCGAAGCCTACGAACTGCACGCGAGCTGCTATATCCGCAAACCCGACGACTTGCACCATTTTCTCCGCTTCATTCAGGTCTGCTTCGATTTCTGGGGCTCCGTCGTAACGCTTCCTCCCAAGTCAGAAGCTGCCGCAGTCCAGTAACCTAAGTCGTTACAGAACCGCGACCGCGAGGGAGCGGACGCCCCCCGCTTACCAGTTAAACCGCGCAACCACCTGCATGCTCCGCGGGTTGCTGCTGAACGCATCTGTCGGATTGTTAAAGATCGGGCTGCTCGCGGTAACGTAGCTCAAAACGCCGCTGTTGTACGTATTAACGGAAACCGCGTTGCCGATGGCAACCGGCACAAACTGCGGATGATTGAAGAGGTTGTATGCGTGGCCCTCCAGATCGATTCTGTACCGCTCGTGGAAGGTGAAGTGTTTGATCACGGAGATATCGATGTCGTCAACCGGCCGGGTTGGTTCGGTATTGCGGCCCGCGGTCGCATACGCCCCATACCCCGCCTGGATGTAGCGCGCGTTCGGATTACTAGCCACCCACGCGACTACCTGATTTACCTGTGCGGTCTTGCCGCTAACGGGCACGACGGTTCCATTGGCCGTCAGGCCGTAAACGGAAGTCCCTGTACCTGCCGCACCCGCCGTGTTGACGATGGTGCGGTCGCCTGCCGGGTCGCCGTTCAGATTGGAATCGACCCCGCTCTCAACACTGTAATATTCAGGCGATTCGTAAGTGTAGATCGGCGCCACTTCCCAATTGCCGAGAAGATTCTTCGCCAGCCAATGATCGCTGTTCTTGAGCCACGGAGCGTCGTAGACGATCGCGGCCGTAAATCGCTGCCGGTGGTCGAGCGCCGACGAAGCTTTCTCCGCAGCCAGGTTAAGAAAATCCTGCGCGCGCCGCGGCGTCAAGTACGTGCTGGCGACTTCCGCCGTGCTGTTATCGATATCGTGGCTCCAGGTATAGGCCAATTGATATTGAAGCCCGTTCGAAAAACGCCGGTTTAATTGCGCCTGCAGGCCGTTATATTGCGAATACCCCTCCGGTTCATAGGCCGTGATCGTGTTGGTGAAGCCGGCATTTTGAAACGCCGGGATTGCATCGCCCAGGGCCCGCAGGCTTCCTACTGTATAAGGGAGCGACGCGAGCGTCGCCGCGGAAGGTGCCGCCAGATACGTGGGAATGTTGGTCGTGGCGTTGATCGGCGACTGCCGGTTAATTTGGTTCTGGAAAAGCAGATGAACGCCCTTGTCGCCAACGTAACGGATATCGGCTGTGTAATTATTCGCGAACACGTGCTGGATATCCAGCGTGTAATTGATCGAATACGGCAGCGTCTGATTGGGAATAAAGGATGAAGTTTCCTTGCGCGCCAATGCTGGAGTTAAAGCACCGGAGCCGGGGCTCGTCAGGCCGCCATTCGCGAGAAAATTCGGCGTGATGACCTGAACACTCGGAGTGGTCGTTGTGTAGAACTCCAGCGGAACGGTGTTCAAACCGATATTGTCGAAAATCACATCGTAGGCCATTCCGAAACCCGCGCGAACAACCGTAGTGCTGCTCCCGCCCGGCGACCACGCAATGCCCACCCGCGGCGCAATGCCGTATGGATCGGCGCTGGGCGCCTGGAACGTGAGCACTCCCGGCACATTCGCGATGGCATTCTCGCTTTGCGCTTTCATGCTCTCGGGCACGGTCGTATATTCATAGCGCGCTCCCAGATCGATCGTAAGATTCGGCCGCACGCGCCAGGTGTCCTGAATAAAGCTGTAGCTGGCGAGCTGATTCCCGTAATAGGTCGATCCGCCAAAGCTGCGCGCGTAGTAGTAATCCGGCGAAAGATCCTGGAGATAATTCGCCACGTCCGTCCATTCATAGTCGCCCCGCACGCGCTGCACGAAAAATTGCGGAGAGATATAGTCGCGGAACTCAGTCCCGAATTTGAAAGTATGGTTACCTTTGATCCAGGTCACGTTATCCACAACCTGGTACTCGTTATTAATCGACGACTGCGGAAAATTCGGGTTCGGCCCCACCTGCAAATTCAGATTGTTGAATTGCAGGTTGGGAAAAGCGCTCAGGCCCGGGAAGCTCTGGTCCCCAACCGGTGAATCGGAACCGCTGCGCTGGTAAGCCAGTCGCAACTCGTTAGTTAGGTGTGGGCCGAAGGTGTGGTATTCCGCCAGCGTAGCCAGATCGAATCGCGAAGGAGTTGTCGTATAGAACGCCGGGAGGTCGGCGCCTGTATTGATAGAATCGATTCGGTTGTAAATGTACCGGCCGCGAATCTGATCGGAATCTGAGATGTTGTAGTCCACGCTTGCCACGCCATAAAAAGCGTTCGTGAAGCTCGGTGCCGCGATAGGAATAATGCCGGTCGGCACAGTAACGTTGCCTACCGTAACGGTCGGTGCGCCGGGCGTGACCGTAGGCGCGATTGCGTACTGCTGCAGGACTTTCAGATTGGTTGGGCTAACTCCGGGCGCTGCCGCGAGGGCTGAATAGCCGGCCGCCGTGGGAGCGTAAAGCGGACTTCCGACCGTCGCGGCGCGACCGGTAGGGTTGTACTCAAAGCTTGTAAAGAAGAACAGCTTATCTTTCTTTATCGGCCCTCCGAAATTAGCGCCCAGGTGGTTCTGATCGTAACGCGGATTCGAGTAGATGCCCTGGTTCTTGAACGACTGATCCACCGCGTCCATGATCCGGTTTTGCAAATAGTCGTAAATCGTACCGTGATACGTGTTTGTTCCGCTCTTGATATCCGTATTGAACTGCGCCCCGGCTGAGTGGCCGTATTCGGCCTGGAACTGATTTTGGATAACGCTGAATTCGCCTACCGATTCGTTCGGAACAAACAGCACGGGGCCGGTGACAGACTTGCTGTTGTTATCGACGCCGTCGACCATGAAATTGTTGTTTCTGGGACGCTGGCCGCTCACCGAAGGACCACTGCCAACTCCGATCCCTCCCGCGCTGGCGACACCGGCATCCAGCAGAGACAAGTTAATAACCCCGACACCGGTGCTCGCGGTCGGCAGATCCTGCGATTGTTTTGTGGTGAACGTGTTCTGAATTTGCGCCGTAGTTGTATCAATGGCCGCAGCCGCCGCCGTAACCTCGACCGAAGTGGAAACGGTGCCCAATTTCATCGTGATATTCGGTGCCGTGATCGTTTGATTGATGTCAATCGCAACCCCCTTCAATTCCGCGGGGGCAAACCCTGCCGCGGTCGCGGTCACATCGTAATTGCCCGGCAGAAGGTCGGAAAAGCGGTACTCGCCGCTGGCATTCCCCACAGCGGCCGTTTTTACGCCCGTCGCAGTGTTCGTCGCGGTGACGCTCGCGTTAGGCACGGCCGCCCCGCTCGCATCCAAAATGGTTCCAACTAGATTGCCGCCGAGTACCTGAGCCTGGACAGTGCTCAAAGAGAGACCCACGGCGAGAAGACTAACCAATAGAAAACTTCGTAAGTAGCGAAATTGCGGCATTTAGCACAGTCCAGAAGCAATTGATGGACCAACTCGTAAGTAACTGAAAAACTACCCCGCGATGCGCAAGATCTAAAAAATCTAGTCCATTTTCTGGAAGAAAGAAGGCGAAGATCCAGAAAACAATATGGCGGTCACAAGAGCCGCTTGCAAAATTAATGAGGGGTAAAGGGAAGCGGGCTAGTGATAGCACAGAACAGATAAGAAGTGTTTGAAAGGAGGGCCACAACCCTTGTACTCTGTTTCCAGACAAACAAAAAACAAGGAGCAAGCCCTCAGATGCAGAGTACCCCACGCGAACGACTCCTGCAGTTTTCGCACGTGCTGCAGCGGGTTCTGTTCGAGCGGCTAGAGCAGGAGATGGGTCCGCTGAACGAAAAGGTGCAGATGCTGGTGGCCATTATGAGCGTGATTCAGCTGAGCCGACATGTAGAGACTGGAAAAGACTGGGTAGGGCGTCCGTCGAAAGACCGGTGATCGCACGTCGCGGGATTCCACCGCGATTGAGGCGCGCGAAGGCTATCCGGAAAATCCGCCGCCCAAAGCAATTCGCCCGAAACCTAAACACGGGCCAAAGCCGAAGCGCAGCACGCCCCGTGCAGCGAGCCCATCGAGGCGCAAAGTAGTATGCCTGTTACGGAAATGCTCAGCGACTTACCGCGTCACTGCAGCCTGGGCGTCAAGAAGAGCAGCAAGGGCCACCTCAGCTACTGGCGCGGTTACAAGCTGCACCTCGATGTGGCCGACGGACAAATCCCGATTACAGCCTTGCTGACCGGAGCCTGCCTGCATGACTCAAGCGCCCATTCCATTGGTGACGCTCACTTCGCAACGCGTGACATACCTGTATGATCTGATGGATGCTGCCTAGGATGCTAACGCGATTGACGCTCACAGCAGAAGCCTGGGGCACGCCGGCAGGACAGCTTGCGGGGCTATCACCAAAGGCGCAAAGCGCCCAGCCGATACAATCGCAAACGGCTGCCCTTCACACCCGCCCAGGAGCAGCGCTTTGCCACGCGCCCATGGTCGAGCGCGTCTATAGCCGGCTCAAAGACGAGTTCGGGGCGCGCTTCATCCGGGTCCGCGGAGCCGGCAAGATTATGGCGCACTTGATGTTCGGTGTGCTGGCTCTTACCGTCGACCAATTACTCAAACTCACCGGACAAAACTTCGGCTTCTTCCTGAAACCCGAGCGCGCCGATAGCGGCGCAGCCGCGGCGTGCGCGCTTTCCGCCTCCGCCTTTCAACGCTGCTCTACGCCACGCCAATCGCACCCGATGACAGCTAACATCGCTCTGTCAAGATCCTTTCGCGCCCACTTTCCCTGAGTTTTGCAAGTGGGTCACAGTTTTTAAAAAAAAGCTATCTCGCTTGTAATCAGAACGTTGTCTAGAAATATCCGTTCTGCGCGAACGTCCGCCGCTGTAGCTTTATGGGCGGATGAAAGCGAGTCAGAGAACGGAGAAGCCCTCCGAAGAAAATCCGAACTGCCTTTGCTGGCCGCGCACCTGTTTACCGTCTCAGGCTGAATTTCACGGCTTAGCGGCACGATTCAAAGGTTTTTCGGGTCCGGTCGGTTCCGGGAAGAGCGCGGCACTCGGGCTCGAAGCGATCCGCCAATGCTATGTGAACCGCGGGCGTCTGGGAGTCTTGGCCGCGCCGACGTTCGCGATGCTGCGCGATGCGACGCTCAGCGGTTTGTATCAGGTCCTTGCAGAGCAGGACTTCGACTTCGAACTGCGGAAGACAGACGGCGAGTTGACGATCAAGGGACCGGAAAGCACTGCGCTGCTTCGCTCTCTCGACGAACCGGAGCGGTTGCGAGGAACGAATCTGGCTTGGTTCGGTATTGACGAGCTTTCGTATGCCAGCGAAGATGCATGGCTGCGGCTCGAGGCCCGTTTGCGGGACCCGAAGGCGAAGAAATTGTGCGGCTTCGGCGTGTGGACGCCGCAAGGTCACGATTGGGTTTACAAACGTTTTGTTCAAACTCCGGTCGCGGGTTACAAATGCGTGCGTGCGAGGCCGTTTGAGAACAGGTTCCTTCTGAATCAGACGCCGGACTATTACGAGCGCCTGGAGAGCAGTTACGATCCGAAGTTTTACCGTCAGGAGGTCCTCGGGGATTACCTGAACAGCCGGGCGGATCGCGTCTATCACTGCTTTAATCCGGCGGTGCACGTGGTCCGGCGGAACTACGATCCGGGCAAGGCTTTGTTGTGGGCGTTGGATTTTAATGTGGCGCCGATGAGCTCGGTGCTGCTTCAGCGGGATGGGGCGCGGATTGTAGTAATCGATGAAATCGTGCTCGACCGGGCGACGACCGAAGAGGCTTGCCAGGAGTTTGAAAACCGTTATAAGACGCACACCGAGATTGTGGAAATCTTCGGCGATGCTAGCGGGAACAGTTTTCACACAACCGGTTTGAGCGACTACTCGATGCTGCAGAACGCGCTCTACCGGGCGGGCATTCGGAGGGTGAAGATGCATGTACCAGCGAGCAATCCCACAGTGCTGAAGCGGGTAAACAAGGTCAACGCGTTGCTAACAAATGCGCTTGGCGAGGTGCGGCTGGAAATCGACCCGCGCTGTAAGGAACTGATCAAAGATCTCGAAGAGGTGTTGTTCAAGCCTGATTCGGGAATTGTGGATAAAGCGCGCGATCCGCGAAGAACGCATGCTTCGGACGCACTTGGCTACGCGATCTGGCAACTGTATGGGGAACAGCCAAGCGCGGGCGAGAAGGACAAAAGACTTTTCTGAGTAGGTGAGATGAATGAGTGACATCGATCGAGAGCATCCCGACTTCAAGCGGCAAAAATTGGCGCGGCGCATGTACCGCGATTTGTACGCGGGCGGCCATGAGTTCAAGTACCGCGCGGGGGAATACCTGTTGCGGCGCCAAAAGGAGCCGCTGGATGTGTATGGGGAGAGATTGTACCGGGTTTTCTACGAGAACTACATTGGGTCGATTATCGACTGGTACGCCGCTACGCTATTCCGGCGCGAACCCACGCTGCAGCTTAGCGAAGGTCTCCAAGCCGGGAGGCAATTCTTGGCGGAATTCGCCGGTAATTGCGATCGCCGGGGGACAACTCTTTCCGCCTTCTTCCGGCAGTGCTTTATCGACGCGCTGGTTTTCGGACGAAGTCATATTCTTATTGATTTCCCGAGGGCGTCGGCGAGTGCGTCCAACCGCGCAGAAGAAGATGCCGCGGGTTTTTCGCGAGCGTATCTGGTGCGTTATGAGAGCGATGATCTTATTAACTGGAGTCTGGATGAACGCGGCGAATACGATTGGGTAGTCCTGAGGCAGTCGGCGCGGCGGCAACCGACCGTCGAATCGGCGGAACTTATCGACGAGACTTATTGGCATTACTACGATAAGACCGAATACCGGACGTATCGGCGCGTTGAAGGCGGCGAGCAACCGCACAGCATCGAACTCCTAGCTCAGGGTAGGCACGGTTTGGCTCGCCAACAGCGGGTGCCTTTGTTCGATTTGCGGGTGACTGAGGGGCTTTGGTTGATGAGCAAAGCCGCGCATCTGCAACTGGAGCACTTCAACAAATCGAATGCTTTGGGATGGGCGATCACGATGGGGCTGTTTGCGATGCCGATAATCTACTCGGATCGCGAGTGGAACCAAATCGTGGGTGAGAGCTATTACATACAGCTCGGGCCTTCGGACAAGTTCGGCTGGACCGAACCCGACGGCAAGGTATATCAAATTGCAGCGCAGAATCTGGAGACCCTTAAAGAAGAGATTTATCGGGTCTGCTATCTGTCGCAGGCGTCGGGGGAAATGATGGGCGGCCGCGCGCAGTCGGAGGCGAGTAAGAAGCTCGACTTCACGATCACAGAAGAAGTGCTCCGCGCGTATGGAACCGCCGTTAAGGATTCCATTCGGCGAATTCTTGGAATCATCAGCGAGGCCCGCGAGGACGGTGTCCAGGCGGCCGTCTCGGGGCTGGATGAAGTGGATATCGGCGATTTCGGTACGGAGCTGGAGGATGCGAAGAATCTCCTGCAACTGGGCATCGACTCGCCGACGCTAAAACAGCAGATTTTTCAGCGGCTCGCGTTGAAGTACTTGACCGATGCGCGCCAAGAAATAAAGGATCGAATTGCCCGGGAAATAGACGCGCAGTTCGTCGTCAATTAGGAGAAACAGAACTCATGTCAGATCAGATGGATGGGAATTCCAAAGCCACCGGAGTGGAAAAAGAGGGAGCTGCCCTCGATGTGCGCGATGTTGTTCGCCAGGCGATCGAAGAGTTTGTTCACGCCGAGCAGCGAAAGGCGGAGCCGGCTTACAAGGCGGAGCTGCAGGACGAGCGCAAGCGCCGCGAAAGTCTGGAAACACGCGTGAATCAATTAGTAGAAGAGAATCGCAAGGCGCGGGCGCTGGCGGAGGAGGCCGAGAGAGCTTCGCAAATTCGCAGTGAATTACAGCGCCTGGGCGTCGCTAAACTCGACCTGGCGTTTCGAGCGGTAAAGGACGATATCGTCCGGGTAGAAAACGGGAATTTGCAGGCTCGCGGCGCCGAAGGGAAGTCATTGCGAGAGTACTTAGCCGGATTCGTGCAGGAGAATCCGGAGCTTCTCCCCGCAAGAATCGCTGGGGGAAGTGGAGCGCAGACGCCCTCCCGAAGTACTGGACATAGCACTCCGGCTGTCGAGCTAGACAAAATTAAGCCAGGAATGAGCAAGGAAGATTTCGAACGGGTGCGCCAGGAGATATCGCGTCTAGCAACTCAGGCTTTACGTGGCGCTTAGGAAGCGGCCAACTGGCCTGTGATCGGTAACTGATGTACGTAAGTAGAAATTCAAGCGACATTTGTCGCGAAACTTAATTAGGAGATTTATGGGAATTATCACATCTGCCAATCTGGCGAATGCGATCGTCAAGTTAGTAGCTGCCGACGCATTGCCGGCTTTGATGGGAAATATGGTGATGGGCAATTTGGTAAACCGCGATTATGAGCCGGTTCTGGCGCATGCGGGGGATACCGTGAACGTTCCGATTCCGCCGGTGCTCGTGGCCAACAATATCGCGGAAGGCGGTACTGTCACGCCACAGAATCCAAGTCTGGGGAACGCTCAGATCGTGCTGAATACGCATGCTGAGGCGACGTTCCAGATACCGGACGTCACGAAAGCGCTGGCGTTTCCGGAGCTGCTGAAGGCTTATATGCAGCCTGCCGTGATCGCGATCGCGGAACGAGTGGAACGCGATCTTCTGAGCCTGTACAGCCAGTTCACCGCTAATACAGCGGTGGGTACCGCTGGAACGGCGATTACGGAAGCGACGATCGACTCCGCCGAGACTGCGTTGTTTGCAGCCATGGTGTCACCCAGTTCGCCGAAGTATCTGGTTGTCGATTCGAATACGTATTCGCAAATCCGCCAGATTCCGCGTTTCAGCGAATATTACTCGGCCGGGGAAGCGGGCCTGAAGGCGCTGGTCGAAGGCAACGTCGGAAAAATGAAGGATTTCTTCATCTTCCGGTCGCAATTCGTGCCAGTTACAGGTTCGGTTACGCTGAATACGCACAACCTGGCGTTCACAAAGGACGCTTTAGGATTGGTGATTCGTCGCTTACCTCAACCTCTTCCGGGTACCGGGGCGGTAGCGGAATACGCCGAAATGGGCAATTTCGGAATTCGCGTGGTCATGAGTTATCAGCCGAACACGTTGTCTCAGCAATTTACCGTAGACGTGCTGTACGGCTGCGGTGTGTTGCGTAATAACTTCGCAGTTCAAGTCAATACCTAGCGCGGCAACGGGTTAGGGTTTAGTAGGACGGGAGCCACCGCGGTGGCTCCCTTTTTATTTGAAAGAGGAAAACGTGGACGTCAAACAATATTACAAGAAAATACGGGAAGTGGAGAGCACGCTGCCAGGGCAGTATGTGTTCGTTGTAAGTCTTGCAACTCCGGACGGCGGCAAGCCGGGCGTGGTATCGGAAGTAACGCGTGAGGTTGCGGCCAAAATGATCGTGGAAGCGCGGGCTGTGCCGGCAAGCGACGACGACAAAGGCGCTTTCCTGGAGCAGCAGCTTGTTGCCAGGAAGGCGGCACATAAAGCTGATCTCGCACGGCGTATTCAGGTGGCCATAATCGCGGAGCCGGATGTGGAGCCACAGGCAACGAACAAAAAGTTGAATAATCCGGGCGGGCGGAATTAGGCTGTTATGGCGCTGTTCACAGATGCGGATGTCGTCACGCTGGACGATTTGCTGCAGTTCGAAAATTCGCTGGTGCAGGTCTCGTCAACACACAATATCGACGTGACAACGAAAATCAATCTCGCGGTTGCTGCCATCGGGGACAAGCTGATGCTGTGGCTGCTGAAAGTTCGTGCGTCGGATCCCCAATGGCTGAGCCGGCGTCTGCTCGGCTTATCGACGGTGGTGGTCACGCCCACGCTGCAGCGATGGCTGTGTTTCGACTCGCTTGCGCGGTTTTTCGAGGAAGCGTATAACGTACAACTCAACACCAGATTCCAAGGTAAATGGACCGAATATCAACAACAGGCGATTGAGGCGGCGGAGATGGTGTTCATGTCTGGAATTGGGATCGTATACAACCCGCTCCCTCGCCCTGAAATGCCATTTGTTTCGGTGCAGAGCGGAACCATCGCTCCGCAGGCATTGTTTCTCCAGACGGCCTGGGTGGACAAATTCGGAAATGAGAGCGCGGTAAGCCCGGTGAATGGTGTAATTCTATCGGCGCCTTCCTCTATATCGGTAGCGCTGATGGAGGGTGCCAGTGCTCCACCGGCGGCCGCCACCGGATGGAATCTGTACGGGAGCATCACGGCCGGTAATTCCACTCGACAAAACACCGCGCCGTTGCCGATCGCCTCCACGTGGGAACTGCCCACCGGCGGACTCATTGCCGGCGCAAATCCGATTAATGGCCAGCCACCGAATTTTTATATCACTCTTTCGCGGGAAATTCAACGAGGCTGAATATGCTGCCCCTGACAATACTAGCCGCTCAAAAACTTGCGAACATTCTGATCGCTCGCGACGCGTTGCAAGAACAAATCGCGGAGATCGCCGCTTCCTGTAATGTGAGCGTACCTGCGATCACGTCGGCACAGATCCTGCTCAGCTCGGCGAGTGCGGATATTGGCGACAAGAACATTCAATTGACATATCCGCGCGTTTGCCTGTATAGCGGCGCTGTCAAAAATTTGCAGACCGAGAAATTCAGAACGTTGTCCGGCACTGTTGCGGTTGCGGCAGAAATCTGGGCCAGCGGCAACCTTGTAAGCGATACCGACCAGTGGATCCATTTTTACGTTGAGGGCTTCACTGAATTGCTGCGTCAAAATATCGGCGACTGGGGCGACGGACTATTTTTTTCGGGCATTTACGAAGTCCAATTCCAAGCTCCAAAGGCCGGAGGCATTGGATTTGTTCAATCTGCCAACATCACGTGCAACTTAAACGTAAGTCGGAGCTGAGAGACCGGTAATGGCAAACTACATTTCTTCTAACGCAAATCGGTTTTACGTCGCCATGGAAATGAGCTACGCGCAAGCCGCAACGGTAACTTCGGCAAACCGGTTTCCGGCTGTGCGATTGCAGGCGCAACAGCTTTTGGAACCCGGCAAGCGCCAGGACAAGACGGGCACACGAACTTTCAGAGGTACGCCGCTAAACTCGCGGCGACAGACGGCATTCCAGGCTCTGACGTACTTGACGTCTTGGAGCGGGGTAGACAACCCCGGATATGGGCCTTTGGTGCAATCCGCGATGGGCAGCCCAGCCCAACTGAGCAGCGGGTTGTCGGTCGCGGCTCTCGAAAGCCCGACTCAAATACAAACAACCGCACCACATGGCTTATCGACTGGATCGGGAGTTTCTTTCTTCAACGAGATTCGCTTCGTCACGGCTGTTCTTGATGCGTCCACGATTGTAATCAATGCGCCGTTTTCGAACACGGCTGGACCGACGGCAGGGCTCTCGCCAACAATCACCTATCGCCTCGCCACCGGCTTACCGAGTATTACGCTGTACGATTACTGGGACCCGATCACCGCTGTCAGCCGAATTATTACCGGTGCGGCGGTCGATTCTTTTCAAGTTTCGGTAAACGGCGATTATCATGAACTGGCATTTACAGGGCCTGCGGCGGACCTGATCGACTCAAGCAGCTTCGTAATGGGATCGGCCGGATTGGGCGGCTTTCCGGCGGAGCCTGCGTTGTCTGAATTCGACTACTCGATTGTGCCTGGACATCTGGGCCAAGTGTGGCTGGGAAGCACGCCCAACCAGTTCTTCACGCTAACGGAAGCCCACATTGAGATCAATAACAGCGTCAACGTTAGAGGTCAGGAGTACGGATCGTCGTATCCGCGAGCGATAGCGCCGGGGCCGCGGCAGGTTGCTTCGCAATTTACGGTGCTGGTCCAGGACGATGCTCAGACAGCCGCATTGTACACAGCCGCGAAACAGCGGAACACCCTCTCCGCCATGTTGCAGCTCGGCCAGCAACAGCGCGAGTTGATGGGTATCTTCCTGCCAAACGTAACACCTGAAATTCCCGAATACGACGATTCCGAGACGAGGCTACAGTGGCAATTCAAAAACAATTTGGCCCAGGGCACAGCAGATGACGAAATCTACATTGCATTCGCGTAACGATATTGCTTATTCCAGTCTGATTTGGTTCGAGAGCCAAGCGTCGGAAGGAGTAAGCTACGCAGTTCGCCGTATTTCTCTCTCGCAGCGCATCGATCTGACCGGTCATGTACGGGAGCTGATGTTAAGGTACGAGTTTCTAAGAGCCGGAGATCCTTCGGATGACCTCCAGGCAAACCTGGTCGAGTTACAGGTTCAAAAGTTATACATCGAGTGGGGGCTCCGGGAAATACAGGGCCTCACGATCGACGGAGAACCGGCGACGGTCGAAGCGTTGATCGAAAAGGGGCCAGAATCATTGGCAAACGAGATCGCGTCCGCGATTCGCGGACAGCTCGAGCTTTCCGAGGAAGAACGAAAAAACTTCTGATCGCATTCCATTTTCAGTTTTCGACGCCAGCCGCGTGGAACTGCGAGAATTGCCGGTCGAGCGGCTTGGTAAAAGTCCGGAATTGTGCGTGGATTGGGAACGAAACGACGGGTAGCAGAGTAGTTTGGGCGCGAGAAGGTGTTATCGCCTATCGTTGCCCAAAGTCTATTATCACGGCGAAAAGTTTGTTTTTCCTGGAGCAATTCCGTATCTGGAAAGAATTCGGAGGAGGGGTTCCGTGGTCCATGGAAGCAAAAAACGCGGAGGCAGTCCTCCTATTAGAGCAAGCATACCGAAAGGAGAAGGAACGTGGCCAGAACCAATAAGAGTCTATCAAGCCTTGCTAAGCAGTTGTCATCGCCGAAAGTTAGCGGACTAGCTCTAACCAAGTCCCTGAGCGGGGTTAGCCTGTTTGCGCAAACACAGAGCAGCTCGGAATCAACGGGCAAGCCGAGCTCAACAGGGGATGCGAAGCAGCTTTCCTTCAGTGCGAAAGATACGGCTACTGCTATTCAATTCGGCAGGCCTTCGAGCACCAGGACGTCTTCGACTAGCTCTTCGAGTGCACTGACGAATTTACTCAGGCAGACAGCATCAGGCGGCATTGCAAGCGCACTGGGGGGCGGGCTTGGAAGCATTGCCGGAATTGGCGGCCTTGTTTCTGGCATCATGAGCCTGTTTGGTGGTGGCGGGAAAAGCGCGCTGCCTCCCCTCGTGGAGTTCCAGCTGCCTCAGACGTCATCGGAAACGATGTATGTCAGTTCCAAAGGCAGCATCGTTTATCAAGGCGGGAGCGTGGAGCAAGGCTCGGCAACATCGCCGGCGGCCGGTATCTATACATCCCAGATTCCCAGCGCAAACACTAGTTCGAGCAGTTCAGCGCTTCAATATCAAAGTTCGCAAATCGCGCAGGCTGTGAAGACGGCGCTGCTGAATTCGAGCTCTCTCAACGACGTAATAGCGGAGATCTAATGTCTGTATTCCCATTACTCAGCTCTGGCGCTGTAACCCAATATCCGACGCTCCTCACAAATGGGCAAGGCGTGCAGGTAATTCGATTTATCGATGGCTCGGACCAGCGTTATCCGACTCAGGGGCGAATGCTCCGGCAATGGCAGATTCGGCTGGATCTGCTTAACGAAACTGAAGTGGCAGCTTTAGAAGGATTTTTCGTTGCACAAGCGGGCGATTATTCTCCGTTCGTGTTTCCCGATCCGATTAGCGGATCGAACGTGGCAAATTGTAGAGTTGCCGCTCCCGGATTGATAAGTGCATACATAGGGCCCGACGTTAGTTCCGTGTCTTTAGTGGTCATTGAAACAAATGGGTAATCTCTACTTTCCACAGCTGGCCGGCGGAGCGCTGGCCCAATATCCGATTAAAAAGACCCGGCTCGTGCGGACTATTAAGAATGTGCTCCCCGACGGCAGCATGGTTCTGCTGTCAGATCCCGATGGCGCACATCTCCTATGGCAACTCGGTTACACCGAGCTCTCGCCGGAGGATGTGGCAGCGCTTCAGAACCATTTCACGGCGTGCGTTGGGGCGTATCGCGCATTCACGTTTATCGACCCAACCGACAATATGCTGGTCTCGAGCGCGGATTTGACCGGCGCGGCATGGCAGACGTCGAGCTTCATCGAGATTTCATCGGGGGCCGCGGATCCGGACGGAGGAACAGCCGCATTCATGCTCGTTAACAACGGGCAGGCCACCCAAGAGATTAGCCAGACGCTCAATGTGCCAGCGAATTATCAATATTGTTTCTCGCTCTACGCGATGGCAGCCCAGCCGGGCACTCTCACATTGATTCGCGGTCAGGGGCTGTCCACCGCCGAAAGCACGGCAGTTGCAATCGGTCCAGCGTGGAATCGCCTCATTTCAAGCGGGAAAGTGAACGATTCCGGAACGACATTCACGATCGCCGTTAGCCTTGCTCCCGGGCAAAGCGTCGACCTCTACGGGCTGCAGCTCGAAACGCAAATAGCTCCATCACGATATCGGCCCACCATGCAAATGGGAGGCGTGTATGCAAACGCTCACTGGGGTATCGACCAACTTACCATTTCGGCTGACGCGCCGAACCTATCTTCTACTTCTTTCACGATCGAAACGGCTCTATAGGACGAAACAATGGCAACAATTAATCAGGTAAAAGAGTTCGCCGAAGCCGACACGCCACTCTTGTTCTTCGAATGCGTCCTGCCCAGCGGAGACGTCGAGTATTGGAGTACGCACGCGATTTCATTTAACAATGTACCCTATTCGGCGCGGGTACTGAAGCACAATTTGTTCGATTTGCAGTTATCGGCCGACGATGCAATGGATGGGATTACGCAACTGTCGGTCGTGTTGGCCAACGCGGACTCTTATATGTCGCAATTGATCGTTGCGATGCAAGAAGCTGGATTCACGGGTCTCAAGGGCACACAAGTCACGGTTTATTTTGCGTTTGCCGACCTGCCGACCGGGACAATCACCACTGAGAGCACTATTCTATTTCGTGGAATTTCCGGCGACCCCGATCTAATAGCGGAAGATTCGTTGACTTTGAGTTTCACGAACAAACTCAGTCTTCAACGTATTCCAGTTCCCGAAGTTCGCATCCAGCGTTCGTGTCCCTGGAATTTCCCCGCCACTTTGGATCAGCGAACAGAGGCTCTTACTGGCGACAGGTATTCCCGCTATTACCGCTGTGGCTACTCGGCGGACGTGCCCGGAGGCGTTGGTAGTCTGAGCGGAGGCCAAGCCTTTACCTCCTGTGATAAATCCAGAGCTTCATGTCAGGCTCGCGGTATGTTCGACACGGATGGATCAGGCAACGCGACGCAACGCTTCGGCGGTTTCGAGTTCGTCCCTTCAGCGATTCTAGTGCGAACGGCTGGCGATAAAACTTCGCACGTTTCTCCGTTGCTTGACGACCCGGCTAAATATAACGATCCCGTACCGATTGTCTACGGCCAAGGCTGGCTGAAGGCGCCGGTGATTTTCTCCCGCAACGACGGCAACCTGACGCATATTGAAGTTCTTGCCGGCATGGGAACCCTGCCGGGAACTCTCCTGCAGCCGTCAGCAATTCTCAAGGTAGTCGTGAACGATATCGAAATTCCCCTGGCCGTCCAGAGGACGGACATGACGACAACCGGGTGGTACAACGCGGTTACCCTCGGTGATCGAACAGGCAACTTCAACCTGGATTTCACAGATTCCAACGGAAACGCGCTGGGAGATCCGTATGGAAGCGTTTCCGTAATTTCCGTCGTCGTTCCGAACCGAATTAGCAGTGGGAATTCACTTCCCAACGTGGAGCTTTTGCTGCAAGGAATAGCAGTTGACACTTATAATGCCGATGGCACCTTTCAAACCGGTTATTCGAATAATCCGGTCTGGGTGATTCTCGACATACTTCGCCGATGCGGATGGTCGATCTCCGACCTGAACCTGCCGACATTTGTTGCCTCCGCAGAGGTCTGTCAAACGCCGATTCCCACGACTGATTTGAATGGGATAACGACTTCCGTCCCTCGCTTTCAGTGCAATCTCGTCCTGACGAAGCGGCAAAGCGCGGCCACTGTTATTCGCGGGATTCGAGTGGCGTCCAGTCTGATGCTTCGATACGGGCCGACGGGGTTGCTCGAATTGCTTCCCGAAGCGGCTCTCGCGACCCAGCAATCGGCGCTGCCGGACGGCAGCAACAGCATCGGACAGCTAAACGGCGGATGGCCCGCCTATGAATTTAGCGACGGATCGGCTCCGTTTTCCGGGATCGTGCGTAACCCGAACGGAACGTCCACCGTTCGGGTTACTTCACGTAGCATATCGGAAACGTCGAACCGGCTTAGCGTCGAATTTCAAGATCAGTCCAATGAATATCAGCAGGACAGCTTGTCAATTGTCGATGCGGACGATTCGGCGCTGATTGGATACGAAATAAGTAGCCAGTCGACCGCTCTTGGCGTCGCAAATTTCAGTCAAGCTACACGAGTGCTCCTGCGGCAGCTCGACAAATCGACCAAAGGCAACCTGTATATCGAATTTCAGACGAGTTTCCGGGCGCTAAAGGTTCGGCCTGGAGACATTATCACAGTGACTTACGTCAAAGAAGGCTATAACCGGACGCCGTTTCGCGTAGTCAAGTTATCGCCGTCGGTAAATTATCAACTCGTGACGGTTCTGGCGCAGATTCACGATGACGATTGGTACAGCGACGACGTGGCGGTGCTTGGAGGAGCGGGCAGACAGCCGGGGAGTAATGTACAAACGCCTCGGCCCCTCATTGGATTAATCCGACACAACGACGCGAATGGCAATTTCGAGTTTTTCGATTTTCAAATAGAAGAAGACATACAGGTTCAGGCGAATGGAAGCGCTACCGACACATTGACCGTCGGATTCGCTCAACCGCGTAAACCCGATCCGAACTCGCCCAATCTCCCGCTGCTGAGTCTTGCACCGGGCTATGGAGCAACCGGTGGGACGCTGCCGGGCGGCAGTAGCTTTTACTACGCGGTGAGCGCCGTCGATGCGGCGGGGAACGAAGGAGCGTTGTCGTTCACCGTGCCGGCCATGATTCCGGCTGGAACAAATACGAATACGGTGGAGCTTGTAGGATTGAGCTTCCCTTGGGTGGCCAAGACATATAACGTCTACCGCGGTACATCTCCCCAGATGCTTTATCAGATTGCTTCGGGGCAAACCATCGATCCCACGCAACCCACTTTTCTCGATACGGGTGCGGAACCGCAGCCGCTCGGGCCGCCTGACGCGAGTTTCGATCACGCTAACTTTTACTATCGCTATGAGTATGGGGGCCCATTTATCGCTACGGGCTTCTCTGCGACCACTATCGTATGCGCCGATATGGGCGCGACGAATGGGGCTTACGCAAATTTGGTAGTGCGCATCATCGAAGGAACAGGTCGTGGGCAGGAGCGCTCGATTTCAACCAACGATCAGACAACCATAACAATTACGTCGCCGTGGCTGGTGATGCCGGACATAACCAGTAACTTTGTCGTAGCGGAGGGCTCTTGGCGATTTGCGGCCGTGTCCGCAACGAGTCCGGCGCAACTTGAAATTTCGTACCGGTCCGGAGCGGTTATCCAGGTTTCGGGACGAGGCGCAAACGTTAACAACCAGGAGGGCACAGCCGATCTTTGCCCGTTGACGCGCTGGGCCCTGGGCCAGGAACAAGCCGATGGCGGCGTTCCCGGCGTTCCGGCCTTTGTGGTGGGCGCGCCCGGGGGCGGCGAGGTTACCCTCTCGCAAATCGGCTTTAACGATCTGGCGAACGCGTCTTCCATCTCGAGCGGAACCCTGCAGTTATTCTATTGGAGCGAATTGGACACCCCGAGTAATTATGCGCTCGCCGCTCCGCTTGATTCCGTTAGCACTACAGTTCCCCTTTTAGCAGTACCGCAGTCTCTTGCGGATGAGCAGTCGAGTGGAATCATCCAAGTCGGTTCAGAGTTAATGCAGATTCTCTCGGTTGATCCAACCACAAATACCTATTCGACAGTTCGCGGTGTCTTGGGATCGGCAGCGACGGCGCATAATGCAGGGGATTTAGTGCTCCACCTAGGTACTTACGTCGTTATTGCACCGTTTGCCTCTAACTTCTTCGCAAACCAAGCGTCCATCGATTACATCCACACCGTAAGCCTTCCGGATGTGCGCATATCTGCAGCGGAGTTCTTCGTGACAAATGCATTCGGCGATAGTCAAGCAAATCAGATTTGTTACGGAAGTACGCCGGACGGAGGATTGCGTACTCTTTCAGGAGGTCAATTTTCGTTACAGGTCAGCGGTTACCTGGCCACGCAGCAGAATGCGGCTCCGCCGTTGGTGATCGAGGCTTCTCATGCGGTGCGAGATATTCGCGCTAACCTCAGCCAGGCTGCTGTGGGTTATGCCGTCAGTGTCGAGATTCTTCAGAATGGAACGCCCTACTGCGTGATGACAGTCGCACCGGGCAACACAATGTCGGGGCCGCCCTCGGCATCCGGAATTTATCCCCCACCATGGCCTGTCGATGGACAGTTTCCTGTTCCCGCTGTGATTGATGGAGTGAATCTGCCGCCGCTCCAAAAGGAAGCGACACTCACGTTAGACATCACCCTCCAGGTGGACAGCGGCTTTACGGGTTCGGCAAGTCCGGGGCGGGACCTGACCGTCACCATTCGCTTGTAGCCATGGCGGAACAAATATACAAGCTGAGTCCGCACCGCGACCTGCAGTGCTATTTCCTGACGCCCTCGGCGGTTGCTGCCATGAGCCAGGCAAACGATTCGGGGTTCGTCGTGTCCGGCAAATGGCGGCAGCAGTTCGATTGGACTGTCATCGAGTGGAACCGTGACAATGTCTTTGAACACCCATCACTGCGTTACCTGCCCGAAGGCGATCTCAGCGGCCTGACGTTGACATATCAGGAACAGCGCACCGGCTGCATTCCCGTCGAATCGAATCTTTACCCCACTGTGGCGTGGAATAAGCTTCGTGTGTGGGCTGATGACGAGAATGGAAATGAAACGGTTTATTACATTGATATCGCAATGTACGCGACCTCAGATGGCTCTTCCGTTCCGGCTTCTGCCACGATGACTCTGATAGCGTCTCCTGGGGCGGGGTATCGAGTCGGTATCCTTCCAACGTTTTACCGGACTTCAATCCCCAGCCCGAGCTTGCTTTGGCGACCGATTGGGACACGTATCATTCCCAATCGTTACCCGCTGAGCGTACTGCCTGGCTTATCGATAAATTAGGCTTCAATGGACGCGTGAATCACTACACGGGCGCTCTGTGGTTTTATGAATTAGTCCGGACCGGGACCCAGTATGCATCGCTGACGGTTACGCTGACGCCGCCGGAAACCTACAACGGCAGTCCTGTAGTCATCCTAGATCTTGCCGCGTCGACATCTTCCCCGATTACCCAGATTTCTCACCTGGTTCTACTGGACGACACGCCCGCGAACGTCGCTCAGGCATTAGCGGCATTGATTAACGTTGGAACGAATTTAGTTTGGGCCAGCACCGATGGGAATCAGTTAACGGTTACCGCGCGGACGATGGGCGCGGACGGAAACGGCATCGCGGTTCAGTTAGATCCGAGCAGCGAAGGATACACGCTTGCGGGTGGATCTACTCTGAGCGGCGGCGTGGATGGAACGCCATACGACCTGGACATAACCGATCCCTTGAACAGTACGCTGGTTGCAGCGGCCGATTACTGGCGTACGGATCTAACTGCGACTCCCAGGATCAATCGCGCCGCTCGCGATTGGCACTTGGCGTATTTCAAGGCGCTGGCTGGATACCGTATGGATGTGGTCGCATCGTTCAGCACCGAGTTGATGAACGCCGACCCTTCAGAACAGGTGGGAATTGCACAACGATATCCCGATGGCACCCCAGCCGTTCTGAACACTCCCGCCATCCAAACCAACTTCTCCCCCACGGCGCTTGCGTTCTGGAGTCAAACCTATATCGATATGGCCTCACTGCAAAGTCAGGCTGGACTGACGCCGTATCTGCAATCCGGAGAGGTGCAGTGGTGGTATTTCCCGAAAGCAAACGTTGGAATGCCGTTCTACGATGACTACACAACCCAGCAGTTTCAGGCCAAATACGGCGTCGCGATGCAGACAATCACGGACAATACCGCGGATCCCGGCCAATATCCGAACGAGACTGCGTTTCTCCCTACTCTCATCGGCGCGTATACAGCGGCAATTCGCAGTGCCGTGCAAGGGCAGTTCCCGAACTGCCGCTTCGAAGTCCTGTATCCTCCCGATACGAACGACACCCGTTTGAATCAGTTGGTGAATTATCCAAGCAACGACTGGACACCCGCCAATCTAAATTGCCTGAAAACGGAAAACTTCACGTTTACCGGAAATCACAATCTGGATCTCAGCAGCTATTCTATGAGCGTCAGCGCAGCGAAGGGATTCCCAAACCAGCAGCGCAGTCACCTGGTTGGAATCGGTGACTCTTGGACTGCGTGGATGAAAGAAGTTGATCTGGCACAGTCGCAGGACTTGGAGTCAATCGTACTCTTTGCGCTCGATCAGTATTGCCTCATCGGGTATCCGCCGCCGCCATTCGTCAAATTGGTGCGCAGCCAGCGCCAGGGATAAGCAGCCGGAATTTCGATCGACGGGCCATGCAGGTAATATGGTCGCTTCATGATCTATATCGTCACGGTTTCAGCCGTTGTTCTGTTGCTGTGCGGAATAACAGCCTACAAAACAACGCAAGTGAAGGACGAAGCGGACTTTTTGGTCGCAGGCCGAAGTTTGAGCTGGCCCGTGTTGGTTTTCACGTTACTGTCTTCGTGGATCGGGGCCGGCAGCCTGCTGGCTGGCGCGGAAAATGCCTACAATAACGGTTTCGTCGCTCTGTGGCAGCCTCTCGGCGGCTGGATCGGGCTGCTGTTGATTGCTGTGATCGCCGGCCGTGCCAGGCACTTTGCACAATTTACAATTCCCGATCTCCTCGAAGCCAGATACAACGCAACTGCCCGGGTGCTCGGCACCATCGCCATCGTTATTTCGTACACCATCATCACCAGCTACCAACTGATAGGCGGCGGCGATATCCTCCATCTTATTTTTCCGCAACTCGACCGTACAGTAGGGCTTTATATCATGGCTGCCTTCGTTATTTTTTTTACCGCCGCGGCGGGAATGGCTTCCATCGCCTATCTCGATCTGGTCATCGGATCGCTCGTGACGGTAACAGTCATCGTGGCGGTACCTATTTTGCTCCAGCATGAGGGTGGTTGGACAACAGTTCGTCGTTCCTTGCCCGCTACGCACTTTCAGGTACTAGGTAACTATACACTCGGTGGCGCCATCGCACTGGCGTTACCAACGCTGCTCTTGCTGATCGGCAATCAGGGTATGTATCAGAAATTCTTCTCCGCCAAGTCGGAGAGCGACGCCAGAAAATCAGTTATCGGCTGGATTTTCGGCACCATTACCTTGGAGACGCTGCTGGTCGCAGTAGCTGTGATCGCAAGCGCCAAACTCCACACTGACAGGCCGCGCGAAATCATATCCCTCACCGCGCGGGAAGCTCTACCGTCAGTGTTGGGCGCGATCCTACTTGGCGGAATTTTCGCAAAGGTCGTTTCCACGGCGAACAATTATCTCTTTTCCCCCGCGACGAATCTCATCCATGATGTCTATTCACGCTTCATAAATCCGAACGCGAGCGAAAGGAGGAAGCTGGTCGTCTCGCGGATTATTGTCGTGTTGCTCGGCATCTTTGCGATTCTTCAGGCGACGCAGTTCCAGTCCGTCTTGAAAGCCTCGCTTTACGCGTATACAGTCTACGGCGCGGCGGTAACGCCCGCGGTGATGGCTGTGTTCTTCTGGCGTAGGGCCACCACAGCCGGCGCTATCACTTCTATTCTTTTGGGAACGGTCGTGACAGTCGGCTGGGTCATGGCGCAGCAGCATGGGCCGGCGATCATACAGCGCCAGATCGGAGGAGTAGATGCCATTTACCCGGCATTGATCGCTTCGCTGCTAAGCCTTATTGTAGTCAGTCTTCTCACTCCCCGGCCGGCACCCGCCCAACTCGAGCAACTGGAGAGCGCTTACAATCACTGACGTATGGTTACAGAACGGATTCAAGAAGCCCTTCGTGAGAGCGGCGTGGACGGGTGGCTGTTCTTCGATCATCATCGCCGCGACCCACTTGCCTATCGCATTTTGGGAATTCCCGATGACGTGAGCGTCAGCAGACGCTGGTATTACCTGCTGCCGGCGACGGGCGAACCTCGAAAGTTGGTGCATCGCATCGAAAGCGGCGCATTGGACAGCTTGCCTGGGCGCAAGGAAGCCTATTCGAGCTGGACCCATCAGCAGCAAAAGCTGCGCGAGATGCTTGCAGGTTGCTCCCGAGTCGCGATGGAGTATTCGCCGAACTGCGCCGTACCATATGTTTCGCTCGTAGATGCAGGCACGGCGGAACTCGTGCGCTCGCTAGGCGTGGAGATTGTCAGCTCCGCAAATCTGGTGCAGGAATTCGAAGCGCGTTGGACAAAAGAACAGTTCGAAATGCATCTCGAAGCCGGCCGGCGTG
Source organism: uncultured Acidobacteriaceae bacterium (assembly GCA_963787545.1). Classification (GTDB taxonomy): domain Bacteria; phylum Acidobacteriota; class Terriglobia; order Bryobacterales; family Bryobacteraceae; genus Bog-105. Next base: position 63,433 of record CAWBDW010000076.1, read on the forward strand.
TTGATCGGACACGACACGACGCGTTCGATTTTATCCGCCAGCGCCTTCGCTCAGGCGAGCCCATCAGTGAATACAACGTGCAGCAGTTTATCGCAACGCGTTTTAAAGAATCCGGGTTGGCAGCCGATCATGGCCCCAATGTCTCCGTCAATGCCAATGCATCCGATCCGCATTACGAACCAAGTGCCGAGCGAGCCTCTCCCATTCGCACTGGCGACCTGGTGCTTATCGATATGTGGGCCAAACTGGCGCAGCCGGACGCGGTCTACTACGACATCACCTGGACTGGGTTTTGCGGCAGCGAGGTCCCGGATAAAATCCAGAACGTTTTCGAAATCGTAAGAGACACTCGCAAACGTGCCGCAAACTTCGTGATCCAGAAAGCTTCGGCGGGCCAGCCATTCGCCGGCTACGAAGTCGACGACGTGGCGCGCGGCTACATCGAAGCACATGGATTCGGAGAGTTCTTTTTTCATCGCACGGGCCACAGCATCGGAACCGACGTGCATGGAACCGGCGCCAATATGGACAATCTCGAATCGCACGATGATCGGCGCGTCATTTCCGGAACCTGCTTCTCGATCGAGCCTGGCATCTATCTTCCCGAATTCGGCATTCGATCGGAAGTAAACATGTACATCGGAGACGGATTCGCCCAGGTCACGGGCGAACAGCAGGAACAGCTTGTTCGCATCTAGCGGGATGTCAAGGACTTGCAGCCCGTCATAGGCTGCATCAATAATTTTGATTGGATAGTTTGGTCTGCCGCGTTCTACCTTCAGATATGGCGACAGCAAACGTTTTGGAGCCGCCCGTGTCATCGCTCGCGCTCCTTCATCGAATCAGCAATATCATCAGCTCCGAGCTTTCTCTCGACGAGATGCTCGGCGAAATTGTCGGTCTCACCGCTCAGGTTACAGAATGCGACGCCTGTCTCGTTTACCTGATTGAGCGCGAGACAAACGAGATTGTTTTGCGCGCTTCCCAGGTCCCACATCAGGCTGATTTGGGCAATATCCGGTTGCGTATGGGCGAAGGCGTCACCGGGTGGGTGGTTGAGCACCGCTCGGTGGTCGCTCTGCCCCGGAACGCGGCTGCCGATCGCCGCTTCAAGCGCTTCCAAGCTCTCGTCGAAGACACATACGAAGCGTTCCTGTCGGTTCCGCTGGTAAGCGGCGGGGAAGTTATCGGCGTGATCAACGTTCATCACCGGGAGCCGCACGCTCATACGCCGGATGAGGTCTCGCTGCTTACGTTTGTGGGCGAACAAATGGGCGGAGCCATCACAAAGTCTCTTCTGGCGGAAAGGAATGCACTTCTGCAGGAGGAGTCGGCCGAGATGCGGCGCCAACTCGAAACTCGCAAGATCGTGGAGCGCGCCAAAGGCATTTTGCAAAGTCGCCATAATCTCACCGAGGAAGACGCGTATCTGCGTTTGCGCAATGAAAGCCGCCGGCTGCGCCGCCCCATGCGTGAACTAGCCGAGGCGATCATCCTGGCGGAAGACCTGAGCAGAAAGAGCGAAGCTTTACAGTAATCGGCCGCCGTCGCCGTTACAATCGAAGTTGGCGCCGGAGTTTCAACCTATCTTCCGCAACCCGCATCTGATCACGATCGCGGGCAATTTCTGGCCGCGAAAAATCGACGTGCGGCGATTCCCTGCGACGCGCAGAGAATATCGGATCGACAAGCAAACCACCATCGTCGCGTTCGAGCACCAGCCGCCCAGCCCGGCCCGCGGGCAGATTATCTGCATTCACGGTTTGGAGGGCTGCGCGGACGCCGGCTACATGGTCAGCTTTTCGCAGCAGGCGCTCGAACGCGGGTTCGGCGTTCACCGGTTGAATCTGCGCACCTGCGGAGGCACGGAAGAGCTTTGCGAAACCATGTACCATTCCGGCCTGACCAGCGACACGCGTTTTATTCTGGAGCGCATTTGCGAGCTGCACAGCGAGCCCGTCTTCGTGACAGGCTTTTCGCTGGGCGGCAATGTCGCTCTCAAGCTCGCGGGCGAACTGGGAGAAACCGAACTGCTCGCGGGCGTGTGCGCCATTTCGACGCCTATCGATCTCGCGGCGTGTGTGCACGCCATGGACAAGCCATCCAACGGCGTTTATGCGCGCCGCTTTCTCCAAAGGCTGCGCAGCCGTATTCAACGTAAGAGTGCGCTCGCGCCGCACCTCTACAGCGCGGAGGGGCTCAATCAAGTGAGGTCCATCTGGGAATTCGACGACTGCTATACGGCTCCGCTCTTCGGATTCGGAACCGCCGCGAACTATTACGCCACGCAATCGGCAACCCGCTATCTGGACGCGATTCGCGTGCCGGCGTTAGTGATTTGCTCCAAGGACGATCCAATTGTGCCCTTCGACGTGTACCATCACCCCGCCTTCCAATCGAATCCGGCATTGAAGCTCATCGCCACGGAACACGGTGGCCATCTCGGTTTCCTCTCGCGCCATAGACCGCGATTCTGGGTCGACGAGGTCTCCCTCCACTGGATTGAAGAAAAGTTATCCGCCACCAAACAGGGAACAAAGCGCGAACATCTTACGTCTGTCTAGGAAACATCAGTGCCGGCCACCCGCAAATTCCGCCCCAGCGCTTCCTTCTGGGAAGCCGCGCGTATCGCCGTCGATTCGCTAAATAAGAACAAACTGCGCAGCTTCCTGACGCTGCTCGGGATCATCCTGGCAACCACCACGCTGATCTCGGTCACGGCTCTGATTCACGGCATGAATCTTTACATTGCCGACAAGGTTTCGAACATGGGCGCGGACGGCTTCCGCGTCCAGCGCATGGTTTGGATGAGCACGCGCGATCCGAAAAAGTTGATGCTGATGAACAAGCGCAACCCTCAGATGAAGCGCGACGAGTACGACTTTGTCCGTACGCACGCGACTCTTCTCAGAGGACTCGGCATTATGGCATCCAGTTCCTCGCGTGTCGGCTTCCAGGGACAATCCACCGACAGCGTAGACATCGAAGGAATTACCGCGAACATCCCGGCCTTGAACAACGTGCAGGTAGATGCCGGCCGGGCAATTACTGAAAACGAAGTGCAGCATCGCTCCACTGTCGCGTTCATCGGAAACGATATTCGAAACCGGTTTTTCGAGAACCGCGATCCCATCGGAAAGACGATTGAAGTAAACGGGCTTCCGTTTGAGGTTGTCGGCGTGGCTAAGCAGCTCGGCAGCGTTTTCGGCCAATCGCAGGATAACTTCGTGATGATTCCCATCGAAGCTTACTTCAAGATGTTCGGATCTCAAAAAGGGATGAATTTCATCGCCAAAGCGATGGATCAGGAACACCTCATGCAAGCCGAAGACCAGGTCACCATGCTGCTGCGCGTCTTCCGCCATCTTCGCCCCGGCCAGGACGACAATTTCGGAATCGTATCTTCCGATTCTTTTGTATCGCTCTGGCAGCGCTTAACGGCGGCCATTGCGGCCACTGCCGTCGGCATCGTTTCAGTGTTTATGGTGGTGGGCGGAATCGTTATTATGAACATCATGCTCGCCGCCGTTACCGAGCGTACGCACGAGATTGGCATACGCAAGTCGCTGGGAGCACGGCGAGCGGACATTCTGAACCAGTTCCTGGTCGAGTCCGCAACTCTGGCGGCAACCGGCGGATTGATCGGCGTCGTCATCGCATGGATCATCGCTGCAATTATTCGGAACGCGGCATCGGTTCCCATGGCGCTCCCTGTGGTTTCCGTCGTCATTGGGGTCGGGCTCTCGGCCACCGTCGGCCTGTTTTTCGGTATCTATCCCGCGCGTCAGGCATCCAAACTTGATCCTATAGAAGCGCTTCGATCGGAACAGTAGCATGAACTGGCTCGCATTTCTTAACGCCACCTCGCTCGCGCTCCAAACCATTCGCGCACACAAAATGCGAGCCCTGCTGACCGTTCTCGGAGTTGTGATCGGGACGGGCACCATTATCGGCGTGGGCGCCATTTTAACCGGTTTCGATGCCTCCATTACCGCCGTCTTAAGCAGCTTCGGCCCGAATTCGATTATCGTCTTCAAATTTCCCGTTGGACCGCGTACCAGCGATCTCACCGGCGAAGAGCGCACGCGCAAAGATCTCACCTACGAGAATGCCGTCGACATTCATGAAAAATGCAGCGCCTGCGAAGAAGTTTCCCCCATGCTCATCATCAACGGCATCGCCATCAATGCCCGATATAAGGGCAACGACATGTATGGCGTGAACCTTCTCGGCGTCGACGAAGCCTACGAAGAGGAAGGGCAGGTCGACTTGAATCAAGGACGATTTTTCACCGATGAGGAGAATCGCCGCCGCGCGCCCGTCGCAGTAATCGGAGCCGACACCGCTTCCAGCCTATACGCCAATTCCAATCCCATTGGCAAGCCGATTACCGTGGATGGCCACGAGTTCGAAGTCATCGGCACCATGAATAAGCCCGCGGCCTCCATGTTCGGCCAGCAGGATACGCGCATCGTAATCCCGTTCTTCACGGTTCACAAATACTATCCCTCGTCGAAGGATTTGGCAATCGTCGTCAATGCCAGACAAGGCGAGCTTCCACAGGCGCTCGATCAGGTTCGCGTTGCGCTGCGCGTCGACCGGCGTGTCCCCTATACGAAGCCGGACAACTTCGCCATGTCGACGGCGGAGCAGATGGTCAGCGATTTCCGCCAGATTACATCCATGGTTGCGTTGGTCATGATCGTCCTCAGCTCCGTTGGCTTACTGGTGGGCGGCATCGGAGTGATGAACATCATGCTGGTATCAGTAACCGAGCGCACCAAGGAAATTGGAGTGCGGAAAGCGATCGGCGCGCGCCGGTCCGATATCGTTCTGCAGTTCCTGCTCGAAGCCGTGGTGCTCACCGGATTAGGAGGCGTCGTGGGCATTATCTTCGGATGGCTCATCGCTCTGATTAGCCGTCTCATCTTTACCAGCCTTGCCACCACCGTGCCTCTGTGGGCAGCCGTTTTGGGAATTGTTGTCTCGGCCAGCACTGGTCTTTTCTTTGGCATCTGGCCCGCCAGCAAAGCCGCGCGTCTCGATCCCGTGGAAGCGCTGCGATACGAGTAAGCCCGAATTTATCCGCGCCGCATCCGCTCTAAAAACTCCAGCGGCACGCGGACATTTCCGTTGAGGCCCGTGCCCAGTTCGATATCGGGCTTCGGCGCGCCATGAAAATCCGAGCCTCCGGTTGGAAGCAGCTCGAGTTCTTCCGCAAGTTGCCGATAATGCGCCTGCACTTCCGGCCGATGCTCGGAATGATAAACTTCGAGCCCGAGCAATCCCGCATCTTTCAGCCGCCGCAGCACCTCTCGTTCCCGATCGCGCGCAAGCGACAGCCGGACGGGATGCGCAATCACAGGAATTCCGCCGCCTTCACGGATTTTCCCAATCGCCCCTTCGGTCGTCTGGCTCTGCCGTTCCACGTAACTGGGCGCCGTTTCCCCGAGATATTCACGAAACGCGTCCTCCTGGTTTTCGGCATATCCCTTCTCGACCAGAATCTTCGCAAAATGCGCACGTCCCGCAAGATTCCTGCCGCGGGCTTCCACTTCTTCCAGAGTGATATCCACACCCCGCCGCTGCAAAACCTCAGCCAACTGCCGGTTGCGGTTGCGACGGTCTTCGCGCTCGCTGTTCAGCCAGGCCAAGAATGCTGCCGAAGGCGCGTGCGACGGCCAGTAGCCCAGCAGATGCACCGCTCGTCGCTCCCGCTCCAGACGCAGGCGTGAATTCAATTCAATTCCGCAAATCAGATCCAATCCCAACTCGCGCGCAAAGGGAACAGCTTCGTCGTATCCGGCAAACGTGTCGTGATCGGTAATGCCGAGCGCCGCCACTCCGGTATTTTTGGCTAACGACACCAGCTCCGCGGGCGCAAGCGTGCCGTCGGAAGCGGTTGTATGCGTGTGTAAATCGATAAATTGCGCGGCAGCGGGAGGTTCGGAAGATTCGGAGGCTTGAGACACTAGCGAAGTTTCGCCTCGGGATAAATAATGAATTGGAAAATCTCCCCACAGGTGTGGGCAATAAAACGTCCAGGCCCCAGCGCCTTTTCCTTAGTTCGGTTTTCAAAGAAAACCGCTCCATCCGTGCTGTCGCCGGGATTCAATTTCATTGGTGAAAAAGTAATGGCGGAGGCCGCGACCGCGGCTTTGAAGCCGGGCTTCACAAACTGCGCCATCGCCGCCTCGCGGCGTTTCTCGTAGCCATTCGTCGACCGGAAATTGGAAAGCGCGTAGATGCTGTCTTCATAAAGAAGCTGCAGCTTGATCACATCACTGCGGCTCGCTTTAGCCAGCAGCGATTCAATCACTTCATCGGCCGAAACCGCCGGAAGCACCGTTCCGTCCTGGCGCACGAACGTGAAATCGCCCGGTTTCACGGTCCACGAAACCAGCGATCCGTTCGTGACGGTTACCTGAATGATGTTGTAGTCCTTGATGTGCGGCGGCAGGCGGGCGAACATCACTGTTATGCCCTCTCTGGTTAGCGCCTCGTATTCCATCCCGTGCGATTCGAAGTCTATGGGACTCTGCGCCGATGCGTTCGGGAGCGCGGGGACGGAAGCTGGAGGTTGGTTCTGCGGCGCAATGGCATTTGGATCCGGCTGCCCGGGGGCGACCGTCTTGTCTGCGCCCGTACTTGGAGCCGTCGGACCTTTGATTTGCGCGCTTACCAGCGGGCTCACGGTCATCGCTATCGCCAAGACAAGGCGTGCAGATACAAAACGGCCGCGCACGTCGAGATCAACCATCAAAAGAACCCACTAACATCATAGACGCTGCGTCTGAATCTGCTTCAATCGCGTTCGGCTGCGAGCTTGGCAGTCAAATGCCAGCGCAAAACGCCCCTCGGATGCGGGCCGAAGCTCTCCAAATCAATGCGCAGAAGAGCGCCTTTTTTGAAGTCGATTTGAATATCTTTCGACCCCAGCAGATAACTGGCGAGCTCGCCGAAAAGCGGATTGTGACCCACCAGCAGCAAGGAAGCTTCCTCGCGGTGCACCCGTATCTCTTCCCATACCTGTTCCGCCGTCGATCCTGGAGCCAGCGCCTTGGTTCGCAGCAATTCGTTTTTGTATTTGAAAACCCGCTCGGCGATTTGCGCAGTTTGTAGCGCTCGCTTCAGTGGACTGGTTAAGATCAGCGTGGGCTGCACGCCGGCTTCCGCGGCGGCTTCCAAAACTTGCCGCAATTTCCGGCGTCCGTCCGCCGTTAATGCGCGATCGGCATCCTGGCCGCTGGGCGCGTTCTCTTCAGCGATTCCGTGCCTCAGCAAAAACAACTGCATAGCTGGGGTTTCGCCTTTCATTCTGTCATACTGGTCCCTTCGTGTTGCTCGACGCGCAGATCCAGAATCGCGTTCTCCTGGTTTTTGCAATCGCCGCGGCGGCCCTGATTCACGTTTCCATTGCCGGCAGCCAGATCCTGCTCGGCGCGGGAATCCTGCTGATGCTGGTCTTCCGGCACAAGCTCGAATTCCCGCGCATTTGGATTCCGCTGCTGGCGTTTTTTCTGTGGACCGTTCTGGCCGACGTGCTCTCGCCCGATCCCTGGCACGGCATCCCACAGATCAAAAAGTTTTTTGTGTTCTTCTTTATACCCCTGCTCTACGGCGTCTTTGTCCGGCAGTTCTCTCGCGTGTTCTATCTGGTGATGGCCTGGACCTCCGCTGCCACTGCCTCCGGCATTTGGGGGTTAGTGCAGTTTGTCTCGAAATATGAACACGTCCGGCACACCGGCGAAAATTTCTATACCGCGTACGTAGGCCGCCGCATCACCGGCTTCGAAAGTCATTGGCTGACGTTCGGCGCGCTCCAGCTCAGCGTGCTGTGCCTGGTGCTCGCGCAATTTTTTTTCTCGAATCGCCGGATGCCCGCGTGGGTTTACGGCTCCATCGCCATTCTTTCAGCCGCGATTTTGCTGAGTTGGGATCGAAGCATCTGGATCGCCGCGCTTCCCGCCGTGCTGTATCTGGTCTGGTGCTGGCGTCCGAAAATGACGCTAGCCATCCCTGTGCTCGTGGTGCTCGGTTTCTTGATCGCGCCCGCCGGCACGCGCAATCGCCTGGAGTCGCTCGTCGCTCCGCACGGCGACACAGATTCCAATCGCTTTCGTATGGTCACGCTGCTCACCGGCCTCGATATGATCGAAGCGCATCCCTGGTTCGGCGTCGGGCCCGAAGAAATCCGTCCTACCTTCAATTCGTACGTCCCGGCAAGCGTTCGACGCCCGCTTCCCCCGGGCTACTACGGGCACTTGCATGACGATTACGTCGAGTACGCTGCCGAGCGCGGTCTTCCGGCGCTAGCGTTCATTCTGTGGTTCATCGGCTTGGCCGCATGGGATTGCGGCCGGGCTATTGCGCGCAACGGCCCTGTGCATTCGCAACAGCTTTTTGTGTTGCACGGGACCATTGCAGTCATTCTCGCCATCCTGGTCGGCGGCCTGGCGGAATACAATCTGGGCGATAGTGAGGTGCTGATGATGTTCGTCAGTGTCCTTGCCGTCGGATATGCTGCGGTCGAGAGCCTGAACCGCGCCTCCGCGACCGATATTATAGATAGGAATGGGAATCGCAACTCTTAGTACTGGAACCGCGGCCGAATATAAGGTCGCCGACTTGGCTCTCGCGGAGTGGGGCCGAAAAGAAATCTCGATCGCCGAGCACGAAATGCCTGGCTTGATGTCCATCCGCGAGAAGTACGCGCCCGAGAAGCCGCTCAAAGGCGTGCGCGTCACTGGTTCGCTGCATATGACCATCCAGACCGCGGTGCTGATTGAGACGCTGGTGGATCTCGGCGCCCATGTTCGCTGGGCGAGCTGCAATATTTTCTCGACTCAAGATCACGCTGCCGCTGCCATTGCCGCGGCCGGGGTTCCGGTATTCGCGTGGAAAGGCGAAACGCTCGAAGAATATTGGTGGTGTACCTATCAGGCGCTCAGCCATCCCGATGGCAAAGGCCCGCAACTCATCGTCGACGACGGCGGCGACGCCACGCTGCTAATCCACAATGGCTACGATCTCGAACAGGGAAGCGACTGGGTCAACACGCCCTCTTCCAGCCACGAAGAAGATGTAATTAAGGACCTGCTCAAAAAAGTTCACAAGGAAGATCCGCAGCGCTGGCACTCTATTGCGAAGGATTGGCGCGGTGTCTCTGAAGAGACCACGACGGGCGTGCACCGGCTGTACAAAATGCAGGAAGCCGGCAAGCTGCTCGTTCCCGCCATTAACGTCAACGATTCGGTCACCAAATCGAAATTCGACAACCTGTACGGCTGCCGCGAATCGCTGGCGGATGGAATCAAGCGCGCTACGGACGTGATGGTGGCCGGTAAAGTGGCCGTGATCTGCGGTTACGGCGATGTCGGCAAAGGCTCGGCCCATTCCCTGCGCGGCATGGGCGCCCGGGTTGTCGTCACTGAAATTGATCCCATCAACGCGCTGCAAGCCGCCATGGAAGGTTTTGAAGTGACCACCGTCGAAGATACCCTCGGCCGCGGCGACATCTACGTCACCTGCACCGGTAATCTCGACATCCTCACGCTCGAACACATGCGCTTTATGAAAGATCAGGCTATCGTGTGCAATATCGGCCACTTCGATAACGAGATCCAAGTGGATCGGCTGAACGCGGACAAGGGCGCGAAGCGTACCAATATCAAGCCGCAAGTCGACATGTACACCTTCCCGGACGGGCACAGCATTTTCCTGCTCGCTGAAGGCCGTCTGGTGAACCTTGGTTGCGCCACCGGCCATCCGAGTTTCGTCATGAGCAACAGCTTTTCCAATCAGACGCTGGCGCAGATCGATCTTTGGAAAAACCGCGACACTTACCAGATCGGCGTCTACACACTGCCGAAAAAGCTGGACGAAGAAGTCGCCCGGCTGCACTTGGAAAAGATCGGCGTCAAGCTCACAACGCTGACTCCGAAGCAAGCCGAGTATCTGGGCGTGCCCCTCGAAGGACCGTACAAAGCGGACCACTATCGGTACTAAGCGTTAAAGGCGCTCACAGTTTCGGTCGAAACTACTCTAGTGAGGGTTCGTCCGATGAGATTTTCGATTGCATTTCTGATGATTGCGCTGCTGTGCCCGATGGCTTTACCGGCTCGCACAGGTACACCCGTTCACCCCAAGCCGCACAAAGTGAAAAGGCATAAGGCTCAGAAGCACAACCAGTAGCTCAAAAAACTTTTTCAAGCGAGCGTTCCTGCGATCGGAAGTCTGGAAACCGAGCCGCGAGCGTGAGCGAGCTAGCATGGTTGTGCCGAGGAAGCATTAGGGCGCTAACGCTTCCGGCTCCGATTCAGCATTTTTGCGCGAACAAAAGAGAACTCCGTATGGCATATTCGCTTATATAAATGATATTGGGCGCTTTCGCCCCGCCGTCATCAACCGAGGTGTAAAATCCAAGCGTTACAACCTCAATGCGAATCGCGACCTATTCCCTTTGTGCTCTCATCGCGTTCTCCCTTCCCGCCGCACCTCCGAACAAAGTAGTATCGGGGGACCAGAAGGCGTTTGCAGATGCCCGGAAGATTCCCGACCCTCAGGCAAAGATTGATGCGTTAAGGCGATTCGTCGCTCAATACCCGAAAAGCTCCCGCGCAGGCACCGCGAACGACCTGATTCTCGAGACGCTAGTCAAAAAATTCCCGAGCCGGACAAATGAGATCGATCGGCAGGTAAACGCGGTCCTCAAACGTGCCAAAGGTCAATTTAGAATGTATGCCTACAACGACGTTGCGAGCACCCTCGCCGATGGCAATGTCTTGCTACCGCGTGCAGAGCGAATTTCACAAAAGAGCCTGAAGATGCTGCACGAAAAAGCATACAAGGCCAGCGTACGAAAAGAATATGTGCAGGCCAAGATGAAGCCTCCGGGCGACGCGGCTCTGGACCGGGACTTCAAGAAAGCCCAGTCCTCGCTACAGGCAACGCTCGGACGCATTTACCTCAAGCAAGGGAAAACGGCCCCTGCGGAATCATTGCTAAAAGCCGCCTATGCCGGCGATCCGGACAACTCCGCGGCGGCGGAAGATTTGGGAACCCTCGCGGCGAAAGCAGGAAGGAATGACGAGGCCCTCAATTATCTGACAAAAGCGCGGCTTACCGGGAAATTAGAGGATCGCCACGAGAAGCTGCTCGAAAATCTCTATGCCGAAAAGCATGGTGGCTCCATCGTTGGCTTTGAGGACTATCTCGACACTCGTTACGCCGCTTTTTTCCCGGCGCCCTTCGAAGTGGTTAAATACAAACTTTCTGGTAAACGACCTGATCGCACAGTGCTGGCGGAACTATTCACAGGTTCAGGTTGTGATCCGTGCGCGGGCGCGGATCTCGCGATCGACGCCGATCTCGAACGTTACAGCCGGAAGGATTTAGCAGTTCTGGCATTCGATCAACATATCCCGGAACCGGATCCATTGGCGAATCCCGATAGCGTGAAAAGGTTTAATTTTTACCATGCCAATGGAACGCCGACGCTTGCGATAGACGGAATAACGAAAATAGTAGGTGCGGATAGAGATGGCGCGAAGGATCGGTTTGACGAGATCGACAAGCTGGTGGACAAAGACCTGCAATCGCCCGCCGAAGCCCGCATTCAGCTAAGCGCCTGGCGCAATGGAGACCGGATAGAGGTCCACGCCTCTGCCGCGAACATTAAGAGCGATTCGAAGGCTTTGAAGCTGCAGCTCGCGCTCGTCGAAAACCGGCTCCGCTATAGCGGTGAAAACGGTATCCGCTTCCATCCCATGGTTGTGCGCAGTATGGCGCGCGAAGATGAAGGCTTCGCAGTGGAGCCGGGCAAAGAATGCGCCATCCAGTACACGTTCGACATTCAGAAAATCAGCGATGGGTTGAAAAGTTATTTAGACGGCTATCAGAAATCGAATGAGCGCTTCGGGCCAATCACATTCATTCAGGAGATGTACGCTATCAATCCAGCCAACCTCTCCGTCGTCGCCTTCGTGCAGGATACGAAGACCAAACACGTCTTGCAAGCGGCTTACATACCGGTCGCCGACAGGCAATGAGGAGGTTTTTAATCGCAATCTTCGCCGCGATGCTGACCTTTGCGGCCGAGAATCCCGTTCACTGGTCAACTGTAACTCCGCAAAAGTCATTTCCACCTGGCGGCGCATTTACCGTAAAACTCCTCGCCCGGATCGATCCAGGCTGGCATCTCTACGCTCTCGAGCAGGAAGAAGGAGGCCCGATTCCTACCGAGATTTCGCTTGCCGATCAATCTTTCTTGACTTTGGGTCCGGTGCGCGCTTCGAAACCGATTCAACTGCTCGACCCCAATTTCAACAAGCGCGTCGGTTTGTACGTAGAGAAAGCCGAGTTCAGCTTACCCCTAACAGTCGCCGCCAGCGCGCCTGCGGGTTTGCGGAACACCGCCGTTCACATACGCTATCAGTGTTGCAACGAAACGATGTGTTTGCCGCCCCGGACTGCTGCCGTCGATTTAACGATATCGATCAAAGCCAGGAGATGATTCCCCACGCCTGCTGTGGGCGTGATCACTCTGAGTAGCCGTGATTTCGTTGTCATGAAAATGTCGCGATGAAAATGTCGTGATGAAAATTTTGATATCGGGTGCGGGAATTGCAGGGTCGACTCTCGCGTACTGGCTGGCCCATTATGGGCTAGAGCCCGTCTTGGTGGAGAGGGCGCCAAAATTGCGAACGGGCGGATACATTATCGATTTCTGGGGTGCTGGTTTCGAAATCGCTGACCGTATGGGGCTGCTGCCGGAAATCAGTCGCAAAGGATACAAGGTCGAAGAGGTAAGAGTTGTAAACCGGAGCGGGCAGCGAGTAGCCGGTTTCCCAGCTGCCGCGTTTGCACAGGCGACCATGGGCCGCTATCTCAGCCTTCCGCGAGGAGATCTCGCCGCCTCAATTTTTGATAGCCTCGATGGCCGAGTTGAAACGATTTTCGGCGACAGTGTGGATCGCATCGATCAGACCGAAAAGAACGTCCAGGTAACTTTCGAAAGCGGCGCGGTCCGCCAGTTCGATCTTGTCGTGGGAGCAGATGGGCTTCATTCGCGGATCCGTGAGCTCGTCTTTGGTCCGCAGAGCCGCTTTGAGAAGTATCTGGGTTACAAAGTCGCGGCCTTTGAGGTCAAGGGCTATAGACCAAGAGACGAGCTGGTCTATGTCATGTACACCCAAGTGGGTCAGCAGGTGGCGCGCTTTGCTATGCGTGACGATCGCACGATCTTCCTGTTTACGTTCTTGGATGAACTGGCCGGCGATACAGGTGCTGGCGACATGCCGTCACAGAAAGCCCTGTTGCGGAACCGCTTCGGAAACAGCGGCTGGGAATGTCCACAGATTCTGGATGCGCTCGATGCGTGCAATGAGCTCTACTTCGATCGAGTCAGTCAGATACGTATGGCTCCACAGCCCGGACTATGGACGCGCGGGCGCGTAACATTGGTCGGGGATGCTGCTTCCTGCGTCTCGTTCCTCGCCGGCCAAGGTTCGGGATTAGCCATGCTGGCGTCCTACATTCTTGCTGGTGAGCTTCACCGTTCTAAGTGTGACTACGCAGCGGCGTTTGCGCGTTATCAGGAACTATTCGGACCCTTTGTTCTCAGGAAGCAGAACACTGCGCTTCGTTTTGCGGGTATGTTTGCGCCGAAATCTAAGTTCGCGCTGTCCTTACACAATCAGATCATGAATCTTCTGAGAATCCGCTGGATCGCAAATCTCGCTGTCGGTCGTGATTTTGCCGACAACATCGCACTCCCCGAATACTGACAAAAGCATCATTGTACTCACGATAAGTCATGCGGCGAGCCCTGCACCTGGGCGTCTACGGTTTGGATGCCGACGCTTTCGATGCTGCGATAGCTTGCAGGCGCGTCTGTGCGAATGCATACGCGGAGGACGCCGGAATCTCTTCCGGCTTTTGAACGCGCTGGTAGTAATTGGCCGCGGCATCGCGCAGATCAAGTTGCTCGGCAATCCGCCCGAAGATGGCCAGAACTTCACTCGAATCGCCGCCCTCGTCCATTAAGTGGTAGGCGTTCTCCCGCGCCTCCTTCAATTGCCCCGCGCTCGCCTGCTGCAGTGCCTCCTCAAATTGTTTTTGTTCAGCAGCCGCAGGCGGCGCGTCCGCAACGTTCAGTATCAGATAATCATTGCCGCGCTTTGAAACATACGCAAAAACCTTGGGCGCAGATTTTCCAATCGCACCCATAATCCGTATTCGTCCGGTCTCGTTGTCAGTTTGCGCGCTATAGTCGACCGCGGTCGCCAGCACGTCCGAAATCCACGGCCAGTTGATGGATTGTCGCGCCGCTTCTTGTTTTCCGAAGAGCTGAAGCAATTGCAATCGCATGCGCGCCCAGGAATCGCCGCGCCGCTCGGGAACTACGAATTTCCTCCACGAATCCGTATCCGGCGGATTGAGCACCGCGTTGACGAACCGTTGAAACGCCGCAATCGCCGGTTGCGAAGATGCGGCGCTCTCATCGAACCCTTTTGCCTTCCTGATCAAAGCGAGATCGCCAGCCGAAATGCCCTGTCCCCCGCTGCCTGCCATATCGAAAAGGCTAACGGCGGGCGCAAACTCGCGCGACAGGAGCAGATAACGCGCTGCCACCGTGAACATGATTTTTCTCTTCGCCGCATCCGGGAATTCATAGGCCGCTTCGTCTTTTACATCGTCTAATCCGCTTCCAGCGGCCATTCCAGCCAGCTTAATTCCCGGGTCGGCGCGATCCGCTTGTGAATACAGAAAGAACTTCCGCAGCTCGCTATACCGCCTGGCGAACAACAGCGTGACCGCATAGTCATTGATGGCTCCGCTCCTTCCTACCGTGTCCAGGCCCGCTTCGTTGTACAAGTGCAGCGCATCGCCCAGACGCGCCGAAGCGCCAAATCGGATGCCTGCGGAATTGAAGGTGTAAAGCCTGGCTAATTGAACGGCATATCCGCGATTCGCCTCTAGATCGAGCGCCTTCAGATACGCTTTTTCCGCCTCAGCCATGTTCATCCCGGCGCTGTACGGGCGTCCGAACTCATCGTGCGAATAGATCCAGCCGAGCCGGGCGTAGACAGCGGCATCGCCGGGATTTTTCGCAAGCACGTCCTGGCAGATCGTGACCGCTTCCGCGCGCGCGCCGGCGTTCACGTATGCGTCCGCCAGCCGCAATCGGGCGGCTATGTTCGACGGCGCAGCCGCGCTGTCCTTCCGGAATAAATTTATCGCCGCATTGAGATCTCCACTCGCGAGTTTCGCTTCCGCGACGTTGTAGAAAGCAATGCGAATACGCAGTTTGCCTGCCAGCTTCGCCGCATCGTGGCGCATCGCCTCCACTTCCTGCGGCGTGTAACGATTCTTAGGGCTAACCATGCGGTAAACGAGTTGCAAACTGCCGTCCGGGTCGAATTTCGCCGTTCCGGTAAGTTGCAGCGGGCCGACCGCAAACGACGCGGGCTGCGGCAACTCTTTGAACGCGTAGCCCAGCGGCAGGACGACATGGTATGTGCTCTCGTCCGTAAATGCCGGCGGAATGTAGTAGTCGAACTTGCGCGCGGAGGGCTCGATCGCAGAATTTGTGGCTTCTAATCGCAATGCGGCGGCCAGACGCTGCAGATTGGCGGAGACCAGCCCCGGCAAATCCACGAATCCTCCGTCATCCGTAACCTCGCTGGCTGCGTAGCCTTCGCCGGTCATCTGCACCCGGCACGGCGTAAGCAGTTTTTTCGGATCTCCGGCCTCGGCCTTCGTCACATGCTGCATCCCGGAGCCGCGGGCCAGCCGAGTCTGGGCTGCGTCGCGCTGGTCCGCATCTGTGCCGTTGAGAATGTTCGCAACAGGCCGTAGCAGATCGTCAAAAGCGCCCCAGCCCTCAATTGTTTCCATCATTGTGGCGGCGGCTCCGTCCTGCAGATGAAGCTCCACAGCGTGGCTCTCGCGATTATCGGCGGCGCTACTCTCCGGCGTGCGAACCAAATCTGTACTTGCTGGATCTACAATCAGCGCCCAGCGGCCTTGATCGGCAACTGGCAGCCGCGAGACCGGCGTGAATTCCGCGGCCGGATCGATCCATAACGGATGCGGTCCAGGAATATAAACGAGCACCCGGTCAAACGCTTCCAGCCCGGCTAAATCGCGAAGCACATCGGGGTGTGGCTCGGCGTTGATCAGTGCCGCCTTCGCGGCGATTCCCAGTTCTGCTAGTTTCTGGATCAACAGAACAGCCTCGTCTGCCGAATCGCCCGAGCCGCTCTTCAGAGTGTCTGCCGCAAGGTGGGGCGTGTACGCGCGCGGCGCCGAATGGAACGCCATTATCGCGAACGTTCTTCCGCAGATCTTCAAATGCATCTTCGATCGCGTTGCGAGGATCTTGCGCGTGCGCGCTAGCGGGGCTCGCGGCGGCCTTGTTCAGGATCGACGCATACCATTCCGCTACGGATTGCCAGCTCGCAACATTGCTGAAGACGACCGTCGGGCGCGGCGCCGTTTCCGGTGGCAGCAGGCCCGCGGATTCTGAGGGAAGCAGGTTCGAAGCCTGCACTGTCACGTGTTGCGCTCGGCCCATCGATTCGGACAGAATGCGTGGTGTTTCCGCGAACCCTCGCGTTTCGACTCGCAATGGCGATGTCGAGGACACGTTCACCGCAACCCTGAAATTCAAAATCGGAAAAGGCGTCTCCGGAACAATTTCTCCGAATCGCGCCCCCGGTATCGCCGCCTCGCGATCGCTCTCGTCAATTTGGAGCTCGACCACGCTATCGACATCCACGCCCGGCAGAATCGCAGAGAGCCATTTGACGCCGTCTGCTCGAGTCGCCTCGGAAATATTCGTTTCGTCCAACATCTCCGCGCGCCCATCCGCCGTGATCACGCGCGCCTTCAGCTTCGGCCGGTTTTGTCTCCATTCCACCCAGACCACCGACACTCGCCGCGCGCCTTCGATGCCTTGCAGCCGCAGAACCCGCGTGACACACCGTGTTGTCTTGCTCATCTTCCCGGAAGAATCGATTTGCACTTCCACCGAGTAGTCCAGGGCCACCGCATTCAGACGATCGGGAAGCGGGTATTTCGCAGCCGCCGCGAGCACGCTGCGAGCATCGCTCGTAAAGAACGGAACACTCCACCGCTCAGCCGCGGATAACGGTGAAATCAACAGCAAAACCAGGCAAAAGTACTTAGCAAACAAGCATGTCAAGCATAGCGAATCGGGCGTAGCATGAAAGTGGCGATGGCTACTCCCGTCCCTCTCGAAACGCCACCCGTTCTTTCGGGCGTTCATTGGTGGGCTTTGGCGATACGCGGTTTTGTCGCAATCGTCTTTGCTGTCCTGACCTTCGTGATCCCCGGCCTCACGTTGGCCCTCCTCGTCCTTGTGTTCGGCGGTTACGCCATCGTGGACGGCATCTTCGCGATAGTTTCCGCAGTGCGGGCCGCGCATGGACACCGGCGTTGGGGAGCTTTTCTGGTGGAAGGTATCGTTGGCATCGTGGCGGGGTTGATCGCGCTTTTCGTCCCCGTTGTTACCTTGTTGTTTTTTATCTACGTTCTGGCTGCCTGGGGCATCATCACCGGAATTATGGAGATTGCCGCCGCCATGCGCTTGCGCCGGCAGATTGCCAATGAATGGCTGCTCGTCCTGACCGGCATCGTATCCATCATCTTCGGCATCGTGGTGTTCTGGGCGCCTGCTGTCGGTGCGCTCACGGTTGCATGGTGGATTGGCGGATACGCATTCGTGTTCGGCTTTTTGTTAATCACTCTCGCGCTGCGCCTGCGCAAGCTGCATCTGACAACCCTGCCCAAAGTAGCGTAGCTGCAGGTGTTTTGGAACGGCGTTCCAGATTGCAGGATCGCGCTTGACACCTGTTTTGCCGACGCCTACGCTAAAGGCTTATGGAAGTGCAACTCACGCCCGATCAAAAGGCGTTTATTCGCCTTGCTATCGAGAGCGGACGCCTTCGTCACGAAGAAGACGCGGTAAAGGAGGCGCTCTTTTTATGGGAAGAACGCGAGCGAATGCGCACGGAAATCCTTGCCGCAGTCGATGATGCCGAAGACTCTCTCGCCCGTGGCGAGGGGCGTATCATCACGCAGGAATCCATGCGCGAGCTTGCTCACGACGTGAAGCAGCGCGGACGCGCTCGCCTTTCCGCCGACGAACAAATGTCCCACTGATGGGACACCAGCGCACGCCGCAAGCGGATTCCGATCTCGACGATATTTGGTATTACGTCGCGCTCAACAGCGGCAGCATCGAAGTTGCCGACCGTCTCATTGACTCCATCGTTAACCGATTTTTTCTTCTCGCCAACCATCCTCATATAGGACGTGCCCGCGACGAGGATTTGCGTCCCGGCCTGCGGAGCTTTCCATCGGGCGAGTACGTCATCGTCTACCGTATCGAGGATGGAGACGTACTAATTCTGCGCGTGCTGCGCGGCAGCCGGAACATTGAAGCCCTGTTTGGCAATTGAGCGAACGCGTGAATGCCCATTGGTGCTGGAGGTGGGGGTCGAACCCACATGGAGAGTGAACTCCGCGGGATTTTGAGTCCCGTGCGTCTGCCAGTTCCGCCACTCCAGCAGGGTGCAGAAACAACCTGAGTATAACAACCGGACGTCAGGCTCCAATGGCGCGCAGATAGCGCTCGGCAGAGCGGCGAATGTCGGCTTTTCCGTTGGTTGATACGGTCATTTTCGGAAAGGCGCCGTAGATGCGGTCGAAGGCGAAAGGCTCTACCGCGTCCGTAATTCGCCGGATCGCAGCGGCGTTCAACGGGACGTAATTCGGATAGCTATACATGAAACTGACGAAGCGCCGGTCGGGTGTGACCTGGATCGTATCGCCGGTCAGCAATGCACCCTTGCCGCCGGCGCCCGCGGGCCAGTGCAGCACCGTAGCGCCATCAAAATGTCCGCCACAGCGAATCAATGTCAGGCCGCCTGATAAGGGTTTCGTCTCGCCGCGCCAAAACCGAATGGATTCATCCGGCCGCATTACCCAGCGCGCGTCGTCCTCGTGCAGGTAAATGGGGACCTTCCCGAACGCGCGGCTCCATTCGACCATGCTCGTGTAATAGTGCGGGTGCGAGATGCAGATGGCCGAGAGGCCGCCGATATTTTGAACGTGTTCGACAGTTCCGTCGTCGAGCAGGCTGATACAGTCCCAAAGAACGTTTCCTTCGGGCATTTGGATGAGGAGGGCGCGCTGCCCGATCGCGAAATGGGGCTGAACCGAAAGCGAAATCAAGGACGATTCTTCATCTTGAAACTCAATCTTGCGATCTTTGCGTACTTCTTCGAGCGTGGTCCAGCGTTGGCCCTCTAACCCCACGTACTGGCGCTCATCCTCGCAAATCGGGCAACCATCCGGATATTGCGGCGTATCGGCGAACTGCGTCCCGCATGTGACGCAAATAGCGTTCATACTTCCGAGCGTAGCGCCCCGTACTCTTATCACAAACATGAGGCACGCCTCGCATTCTGTACAATACGAGGGTGTCTTCACGTTTAGCGGTAATACAACGGCGGGTTCCACGGCAGCATCGAGGCGAGCTGCGCGTGGCTGGACTGCTGAACGCCGCCTCTTGTGTCATCGCGAAAGCCGGTTATGAAGCGGCCACCATGAGTGAGGTCGCCACGCGCGCCGGGGCTTCCATTGGTTCGCTTTACCAATTTTTCCCAAACAAAGAAGCGGTGACGCAAGCGCTGTGCGCCGATTACGCTCGCCAGATCGAAGAACTGTGGGCGCCCTTAGGCGAGGATGCAAAGACTCTGAACCTCGAAGCTTTCGTAGATCGTCTGATTGACGTGACCATTGCGTTCGTTGACGAGCATCCGGCGTTTCTGGCGTTATTAGACGCGCCGCCGGTGGCGAGAAAGCCGGCAGCTATCCGCAAACGTTTCCGCGCATTGATGGCTGGATTTCTCTTGTTGCGTAAGCCGCGCATGTCGAAAATTACGGCGCTGCGTATGGCTACCGTAATACTGAAGATCATCAACGGATTGATGTTCCTATATAGGGAAGCGAAACGCAGTGAGAAGGCGCATATGGTGCACGAATTCAAGATTGTTCTGCGGTGTTATTTGAGCCGGAGGATGGCGTGATGAGAAAGTTCTTAGCGGTTCTGCCGATCGCCGGCCTGTTGGCGCTTTCGGGATGCGCGGGCAAGTCCGCGCCCGCGCGCAAACCCGCGCCACCCGATGTAGGAGTGGTAACTGTGACCCAGCAAAATGTTCCTATTTATGGGGACTGGGTAGCCACCCTCGAAGGCTATACAAATGCGAATATACAGCCGCAAGTGAGTGGCTATTTGATCCGGCAGGACTATCGGGAAGGTTCCTTCGTTCACAAAGGCGACGTACTGTTTGAGATCGATCCGCGTCCGTTTCAAGCTGCCCTCGATCAGGCGAAAGGACAACTCGCGCAGGCGAACGGACAGCTTGGACAGGCTCAAGCGCAGCTCGGACTGGCGAAAATCAACGTCCAGCGCGACACGCCGCTCGCGCAGGTGCACGCGATTGCGCGGAGCCAATTAGATAACGATATTCAGACGCAGAAGCAAAACGAGGCGCTGATAGAGACTGGCCAGGCTTCCATCAAAGCGGCGCAAGCGAATGTGGAAACGGCCGAGTTGAACCTGGGATTCACCAAAGTGCGCTCTTTGATCGACGGCATTGCGGGCATCGCGGAAATCCAGATCGGCAATCTGGTCACGCCCGCGACGGTGCTCACGGCGGTTTCGACTCTGAATCCGATTAAGGCTTATTTTTCGATCAGTGAACAGGAATATCTCGCTCTCGCCGGCAAAATCAAATCCGGGGGAACGGTCGATTTTCTGCGCTCCAAAAGCGCTGTTCCACTGCAACTAACGCTTGCGAACAACGAGGTTTACCCGCGTCAGGGCCGCATTCTTTTTGCCGACCGGCAGATGAACACACAAACGGGAACCATTCAGATTGTGGGAGAGTTTGCGAATCCAGGCAATATTCTGCGGCCGGGGCAATTCGGGCGTATCCGTGCGATGACGGCGATTCACGAGAATGCGTTGCTTGTTCCGCAGCGAGCCGTAACCGAAATTCAGGGCCGCTATCAAATCGCGGTCGTGGGGCCCGGAAACAAAATTGCCGTCCGTGACGTGCAAGTGGGCGCCCGGACAGGTGAGATGTGGGTCGTAGCGCAAGGCGTGAAACCGGGTGAGCGCGTCGTATCCGAGGGAACCTCGAAGGTACGTGACGGCGAGGTGGTCAATCCGCAGCCCGATACGGCAAAAATCGAATCTCCGTACGGCACGCGGGGTGAGGGGCAATAGGGATGTCGAAGTTTTTCATTAACCGCCCCATCGTGGCGATCGTGATCGCCATTCTGATGGTGTTGGTGGGGCTCATATCGATGCTGCGTTTGCCCGTGGCGCAGTTTCCAAACATCGTTCCTCCGGAGGTTCTGGTCACCGGTATTTATGCCGGAGCGGATGCCCAGACGCTCGAACAATCCGTTGCCACGCCGCTCGAAGAGCAGATCAGCGGGGTCGACAACATGAACTACATGTATTCGATCAACGCCAATAACGGGCAGTCGCAGATCACGGTCGATTTCGACGTAAACACAGATCCGAATGTCGACCAGGAGCTGACACAGTTGCGCACGGCGCAAGCCCAATCGCAGCTTCCCGCGCAGGTAAATGCGGCGGGATTGACTGTTCAGAAGTCACTGTCGGCCCCGCTGCTGCTGATTGCGTTGTATTCGCCGCATGGAACTTACGACAGTATTTTTCTGGCGAATTACGGATATATCAATCTGGTCGATCAACTCTCGCGCGTTCCGGGAATAGCGCACGTGCAGGTGTTCGGGGCAGGGCAATACGCAATGCGTTGCTGGGTCAATCCGGACAAGCTGGCGAAGCTGAACGTAACGGTGCCGCAGATTATTTCCGCGCTGCAAAGTCAAAATACCGTGAATCCGGCGGGCCAGATCGGCGGCGAGCCGGTGCCGAATGGCCAGCAGTTCACTTACACAGTACGAGCGCAAGGCCGTTTGTTATCGGCCGAGCAGTTCGGCGATATCATCCTTCGCGCGAATCCCGATGGATCGAATCTGCGGTTGAAAGACGTTGCGCGCCTCGAATTGGGAGCGCAGACTTACAACCTCACGGGCCGCTATAACGGAAAACCGTCGGCGATCCTGGCCATCTATCAGCTTCCAGGTTCCAACGCGGTGGACGCCGCCACGGCGGTGCGTAAAGAGATGGCGCAGTTGGCGCAGCGCTTTCCGCAAGATCTTGGCTACGAAGTCAGCCTCGATACCACCCGCGCCGTGACCGCCGGCATGAAAGAGATCCTCTACACGCTGCTTGCGGCGCTCGGGTTGGTGATTCTGGTCGTCTACATATTCCTGCAGGGATGGCGCGCGACACTCATCCCGCTGGCGGCGGTTCCTGTTTCACTCATCGGTACATTCGTCATTTTTCCAGCCCTGGGTTTTTCGATCAATACTTTATCGCTGTTCGGATTGGTATTAGCTATTGGGCTGGTGGTAGATGACGCGATTGTAGTCGTCGAAGCGGTGGAGCGCCACATTGACGAAGGGATGAGCCCGCGCGATGCCTCCTTCCAGGCGATGGAGGAAGTCTCCGGACCTGTAATCGCCACGGCTCTCATTCTGACGGCGGTTTTTGTGCCGACCGTGTTCATTCCGGGGATTACGGGGAGGTTATATCAGCAATTTGCGGTGACGATCGCTATTTCGGTGATCATCTCGGCGTTCAATGCGCTCTCGCTCAGCCCGGCGCTCTCGGCCCTGTTGCTGCGGCCGCGGAAGAAATCGCGCGGCTTGCTGGCGCGCTTTTTCGATTGGTTTAACCGCGTTTTCCACCACGTCACCGAGGGGTATGTCCACACCTCGGGGCGGCTCATCCGCAAGGCCGGTTTCAGTCTGCTGTTGCTAGCCGCTATCGCCGCGATAGGTGTATTTATCGGCACGCGGCTGCCATCTTCCTTTTTGCCGGAAGAAGATCAGGGATACGTGTTCGTCGCTTTGCAGTTGCCGAACGCGGCTTCTCTGCAGCGCACCAGCGCGGCGGCGCGGCAAGTGGAAAACATTATTATGCATACGCCGGGAGTCGCAGGCTGCACTTCCGTCATCGGGTTCAGCCTTTTGAGCAGAGTGCAGGCGACCTATAGCGCATTCTTCTTCGTTACCGAAAAGCCGTGGGATGAAAGGAAGCAGGCGAATGAGCAGTACGCGGCGATCCGCGGCCACATCGCGGCCGAACTCGCCAATGTGCAGGACGGAATAGCGTTTTCCTTTACTCCGCCCTCAATTCCAGGCGTAGGAACGTCAGGTGGCGTGACCTTCGTTCTCGAAGACCGCTCCGGTGGCACGCTTCCGTTTCTGACGGAGAACGTCGATAAATTTGTCGCTGCCGCGCGGAAGCGAAAGGAACTGGCCGGCTTGATCACTAGTTACCTGCCGAGCGTTCCGCAAGAGTACGTGGACGTGGACCGCATCAAAGTGGAACGGCAAGGCGTCAACATCAGCGACGTTTACCAGACCATGCAGACCTTCATGGGCGGATACCTGGTCAATTACTTCAACCGGTTTGGACGGCAGTGGCAGGTGTATGTCGAAGCCGAAGGAAAGTATCGGACTCGCGCAGCGAGTTTGAACCAATTCTATGTGACGAATAATCGGAACCAGATGGTGCCGCTTAATTCAGTTGCTAGCATCGCGCCGGTGCAAGGGCCCGAATTCACCATGCGCTACAACGAATATCACGCGGCGCAGATCAACGTTTCGGCCGCGCCCGGCTACAGTTCCGGACAAGCTATGCAGGCCCTGCAGGATGTTTTCGCGCAAACCATGCCGCGCGAAATGGGCTACGACTACTCGGGCATGTCCTTCCAGGAGCAAAAGGCTGCGCAAGGCGTGTCGGTCGGCGTCATTTTCGGACTGTCGCTCGTTTTCGTTTTTCTGATTCTGGCCGCGCAATATGAGAGCTGGTCGCTGCCTTTTAGTGTTTTGCTCAGCACGCCGGTTGCGGTGTTTGGAGCTTATCTCTTTCTTTGGGGACGCCATTTCGAAAACGACGTGTATGCGCAAATCGGGCTCGTGATGCTGATCGGCCTGGCCGCGAAGAACGCGATTCTGATTGTCGAGTACGCGAAAAGAGAATACGAGCAGAAGGGGAAGAGCATTGAAGAGGCCGCTCTGACGGCGGCGCGTATTCGGTTGCGGCCCATTCTGATGACCGCGTTTGCGTTCATTCTCGGCTGCGTTCCTTTGTGGCGCGCGCAGGGATCGGGCGCGGTTTCGCGCCAGGTTCTGGGGACGGCGGTGATCGGCGGAATGCTCGCGGCATCGCTCCTCGCGATCTTTTTGATTCCGGTAATGTTCGACGTGGTGGAGAAGCTCTCGCATCGTATGAGAGGCGGCGCGAAACATCCGGCGGAAGCGCAGTCCGGTGAAGGAGAGCCGGCGTAAATGCGCGCAGTGCGTTGTGCGTGCGTAGCGGCGCTGCTCCTGCTGCTCGCGGGCTGTATGGTGGGGCCGAACTATAAGCGGCCGCCAATAGATGTGCCCGCGACTTATCGCGCGCCATCTCAGCCTCAGGCTGCGGCAACCGAGTCGCTGGGTGGACGAGAAATGGTGGAGCGTTTTCCACGATGAGGAGCTGCACAAGCTGATTCGCACCGCGCTGCAGCAGAATTACAATCTGCAGATTGCGGCCAATCGCATCCTGCAAGAGCGGGCGCAACTCACGATTACCCGTGCCGATGAATTTCCCAGAGTCGCGGGAGGTCCGGCGTTCAACGGCATCCGATCTCCCTCGATTCCAGGCGTGTTCCAGGGTTATCAGTACGTGGCGCCCGAGTTGACGGTATCCGCGTCCTGGACGCCCGATTTTTGGGGCCAGTACCGAAGGGCAACCGAAGCGGCGAGGGCCAACTTACTGGGCGCGGAATGGAACCGGCGGGCAGTGATGAGCACGCTGGTTTCAAACGTAGCGGCCGGCTATTTCCAATTGCGAGCGCTCGATCTGGAACTGGACATCGCGCGGCAAACGCTTGCGTCGCGCCAGCAATCGCTGAAGCTGACCGAGACGCTGGAAAGCGGCGGAGCAGAATCGATGGAAGATGTGCGCCAGGCGCAAGAGCTGGTTGAGACAGCGGCGGAGGCGATCCCCGATATCGAGCGGCAGGTTCAACAACAAGAAAACAGTATCAGCATTTTGCTCGGGGAAAACCCGAACGAAATACCGCGCGGCCGCAAGCTCACCGAAGAGGAGCCGCTGCCGCCGGTTGTGCCGGCCGGCATGCCCTCCGCGCTGCTCGAACGCCGCCCGGATATCCGGCAAGCCGAGCAACAGCTTATTGCGGCGAATGCGCAAATCGGCGTCGCCAAGGCGCAGCTCTTCCCGCAGATTTCGCTGACCGGCAGCGGCGGATTGGAGAGCATTGGACTCCACAATCTGTTTACTCCCAGCAACGGCGTCTGGAGTTTCGCCGCGACGGCCGCGCAGCCTATCTTCGAGGGAGGCCGGTTGCGCGGCAATCTGCGGCTAGCGGAAGCTCAAGAGCAGCAGATGGTGCTGACTTATAAACAAACCATACAGCAAGCGTTCAGCGACGTATCGAACGCGCTGATTGCGTATCAAAAGTACCGCCAGTATCGCGAGCATCAGGAGCTGCTGGCGCATTACGCCGAGGATGCCGCAAACCTCTCCGACGTCCGCTACAAAGGTGGAGTCACCAGCTATCTGGAAGTGCTTACAAGCCAGACAAATTACTTTTCTGCGGAGCTGACGCTCGCGCAAGCCCGGCTGAACGAGCGCCTTTCTCTGGTCCAGCTTTATAACGCGCTGGGTGGCGGGTGGCAGCAATGAGAGGCATCTCGCGAGAGCGTGATATACTCCCGCGCTAGGTAGACGAAATGCGAAAAGTTCAGAAAATATTGATTGCGGTGGCGCTTCCAGCCGTGTTCCTTTTCATGAGCGGATGCTCGGGTTCGCCGCATAGCGCGACGGAGAATTACATTCTGGTTGCCGCAAACACGAAGATCGCGTATTGGCAAAGCGCGCTGGCGGGGCTGAGCCAGGAGTGCCGCGACATGAGGGTGAAGTTTTCCATGGAAGGCCCGGATGGATACGATCCAAAGGGCGAGCATGATGCCTTTGAGCGGGCGATTGCGCAGAAGCCGTCGGGAATTCTGGTCTCCGCAGCGGACGCGAACATCATGACTCCCGATATCGATTCGGCACTGCAGCAGGGTATTCCGGTGATTACGATCGATTCCGATGCGCCTAACAGCAAACGGCTGTTTTTCGTCGGAACGGACAATTACAACGCGGGAACGCTGGGCGGCCACTTGGCTGCGAAGCTTTTGAACGGTAAAGGCAACGTCGTTATCTTCACGATACCGACGCAACAAAATCTCAAAGACCGGCTGCATGGATATCAGGACGCATTCGCGGAGACCCCAGGAATAAAGGTCACGGAAGTGGTGGATATGAAGGGCGATCCAACGGTGGTGTTCGACACGGCGCGAAGACTGATCGAGAGCAAAAATAAACCGGATGCGTTCGTATGCCTGGAGGCGATCAGTTGTCCGGAGGTGGGTGAAGTTATCAACCGCGAAAACCTGGGCGGCAAGCCCACCAAAGTCACCGTCGTTGCGATGGATACCGATCAACGGACGATGGACTGGATTCAGAAGGGCATTATCAACGCCACTATCGCGCAGAAGCCGTTTACCATGGCGTATTACGGGACGAAGCTGCTCGACGATCTGCACCATCATCCGCCCACGCCGCTCATTAAGGATTGGGCGGACGATGCTACATCGCCGGTGCCGAGGTTTGTGGACACCGGAACATTTATCGTCAACAAAGATAACGTAGCCGCGTTTCTGCAGGCGAACAAGAGCACGACGTCTCAATAGCGCGCTTGTCCGCGCTTTCATGGGACCTTCGGCATCTCTATCACCATGCCCAAGCCATCGAGCAAGGTCCAGGTGGCGCGCTGGTAGGCGATGTAGGCCTGCTGGTAATTAACGTAAGTGCTCAGCAGGGCACTTTGGGTATTGGCGAGCCGGTTTTGTGAATCGAGCACCTCGAAAGCGGTGATGGTTCCGAGCTCGTATTTCTGCTGCTCGGCTTGCACGTTTTTTTGCGCCAGATCGCGCGCCTGAGTGGCGGCTTCGATGGAAGCGTTCGCGAGATCGATAGCATCGATCGCCTGCCGCACTTCGAGAGTAATCTGCTGGCTGGTTTGCCTTTGCGTGTAGAGATCGCGCACACGGTTCACGAGCGCGTTGGACAAGCTGGCTCGCGCGGTGCTATTGCGAAACGGGAACGTCAGTTGCAGGCCGAATCCGTAGCTCGGATAATTGAACGCGAGCACCTGGCCGAGCGTTCCTCCGAGTCCCGGATAGGGATTTGTAAGCGGCAGGCCGGTTGCGCTGCCGACTGAGATCTGATTCATCCCCGGCCCGGTAGCGCCGCCCTGGACCGAGAGATCCAACTGCGGCAAGAGCTGGTCGCGGGCAATGCGAGCGTTGAGCTCGTCTACCCCGGTCTGGCGGCGCGCGGCATCGGTTTCCGGCCGCGTTTGCAGCGCCTTCGCGAGAGCTTTTTCAAAGGGCAGAACTTCGGATTTCGGCGGAAGGATGGAGGCGTCGTCTTCCAGAACGATATCGGTGGCGCGAAGGGCCGGAGTTAAATCGGCTCCAATCAGGCGGCGCAATCCATCGAGCGCGGCCTTGTATTGATATTCGGCGGCGATCAGGTCCCGATTGCGTTCGGCCACCTGCGTTTCCGATTGATAGATGTCGAGCTTGGCAAGCGCGCCGAGATCGAGCGCCAGTTTGTCGTGATCGTAAGACTTGCGCGCCAAGTCTACATTCTGCTGTTGGACGCCAATGTTGTCGCGCGCGAGGATTGCGTTCCAATACTGAGTGGCGGCATTCGCAACCGCATCCGCAATGGTGGCCTGGCTGCGTTCGGAACTAACCAGCAGTTCGGAGCGCGCGATCTGGAGCGGCGCGCGCGCTTCCAGGTTGGTGCGGTTCTGCAGAAGCGGCTGCGTGATCGCGATGTTTAGCGTTCCAAAAAGCGTAGGGTAGGGAAGACCATAACCCGAAGTGCGGACGGCCGTGAAACTCGTGCTGATTCTTTGGCCGGTGGGAAGCAGTTCGTTGTAACTCGCGACGGAATTCTGCGATAGGCTGCTGATGGTTTCGGGTAAAGTGATCTGATTCACCGGAGGCGCCGTACCGTTTGAAGTACCTTGCGTCGGCGAGGTTCCGAGACCGCCGACTTCGAAGAAGGACACCGGCGAAACACTGCGCAGAGTCGTGAAGCCCAGGCCCAGCGTTGGATCGAAAGGCGCCTTGGCGCTGACGATCTGATCTGCCGCCGTGTAGACATCCAGGCGCGTCAGGTCGATATCAGTGGAATTCTTCAGCACCAATTCGAGGAAATCGCGCAGGTGCAGGTGCAATTTCCCATCGCGAATACGCGGCTGCAATCCTTCCACGTCTTTGATCTGCATCTTGGGCGGGCGATAACGCCAGTCGACGTAATGCATGAAAGGATCGGATGCGCTGCGGATGGGCAGCTCGCAAGCGATCAACAGACATAAAAGGACCGCAAAGCATTTACTCATAGCGGAGGGCCTCTATGGGATCGACGCGCGAGGCTTTTCGAGCGGGATAAATGCCGAAAACAACCCCGACGACAACCGATACTCCGAATGCGATACACACCGAGGCGAGCGTAACGATGGTTTTCCATTCCGCCGTTGTGGCGATCAGCCAGGAAAGGAAATAGCCAAACCCAATACCCACGAAACCTCCGCCGATGGAAATGAGAACAGATTCAAACAGGAATTGCCGGATAATATCCACGCGACGCGCTCCGGTGGCGCGCCGGATGCCAATTTCGCGGGTGCGCTCCAGGACAGTTGCGAGAACGATGTTCATGATTCCGATGCCGCCGACGAGAAGCGAAATGGCCGCGATAGCAACCATCACGTAAGTAAAAATCGCCTGCGCACGCTGCTGCTCGGCGAGCAATTCGGCGGGAATGGTGACAGTGAAATCCGCCGTGTTGTGATGAGTGGAGTTGAGAATCGCGGTTACCACCTTGGCGGCGCTGCCGATATCGGCGCCGGCTTTCACGCGTATGTCGACGCCGTCGAGTTCATCTTTGAAGTTTCCGCCCATATCGAAAAAGCGATATTGAAAGGTGTTGAGCGGAATGTAAATCACGCGATTGGGATCTTGCGTCTGCGAGGAGGAGGCGACTTGCGGCTCCAGGACTGCTATCACTCGCAGCCAGGTGTCGTTGACTTTTACGTATTTCCCTACCGCGGAGCCATAGCCCAGAAGCGAAACTTTGGCGCTTTCACCCAGTACGCAGACGGCTGCGCTCTCCCGGTCGTTAGCTTTGTCGAACGGCGCGCCCTCTTCGAATTTCCAGTTGTGGATGGCTGCGTAAGCGGGACGAACACCATAGAGCTCGGGGAGATCTTGGGCGGGTTTGGGAAGTACGCGGAGCGGATGCATACTTCGCCGCGCGGAGATAAGATCCACCGAGTCGACGTTCGATTCGAGGATGCGAACATCTCTCTCGGTCAAGCCCGGCGAGGAGCGGCGGCGCTGTTGAAATTCCTGCTCGCTGGTAGCGGGGCGCGATTCGATCAGCAGATTTCGAACGCCGAGCTGTTCGATGAAGCGCAGCGACTCCTCGCGCGCGCCAGCGCCGATGGCGAGCATTCCAATTACCGCGCCGACGCCGAAAATGATTCCAAGCGCGGTGAGAATGGAGCGGGTCTTCTGATGCCACAGGTTTTGGGCGGCGAGCACCAGATCTGACCCATAGCGCAGAAGCGATGTCGATTGCCTCATTTCGGAAGCGCCTGCGCGGCGCTCTGTCCGGCCGATTTCTTCTTTGCCATTTCAGCCGGATTGGCGAGGGCGACAACTTGCCCCTGGGCGAGGCCAGAAATCACCACGCGCGTTTCATTGCGCCGCAAGAGTTTCACATCTTTGGTTGTGAAGCTGGCGCCGGAGCGCGCGTAAACGAAAGTACGTCCGTCGCTCTCAAAGACGGCCTGAGCGGGGAGCCAGAGCACGTTGTGCATTCGATCGGTTGTGACGATGAGCTGCGCGCTCATGCCGGGCCGCAACTCAGGAGATGGATTATCGAGCGCGATTTTGCAAGAGAAGTGGCGGTCCCAGGGCGAACCGGAGGTTCCGCCGATTTCCCGGATGTGACCTGAAAACTGGCGATTGGGAACCGCGATGATGGTGACCGCGACTTTATCGCCTTTGGCAAGATGGCCGCGATCGAGTTCCCCGATGTTGGCGTCGATTTCCCAATTTTGAAGATCCGGAATCTCCGCCACCACCATGCCAGGCCGCACGGCATCGCCCAATTGGTAGAGCGGAAGCGGCATGCCGAAGAAGAAGAAATTTCCGGAGCTGTTTTGCCTGACTGAAACATAACCGGCGTGATGGGCCCGCAGCGTCATGGCGTCGATGTTCTGCCGGGCGGTGGTGGCCTGCGCTTCCGCTTTCGCTCTTCCGGCGGCCTGAACGGCGATGGCGGCATCATTGGTGGCCTGGCGATTTCCCAGATTCTGCTCGAGCTGAGCCAGATGATCGCGCGCGGAGCTGACTGAAAGATCGTTCTGCTTGGCGACAATGGCGGGCACGAGTGGGTTCTTTCGTGCTTCCAACTGGTCGAGTTTCAGGTCGGCTTTGGCCTTCAACAGCGCATAGCGATCTTCCTCCTGCTGGGCTTGTTCCTGCGCTTTGGCTTGCAGGATGTGCTGGTCGGCCTCAGCCAGATCGGCCTCGGCCTCTTTCAATTTGTATTCCTGCTCGGTGGGGTCGAATTGGACGACGATGTCGCCGCTCTTCACCAGATCGCCGGTTTTGCGCAGCGAAATAATGTGCATTTCGACACCACCGGTCATGGGAGCGACCATGCTTTCCGGATTTTGGCCGCGCAAATCGCCTCGCGCCGTGATGGTCAGGGTGAGATCTCCGCGCTGCACTTTTGCGGTGGGGATAGCGGGAGTGTTTGCGTTCGCGGCCGCGCGATAGGCGCGAACGGAGAGCAAGACGCAGAGCGCCACGGCCAGCGCGACCGCCGTACCAACTGCGATGCGCACTAAATGAAAGCGCCGCTTGCGAGGGGGAGTTTGCGGCGGCAGTTCAGGAGCGGAAGCGGGCGTGGGCGGAGTTATGACCTGACTCATCGCTGGTCCTGTCCTGGCTGCGTGAGAGCGACCAGCGCGCCTGCGGGAATGCCCTCCACCGCGATTTCATCCGGATTCCGGGCCTGCACTGTCACCTGCACGGGCAAGTAGGTATTTTTCTTCTTCACATATACGGTTGGCTTCTCATGAAACGTGAAGAGCGCTTTGGCTGGGATGCTGATGGCATTCAGGATTTTGCTCTGCACTATATCGGCGCCGGCATTCATGTCGGGCCGCATGCGCGCATCTCTTTTAGCGAGGCTCGCGTAGGCACGAAAACTGCGGGTGGGGGGCCATTCGTTAAAACTAAGCTCGGTCAGCGGCGAAATGGAGGTCAATTTGGCGGGCAAGACTTTCTCCGGGAACGCGTCCACGTGCACCAGGACGGCGTCGCCAATCCGGATTTTGCCGCGATCGGCTTCATCCACTTTGCTTTCCATCTCGAGCGTGCTCAGATCGGGAACCTCCGCGATGACGGCGCCGGGAAACGCGTGATCGCCCACTTTAAACGGCTGCGCGTTCATCCAACCCTGCGAGTAATTCGAAACGTAGTTGATGACGCCGTCGAGAGGACTCTTCATCTCCATCTGCGACAGGCGCTCTTTCGTGAGATCGACATCGGCGTGGGCGGCATCGCGCAGGCGCCGCAGCGAGGCAATCTTGGCCTCTTCCGAACTCTTGTGCAGCAGCGTGGTGGCTTGCTGCACTTTCACCTGTTCCTCCGCCAGGCCGAAATCGATGGTGCTCTTCTGGCCGTCGAGCGCGCTGACAATGGCTTGCTTGGAGGCTTCGAGCTTTGCCCGCTCACTTTTGTAGACGGCATTTTCGAAGTCGAGTTTGTCCTGATCGGCGGTGATGCGCGCTTGCCCGACTTCCTCGTCGAGCGAGGCTTGGGCCTGCTGCAAGGCTGCGCTCTTTTCTTTGAGATCCTGCTGCAGATGACTGGGATCGAAGCGCGCGACGGTTTGCCCTTCCTTTACTTCGGAGCCGCCGGGAGCGAGCCAGACAATTTGCAGATCGGGGACATCCAGGGGAGCCGTAAGCTGGACGGATCGGCGCGCGGTGAGCTGCCCGCGGCAGCGCACGATGACCAGGAAATCGCCTTTGCGCGCCGGAGCGGTGGGCAGATCGACGATCCGCTCGGAATGACGGAATTCCCGCAGCGCGTAGCCCGATGCCGCAAGCAATACCAGAACCGTTCCAAGCCGCAGCAACAAGCGAGCGCGCGATCGCGGCCAGCGGCGCTTACTCATTTCGACGCCCTCTGCGTCGTTCCGGGACTCATTTTCGCAATCTGAATATCGACGGCGGCGGATAGATCGGGCAGCAGGTGCGGATCGCTTTGATCGAGCAGAAATATGGCCGAAAACGTTTTAACTGGGCTTCCCAAAACCGCGGAAGCGACCGGGCTGGCGGAATCGAAATGCGCAGTGAAGGTAAGTTGCGGGAACGCGTCCAGATGCAGGACCGCTTTGCTGCCGGGGACGAGCAGCGGGCCATCGGGCTCGTCGACCGAGAGCACGACGGCCATTTTAGAAGGATCGAAAATCTGCATCAGCGGACTGCCGGGCCATAACTCGTCGCCTTCCTCGGCGTGCCCCAGCGAATTATTGCGATACACATTTTGGAGCGCAACCATGCCGCTTATGGGCGCCCGCAGAGAGAGCTTATTCGCATTGCTTTGGGCGCGCTCTACGGCCAGCTTCTGGCGATCGCGCTGCAATTCGAGAATGCGAAGCTCGGCCGCTTCGGCCTGGTCGTGAAAGGCGTTGGAGCGGTGCAGACTGGCGACGTGCTCGGTCGCGTCCTGGACTTCGACCTCATGTTTTTCCTTGTCGATGTCGCTCAGGATGGGAGCTTTGTGAAGCTCGATCTGCGCTTTCTTGAGATCCGCTTCGGCCTGCTGTAGATCGGAAACTCTCTTTTCCCGATTGCTCTTATCCTCAGCCTGTTTTTGCTCCACCTGGTGCACGAGATCGTCATATTTCGATTCGGCTTCGCGAGCGGCTTTAAGTTCGCTGGTGCGGTCGAATTCGGCGAGGAGGTCTCCCTGGTGAACGGTCACGCCGTTCGCAACCATTTTGGTGAGCGTCAAATTGCCGCCCTGGCCCTCAATTCTGGGGACCTGCACGATAACCGAACGGACCGCCTGGATGGCGCCGCTCACGCGGACGGTGCGGGACGGGCTCGCGGCAGAGGCCGACTGCGCGCACAGCGCGATGGCAAGGAAAAGCAGACAACGACTCATCAGGTGTTCGTTTGGCGGAGTCAGTGCTTATTGCGCGAACTGGCTGAGTTTTCATTTTAAGACGAGTGAAGTGGTGAGTTCGTTGCCTTGGAGTGAATATCAAGTGCGCCGCCTGGAGAGGCGGCGGCAGGCTGGATTGCCTGACCCCACATCCGACGTTTATCGGTCGGGGTTGAGGGGGCCGACGTGACCGGCGGATTTTTCACGTTCGATTAGCTTGAGCCAGTTTTCGTACCAAATTTTCTGAACACAGGTGCTTTCGTTCTGTAGTTGATAGTCGTTGGGCCTTGTCCACGCGTATTCGGGCGGGACGCCGGCAGGGAAATTGATAAAACGGGTCAACAGCAGAGGAGGGTATTTGCTTTCGGCTGCTTCCTTAATGATGAATTCGTTGGGCGGGCAGAGGGTAGTTACGGCTTGGCCGCCTTCGTTCACGTCTACGGTCACGTATTGGCGGATTTTGAGTACTTCGCCCATGCGTTCTTCCTTGCGATTGACCCAGCGGCGGTCGAAAGCCGCTAGTTTCGCCAACGCCATTTGGTTGAGGTGGGCGCGGTGGTGCTCGCGGTCGCAGTGGTTTTCCAAAAGCTTGAACCAGCGGAGGAAATCGCGCTCGGCGGCAGTTTTGTAGCGGCGGAAATTGGTATAGCGCTGGTGATCCTCGGGTTTCCAATCGGCCGCGGCGGTGGGAAGGGTGCGCTCAGTTTCTTCGAGGCGGCGGCGATTGCGCTTGAAGTGCCAATGGGCGAGAGCGGTTTCGTGGACGAGCATTTCGTCCATCTCGTCGCTGGGTCCATAGTTGTCAAACCAAGCCTGAATTGTGAATTCGAATTCCTCAGGGTCTTCGTCCTGGAGGATCGCGGTTTCCGAGCAGCAGCCGTGAGTGAGCCGATTTTTGCTGGAGCGGGATTTTCCGGTGTCGCTGCGGGGGCCGGTTGAGTGGCCGGGTTTTTCCGCTAACGTTTCGTCTGTAAGGGATTCGCTCATATTTGCGCTTTCGCGTATGAGTTTGGGGGAGGGGAGTGCTGCGCGGCGTATAAAAACGCAGTAAGTTGTTGGAATGATTTGAAAAATAAATATGAGGAGTTTTGAACTGGGCCGGGACGGGTTAAGGAATGCGGATTTTACGGAACGAACTGGTTTGGGTTCGTTTTTTCATTTTGTGGGGCGGCTGTGCGTTGAGCGGACGCCAAATACGTTGTTTACAGGGTGGGCGACAGAAAGATACGACTCTAGCCGAAGCCGGTGACTTCTATGACTAGCGCGTTACAAGTAAGCCGCTGGCGCGGCGGACGCAGGTGCGTGGTGCCGGGAGCAGCGCAGTGAAGCGATAACGTCGGGGTCACAGGAAAGGAGATTTCTGTGACCCCACTACGGCAACGCATGCTGGAAGAACTCCAGCGGCGAAACTATTCTTCCGAGACGATTCGCGGCTACATCTTTGCTGTACGCGAGTTCGCCGAACATTATGGTAAGTCACCCGAGGGCATGGGCGCCGAAGAGCTGCGTCACTATCAAGTGCATCTTCTGCAAAAGAGGAAGCTGGCGCCCGGCACGGTGGAGGGTCGGATTTCTGCTTTGCGCTTTCTGTACAGGAAGGTGTTGAAGCGGCGCGATCTCACGTTCGACGATCTGGCGTTTCCTAAGACTCCGAAAAAACTGCCGGTCGTGCTGAGTCATGAGGAAGTTACTCAACTAATCGAGGCAGCACCGAACCTGCTGTATCGAACGATTCTGATGATTCTCTATGGCACTGGCTTGCGCCGGGCCGAGGTCGTTCGTCTGAAAGTCAGCGATATCGACAGTCAACGCATGGTGATTCGTGTGCACCAGGGCAAAGGAGCACGCGATCGGGATGTGCCGATTAGCCCCAAACTGCTCGAAGCCTTGCGCGACTACTGGCGCTGGAATAAGCCGAAGGACTATCTATTTCCGAGTTCGCCTGGCCATCGCGGCCTGGAGCAACCGACTTCCGACAAAACTGTCTGGCATGCCTGCCAGGCGGCTGCGAAGCGAGCCGGCTTGCGCAAGCGGATTGGCCCGCACACTTTGCGCCACACTTATGCAACCCACCTGCTGGAAGCCGGCACGGATCTCCGCACGATTCAGCTTCTGTTGGGTCATACGCACCTGGAAGACACCACGATTTATCTCCATCTGTCGCAGCAACAACTTCACACAGCGATCAACCCGCTCGACCAGGTCACCATCCGCAGCTATGGTGACGCTACACCCGGAACAGACCAGCAGCCGTGAAACAGCCACCCTTCGAGGTGGCCGATATCATCCGCAAAGCAGGAACCCGATTCATCGAACGCTATCGTGAGTCACTAGGCTGGGCTCAGCTCAAAGTACTCACCGCGATTGCACGTTGCCGAACTGCTGCACTCGGCGGCCATCGCGATCAATGCGCTCGCTGCGGGTATGAAGCCATCTCGTACTGCTCCTGCCGCAATCGCCACTGTCCAAAATGCCAGACTAATGCCCGCGAGAAGTGGCTCCGCGCCCGTGAGCGCGAACTGCTTCCCGTCGGTTACTTCCACCTCGTGTTCAGTGTTCCGCATGCATTAGTGCCGCTGATCTGGCAGAACAAGAGGGTCCTGTTCACTTTATTGTTCGAGGCCAGTGCCGCTACACTGCTCGAAGTGGCCGCCGACCCCAAACATCTCGGTGCTGCTATCGGCTTTCTCAGCATCCTGCATACCTGGGGCCAGACCTTACAAAGGCATCCGCACATTCACTGCGTCGTACCTGGGGGTGGCTTGTCGCCAGATCACACACGTTGGGTCGCCTCACGTTCCCACTTCTTTCTGCCCGTGAGAGTGTTGAGCCGCGTGTTCCGCGGAAAATTTATCGCTGGTTTACGGCAGGCCTTCCAACGAAACAAGCTTGTCTTCCATGGAGGCTGTTTGCCGTTGGCCCAGGAGAAAGCGTTTGCGGCTTTCGTGCGCACCTTGTTCCGTCAGGATTGGGTCGTGTACGCCAAGCCCCCGTTTGGCGGGCCCGAGCACGTTCTGCAATACTTGGCGCGCTACACGCACCGCGTTGCTATCTCGAATCACCGATTGCTATCGGTCGATAACAACCAAGTGCGCTTTCGCTGGAAGGATTATGCTCATCACAACAAGCGACGCACCATGACATTGTCGAATGAGGAGTTCCTGCGACGCTTTCTACAGCACATATTGCCCAGGGGATTTC
This sequence comes from uncultured Acidobacteriaceae bacterium, assembly GCA_963787545.1. Lineage (GTDB taxonomy): Bacteria > Acidobacteriota > Terriglobia > Bryobacterales > Bryobacteraceae > Bog-105. The sequence continues at coordinate 100,156 of CAWBDW010000076.1, forward strand.
CACGCATCCGCTATTTCGGCTGGCTCGCCAATCGAAAACGGGGCAGCCTGCTACCCGTCTGTCAGGAGCGCCTTGCCTGCCAGCCGCCAGCGCTGGCAGCTGTTGTTGACGGTGAGGATACAGTCTTCCGATGTCCTCGTTGCCATGGTCCGATGCGGATCATTGAACGATTAACTGCATTGCAGATCCGTCGTGAAGAAAGTGGTCAAGTCTGCGCTCTTGATAGCTCGTAGTTCCAGTTCACTCTGGCGCATTCAGCATGCGGCCGCGCCTGCTCAGCGGAAGTGTGTCCGTGAACTACCAAGAGGCTTCTATCCCACCCTGGCAGAGCGATTTCTGACTTCAACTCGCCTCTTTCCGCCCGGTCTTCCGCTGGCATCCTGGAAACTTTTCGCTCTCACAACGCGCGTTTCCACCGGCTCCCATCGAAGAGCAGCATTGAAAACCCATAACTAGCGGCATTCCGGACGCCGCGCCAGCCGCTCACTTGAAACGGCTCTATCGAAGGCGCCCCGGCTTCGATTTTCCCGTCTGTTTCAGCGATATCTGCCGGGGCTCCTCCCGATAGAGATCTAGCGTTAGACGGCAACGTGGCTGCCTAGCTGACATTACAGTTGAGAAGCGGACTTACTGGTACGTATCTGGCGTACACTTCTCACACCTCGCCGGGCCATCCGCCAAATGACCTTCGCGTGTGGCGGGGTCGGTCATCATGGGAGGCGGCACGGCCCTGGCCTGCAAGGAAAGCACTATCATGGACACCTATCAATACGAAACCCGGCTGAACATCGCGTTTCAGCCTCTCGAACTGATCGATGAAAGGGCCCTGGCGGATGCCTGCCCCTACCAGTGGTACAACCAAACGCTCTGCCAAGTGAATGGTTCCGTGGTTCGTCTCGGTGTTGTTCAGGGCGAATACCACTGGCACAAGCACGATCACGACGACAAGTTCTTCTACGTTATCGAAGGTGCGCTCCTCATCGACCTCAATGAGCGGACCGTTGAAGTCGGCCCGTTGCGGCTTCGTTGTCCCCAAAGGAGTTGTCAGTTCCAGAAATATCTGCGAATACGGGCAGATCGTGCAGAATTCGCTGCGAACGCGAGCAGCGTTGTTTGCGAATGGTTCACCCATGCATGAGATTTGATGAAAGCGTGTGGAACGGTTGATTCTTTTGAGCGGCGCGGGTGTGTGCGTCTTGAGTAGGCAGCACTTATGGTCCTGGAGGCCACGAGGATGAGCAGACAAAGCGATTGCGTCGTGCCTCGGTTTAAAGGGCATTCTGGCGTTTTGAGTGGATCACTATGAAAGTCGCCCGACCCGCGTGTTTATTGATGCTGGAATGTTTTACTCGGTCGTCATTCGTAATAGCGCTGAACGATTCGCAAATAATTCTGCGTCTGACACCACGCTATGATCGGTAAAAACTGCAGTCGCTTTCCGTCGCGGCGGCTCGCCACTTCCATATCGCCGGCATAAACAATTTCGTTCTTGAGCTGCCAACCAGTCAAGGGAAGGTTACTCACCGTGATGTGGAACGCGGATCCGCCGCGTGTTTACAGACAAGCGGAATGAGAGCGGAGGTGGAGTGTTGTTGTTGGAGTAGCCCCAGTACCCTCCCCCAATTGAGGGCTTTGAGGGAGCCGCCGGAAGACTGCTGCACACGTCCCCCATATTGCGGACCTCCCACAGACGACCAGCGCGAACCGTCGCAGCCACTTCAGATACGACTGTTGCATCCTAATGGTGCGCACTTCGCTATGTGTATGCCAATCACGATCGCAGCGACCGCAAGACCAACTCCTACAATGATCAGAATATTGCGCTTGACGTGCGACGGCTTGGCGGATATTTGCCTGAGCGAGGCTACGTCGTCAAATGCAATCTGATGAGCGACGCTTTGTGAGTCGGTAAGCGTAAAGCCGGAGTTCGAGACAGCGCCGGTAGAGCCACGTAGTTTTTGATTGCTTTTGAGTCGAACCTCGATATTAGTACCCGTCGGTATGGCGGCGATTCGACTTGCCATATCATCGGCCGCCATGGCAGCGGGAACTGAATTCATGATCATCAGAAACGTTAGGACCAGAGCTAGTATCTGTCGCACATTTTCCTCTGCCCGCTAAGGGCAAAGATACAATGTCCGTCGCTGGACCCATATTCGCCGCAATGCAAGTTACCCGCCTCCAATGCAACATAGCCGGATAAGCCCGACAAGTCTTTCAAAAGCGAGCGATTGGCCAAGCCCGGCAAGAGTTCGCCGGAGCGCTTCATATAATTACGCTCTTTACCCGCAGCCACGTTAAATTAGTCTCCTCATTTTGCGTGACGCTGCGCACAACGCCAAGCCGCCGAACATGAGCGCAAAGCTAGCCGGTTCCGGTGTTACAACTGACAGAAAGCCATCAGCTACAAATCGGTCCGCTTCTGTAGTGGGATGAAAGCTGTCGAAAAACAGATATTGCGAGGGGTCGGAACACACCGTCGCGCCGTTGTAGCAAGGCTGTGTCACATTGGTAAAGCCATACGCCGATGGGTCGGCCACAATGCTTTGAAGGAGCCCCTCGGTGTCGTAGTAGAGAACTCCGGCGGGCAGTTCCGCGGTTAGTTCGGCATTGAAGGCATTGGCGATGGCAGTCCCTTCAGGCGACTCGCCCAAGCTCGCGAAATAAGGAGTCAGCCCGAGGTCGGGCATTCCCGGTACCAGAATGTGCTGCGCGCCCATCTGTTCCAGACTCTTGACAATGCCTAACTCATCTTTAACGCCGCGATTGATGACCGCGGCAGTTGTCGTGTCCAGCGGAGAGGGAGACAGTAAGTCATCCGGCCCGCCCCACACAATGAAGAGGCCACTGCTCAGATAGGGTCCGATAGAGGACCTAGAGCTGGCGAATTCGGTCTGCATGCCGGGCAGAGAGTAAGTGCCAAACGAGGTAGGAGTGCCGCCATCGGCGTAATTGCCGATTCCGGTAGTGGCACCGACCCAGGCAAAATCCACCAGAGGAGCACCGAGTGACGTTGCGAGCTGCTCGACGGCGACCGGTCCATCGGACCTCCGGCCATGATAGTAAGGAGCAGCGGGCTGGCCCGTCGCCGCGTACAAGTTGCCATTGTCTGAGAGGCTGTCTCCATATACAACAACGGCGCTGAAACTGTCGGCCTGAGCCAGCGCAGACAACCCGAAAAGAACGTGTGCTACGCCGAGAAAACGCGCCCCGGAAAAGAAAGATGCCATGTGATACTTTCTCCTAAGATTTGATAACTGAGGTGCCGCGAACCAGACCTAATGTTTGTCGCTGTTGCTGCAACCCAAAACTTCTCCGTAAACTCACTCAAATTGTGATTCTAATATCGTCTCGTTCGGTTTAGGGCCATCATAGTGAACGATGGCGCGTTTGGCAAGTTTATTTGGGTTCTCCCGCAATTTCCGTGCAGGATCAAGGGGAGTGCTGAGGCCGAGCATTGTGGGCGCCACCTCGCTCGCGATTCCCGTCGAAGTATTGATCTGATACAGAGCTGGAGGAATAATCAATACTGGGCTCGAAACGGGGAGGTTGAAACGATCGAAAGTCGCGTACAGCTTTCCTGCCACGCCATAGAGACTCTCGTCGCTCACTTCCGGAGCGCTGAAAACTATAGGCGGAATTCCGGGTGGGCCCAATCAGGTGCGCCGCGCCACTCGCAGCATTGACCGTGACCGTCGCCCGCGAGAAGTTGCAGCAGGCGCTCTGGCCCGCCGATACGTTTGGACGATCCGCCGAGAGTTGCGTTGGTGCCTCAAATGTGGAACCAAATGCAGAATGAGGCAGATAGGCAGTCTGCTGCGGATTAGGACCGATAAACGCCCTTGCATCTCGTTACCAAAATCCACTT
>CAWBDW010000077.1:0-10337 GCA_963787545.1 uncultured Acidobacteriaceae bacterium
CAGAGGGGGCGGAATCAGGCGCGGGTATCGGGGCGCGACCGCTGATGCATCGGATCAAATCCGTAACGTTCGCTTGTAGGTTCGGATCTCCGATAACCCCACTTGCTAAGCACGGACCAAGTAACTCCCATTGGCCCCTTACCCCCCACTCTAAGACATCTGGGTGTACGATGTTTGCATGCCGCGTGAAAAGCTCCAAGGCACACTCGACCTGCTCATTCTTAAAACCCTCGCCCGTGGCTCGGCCCACGGGTACGGCATCACCTGCGCCATTTTGAACGCGTCCGAGAACCAACTTCGCGTCGAGGAAGGCTCGCTCTACCCCGCACTCGCCGGCTCGAATCGGACGGCCTCATCAAAGCCGAATGGAAAGCCTCGGAGAACAATCGTCGTGCCCGTTATTACGAGCTGACGCGCACTGGCCGCAAACGCCTCCAGCAGATCGAAGACGAGTGGCGCTCTCACACCGCCATGATCGAAAGCTTTCTTGCATACGAGTGAGGCCCCGCGATGTTCGCCGGTTTCTGAACCTCTTCCGCCACCATCGTCTCGAAGCTGAAATCCGCGAAGAGATCGAGTTCCACCGCGCGCAATCGAGTGGCACCTTCGGGAACGCGACGCTGGTGACCGACCGCATGCGCGACGCCAGCACGATCGCTTGGCTCGAAACACTCGCGCAGGACATTCGCTACGGCGTGCGCCAGCTTCTGAAATCTCCGGTGCTGCTGGCCGTCGCGGTAGTTTCGCTGGCGTTGGGTATCGGCGCGAATACGGCGATTTTCACGCTGATCAATGCGGTGATGCTGCAGATGCTGCCGGTTCACGATCCGACAAGTCTGGTGCTGTTCAACGATGACATCTCGACTGGTGTTTACGACGGAGACAATCTTCCGAGCGATATCTTTTCTTATCCTTCCTTTCTCTACCTGCGAGCACATGATGACTCGTTTAAAGATCTCTGCGCGTTCAAGCAGGGCTATGACAGGGTCGTGATGCATGTACCGGGCGCTCCGGAAACACCGGCATGAATATGTCCCCGTGCATCTGATTTCCGCCAACTACTTTCATGTGTTCGGTGTAGATGCTGCGGCAGGCCGATTATTACGCAATGGCGACGATTCGCCTGCGGTCTCACCGGTCGCGGTAATGAGCTACGGGCTTTGGAAAAATCGTTTTCAGCTCGATCCGGCAATATTAGGCAAACCGGTAATTCTTAACGGCACCGCTTACACTGTCGTGGGTGTCGCGGATGAACGGTTCTTCGGCGAGCGCATGGGAAATAGGCCGGATTTCTGGGTGCCACTCTCGTTTCAGCCCCAGGTACTTAAACGCGAATCGTGGCTGAACGCGCGTGACGTGTTCTGGCTCAATTTCATGGGCGGTTTGAAGCCCGGCATTACGATGCGGAGCGCGCAGGCGGCGATGGATGTGCGCCTGCGTGAGTTTTACGCCGCGCAGGTCGGCGCGTATCCCGGCAGAAATTCGCAAAAAACTCGATCAGGTTCATCTCGAGCTGAAGCGGGGCGGCGGCGGCATTTCCGGGCTGCGTTACCTCTATGCGAAGCCTCTTGAGGTACTCATGGCGGTGGTAGCGCTGGTGCTTTTGATTGCGTGCGCGAATATCGCGACGCTGCTGCTGGCTCGGGCATCCGCACGGCGGCAGGAATTTCTGTGCCGGCTGGCATTGGGAGCTTCACGCACGCGTTTGATGCGTCAGGTGCTAACCGAGAGCGTTTTGCTCGCTGTAATCGGCGGAGCCGCTGGCGCGCTGTTTGCCTGGTGCTCGGTGAAATTGCTGCGTTTGTTTTTGCATCTTGGCTCGACGGTGAACGTGAAACCCAATCCGGCTGTCCTCGGGTTCACGTTCGCGCTTTCGATCGTGACGGGAATTCTATTCGGCATCATTCCCGCATGGAAGTTCAGCGGGCTCAATCCGAAGCCAGGGAATGCTGCGCTTCCGGGTTGGCGGCGCGGCGCTTCGGGAGTACGCAGGCGCTGATTTCGTTGCAAATTGCGCTTTCGCTGACATTGCTCGTTGGCGCCGGCCTACTGACGCATAGCCTCCTGGCGCTGGAGAACCAGAATATCGGTTTCGAGCGCGACCATATTTTGCTAGTGCGCACCGATGCGGACCTGGGCGGATATGAGAAGAGCGAGTATTTCGCTCTGTATCGCGAACTTTCGGAGGGCTCAACGGGCTCGCAGGTGTGCGGTTGGCGACCCCTGAGTCGTTTTACCCCAGAAAGCGGGAGCCTTTCGAAAGGTAATTTCTCACTCATGGATTACACGGCGGCAGCCGGCAAAAAGCTGGACGTCGCCGATTGTCGGTAGGACCACGATTTTCGCCACAATGGGCATTCCGCTGCGGCTCGGGCGAGTGATAGACGAACGCGATACGCCGCTTTCAACTCCGGTTGCGATCGTGAATGAGACCTTCGTCAACGATTATCTGGCAGGCAAAATCCGCTCGGACAAAAGATGAGCCTCGGCTCGCCTTTTAAAGCACCGGGGGCGGAGATCGTGGGTGTGGTGGCGGACTCAAAGTACTACGATTTACGCGAAAAACCGCTGCCGATGGCGTTCTTTCCTATGGCGCAGCATCCAGTAGCAGGTTTCGAACTGGTTCTCCGAACCGCCGCCGATCCGAACGGCGTCGCGGGCGAAGTTCGGCGCATGCTGAATCGCATCAATAGCAGGCTCCCGGTGCTGGAAGTGAGCACGCTTGATAAACAAGTCGAGCATTCGCTCGAGCAGCAAAAGATGATCACCACCTTGTGCAGCATCTTCGGCGTTCTCGCGCTTGTGCTCGCTTCCATCGGCATCTATGGATCGCTCGCCTATTCTGTTTCGGGCCGCACTGCCGAGATCGGTATCCGCATGGCCATCGGCGCGCGGCGCGCAAATGTCATCTGGCTCGTGCTCCACGATCTGATCGTCCTTATGCTCGCCGGGCTCGTTATCGGCATCCCGTTCGCGCTCGGCGGCACGCGCTGGCTAAAGAGTTTTCTGTTCGGTGTCGGCACGATTGATCCCGCGGCGCTTGCGGCGGCAGTGCTGATGATCTTCGGCGTGGCATTACTTGCCGGATACCTTCCGGCGCGGCGTGCGGCTAAGATCGATCCCATGCGAGCACTGCGGCACGAATAAGTGGGTCGCCGGTTTTGTGATGACAATGGCGCTCAACTCAGCGTAAGCATCCGCCGTTCTGAAGTGGGTTGACTGTGCACCGTTGATGCGCGTGGAAGTGGGTGCGCCTCGTAATGCTGGCCTCATGTGGACGTTCTGTGGCTGCCAAACCCTGAATTGAGCGCAGGCGTTTCGGCCTTGCTCAATTCACATTCCGCTATTTTTCCAAGCCCCTGTTCGGAAATTCCGTCCGCCGCTCCCTTGTTACTGAAGGTGCGCATGCGCACCGAATCGACCTCCAGGAGCTAACATGCACAATTCACAAGAGTTCTCAGAGAGAGCCCCGACCTTGTTCGACGACGTCGGCGGTGAACCTCTGGCCGGATCGGGTTTTGAAACGGAATGTCCAGAGTCGGACTTCGAGCCAACGGAGGCAATCCGAGCGGAGCGTCAGGCTCCCGCACAGGAGTAGACGCCGATGGTGACCACAATTGTCCAGCCAACAGCGGAAGAGCAATCCGCAAGCAGGCCAGCGCCGCGCGATTTTCGTCAGGAGGTGACAGACAGGATCGTACGGATGCTCGAAAACGGCGTTGCTCCGTGGCAGAAACCTTGGGAGCCGGGAAGCAATCCGCTCGGCGCACCGATGAATCCCACTTCCGGCAGAGCCTACCGTGGCGGTAACGCAATCCACCTAATCGCAACCGCCATGCGAAAGGGTTATGAAGACCCCGCTGGATGACGTATAAGCAAGCCTCTCAAGAGGGCTGGCAGGTCCGAAGGGGAGAGAAAGGAACTCAGATCGAGTTCTGGGAGGTGAAACCGGATTTCGAAGAAGGCCGGCCGGTGCGGGCAGACCGCGAAGACCGGCGGCAGGGCGACAATAATACCACCGATCAGGATCGATCTCGTCTCATCCATCGCGTCTACACCGTTTTCAACGCAAAACAGATCGATGGAATCCCGCCGTACGCTCCGAAGCAGCGCAATCCATTTGAGGTCGTACACGCCGGTGAGCAAATTCTGACGAATTCCGGCGCTCGAATCGTGCACGATCAAAACGACCGCGCGTTTTACAACCGCGCGCAGGACACTATTCATCTCCCGCCAAAGGACGCATTCAAAGAACCGCCCGGATACTATGGGACCGCCCTTCACGAGCTGGCGCACTGGACCGGGCATCCCTCGCGGCTGAACCGGCCAACACTGAACGAGTCGTATCGCTTCGGCGATGTCAACTACGCCAAAGAGGAATTGCGCGCGGAACTTGCCAGCGTGTTCCTGGCGGCAGAGCGCGGAATTCCGCATAATCCCGAGCAGCACGCCGCCTATGTCGGTTCATGGATTAACGCGCTTAAACAAGACAAGAATGAGATATTCCGCGCGGCGCATGATGCATCTCGCGCGAGCGATTATCTGTTAGCGCTAGAACGCGATCGTTCGATAGCCGACGAGATGCTTACGGCAGGCCCCGTCCTTGATTCCGCGAACGGCGCTGGCGCGCGCGAGGCCACATATGAGCAGGAGACCGATAGCCTGCAGCGTGACCGGGAAGACTTGGACGAAGGACTCCCTGACGAGCAATCTGCCACAGGGGAGCGGCAAGTGCGAGATCAAAGCTTGTCTCCAGCAAAACCTGGACCGGCGGTACGCGAATCGCTTGAGACAACCGCCCGCTACGAGCCCGGCAGCGCAACCGTCAATGTCCACGCCAAGCAGAGCGGAACAGATCGGCGCACTACAGTTGACGCACCTGTCAACTCCGCGAACGCAAAGAACGAGCTAGGCCGAGGGGACTCAACTACCGAATCTCTGGAGAAAGCCCGCTCCATAACGGCTCAGGCTCTCGGTGACTCCGCTCAGGTCCTGACGGCGCAAACCGAAAGCGGGAATTATCGAGGTCCGATTATCGGCAGAACGGACCACCACATAATCCAGCGCCAGTCAGCAAGTGCCGCCGTTGTCCACCCAAAAGACCTTCTCGACAAACAGCCCGAAATCGGGCAAACGGTACGCATCAACTATTCCAATGACCGTGGTTCTGTTCGGGAATTCCGTGAACGCGCAAAAGCGAACGATCACGGGCGTTGAATTAAAAGGCGTATCGTGCGAACTCATTCGGTTTACGAAGTCGAATGCATTTGCGGGCGGGTGTTCCATCTGGAGCACCCGCTCACGTTTCTCTGGCCGCAATGCGGGCGTCTGCTGGTCCTCGAATCAAACGAAAAGTTCTGCCAAAAGAAGCGCGGAATGCCAAAGGTCCGAAACAGTTCAAGCAAGAGTACAACATGCCAAAGCGACAGCCTGAACTCTATCGGACGCCTCGTAGGCCCGGCTATCTGGGCGGCTACAACTGGCGTGCAACTGTATTTGGGCTGCTGTTGCTGGTGGTCGTGAATTTCATAGCGACCCAATACATCGCCGCAAAGTTCCAATATCAGCCTGCGCTCGGCGTGCCAGCTATCCGAGCCAAGAACGGCGCAATCTATCAGCCGTTCTCCTGGATCACGTGGGGATGGCATTACTCTGTTTCCCGAGATGAACGCATCCGCAAACCATTTTTTGAAGGGGAGATGATCGTTGTCGCTGGAAGCTTTCTGTGCACTGGCATTTTCTTTGTTGCCGCTAATCGCCGCGCGCGGAAGCTATCCGAGAATGCAGAGGACCTGCATGGGTCAGCGCGATGGGCTGATGAGGATGACGTCCGCAATACCGGACTCCTGAACTCGAAGCGCGGCGTCTATGTCGGTGGGTGGTGCCCTGAGGGAGGACACCGGCTCAATTATCTCCGTCATAACGGGCCGGAACACATCCTTGCGTTCGCACCGACCCGCAGCGGCAAGGGCGTAGGTCTTGTGATCCCGTCTCTGCTTGCTTGGGACGAAAGCGCGGTTATTTACGACATCAAAGGCGAGAACTGGGCCAAAACAGCCGGATTTCGCAGCCAACAAGGCCAGCTCTGTTTCAAGTTCTCGCCGGTCGAGGAGTCAAGCTCTTCACGCTTCAATCCGTTAGCGGAAATTCGGCTCTTCACGCCGCGTGACGTAAGTGATGCTCAGAACATCGCAAACATGATCGTTCGCACAGGCGAGGACAGCCCGCAGGAGCGCTATTGGCAGGATGCCGCCGCCTCGATTACGACGGGCATGATCCTGCACGTCTCCTATGAAGCGTCGCTCGAAGGCCGCGTGGCTTGCCTCGCCGATCTTGCGCACGTGTTCACGAGGCCCGGCTCCAGCTTTCGCGACACACTGGATGAACTACTGAATTTTGAGCACGATCCCGGATACAAACACAACTGGCGGATGCCAACCGGCGAGCGAACTCTGACGCATCCGGTTGTTCGCGAGAAGGTACAGGAAATGCTCGATAAAGAGGATCGCGATTTCGGCGGTGTTCTCTCAACCGCCAAAACCGCCCTCACACTTTACAGCGATCCTCTCGTTGCGAAGAACACTTCAGCGAGCGACTTCACAATCAACGACCTTGTGAATCATGACCGCCCGGTTTCCTTATATCTGGTTGTGCCGCCAAGCGACAAAATTCGGCTTCGGCCACTGATCCGTCTGGTATTCACAATGACCGTCAATCGCCTCACCGAAAAGATGGTGTTCGAAGGCGCGGAACAGAAGCGGAATAAACATAGACTTCTCCTGCTCATCGATGAGTTTCCGTCATCTGAATCGGATGGAGATCTTTGCGGACGCGCTCTCTTATATGGCGGGTTACGGCTTGAAAGCGTACTTGATCACGCAGGACCTCCGCCAGATCGTGGATGCCTACGGAAACAACGAGAGCATTGTCTCGAACTGTCACGTGCGGATCGCATTCGCGCCAAATCAATTCGAAACCGCCGAACTGCTGAGTAAAATGACCGGCACTGCAACGGTACCGAAGGCCAGTTTCAATTACAGCGGCTCGCGATTCTCTCCAGTCATGGGCCACGTCAATGCGAGCGTCGATCACATCGAGCGGCCACTGATGACGTCAGACGAGGTCCTCCGATTGAAGCCGCCGCAGAAGGAAGGGGACGGCAGCGGCTCCGAACGAATTGTGGCGCCCGGTCAGATGCTGATCTTCGTTAGCGGTCACCGTCCCGTTCTTGGAACACAAATGCTGTACTTCCTCGATCCGGCGTTGACGGCACGGGCTGAATTACCGCCACCGACAGAATTCGTGACGTTGGAGGACGGCCAGACGAGCCCACAGAAGCCTATTGATCGCACGCGGCATAGGATCAGCAAACCGGAGACTGTGATGCACGACGATACACAGCTCAGCCGAGCCGAGCAGGGCTTTTTAGAAGAACTTCAAATGAAGGAAGGATGAACTTAATATGCAGAAGAATCGCATCGAAGTCGCGGGATTCCTGGCCAGTAAGCCAGCGCTCCGCTATTTGCCTTCGGGGACAGCCGTTGCAAATGTACGTCTCGGTGAGAGTTACACATTCAAGGACAGCGACGGGAAGGCGCAGAAACATACAAACTGGCACAGCCTCTCGTTTTACGGAGAGCTGTCGGCAATTGCGATGACCTTTGAGAAAGGCGACAACATCTTTGCCGAAGGCAGCATCGAACAGCGCCAGTTCACTCCTAAGAAGGACGGCGTGCAGCGCACAATTCAGGAAATCATTGTTCGCGCCTGTCATATCATTGCCCCTCATCGCGGAAATGGCGCCAGGAAATCGAACGCGCACGATGAAGTCCCTATGGAAGACGAGCCGCAAAACGTGGATGCGGAGGTTGGAGTAGGCGATCATGACCTCTGGCCTGTTGCGTAGGCTCGACAGCACGCGCTTCAGTGTTCTTCGGCGCACTGCTCTCTTAGCATTCGGCATTCTTGTTCTTGCGTTTCAGATATGCGGTTCGTTGGGCATTAGGATCAACACATCTCCATCGCTGCCGCTCGGCCTCTACATGGCCACCCACAAGGCCGTAAGCAATCTGATTGAATTCTGTCCTGCCCAGCCATTCGCCAGTCTTGCCATCGCGCGGGGATATCGCGATCAGGGCACCTGCCATGATGGCGCGGCTCCGTTGCTAAAACCGGTTGTGGCCGAGCCGGGCGATATTATCGATCTCTCATCGCGCGGTATTGAAGTGAATGGGAAGCTCCTGCCTGACACGGCTCCTCTCAGAAGGGATACGAAAGGCCGATTTCTGAAGGCATGGGTGTTTGGCCGGTATGTAGTGGAGCCCGGAACCGTATGGGTTGCTTCCTCTTATAATCGCCGCAGCTTCGATAGCCGCTACTTTGGTCCGGTACCCACGTCGTCGATCCGAGAATACCTGCGCCCTCTTCTCACGGCATGGTGATGGACAGTAGCACCGCCATTCGTTGCGTAGCATCGCTCAGTGTCGGTATGGCCGTTTCAACGGGGTATCCAGCCGGCATTGCCGCCGGGATCACAATGCCGGCATTCGCGATGCGCCAGAGCACCCGGCTTAACGCCTACGAATCGGCAGTTTGCTATTACGCCGGTGCAAGCTGGCCTGTCATTCCTGCAGTGCGAAATTTTTTCGGGCCTTGCGCATCCGTTTTTGATGGAATCATCGCCTGGCTCGCTGCCGCAGCGCTGCTGGCAACTCCATGGCTGCTCGTCTGGACCAGGAGCACAGGCAAAGTTTTGTGGCGTGTGCCCTTCGCGCTCTTCGCGACGGTCAGTCCCGCCGCTTGGACTGATCGGATGGGCATCTCCCCTCACAGCAGCCGGTTTCGTTTTCCCCGGAACGGCTTGGTTTGGGCTAATTGCCATTGCTCTCCTTTGTGCGGGAATGTGTATAAAAGGGTCGGTTTTTCACACCGCTATCGTAGCTGTCGTACTCGGAGCGCTTACTCACCTAAACTACCCCGGCGATCCGCAACCGCCCGTTGGGTGGGAAGCAGTCGATACACGTTTCGGCGCAATCGCGCACGGCCCGGCAGATCCAATCCGCGAATATACCGCCGCCAAGTGGATTCAAGACAAAGCTCGATGCTCATACGCGCGAGTAGTCATCTTCCCCGAGATGGTCGTTCCTCGCTGGACCGCCGCTACGGATCTTTTTTGGCAACCAACACTCGCCCGGTTATCGGCGAGTGGAAAAACGATTCTGGTTGGTGCGGGGCTTCCCGGCTCTTTTCGGCGTCCGATTAGTTCGACCGCTTTGGATAGCTATGATTTCGGAGCGGCAATCGCCGTACTTCGGGGAGCTAAATCCCAGGTTCGCGATGATCCCGATGGCACAGATTCTGCCGGTTCCGATTCCTACAGGAATGTTGTTGTAATCCGGGGAACCCAGGCCGGAATATTCGTTCAGCGTGTCCCGGTTCCGTTTGGGATGTGGCATCCCTTCAGCGGCGGCGGTGTTCCGCTCAATTTCTTCGGACCTGGCGTGGTCCGCGTTGGAAATGAGCGTGCGGCAATTCTGATTTGTTATGAGCAACTACTGACTTGGCCATTTCTCGCCTCTGTCTCCGCACGCCCGACGGTGGTCGTCGCCGTCGCCAACGATTACTGGGTCGAGCGAACTTCGATACCGCGCTATCAAGCAACGGCCGCTCGAGCATGGGGGCGGCTGTTTGGAATTCCAGTTATTTCAGCCGTGAACAGGTGAACCGTTGAGAATCCCCAAATCAGATTCCCGAACTGCCAATCAATCCCCTGGAAGCAATCAGCTCAGTCTCTTCTTGGACATAAGCGACGGCGAACCGGTAGATAATTTAATTAAGGAGTCACTCGATGAGCGAAACGGCCACAATGACGCCGCTTGGGTATCAAATCCTGGAGCATTGGAAACGCTACCGACCGATGATGGTCGAGAAACTGAACAAAGCGAATCAGCTTCAGCAGGCCGATCTTCGCAGCCCAGGAATTGACGACCAATCTGCTATACGAGTTGACGGTGATTCGAAAGATGGACTATCAGCCGGCGTGGGAGCTGGCGACGAGGGAATGGGCGTTTCTGCCGGACGAGGAGGATCAGCCCCAACTCTCGTTCGATCCATCGACCCTCGACCCGAACCAACCCTTGTCCGCGACCTCCGCATAACTGCCGCTCACGGCATCGGCGAAGGCAGTCTGAAGCAGAAAGCTCAAGCCAATCTTGCCGCAATCCGAACCCTAAAGACGATAGAAGCTGAAAGACGTCCGGCTACTCCTGAGGAAAAAGGTGTGCTCGTGAGGTACACCGGGTGGGGCGCGATGCCGAATGCTTTTGCTTCTCCGCCCT
>CAWBDW010000078.1:0-64564 GCA_963787545.1 uncultured Acidobacteriaceae bacterium
TCAAGCTGGCCTGCATCCAGAAGTTTGAGGCCGCGCTCCCAGACAGGAAAGCGGTTTAGGACTCGGCGCTGCCAGCGTTTGGAAAGAATGTGTACCAGGGGCAGCATGAGATGCACCTCTATTGGGAAATCGCGGTTCGGCGTTTGTACCCAGTACTGCCGGCCGACGCGCGCAACCTCTTCGGCGAATCTGCGCTGATCGGCGTAGGTGCCCACGCGCTCAATAACGGAATTGCTGAAAACGATGTCGAACGCGCCGTCTTCAAACGGCAGCATACGGCCATCGGCGATGGCAAAGTCAATGGGCCAGGAAGCACGGTCGAAGCCACTCGGCAAATTCACGATAGTGAGCTGGGGATGAACGGACACGAATTCCCACATCAGAGGCGAGCCGCCGACATCCAAAACGCGCGTGCGGCTGGAAATGCGGAAGGTGCGCTCAAACAGCCGCATGCGCCGCGAACAAAAATGCCTGGAGAGCTTGTGCGGCAGAGAAGCGTTCTTCACGTGCCTAGCCGCGCGCCAGAATTTCACTCAGGACGTCTTCGCAATGCTCGATGTAAGCAGTGATCAACCTGGAAAGCGGAATCGGTGGATCGATGCCAACGCGGCAGGGCGTGTCGAGCTTGTCTTCGGGAACTTGCGAGAGGACATGCACGAGCAGCCGGTTCATACCCATCCAAAGCGCGACCAGCGGGCGCCACTCGCAGTCGGCATATCGCTGCGCGGCGGCGAACTCGCGCGGCGGGTATGTGATTGCCGCCAGCTTGGGCCTGGTAAGCGCGAGAGCGAACCAGTTATGGTGGGCGCTTGCCCAGTCGAGCAGATGACCGAGGGCCTCAATGCGCCTCCACGATTCGCGTTTTAGAGGGTGCAGCGCGGCTGCTTCCGAAAATCCGCTGAGATAGCGCCCCGCCGTATCTACCAGCGATTCCAGCCGAAGAACGCTCGATTGCAAGAGCGGTGCAATGGCGGTAGTGGCTGCTTCCGGTGGCTCCGGCGGGCGGGTTCGAGTGCCGGAAGGCAGAGCGCGCGCTTTTTCATAATCGATGCCGTTTCGCTTCAGAGCTTCGGCGGCAGCGCATTCGACTCGCAACAGTCCCATCAAGAGAAGCCTGCAATCGATCTCCTCTTCGCGCGCCAGCTCGCATTCTTCGGCAGCATGCTCGAGCACCCGTTGCAAGGGCTCACTGACTGGAAGATCGACCGACGTTGAAGTTGGCTGACCGCCGGAAGGAATCGTTTTTTCGACCTCTTCGCGAAACGCTTCGACGCCCGTCGGGGACAGAAACCCGCGGAGACCCGCATCCTCTCGAAGCAGCCCGAACAGCAGGTGTTCCGTTTCGATCTGCTGGGAGCCCGATGCTCCGGCTTCGTAGCGCGCGAAGAAAATGGCGCGCCGGGCTGGTTCGTTGAAGCGTTCAAACATTCACAAATTACGTGCCGTTCGCATTCCACGCGTTGTAGACGGCCATGGCGCCAATGGCCAAGCCCCACAGAATTACGACGATTATCAGGCCGTTCTTTACCTTGTCGACCGTATTCAAACGCTGTCCGATGGTGCTCTGCGATTTTAGAATGCTCGAATCGTGCTGGTCGTCGTGCAGGTGGATATAGTGATCCTCGTGGTTCTCCAGCCATCTCCGGTACAAATACATACAGATGGTGAGCAGGATGAGAACGCCCCACAGGATCAGTTGAATAGTCAGGTTCATTGAGCGACAGTTCCTTTCGTCTGCCGAATCATAGCGCCGCTTCGCTAAGAATTTCAAGGGCCTCGCGTTGACGGCTATAATCGTGTTTCCGTCCTCGCATGGTCGCCGGCTCCTCCATAGACTGGTTTCCGCTCTGGCTCAGCCTCCGTGTGGCGGCTTTGGCAACCCTGTTTGTCTTATGTCTGGGAACGTTCGCCGCTTATGTGCTTTCGCACAAAAACTTTCGCGGAAAGAACCTGCTGGATTCGCTAATAACGCTCCCGCTGGTGCTGCCGCCTACGGTGCTCGGCTACTATCTGCTGGTGCTCGTGGGGCGCAGTTCGCCGCTGGGCCGCGCCTATGAAACGCTGGTCGGCGAACCTCTCGTGTTTACGTGGCAAGCCGCAGTAGTAGCGGCCTTCCTTCACTCCGGGCCAATTTATATTAAAGCCGCCCGCGCTGTAATCGAAACGGTCGATTACCGGTATGAGTGGGCGGCGCACAGCCTCGGCGCCTCGGAGTGGAGAACCTTCTGGCGGGTGACGCTGCCCCTCGCCCGGCGCGGTCTGTTCTCGCTCGGGACGCTGAGCTTTGCGCGCGCGCTCGGCGATTTTGGCGTCACTATCATGGTTGCGGGTAATATACCGGGACGAACGCAGACACTTTCGGTAGCAATTTACGAAGCTGTGGAATCGGGCAACGGCCACATGGCACGCGTGTTGGTGCTAGTAGTTTCCCTTGCCGCGCTGGCGCTGCTGTGGTCCTCCAGTTATGTATCGCGGACGTCGCGCCTGAGTAGTGCCGCTTGAGCAACGCGCCCTCTAGCCTCATCGACGCGCGGCTGCTGAAGCGCTTCCCGGCCGATCGCGATTCCGAAGCATTCGAGCTGAACGTCCACCTGCATGCGGGCGCCGGTGTAACCGTGCTGCTCGGCTCGAGCGGCGCCGGAAAGACGTTGACTCTGAACTGCATCGCCGGTTTCGCGCGTCCCGACGAAGGCCGTATTCTGGTAAACGATCGGCTGCTGTTTGACGGCGCCACTCGCGTGCATGTGCCGCCACAGCGCCGCCGTTGCGGTTACATGTTCCAGGACCATGCCCTCTTCCCGCACATGACCGTCCGCGAGAATCTTCACTTCGCGGCTTCGGTTGCAAATTGGGAAACCGAGCCCGCGCTTGGGCCGGCGCCGCCGTATCAACGAACTTCTCGAAAACTTCGAACTGACGGAGCTCGCCGCGCGCAAACCCGCACAGCTCTCGGGCGGTCAGAAACAGAGAGCCGCGCTGGCACGCATTTTGCTGAGCGAGCCGCGCCTGCTGTTGCTGGACGAGCCTACCCGCGGCCTGGACGCGCGCCTGCGCCGCGCATTTTACGATGTGCTGCAGCAGACACGCACGCGCCTGGACGCGCCGGTTCTGCTGGTGACGCACGATCTGGAAGAATGTTTCGAGCTGGCCGATTCGGTATGCCTGATGCATCGCGGCCGGTTCTTGCAATGCGGCCCGAAAGAAACCGTCCTGTCGCGTCCCGCCAGTGTGGAAGCGGCTCGCGCGCTCGGGATACACAATATTGTGGAGGCGAGCATCACAGCGCTCGATCCGGGACGCAATACAAGCCGACTGCGCGTTTTCGATTCTGATTTCGAAGGCCCGTATCTTCCCGGCCATTTACTCGGAGATCAAGGTTTCCTGTGCGTGCGGGATTCGGAAGTCAAGGTTCTACCGGTGGAGCAGTCCGGAGGGCCAAATCAGATGATGGCCCGGGTGGTGAAAAGTAGCCCGTCGCCTCAAGGCGTTCACATCGAGTTTGAGCGGGATCTGCACGCTACAGTGAGCCAGGCGGAATGGAGTGCGCTGCGCTCCGCCGCCCGGCTGCGGCTCGAAATTCCCGCCGCCGCGATATACTTCATCGGCAAATGAAACGCTACTACATCACAGATCGCAAAGCGGTGGGCGGCTTCCGTCCGCTGCTGGAAGTGATTCGCGATCAAATGCATCTCGGAGTCGACTTCATACAGATACGGGAGAAAGACATCTCCGCCCGTGAGCTGTTTGAATTCACGCTGGCGGTACTCGAAGTGCGCGCCGCCGAAGTGCGAGCGCCGCTTCCGGCCAAGATACTGGTCAACTCGCGCGCCGATGTGGCGCTGGCGACTGGAGCCGATGGAGTACATCTTCCTGCCGATGCGCCGCAACAAACGCTCGCCGGGCTGCTGGTCGCGCGCTCTTGTCACACATTGGAGGAGGTTCGCGCGGCCAATGCCGATTTCGTGACGTTCGGTCCTGTCTTTGAAAGTCCGGGCAAAGCCCCCGCGCTTGGATTAGAAGCGCTAAGCGCCGCCTGCCGCATGGGAACGTCGGTCTATGCGTTGGGAGGAGTCAATTGGGAGAATGCCGCAGAGTGTTTCGCGGCGGGAGCAGAAGGAATCGCCGGCATTCGCATGTTTCAGGATCCGGCGTTGTAACTAGGCGGGCTGCACGTAAGCGCTATAGCCATTCGAATCACCTTCGATCACTAGAGAATATTAGCGAGTCATGGTTCCGGCTCCTCCATTCCAGTTTGTCTCAAGATGGCGCTGTACGTACTTGGGCGAGGGGCCAAACTTGTTGTTTGCGTGCTACATATGAAGCTGGATGCGATGTTACGCAGTATGGTTCGCGATGTCATTCTCCCTTCCAGCGGCTCTGCTGGCACAGACGAATTCCCGGGAAGCTCCGCCGCCACAACCCGGCCAGCTAGCTCCGCCGCGGCAAGCACCTCCGAACGATCTTGAAAAGCTGCCGAACACCCAATCCGCACCTGCGTTTACAGTCCACGATAAATTCGATTACCGCGTGGTGCAGAGTTTCGGGCTGCGCGGATTCGGCGGCGCGCTTGTGGGCGCGGCGATCGGCCAAGCCCGGAACTCGCCGCATGAGTGGGGAGGAGGCGTCGAGGGCTTCGCCGAAAGATACGGCTCCGGCGTGGCCGGCAATCTCTCGCGGCAGACATTCGCATTTGTGCTCGAATCGGCCTTCCACGAAGATCCACGCTATTTCCCTTCCGAAGACAAGAGCAAGAAGCAGCGGGTAATTAATGCACTGAAGCAGGTAATTGTTTGCAAAACCGATTCAGGCCGGCCCGAATTTGCCTACGCGCGTATATTCAGCACCTTCGGAGCGGCTCAATTCACCAACGTCTGGCAGCCGCGGAGTACCGGATCCGTGAATGATGGCTTGGTGCGCGCGGTGATTGGCCTCGGCGGCGACGCGGCGTACAACTTCATGCAGGAATTTCTTCCCTTCACACGGCCGCATTCGCTGCGGCAAATCATTAAGCATCATTAGGCGCCGGAGGCCTGTACTGTCTCGCGCGCGTGCAGTTCCTGCAGGCTCCAGATCCGAATAGGATCGCGGCGCCGCGAGCCAACTGCTTCCGCCGCTGCCCTTGCGCCGCTCACGGTAGTGATGCAGGGCGTTCGATACGTGACCGCATTGCGGCGTATCGTCTGCTCATCCGGGAAAGAGTGGCTGCCGGTGGTTGTGTAGATCACCAGGTTCAATTTGCCCGCTTTAATGAGATCGACCGCGTTTGGCCGCCCTTCATTGACCTTGAAAACCGTCTTAACCGGTAGACCGGCGTTCTTGAGAGCAGCCGCTGTGCCGCGCGTGGCGAACAGCTCAAAGCCGAATTCGTGAAACTTGCGCGCAACCGCGACCGCCGCCGGCTTGTCGCGATCATTCACGCTGATGAAGAGAGCGCCCGAATCCGGAATCGGCGATCCCGCCGCGAGTTGCGCTTTCGCGAACGCCTCGCCAAAACTCTCGCCAACTCCCATGACTTCGCCCGTCGATTTCATCTCAGGGCCGAGCGCCGGGTCCACGCCTGGAAATTTCGCGAAGGGAAACACCGGACTCTTGACAAAGAAATTAGGCACGGTGAGCGTCCCGCTCACAATACCGCCGGTGAGATGGGCAAAATCGGCCAGCTTCTTGCCAAGCATCAAACCCACCGCAATTTTGGGTAACGGAACGCCAGCCGCTTTACTGACGAAGGGAACGGTGCGCGAGGCGCGGGGGTTCACTTCCAGCACATAGACTTTGCCGTCTTTGATCGCATATTGCACATTCATCAGCCCGATTACGCGGAGTGCGCGCGCCAGCTTGGCGGTGTATTCCTCGATGGTTCGCAAACCGCCCTGCTGAATGGAAAACGCGGGCAGCACGCAAGAGCTGTCGCCGGAGTGCACGCCGGCTTCTTCGATGTGCTCCATAATTCCTGCGATCAACGTGTTTTCGCCATCGCACAACGCATCTACATCCACTTCGGTGGCATCTTCCAGAAACCGGTCAATCAAGACCGGCCGCTTCACCGAAAAATGGCTGGCTTCTTGCATGTAATGCCGCACCGTTTCTTCGTTGTAAGCAATCGCCATCGCCCGGCCACCTAACACATAGCTGGGGCGCACCAAAACCGGAAACCCCAAACTGGCGCGCTACCTCGCAGGCTTGCTCGACCGACGTTGCCGCGCCGTGCGCCGGAGACGGAATATCGAGATCCTTGAGCAGCTTGCCAAAAAGCTCCCGGTCTTCCGCCAGATCGATATCGGCAGGATCGGTCCCGATAATGGGCAGACCTAAATTTTTGAGCGGCATGGAAAGATTCAGCGGCGTCTGTCCGCCGAACTGCACAATCAGGCCGTCCGGTTTTTCGATGTCGTAGATATTGAGGACCTCTTCCTGCGTGAGCGGCTCGAAGTACAAACGGTCGCTGGTGTCGTAATCGGTGGAGACCGTTTCGGGGTTGCAGTTTACCATGATCGACTCGTAGCCAAAGTCGCGCAGCGCAAAGGAAGCATGGCAGCAGCAATAATCGAACTCGATTCCTTGCCCGATGCGGTTCGGTCCGCTGCCGAGGATCATCACTTTCTTGCGGTTCGCCGGAGCGGCTTCATCTTCCGATTCATAGCTCGAATAGAGATAAGGCGTGAAGCTTTCAAATTCCGCCGCGCAGGTGTCGACGCGATTGAAAACCGCGGTCACGCCGAGTTTCTTACGAGCTTCGCGCACCTCCATCGGCGAAGTGCCAAGCAACTCTCCGATCTTCCGGTCTCCCAAGCCGTCCCGCTTGGCTTTTCGAAAGTCTTTTGCAGTAAGAGAATCGAGCCGGCGCGCCGCCAGCGATTGCTCGAGCTCCACCACCTCCGAGACCTGACGCAGGAACCAGCGATCGATATTCGTCATTTCGAAAATTCGATCCACCGTGTAGCCTTGCTCGAAAGCAAAGCGGATGTAATCGAGCCGCTCGGGATTGGGCGTGATGAGCCGTTTGGCAATGAGAGCTGGATCGAACGAGTTGGCGCTCGACGATTTGCCGGTTTCCAAGCTGCGCAAAGCTTTGCCGAGGGCCTGTTTGAACGTGCGCCCGATGGCCATCACCTCGCCGACGGACTTCATTTGCGTGCTCAAAACCGGCTCCGCGCCTGGAAACTTTTCGAACTGCCAGCGCGGAATTTTCACCACCACGTAATCGAGCGTCGGCTCAAAACAGGCGGGCGTCTTGCGTGTGATGTCGTTGTCGATCTCGTCGAGCCGGTAGCCGACCGCCAGTTTCGCGGCAATCTTGGCGATAGGAAATCCGGTAGCTTTCGATGCCAACGCCGAGCTGCGCGAAACGCGCGGATTCATCTCGACAATGACCATCCGCCCGTTCTCCGGATTAATCGCAAACTGCACGTTGGAGCCGCCGGTATCGACTCCAATCTCATTCAAGCAGCGCAACGCGGCATCGCGCATAACCTGATACTCGCGATCCGTCAAAGTTTGCGCGGGAGCGACGGTAATGGAATCGCCGGTGTGCACGCCCATCGGATCGAAATTCTCGATGGAGCAGACGATAATACCGTTTCCGGCGAGATCGCGCATCACCTCCAGCTCAAATTCTTTCCAGCCGAGTACGCTCTCTTCGACCAAAACTTCGTGAACCGGCGAAAGGTCGATGCCGCGCTCCAAAATCTCGACCAGCTCCTCGCGGTTGTAACCGATGCCGCCGCCCGTTCCGCCTAAGGTGAAACTCGGGCGCAAAATGACCGGATAGCCGATGCGGTCCGCAAAATCGAGCCCGTCCTGCACGTTATTGACGAGCTGCGATTGCGTCATGTCGAGCCCGATCTTGCGCATCGCGTCTTTAAAGAGCAGCCGGTCTTCGGCTTTCTTGATCGCGTCGATTTTGGCGCCGATCAGCTCCACGCCGTACTTTTCGAGTACGCCGGATTCAGCCAGCTCCACCGCGAGATTGAGCCCGGTTTGACCGCCCACAGTGGACAGCAGCGCATCCGGGCGCTCTTTCCGGATCACTTCCGCGGCATACGCAACATTCAACGGTTCGACGTAGGTTCGATCGGCAAGGTCCGGATCGGTCATGATGGTGGCCGGATTCGAATTGATCAGAACCACCTCATATCCTTCCTGCCGCAGCGCTTTGCACGCTTGCGCGCCGGAGTAATCGAATTCGCAGGCTTGGCCAATGACGATGGGCCCGGAGCCGATGATCAAGATACGCCGAAGATCGGTGCGCTTGGGCATTGCTAGGCTTTCCTCTCCGCCATGAGCGCGGCGAACTCGTGAAACAGGTAATGCGAATCGTGCGGACCGGGGGCGGCTTCAGGATGGTATTGCACCGAAAACACCGGCTCGCTGCGATGCCGCAGGCCCTCCACCGTTTGATCGTTGAGATTCAGGTGCGTAATCTCGATCTCGGAATCGCGCAACGAATCGGGATCGACGCAGAACCCATGGTTCTGCGACGTGATTTCCACTTTGCCGGTTTGCCGGTTCAGCACCGGATGATTCGCGCCATGATGCCCGAATTTCAGTTTGTACGTGCTGCCGCCGAACGCCAGGCCCAGAATCTGATGCCCGAGACAGATTCCGAAGACGGGCACTTTGCCGACCAGCTTCTTCACTTCCGCCGATTGACGCTCGAGCGGCTCCGGGTCGCCAGGTCCGTTGGAGAGAAACACGCCATCGGGCCGGAGCGCCAGGACATCTTCGCCGCTGGTATCGGCGGGCACTACGGTTACACGCGATCCAATCTGCACCAGGTGCCGAAGAATGTTGCGCTTGATGCCGTAGTCGTACGCCACAACATGAAATTTCGGCTCGCCGGCCGAGGGCGGCTTGTCGGAAGCGGAAACCGGTTGCACCGATTGCAGCCAATCGTAACGGCTGCCGGTAGAAACTTGCGAGACCAGATTTTGTCCCGCCATGGGCGGCGAATTTCTGGCCGCCTGGACCAACTCGTCGTAGTTTTGCTCGCCTACGGCGATGATGCCGCGCATTGCGCCCCGATCGCGCAGCAGCCGCACCAGCCTTCGCGTGTCCACTTCCGCGATAACAGGAATGCCGTTTTTCGCGAGGAAATGCTCGGCTTTCTCATCGGAGCGCCAGTTGCTCGCCACCGGTGAGATCTCGCGCACCACAAGGCCTTCGATGTACGGACTGGCGGCTTCACAATCCGCCTGGTTCGCTCCGTAATTTCCGATTTGCGGATTTGTCAGGACAACAATCTGTCCGCAATAGGAAGGGTCCGTGAAAATTTCCTGATATCCGGTAATGGCCGTGTTGAACACGACCTCACCCGTGCGCTGTACCGGCGCACCAAAGCTGACGCCCTCGAAGACCGTTCCATCTTCCAGGGCGAGAACCGCTTGCTCCAACCTTCTTTCGACTCCTAGTTCTGGTTTGAGGTGCTGCCAGAGGCATGCAGCCGATCGCGGGGGCGATCAATCTATTGGAACATATCCCCTAAAACAGAAAACAGGCTCCTCGGCCATCGACCCAGGAGCCTGTTCGAATTGCGCGGTTGCGCGGTTGAGCTTTAGCGCCGTCCACCGCCTCCATGGCCGCCACCGCCTCCATGCCCGCCGCCACCGCCGTGAAATCCGCCGCCACCATGGCTGCCGCCCGCGAAACCTCTGGCGCCTCCGCCAACGTATCCGCGAGAACCACCGCCAAAGCTACTACGCCCGGCGTATCCGCCCGCAGCGTATCCGCGTCCAGCATAGCCGCGACCCGCGTAGCCAGCGTATCCACGGCCATTTGCAGCATATCCGCGGCCACCGTATCCGTAAGCCCCGCGGTATCCATAACCGCGGCCATAATAGCCACGGCCATAATAACCACGGCCATAACCGTAGCCCCAGCCGCCGTAATAACCGATGTACGGATAAGCATACGCTCCGTAGTATCCATACGGAGAACAGTAACCGTAATCGTAGGCGTATGAGTACGGATCACACGCGTAAGGATACGAATACGCGTATGGATAAGCCGGATAGGCGGGAGCGACTCCAACGCTAAAACCCCACTGGCCGGCATTTGCGGGAGATGGTGCCATCACCAGCAGCATCGCTGCCAGCGCGAGCGTCAGGAGCCCCATTTTCTTAAACATTTTGTCGAGCCTCCTAAGAGGGTTCAGCCCTCTTATACCTGCCTTTTAGACGTACAGATCTTCCGTAAGGATTCCCACAGGATTGCGAGTCGGGTACTGCATTCACACTTCGGGCGATTAAATTTTGTTGATGCGTTTTCAGCAGCTTAGCTCGCCTGCGCCGGCTCGCGTGCGGCGGTCTCCGCATATCGTCGTGTGCGGAAGGTTCTATGTGTACCAAATTCAAACTAGCGGTTTTATCGGTTGTGACCGTTGCCGCACTCTTGATTGCGACAGGCTGTAAGCAGCCCAGTCATCCCAACCAGATGAATACGTTCGACGGCGTTTCGTACGATTCATTGACGCTCGCTCATGGAGCGCTCACTTCGTTGCGCGAGCAGGTATCCGCTACCTACCCGCAATATGCTCCTCAATTCAACCAGGCTGCCGCCACTTATTCGACAGCATTGGCAGCGTATTCGCTGTATCGCACAGCGGCAAATGGGCCGAGCCAGGAACAGGTGGCGACCGCGGTGTCCAACCTGACGCTGAGCATTGTGGTTCTGGAGAATGCGTTCGAAGCAGATATGCACGTGGCCGCGGCGAACGATCGCGAGATTCGCGCCGAAGCGGCAGTTTTGCGGGCCGCAGCCGGCTCCCACATCACAGCGGCCGACATTCTGACTGCGCTCGAGATCGCGGCAAGCATCGCGGAAACCGTTCCCGCAACTCAGCCGTACTCCGGGTTAGCCGCAATGGTGATTGCAGCGACGAATGGAGCCTTGAACGCGGAAGATGCAGCCGCCGGACAGCTTATCGACCTGTCCACCATTTCCGCGATTCAGCCAATTCAGTAAACCGCGTTTTTCCGCAGCCCCCGCACCCGGGCACTCTTTTGCAAGTAGGTTCAAATGGATTTAGCGGATGTTAGATCAAACAAATTATTGGGTGAACATTGCGGGGACTGCGGTTGACGCTCTGCTGCTTGGCCGTGTGCTCCAGCTTAGGTTGCAACGCGTGTATCTGTTCATCACTCTCGCGTGCGTACTCGTGCTGCTGTTCGATGGAATTGATATCTGGCTCTGGTCCGAGGCCGACACGCGCCTGCGCGTATTCCTCTACTCGCGATTCGTATTCGCGGTCGCGTACCCGCTTGCCGGCTGGGATGTGTTCGAAGAAATGAATCGGCAGGTCTTAAAGATGCGGAAGATTGCCGCTGCGAAGCTGATCTCCGGGTTAATTTTCGCCATGATTTTCGGATTCATCGTGACGGCATTCGTCGTACCGGGCGATACTAGCGGCCAACCCGCTATGCTGGCGACGCTGGGACTTGTGGCGTGGGCAGGGTCCGCCGCCGCAACTCTGGGTTTTCTTTGGACTCTGCGGCGCGTACTGCGGGCGCAAAAGATTCCCCGCCCGAACAATACCAGCGTGTGGATGACCTTTTGGATGCTGGTACTGCTGGCTGAACTCGTATCCTGCTTCTGCTCCTTGGCGCTGCCGTTCTTTAAGAGCGCAGCCGCCGATATCGTTACGCTGATTTTGCTGCTTTACGGCATCGCTATTACAAGCTGGTGCATTCTGAAGCTGCGCGCAGTGCCTTCCGATGTATCATCGCCTGCGAGTGAAAATCTTTAGGGCACAGCAGCTCGCTAACCCAGCGACGGAACACGGACGCGCGAGCCATTTGCGGCGCGGGATTGCTTCACATTTTCCGATCGCGAAGCCGGCCCGGTGGATTCTCTGAGGACAAGCTCCGGATCGATGACGATCTCGCGATCGATACTCGCCGGACGATTATCGCGGTGAATCAGGCATTCGCAGATGGTCTGTCCAATTTGATCGCGGGGAATGTGAAGCGTGGTTAGCGCGGGAGAACAAAATTCGGACAGCTTGATGTTGTCGAAGCCGGTTACCGAAACGTCCTCGGGAACGCGCAGGCCCCTCTGCCGCAGCTCGCG
This sequence comes from uncultured Acidobacteriaceae bacterium, assembly GCA_963787545.1. GTDB lineage: Bacteria > Acidobacteriota > Terriglobia > Bryobacterales > Bryobacteraceae > Bog-105. The sequence continues at coordinate 12,064 of CAWBDW010000078.1, forward strand.
CAGAGCGCCCACCGCCATGAGGTCGTTGACGCAGATGATTGCCGTCGGCCGATATCCATCCCCCAGAAGTGTTCGAGCGGCCTGCCGTCCGCCTTCCAAACTGTCGGCATCCGCGCTTGACCGAACTTCAACACCCATCCCGTACCCGGCGACGATATCGGAGACCGCCTTCAGGCGCTCGTGGAGCGGACCCAATATGGCGTGATGGCCGATGAAGCCGAGTTTGCGGTGTCCCATCGCATGCAGGTATTCGACCAGCTTTTCGATGCCGCGGCGGTAGTTGACGCGTATATTGGTGATGTTGCGCTTAGGTACGCCTACGTCGTAAAAAACTACCGGCACAATGTCCTCGGCCAATTCATCGATCAGCGCGGGGTCCATTTCCGAGACGATCACCGCCAGGCCGGCGACGCGCCTTCCGATCATGAGCCGAATACTCGAGACAAGCTGCTCTGGCCGGTAGCCGGTGTTCGCCACTACCACTTCATAGCCACGGGCATGCGTACCCGTTTCGACCGCTTGGTACACGTCGAAGAAAAACGGGTTCTCTAAATTGGAAACGATGACGCCGATGCTTTTGCTCTTGCCGCCCGCAAGCGTTCTCGCGTGCAGGTTAGGGTGATAGCGCAGCTCTTCAATCGCTTTCAGAACGCGCGCGCGAGTCTTACTTTTGACAACGCTGGAATTGTTGAGTACGCGCGAAACCGTCGCGATCGATACGCCTGCACGCTCTGCGACTTCTTCCAGTCTCATCCTTCAGAATTCATTGTATGCGCTAAAGCATCTCGCAGCCACCGAAGTTACCGCGAACTTTCTTGAAAGCGCTTTCGGCTTATTGGTGTATGCTGATTGAGCTTATGGCGGAAAACAGACGCGCATTGGACCGAAGGACATTCCTGAAAGGGGTCGCGGCGGTTGCGGGCTTGGAAGCGTCTGGCGCTACCGGCAGCGCGAAGAACCGCGACCCGGTGCATGCCTCGCTAGACGGCCACACATTGACCGGCAGCTTTCATTTCAACTCCGCCGATTGGAGCGTGTATGAGGATCTGCGGACGCACGAGGGGGTGCTGACGTTTGTTTCTTCGAAAGGCCCGCGCCGCACTCTCACCAAGAGCGCGGAAGCCACTTTCGCGGAAGCGAACCCGCCCTATTTAGGGCTCAGCCTGAAAGACATTGGACTCTCCGGTCCCGATCTTCTGGCCAACAAGTTACTCGAGAACGGAGATCCCGATCCCGAAGCTGTGAAAGCGGCCGCGCCGCCGCTGGAATCCGCCAATTTTTCGCCTCGGCCGGGCTTCCGGCCCAGATGGAACACGTTCGTCGGAACCAAAGAATGCTCCGACACTATGCCGGTATTTCCGGTCGGGAACACCCGCACCTATCATCCGGGGCAGTATTTTCCGGAACTGACGCAAGCGCTTGCGGAAAAGCGTTTCGAAGGCCTTCTCGGCGGCTGGATGCCGGCGGTTCGAAAGGTGATGCCGGTTTCCGAAAGCGCCTATTACGAGCTGCTGATTTTCGGAGATGTGGAAGCGCACGATCGGTTCATCGTGCAGACCTGGCATCGCACTGCCTACATCGAAAACGGAAGAATCGCCAAAGTTGTGTATGGGCATAGCTATCCCGCTTATCCGCCGGGGCGCGAAGATCCCCAGCCTGCCGAGTTCTATCGCGCGCTGCTCGTTTTCGCCGAGTACTGGGACCGCCAATTGCAGGACATGGCGCCCGCTTCGGTTCCAGAAAATGTGTGGATCGACATGTCGAAACACGCGTTCGCAAAGGAGCTGATAGTGCGTCCGGACGGCGTGTATCCGAAGTACGGGGCCGTGGACCGCGATTACTACGGCTCGGAATACGACGGCTTTCAGGACACTTTTACGATGGCCGTGTACGCGAATCTGGAATGGGGGCGCTTCGAACAAGCCCGGCTAATCGTAGACAACTACTTCACCGATTTCGTCGATTCCAAAGGAATGATAAATATGCGCGGTCCGGAAACTGCGCAATTCGGCCTCACGCTATCGCTGCTGGCGCGCTATTTCAACTACACCGGCGATAGCGCGCTGCTCACGAAGCATCGCCCGAAGATTGAATCCACAGCCGCACTGCTGCTGGCAATGCATGACGAAAGTTTGAAACTGCCGCAAGACGATCCAGGCTACGGCTTGATTCATGGATGGAGCGAATCCGACTCGTGCCTCGCGCCAAAGCCGCTGACGTGGTGGCTACCGTATTTCGCCAATAGCGCGTTTGCCGCGCGCGGTTTGAAGGATATCGCGCAAATATGGCCGGCCATTAACCATAGCGGCAGGCAACAGGCAGGCGAGTGGATGAGGCGTAGCGCGACGCTCCGGAAAACAACTGTGGCAAGTCTGCGAAAGAACGTTCGAACAGACATGCACCCGCCTTACGTGGGGCCGTTTCCGGGGACGACGCTGACGTTTCGCGAGTCGCTCCAAACCGAACACCCCAGCCCGCAACAGTGGCCGCATCGTCCCTATAGTGAATTGCTGGAGGCGGACATGCTTCCGCCCGATCTCGCGAATCTGGTGATCGACTGCATGCGCGCTTACGGCGCTACCACGCTGGGCGTCGTCGCGAACGTGAGCCGGCCTCATCCGACGGGCCGCGAGATACTTGGCTTCATCTCCTACGGCTACGCGCAAGCGCTTCTGCGCCTCGGTCGCGTCGAGGAATATCTTCTGTTTCTCTATGCGCATCGCTTCCACGACCACAACCGTGGAAGCTGGACGGCCGGTGAAGTGGCCGGCATCACCGGGGATGGCGCGCTGTTCTGCATCCCGGCTCAGCAAACGATTCCGCTGCTGGTCCGCTGGATGCTCGTGCTCGAAGATGCGGACGAAGACCGCTTGTATTTGGCGCGAGGCGTTCCACGGGAATGGATTGGTTCCGGACGTGAAATTCGAATTGAGAAAGCGCCGACACGCTGGGGAACGGTCGATTTTGCTCTAACCGCAAACCTGCAAAATAACACCGTGAACGCGCGCGTACAATTGGCCAGAGCCGCGGGTCCCAAAGAACTGCACCTGCAAATCCGGCTGCCGCGCGCGAACGCATTGCAAAACGTTGTGGTGAATGGCCGGCCCGTGCCGCCGGGCGAGGCGCGCGAGACGGTTGTTATCCCCACAAACGGCGAGACGCAGTTTCACGTGTCGGCGAAATTTGGGTAGTGGCCTAGTGGGCCTTGACTTAGCGGTTGTTAGCGCTTACACTAGCTTTCGTTTAACTCGATTACATGGAAGACAAATTCTCGCGCCGCGAATGGATGGAAGCGCTGGCGCTCGCCGGCGCGACGCCTGCAATTGCCTCTTCGGTGCAATCCGGCGCTTCCGCTCCCGAGATTCTTCCGCTGACCTGTAATAGCGGCGTTTTCATCCCGCCGCGCGGCCAATCCTACCTGAAATTCAGCTTCGATTTTCCGGAGCCCTCGGTCGCATTCGACGGACTGCAATTCTCATTCCGCATCTACACGCTGGAGAATACCTACGCGTTGGATGGCAGCCAACTCCACGCCGAAAACACGGTGGACGGAATCGTCATCCGCTGTTCGCAATTGATCTGGGCTGGAGGTCAGCAGAAAGCGCCAGGCCGCGTGATCGCCCGCGTCCGGAAGAACTCTTCGTCGGTCGAATGGGACGCTGAAGTCGAGGCGCCTCATCCCATCAAGTGTGTCAGCGCCATCGTAAGAGGCATTCCGCGAGGGCAACTGGCGGCCGGCGGCAGCCGTTTTTTCGATCCGCACGATTCCGAGGTGCTGTTTGGATATCCATTCGGCGGCGGTGCGCTCTTCCAGGGAGCGAGCGCGATGCAAACTCCGCTGCTAGCGATCGACTCAGGCAATAATAAATTCGCCGGCATTTCGGTTGCGGACGATCGGGTCCATGCAGAGCGCTTCTATTTGCAGCCGGGTGAGAGCGGCTATCGCGTCGAGCTTATTTCGGAGCCACATGGATGGGAGCGATCCAAATCTTGGAAGACGCCCGTGTGGCGCATTACGCGCGGCTCGACGGCGGAGGAAGTATCGGCTCCGCATTATCAGCACGTGCAGCAGGCCTTCCATCTTGTGGATTGGCAGAGCCGTACGGACGTTCCCGAGTGGTTTCAGAAGGTCTCGTTAGTAGTCGCGCTCCACGGCATGCACTGGACCGGCTATATCTTCAACGATTTCGCGAAAATGCGGAAAACGCTCGATTGGGTTGCGACCCAGATCTCAGGCGAACGCGTGATGGTGTTTCTTCCCGCTTGGGACGGCCGCTATTACTGGAATTACCCGATTTATAAAGCCGACGATCGACTCGGAGGTGAAGCGGGGCTTCGCGATCTCGTCAAAGCGGGACATGCGCGGGGAATTCATTTCGTCGCAATGTACGGAACCAACACGGCAAATGTCGATTTGCGCATGTTCCCGCAGATCTCGGCGGGCGGCAGCACTACTGTCGATGGCGCGCCGTTCCGGCTGAACTGGGTCGATTGGGACAATGACCGTCAGTACGAGAATTCGTACGAATACATGAACCTGGGCGTGTCTGCATGGCGCAATTGGCTCGAAGGCCGCATCGCCGATACAATCACGCGCTATGGAATGGACGGCTATTTCCTGGATATCGTGGGCGGTTGGGTGAACAACACCACGGGCGATATGCACCAGGGCACTCGCGAGTTGGTGGCGGATCTCCGGGCAAAATATCCGAAGGTTCTCGCGATTGGCGAAATGTCCTACGATGCTCTATACGGCGTCATTCCGGTGTATCAGGTGGGCGCGGGCCCATTCTCGAAATACTGCCGGGTTTTTCGTCATCTGAGCAATCCCGCTCCGGGCCGCGGATCGAGCGGCGTGCATGAAAGCGGCTTCGGTCATTTCAATATCGAAGCCGAAACGCATGGAACGGCGCTGCCGACCATCACGGTGGTAGACGATACGTTCGAGCAGCATAAGGAAGAGATGCTGCAAATCATTGCCGCAGCCAAGCAGCGCAGCTGAGGTCTTGAAGTGAACAAGTTGCCGCAGATGAGTCAAGTTTCAAGCGGCCAGTTTTGTTTTCTCGAACCCAAGAGTTTACTTCGCAGTCGAGTTTATCGTGCGGGCTGAATAATTCTTATGTCCTATTATTTCGTGGCAGGAAAAAATTGGCTTTAGCGGGTAACTTGAGACGGGGATGTAGCGTTCTATAGATACATCCCCGTAACGAAGGCGGGCGCTTCACCCCAATACCCGAAACCCCCGAGCGCCCGCACCCCTATAGCCGGACGGACGATTAAATCGAGTCGCAAAGTTACAACGCCACGTTCGTAAAATACTACAGCCGGACCAGATTGTCTAGTGTAAAGTAGGTATCGCGAGGCCATTCATCAACACTGGTCAGCAGGAGAATGTGTTTAGCTTCGTGAGCATGGACGAACGTCTCGATGTCCTAGTCCGCTCCACAGAATCTCTTCACGCGTCGGTGCAGGAGCTTCACGCTGTGACTGCCGAGCATACACGCCAGATAGCGCGAGCATACGCGCCACTTAGAAATCGACGCACAAAATATTCGTTCCCTCGCGAATATTGCTGCTGCCCGCGAAAGCAGACTAGACGATCTGGAAGGTCGATAGCACCCGCCGGAATGTGGTTGCCTGCGGGGCAATGTGGTAGCGCTAAGGGGATTCGAACCCCTATTTGAGCCTTGAGAGGGCTCCGTCCTAACCCTTAGACGATAGCGCCATTCCTCACTCAGTATACCGGCTCGGAATGGGCCAATCGTTTACAGCGCAAGCGGCATCGGGAGACCGCATTTGGCCAGCACGCGTGCAATCAACGTGATGGCTTCCGGTTCGCTCACCGATTTTGCGATCGAGGTTTCCAGCACCAGCATGCTGCGGGCACGCTCCAGCATTTTCTTTTCGCGAAAGGACAGCGGTTTCCCGAGTTGGATGATCAAAAGCGCTTTGAAGACCTCCGCGATCTCCAGCAGGGTTCCGCCCTTCATTCTGTCCGAATTTTCCTTGAAGCGGTCCTTCCAGTCTTGTGCACAGTCCGCGCGCCCCGCCGCCAGATAAATCAGTACCCGGTTGATCTCGCTGCATTTGGTCACCTTACGCAGCCCAACATCGCCAGCGTGCGAGAACGGTACCATCACCGTCATGCTGTTGGGAGAAAGGCGCAGAAGATAGAAGCGCTCGTGTTGCGCGCCGAAAGAACGCAAGCTGATGTTCTCGATCGTTCCCACGCCGTGATTCGGGTAAACTACCTTTTCGCCGACCTGGAAGGCCATTCGCCGACCTCTTTCCTGGGATATCTCCTACTGTTTCAAGTGATACAGACCGAATATTAAACCGACATGAAGCTTTCGTCAAGGGAAAAAACAGGCCTTCACTCCTTATCTGGTGGTGTATGCCGAAAACGTGATAAATCCTGGGATTTACGCACAATTGAAGGGCCATTCCACTGGCACCCGGTGTCTACCAGCCTTTGCGATTTTTCTGGCCTGAGCGCTGTCTCTGTGATTTGGAACGTGGCCGCTCGCCGCTTCCGGAGGCCGCTACAGAATGTTGGCGGACCAGTTTTCCAAAATGGCCTTAATCTTCTGGCAGAACTGATCTGCCAGTGAACCATCGATCAGCCGATGATCGAAGGTCAGCGCCAAGTGTGCCTGTGACCGGATTGCGATCGCATCGCCGTCCACCACCGCGGGGACTTTCTCGACCACGCCCATGCCGAGAATCGCCACCTGCGGTTGATTAATCACTGGTGTCGCAAAAATGCTGCCGAAACTGCCGAAATTCGTAATCGAGAAGGTTCCACCCTGCACCTCATCCGGCTTGAGCTGCCGGGAGCGCGCCCGGGTCGCCAGATCCACAATCGCCCGCTGCAATCCCGCGACATTCTTCTCATCCGCGTTTCGAATTACCGGCACAATCAGCCCATTTTCAAGAGCCACTGCAATCCCGATATTGATATCGCGGTAATAGACGATGTTTTTCCCGTCGATGGAAGCATTGAAGATTGGGAACGCGCGCAAGGCCTCTATACTGGCGGCGGTCAAGAACGGCAGGAATGTCAAAGAGAATCCATTGCGCGCCTGAAATTCGGCTTTAGAGCGTTCGCGCAGCTTTGCAATTTTGGTCATGTCCACGCGATGAACTGTGGTCACATGAGCCGACGTTCTCTTGCTCATCACCATGTGCTCGGCGATCTTCTGCCGCATCACGCTCATGGGTTCGGAGCGCGTCTTGGCGGATTCGGCCAACGGCAACGGCTGCGCTTGCTGCTGAGGACGCGGTTCGACCGGATAAGGGCCGGCCGAAGTAGACACCGGCTGTTGCGGACCCGAAGGAGCGGCATAGGTTCGCGCTGCCTGTGACGACATGTACGCATCCACGTCCTGCTTCGTGATGCGTCCTCCGGCGCCCGTGCCTTTCACTTGTGACAGGTCGATGTTGTACTCGCGTGCCATCTTGCGCACCAGCGGCGAAAGCGGCCCTTGCTCTTCCTGGCCGTCCGGCTGAGCGGCCGGTGCAGGCGGAGGAGCCGCTGCGGGTTGCGTAGCCGGCGCGGTGGTCCGTGCTTCCGGCGCCGCGGCCGAAGGCCCTACATCCACGCTCGGCGGCGTCGAAACTGAAGGCTTTGCTTCCTGTTGAGCGGGCGCCGCAGCAGGTGCGGCAGCCGGAGCAGCACCGCCTGCACCATCGCCGATGCGAGCCACTACTGCGTTGATCGCCACCGTCGCACCCTCTTGCACCAGCACTTCGCTGAGCACTCCGGCGACCGGCGAAGGGATCTCAGTGTCGACTTTGTCGGTGGAAATTTCGAACAGCGGTTCGTCGCGCTCCACCTTCTCGCCCGGCTTCTTCAGCCAGCGCGTCAGCGTGCCTTCCACGATGCTTTCCCCCATTTGGGGCATTACTACGTCAGTCATCAGATCTCCTGCAACTCCTCAGAAGCCATCGCAAGTTCATAATTGAAAATATTCGCGAAGGAGGCGGCGATGGCTTGCATCACCTCTTCGCGGCTCGCCGTCGAACCCAGGCTCCGCAGCGAACAAACCGGCTTCGTCAGACCGCACGGAACAATGTATTGGAAGTAACTCAGATCGGTCTCCAAATTCAGCGCGAATCCATGCGAAGTGATCCAACGGCTGATGTGTATTCCAATCGCCGCAATTTTCGCGCCATCCACCCACACGCCTTCGTATCCCCGTTGCGGCATGCGTCCGGCGAAAATCCCGAACGTCGCCAGAGCATCGATAAGCGACTGCTCCACACCGCTGAAATAGGCGTGCACATCGCGCTTCCATTCTCGTAAATCGAGAATCGGATAGCCAACAATCTGGCCCGGACCATGATAGGTGACGTCGCCGCCCCGATCTGTCTCATGAAATTCGATGCCCGTCCGCGCCAGAATTTCCTCGCTCGCCAGCACGTGCCGCTCGTTGCCATTCCGACCCATCGTCACCACGTGCGGGTGCTCGACAAACAGCAGGGTGTCCGAACCGTGGCCTCGTTTGCGCTGTTCCACCAGCCGGAGCTGCACATCGAGTGCGTCCGCATAGCGCATCCGCCCCAGGTCGAGTACTTCCAGCGGCCTCATATCGTCTGTCAGATATTGATCGCGAGTCCGGACACGTTATTGAAGGCTTCGCCGATCGCCTCGTAAATTGTCGGATGCGCATGAATCGTGGACATCATGCTCTCCACGGTCGCTTCGGCTTCCATCGCCGTCACCGCTTCGGCGATCAGCTCGAACGCTTCCGGCCCGATAATGTGCACGCCCAAAATTTCCCCAAGCCGCTCGTCCGCGATCACTTTGACAAACCCTTCGTGCTTATCCAGAATCGTCGCCTTGCTGTTCCCGGCAAACGGAAATTTGCCTACTTTCACCTTGAACCCTTGCGCACGCGCCTGCGCTTCCGTCAGCCCCACGCTGCCGATTCCAGGATCGGTGTACGTCGCGCCGGGAATGCGGTTGCGGTTGATGGGCCGCATCGGCTTGCCCGCGATATCCCCCACGGCCACCATGCCTTCGGCCGTGGCGACATGCGCCAGTTGCGGCGTTCCCGCCACAATATCGCCAATCGCGTAGAGCCCGGGTTCACCCGTTCGCTGCCGCTCGTCTACTTTCACAAAGCCGCGGTCGAGCTGAGCTTTGGTGCTCTCAATCCCGATATTTTCCGTGTTGGGCTTCCGCCCCACTGCCACTAGCAGCTTTTCGAACTCCATCTCTTCGCGGTTGCCGTTAACGAGCGTTGCGCTCAAACTCACGCTGTTCGCATTCTTCCGGATGTTTTCCGCTTTGGCCCCTGTTTCGCAGCGAATCCCGGTTTTCTTGAAATGCTTCTCGAGTTCCTTTGAGATCTCTTCATCTTCCACCGGCACTAGCCGCGGCAGCATTTCGAGCAGCGTGACCTGCGACCCAAAGCGATTAAAAATCGACGCGAACTCAACCCCCACCGCTCCTGCCCCGATAATTCCAATCGATTTCGGAACCGCCTGCATGTCGAGAATCTCGATATTTGTGAGGATCAGGTTGGCATCCGCCTGCAATCCCGGCAGCATGCGCGCTTCCGAGCCGGTCGCCAGAATGATGTTCTTAGCCTCGACCGTCTGAGTTCCTTTCTCGCCCGAAACTTCAATGCGCCCGCCACCCGCCAGCCGCGCCGCGCCCCGGATCACGTCTACCTTGTTTTTGCGCATCAAGAACTCGATGCCTTTTGAGTGCTTGGTGACGATTCTGTTCTTTCGATCGAGTACTTGCGTATAGTTCAAGCGCGGATCTTTGCACTCGATTCCTTGCGTCTCCGGATGCTTGAATTCATCCCAAACATCGGCGGTGTGCAGAAGCGCTTTGGTCGGAATACAACCCACCAGCAAACACGTTCCCCCAAGCCGCGGCTGCCGCTCAACAAGCGCGGTTTTCAGTCCGTATTGGCCTGCCCGTACCGCCGCCGAATAGCCGCCCGGACCGCTGCCGATGACCACCACATCATAAGCCATTTTCGTCTCAAGTGTAGCATCGGACCCTTATTTATCAGGGGTTTCCGATACATTGCTACCAAGCGGGCGTCGCAATTAGTTTCGCGCGCTAAGCAACCGCCCCACTCGCCCCCGAACCTCTAGTCCATCCGCGCGATTCCGGAAGAAGCGCTCGCGGATCGCATCGCCACCCAAATCCGTGTACACGCTCCAGCCCACGGTTGCGAGCTCGCGTTCAATCTCGCGCGGCTCAAAAGATAGCCGGAAAGGCTCCCCAACCCGCTCAACGCGTGCGGCCAGCCAGTCGAACGCCAACCGCTCCGATTCATTCAAAATTTCCCGGGGCAGGGAATAATCAAGTACCACTCCACTACCGATCGCCATTCTCCGCAGAAAGCCGAGCGTATTACGAAACGCCTCGATCGTGAGGTAGGGAACCACGCCTAGCCAGGAAAAGAACGCCGGCGCGGTCTCGCGAAATCCAGCCTCGGCCAGGCAGCTTTCCAGACTTTGTCTTTCGAAATCTACAGGCACATATTTGATGGTGGAAAGCTCGGGCAGCTCCGCTTGCTTCATCAGTTCCCGCTTCCACGCCTGGGTGGCGGGATGATCCACCTCGAAGACCTCGATTCCCAGCTCTCCATGCGGATTGCGCCAGGCAAACGTATCCAAACCGGCGCCCAGCACAACATATTGACGCACTCCGCGTCCCACAGCTTCCGCGCACTCGTCTTCGGCGAAACGGCTGCGCGCCACCATGAAAGCCCGTAATCCTTTCGCCATGCGATGTTGTTCGCCCTCCCTGGATTGCCTGATCTCGGCGGCAGCCTCAGGCGGAAGGATACTGAGAGCATACGGGTCATTCAAGACTAGCGGGCGGTCGAAAATCTGGTGCGCCGCGCGCCGCATTGCAACCCGCAGGGCCGTTCTGCTTGGAATTCCTTCCTGCAGCAGTATTCAACTCGGCGCGCGCATTTCCTTTTAGCGAAACGCGGGCTATCGTTCCTCGACAATCGCCAGATCCCACGGGCCTAAGTGAATTGGCGACGCGCCAACGCTACGGCCGCTCAGAAGATCGATTCCCGCGCCATACGCGTACTTAAAACTCTTTTCCTCGCTCGAATAGTTCAGAAAATAGTGAATACGTTTGCCGAAGCCGTTCACGCCGTGCTTGACTCGAACGGATGCAGGCAAATCCTGGTCCGGGCCGGCAATGCCAATGGATTTCAGAGTTTCGAGCAACACCCGCTGTTGTAAGGCGTCGGAAAGAAAAGTGCCTTCATACGTGAGCGTTCCCGCTCCAAATTGATTGCGCGTGATAGCGGGCCAGCGTCCGAAAAAAGGATGGTCATAGTAGGCCAGCGCCTGCGCGTGTTCAGGCATCAGGAATTCCGCCCAGTACATCGCTTTGTTTTCGGCGCCGGCGTGAAACGGGTCGCCCTTCAACGCAAGCGGCGTTTCCAGATTCGAAAATTCCTGATAGCTGAACCCGGCCGCTTCGCGCAGCGGACCTGGCTGGCGCGTCCACCGAACCATCGAATTCTCATTGCAGAAGCCGCTTTTGAAAGTCATGACGACGTGGCCGCCATTCTTCACGTAATCGGATATCTTTTGGAGCAGGGCATCATCGGCAATGTAAAGAGCGGGAACGATCAGCAGCTTGTAAGGCGAAAAATCCGTATCTTCGGGAAAGACGAAATCGGTTCCGACGTTCAAATTGTAGAGCGCCCGGTGGAATTGATGAACCAGGCTGCTGTAATCGGCTACCGGTTTCGTGCCCGACCACTGCGGGCCGCTGCTTGTGAACGGCATGAAATCGATCGCATTCGCCGAATCCACGCTGTAAAGAATCGCCACTTGATTCTTGATTTTCAGATTCACCAGATGAGTGCCGATTTTCTGCAGCTCATGAGCTGTTCGCGAAACCTCCGCATAAGCGCGATCCGGCTCCAGGTCGTGTGAGAGCACGCCTTTCCAGTAGGTTTCCTGCCCCGAATGGATGGATCCCCAGTGCCAGTACTCGACCATATTCGCGCCGCTTGATAAATCTGTGTAGACATCCAAACGAAGCTGCCCATCATAAGGCGGAAATTGAAAAGCGGAGTCCCAGTCGGTGGTTTGCGCGTTCGTCTCCGTCACCAGGTAGTTAGCGTGTTTGAGTGAGCGATTGTAGTCGCCTGCCTCGGCCTGCCACTGGCCATCCATGTGGTCTTGCGTTCCGTGATAGATGTTCGTAGCGGCGATATCGAGCGATTTCGCAACTTCATACTCGTTCACGTCGCGATGCATCGCTCCGGCAAAATCCTGCATCACGAATTGATCCGGCCGCCTATAGGCGCGAACCAATGCAGCCTGCCACGCCAGGTAATTGGTCACGCGCATCTGCTGCCAGCGCGACCATTCGAGTTTGTATCCTGTGCTCTGCGCGTCGTCTCGCGTCGGCATGTCTTCCCATTTGTTTACGTCCTCGCCCCAATAGTTGAGAAGCCACGCTTTATTCAGGTTCTGAACGGTACCGAACTTCTCGCGCAAGTGATTCACGAAGCCCACAAACACATCGCGATTCGATGCGCCGTAAGAGGCTGTTTCGTTGTCGATCTGCCAACCGATTACGGCCGGGTTGTCGCGGTAATGCTCCACCAGATTCCTGATCAAACGCTGCGCATAGAACCGGAACGCCGGGTTATCGGTGTCCATGTTTTGGCGCATGCCGTAGAATGTTTTCGCACCGCCCAGCGGCCGGGCGAGAATGCCAGGATGCGCGCGATACATCCAGGTAGGAATCGAATAAGTGGGCGTTCCCAGAATCACCTTGATGCCCGCTTTGCCCATCGCATCCACCACGCGATCCATCCACGCGTACTCAAACTGTCCATCTTCCGGTTCCCACAAACTCCAGGTGGATTCGCCCATGCGCACGACGGATAATCCGGCCTGTTTCATCAGCCCGACATCTTTATCCAGCCGCTCATACGGCTCGTACTCGTGGTAGTATGCCGCGCCGTAGAGTACGTTCGACAAAGCTCCCGGTACCGCCGCCTGCTGAGGCACTACAGCGGCTGTGAAACAAAGTAAAGCCGCGAGCGTCGCCGGGTGGGAACGCCTAGACAGCGTGATGAAGCGGCTGGTCCGCATGGATAAGTTCGCCCCTCGTGCGTCCCGAAGTTGCGTGAAGCATCGCCTGCAATTGATAGGAAGGTCCAAGCGCATAGGCGGCACTTGCAAGGAACCAAACATACCAGGAAGCGATCTCCAAAAAGTAAGGCAAGTATCCTTTCGCCGATGCCCAAAGTCCTATATCGCCAACGGAGGTCAAAAAAATCGCCGCCGTGAATGACAGCCAGCACCGCGCTATTAGACCCCAACCCATATTTGCCACTGAACGCCGTATGAGAATCGCCTGAAGCAGCAGAATGCATAGAAGGGGATCGCTCGTCCAACGCATGATCTTTTCCACGCTCGTCGTTCGTACGCCCATGCTCGGAGCGAAAACGACTGTCGCGAAGAAGTCCGCCGTGTACGCAACACCAATGCTGAGCAGCAGAATGTCGATCGCGCGCAGCCGCCCCAGAATCCCATTCTGGCGGCATACTTTCAGTACTCCAAATAGCCCGAATACAAGAAACAGCATGTAAACGGGACTGAAAAGCTGCCCGTATTCCGCCGCGCCGCGTACCCACGGACCAGCGATGCGTGCCGGGAAAGAATCGCAGTGGATTCAGGTGTGACTCGCTTCCCAATATGTGCGTGATGACTCCGCCAATAAATTGCGAGCTAGCCGATAGCGCGATCAGTAACCACGCCGGCCGCAGCAGATCGCCCGGAGAAAAATGACGCCAGCATTGAAAACTTAGCCACGATCCGGCAAGACTGCACGCCACCAGAAAAATCGCGCCGGGATACAGGAAGAACGAGCGCGTCCAAATGGGATCGCCTGTCCGCCACCACGCCAAGCCCGTTGCAACTCCTACAGCAAGCAGCACCGCCGTGCTCAGAATAATGAGGGACGGCAGACTTCGAACTCGTTCAGCCGCTGTCCCGGAATACATCGTTACATCGTCGAAGTGGCAATTTGGCGAGCTACGGCATCGGCCGCGATCGTTCCAAGAAACGCTTTAAATAACGGATTCGTTATCGCAGTCAAAGGATGGTCGGCCGCTCCCCACCGCGGACAGCATTCAATTCGCCTCGCGGTTTCTTTCCCAAAATAAAATTCAACTGCCTTGGAGAGCCCGGAATGGCCCCGCCGCCTCCCGGCCGACTGCCGTCCCGGCGTCAGCCCGCCAAGCGAACACCAGGCCCGCATGTGAAGTTGTACATTGCGGAATGTTTCATTCAAGAGAGGAGTCGTGCTGATCGCGTCGGCGCGCTCACCTTCGTGTGCGCATCGAACCGCCGTCTGCAACAACTCGGCGTGCCGACGGCACTGCGCGCATCGCGCAAGGTGCTCTTCCAATTCGCTTAATCCCTCGCCGTCGGCACGCAGGATGAAGCTCTCGATTCCGGGGTGCACTCCGGGAATATAGCGCCACGCCCATATTTGGAAGCGTCGCATCATGCCTCACCGCGTTTGAGCGTTAAAATATTTCGCAGCTTGCGCATCGACCGGTATACCAGCGTGCCAACCGTCCCGGGCGTTAAATTCAAACTCGCCGCAATTTCCTGGTAGCGCATTCCAGCCGTGCGCAGGCGGAAGCACTCGTATTCTCTCGCGGTAAGCGCAGCCCGAATCGTCCGCAAGAACTCGTTCCGAAAGCACGCGGCTTCAATGTCATGCTCCTGCTGGTAAGACACGGTCTCGCGCAACCGATGTTCCTTGTGCCGTCGGATCTCTTTCATCCGATCGAGCAGAAAGTTATGTATCACTCGATAAATCCAAGCTCGCGGCGCAGCGATTTTAGCGCCTTCGCAAAGCGCTACGAAATACCGCATGAACGCTTCCTGCAGCGCATCCTGTGCTAGCTCTTCATTACGTCCAAATCCCAGCGCATAATGCAGAAACTCCTCCGCACGTTCTTCATACAGAGCAGCCACTTCACGCTGTGCTGCTTCGGCAACATCCGTACTCCGCCTCGGCGCCACAACTTCGGCTCGAACCGCGGCAGCACTTCCCGGCAGAACTCCCTTTTCTGGAAGGAATCTCAACATGCGGTCTTCAAAAGGAATGTATCACGAATTCAACCATTGTCACAGCAAAAGACAAACTGAAATATTTTTTACATTCGTGTAAATAAATTCACCCACTCAATCGTCCTAATCACAAATTGGCATCTCCGCAACGGAGAATGCTCTGTGGTGAGGAGTAACAATGAAACGCCTGCTTCCGATTTCCGTCTGCTCGCTGCCCGCTTCTATTCCTGGCCCTGATCGTGGCAAATCCACTTGACGCGCAAGGCAATCGTGCGTCCATCACCGGCACTATCACGGACAGCAGCGGCGCCGTGGTTCAAGGCGCAGACGTGACCGCGACGAATCTCGGCACCCATGAGGTGACCCGAAGCGTCAGCAACAGCGACGGCATTTACTCGGTTCTCAATCTTTTCCCGGGTAATTATTCCGTGAGCTTCAGCAAGACCGGCTTCAAACCGATTGACATCCCTTCCATCACCTTGTTATCTACGCAGGTGGCCAAGTTCGACGAGCAACTCGCACTCGGAGCCACCACTCAGTCCATAACCGTAACTACCCAGGCTCCCATCCTGGACACTCAAACCGCAACCGAAGGCACGCACTTGACCGGCGAGGTTGAGACGGATCTGCCACTGAGTATTTACGGTGGCAGGCAGGTCGAGACGTTCGCCTATGCCCTTACTCCCGGTTACTCTCCCTTCAGCAGCCCCTACGAAGCCGTCATAAACGGCACGCAGGGATTTACGAAAGATATCACCGTGGATGGAACCTCCGCGACGGCACAGATTCAAGGCGACTCGATGGAAGTAGGCCCCAGCATGGAGGCGGTTCAGGAAGTTGAGTCGCAGACTAGCGGCATCGACCCCCAGAACGGCATCACGAACGGCGGTGTGATCATGTTCAACATCAAATCCGGCACAAACCAGTTTCACGGAAGCGCCTTCGGCTATGGCCACAACGAAATTTTGGACGCCCGAATCTGGGGTGATCCCGATAAGCCGAAATCGCGGTTCTGGGACTATGGCGGCAGTGTCGGCGGTCCCATTTTCAAGAACAAGACGTTCTTTTTCGGGGCGTTCGAGCGCTATCAGCAGACCTCGTTCACTCTCGGGCCTCTGGGAAATACTAGCTCAAACAACACCGGAAATAGCGCGGCCACGGTTCCAACCTCGGACTTTCTCAACGGCAATTTCAGTGCATTGCTCAATACCGGCAAGATCCTCGGTACGGATACTCACGGCAATCCCATTTATGCCGGAGCGATCTTCAACCCAAACGATCCCGGAGCCGTATTTGTGAACAATCAGATCCCGAAGGCGATGTTCAGCTCCGTTTCGCAGAAGGTGCTTGCCCTCTATCAGTCGAACTACGGGCCTCAATCCGCTTCGCTGCTTGGAAACGAGCGGGTTCCCACCTCGAATTCACCTGTCCAGACGCCCGACCAGGCTGTTGTCAAACTCGATCACAATCTGACGGACCGGAACCACCTATCCGGCTCCTGGGTCTACAATTATCGGCCGCGTATCCTCGATGACGCCGCCTCCATCTGGCAGCTCGGAAGCACAAACGGAGGACCGCTGGCGAATGCGCGCGATCAGCTCGTGGTTGGAAACGAGTTTCGAGCAAGCGACTCCTGGACTCTCAGCCCGAATCTTCTGAACGTGTTCAATGCGACTTACAACCGCTTCTGGAACGGTTCCGTGCCCGCGTCTTCGGGAACTAACTGGCCCTCGCAACTTGGATTCGGAAATACCGGAGCGGACAACTTCCCGGCCATCAACTTTGGCGGCGATGTGAATGGGTATGGCGAGACGAATATTGGCAATACCTGGCAGGGCAATTATGTGGGCGGCACCTTTATCTATGGTGATAATGTCTCCTGGACGAAGGGCAAGCACACGTTTGTTTTTGGCGGTGAATTCCGAGCGGAACAGATCAACAGCAATGGTGGATCCGGCGCGCTCTCCTTCGGCTTCTCTAACAACACCACCGGCGCTCCGAGCCAAGCCTATGCCAATCAGGTTGGATTCGGGTTTGCCAGTTTCCTATTAGGAGATGTTCAATCAGGCACGGAGACCACGCCGTTCAATCTGTACGGGAGGCGCAAAGCCATGGATCTTTTTGCTCAGGACAGTTGGAAAGTCACTTCGAAACTGACCGTCAATCTTGGCCTGCGCTGGGATGCAACCTTCCGCTTCCACGAAAAATACGGCCACTGGGCCAATTTCGATCTGAATGCGATCGATCCGAACTTGGGGATTAAAGGCGCGAACGTGTATGCGACGGGTGGCGGCGACAGCTTCGAAAAGAATGAAGACTGGCACAATTTCGGCCCGCAAATCGCCATCGCGTGGAATCCGTGGAAACGGGTCGTGTTCCGCGGGTCTTTCAACATCCTATATGTACCCATTGGTATTCAGTACTGGGAGGGCGTGCCCTACGCCTACGCCCCTGGCTTCCGAGGCACGAATTCAGCGGCTGCTTCTTTCAACTGGGACGCCGGTTATCCAGGCGTGTTTACTCCCGGAACCAAAACCAGCACGCCGCCTATAACGCAATTTCCGGTTGTCAACATCGATCCCAATTCATTGCAGGCCGGATATACGGATAACTGGAATCTCGGTGTGCAATACGAGCTCACGAAGAACATGAGCCTGGAAGTCAGCTATATCGCCAACCGCGGACACCATTTGCAGGATTCCGGTCTTGCTAACGATCAGGCCAGTGCCCAGCAGTTTATGCCTTTGGCGCGCTCCGGAAACGGGTTCAATTACGTATGCAGTCCGGCGGATGCCGCGGCCAACGGCGTTCCTTACCCATACAAAGGCTTCTGCGCGCCCGCGTTCGCCGCCATTGCACCTTATCCGCAAATCGCTTCTGCGGAAGCGAACTACTGGTTTTATCCGGATCTCTACTACGTTGGTCTACCGCTCGGCCAGTCCTATTACGATTCGATGGTTGTGCAATTGAACAAGCGCCTATCGTCCGGCCTGTCGATGAATTTCAACTACACGCTTTCACGATCGGAAGGCGATACTGTCAACAACTTCGGTGAAAGTTACGACGTGGCGGGCATTCAAGATTTCAATAACCTGACTGAGGCCGCCCACACGCTGACACCCTATGACCAAACACACGTCGTCAAGGGGTTTTTCACTTACGAGTTGCCCTTTGGCCACGGCCGTCGCTTCCTCGCAAATAGAGGGAAAGTAGCAAATGGCATTGTTAGCGGCTGGCGATTATCCGGGTTAGTGATGTACGCTTCCGGAGCGCCGCTGAGCTTCTCTTCCTCGAATTACTATTACTATCCGCTCTGGGCCGAAACTTATGCGAATTATAATCTATCCGGATATAGCGGCAGCATGTTCAACAAGGGCAGTTTCCAGCAGCCCGAGGGTTCGACGCTGCCGGCCTCCGATCAGTTCTTTCCTTCGACGATTGCGTCCAATCCAGACTATGGCGAGCTTGGAACGGGACCCGCTCGGATCAGCGCTATACGCGGGTTCGGTGTAGAAAGTGAAAATGCCTCACTGTTGAAAAACACCTACTTCGGCGCGGAAGGAAGATACAAGCTGCAATTTCGCGTGGAATTTTATAACATTTTCAACCGGCACAGCTTTGATAATCCGAACACAAACCTGACGAGCCCGGATTTCGGCTATGTCACCGGCGTTAGTTCGACGCCGCGCAATGGCCAGTTCGGCGTGCGCTTTGAATGGTGATCGCCCTTGCCGTCATCGCGGGCATTTTCATAAGCTCTCCTGCTTTGCGTGCTGAAGCAGGTCAAACCTGGTATGTCGATTGCTCAAAGGGCAACGATGCTGCGGACGGCCTAACTCCTGCAACGGCGTGGAAATCTGTAGATGCAGTGTCGACGCGCACGTTCCACGCCGGCGACTCCATTGAATTCCGGCGCGGAACCGTTTGTATGGGCATGCTCGCGCCGAAAGGATCGGGATCGGCGGCAGCTCCGATAAGTCTGGATGCCTGGGGAACCGGACCTCTGCCGCAAATCCACGCTCAATCCGGGCAAAAAGCGGCATTCAAACTCTTCGACCAGGAGTACTGGAACATTCAGCATCTGGAATTTTCCGGGGGCCAGCCATACGGCGTGTTTATCAGTGGAACGAAGGGCGTGCTGCACGGCATTCACATTCGTGACATCGTTGTTCACGACGTCACCGGACAGCCAAAAAATAAGGAAACCGGTCTTGTAGTTATCGCCGATGGAACGGAGCAGCAGCATTTCGACGACGTGCTGATTGACGGCGTCACGGCTTACCGCACCTCCGAATGGGCCGGAATTCTCGTCGCCGGTGTAGGCCATGGCTTCCCGCCCGAGTCGTCTCGCAATACAAACGTCGTCATTCGCAACTCTATCGTTCACGACGTGGCCGGTGATGGCATTGTGCTGTTCAACGCAAACAACAGCGTGATTGAAAACAGCATTGCATGGCTCACCGGCATGCAGGAAACGCAAACGATCGGCACGCCCGATGCCATCTGGACCTGGATGTGCCGGAATTGCGCGGTTCGCCACAACGAAGCCTTTCTCATCGACAGCCCGGGAGTGGACGGAGGCGCGTTCGACATTGATTATGGCAACGACGACAACATTGTGGAAGAGAATTACGGTCACGACACGCAGGGCTACTGTGTTTCGGTGTTCGGCGCTGGATGGGTGACCAGCAACAGCATTGTCCGGAACAATGTTTGTGCCGCAAACGGCTTGAGCCCGCGCCTGGCGCTGCGTCAGGGAGCCGTCTATCTCTCCACCTGGAATGCCGGAAAAATCAAAGGCGTCCAGATTTCCGGTAACCGGATCTTCTGGCGTCCTCCCGTCGCGACGGCCGCCATCGTGAATGACGCCGATTTCATTGGTAAGGGCACATTCGAGAACAACACGATCTATTCGTGTTCACCGCTTCTCTTCCGAAGTAATGCGTCGCTGGTCATCCAGCAGAACTCCTCCAAAGCGCTGCCAGCCCGAGCCTTCGCACCAAGCTCAGCCCTGGTGCTTGCGCGCCTTCGTCACCGCCAAGGAACAAGATCAGGAATCGCGCGGCGAGATCGCGGTACTCGAAAGCGTTCACCATCAATTCCCAAAACTCAAAATCCAAATCGTCGTAACCGGGTCACAACCGTCGGGAGCCGTTTCTAATCTTCGCTATGACTGGAACACGGGCGATATCCCGCTGGTATTCGATAACGCAGAACCGCTCCCGTCCCGCCTTCCCGCGCTCGTCCTGAGCGGCGCATCCGGAAAGCCGGTCTGGAAGCACGACGGATTCACACCTCCCGGCGAACTCGGTCTGCTGCTCCGGTCTTTTCTAGGCAATCCTCTTTACTCAGAAATCCCGCCCGATCGATGAAGCCCATATTGCCTGTTGTTGCGGTTGCAATGTGCGTGCTCCTGTTCGCCGCAAATCGCGATCCCGATGCACGCTTCCTGACCATTCAAGATCCCATCGTCGTCTACAACGACTGGTCTTCCTACGACGAGCTTTCCGACAACGTTCCCTTGACCGAAACCCTCGCGATGAAAGAGCTGGATCAGGTAATCCGGCTGAAGCGCGCGGGCGTGCCTTTCGACCACTACATGATGGATGCGTTCTGGTTTTCGAAAGACGGCGCCTATCGCACCTGGCGCAAGTCAACTTGGCCAAGCGGTCCCGGAGCCTGGTTGGAGAAGTGTCGCGAAAACGGGCTGAAACCTGGTATGTGGTTTGGAACGAATTCGCTGGTGCAACTGGACGCGGCGCCGGAATGGAAGGATTCGCTTAACAAAAATCGTACAGCAATGTGTTTTTTCAAAGGTGGATTCCTACCGAATCTCATGCAGACGCTCCAGTTCTGGTATGACCGCGGCGTCAGAATGTTCGAGTTCGATTTCGCGGATTTTACGGCGGCTCCGCCTGACATAGAAGCCTCTATGCCGGCGAGTGAGATTCAGCGGCGAAACGAAACAGCTTTTCGTGACGCGCTAAAGCAATTCCGCGAGAAAAATCCCGACATCGTTCTGGTCGCCTTTAACGGTTTCGGCGGCGATCTGGAGATGACTTCCGGCCCGTTTCCTTTCCGCCATCCCATTGACCTCCGCTGGCTCACAATCTTCGATTCCATTTATTGCGGCGATCCGCGGCCATCCGACGTTCCCATGATGAACTTCTGGCGTTCGCAAGATCTTTACAGCGATCACATGGTCCGCCGCTTTCATGACAGCGGTGTGCCACTCGAGCGCATAGACCCCACCAGCGTGATGTATGGCACCACCGGCACCATTTACTACCGCAAGACGCAAGCCTGGAAGAGTGGGCTGATAATGATGCTCTCGCGCGGAGGTTGGGTGAATACCATCCACGGGAACCTGGAACTCCTCGACGGAGCCGAAGCCTCCTGGATGGCGAAAGCCTTCCGGCTCTATCTGCCTATGGAAGCTCTCGGCCGCACCAAGACTTTCGGCGGAATACCGGGCGATGTCGAGCCATACGGCTTCGCATCGCTCAACTCCGAAGGTACGCTCTATACCGTGGAAAATCCCACGCAGCAAGTGCGCAATGTCGATTTGCCGCGATTATCGCGCGAACAGCAAGCTCCGGCGCACGGGCGCATTCTGTTCCGCGATTCCGGTTTCGAGCCGCATCTCTCCGGTAACGCGATTTCCCTCGGGCCGGAGCAGATGGCGGTCGTAGGATTCGGAAAATATGCGCAGCCGGAATACGATATGGGTATCGAAAACGATGTCGTCATTCCGCAGTCGATCGCGCCGATTCCCGCGATGTTTCATCCGATCGCATCTCATGTCTTTGAAGCGTCCATAGTGCCTCCGGAAAACGCTGTCCTGCGCATCGTACTGCAGCAACGGACGCCGCAGGGCGATATTCGCCGCACCTGGGCGGGTGGACCGCCGAAAGGCGAAAACATGGCCAACGTCCTGAAGATCGAAGCGCTGCAGCACAATCGCCCTTTGCCCGTGCGCATCAATTACGACAAGGTGATCTGGAGCGGATTGTCGTGGGGCGTTGCCGAGGTGAGTAAATTCGCCGCGGGTGAGCCCGTCACGATACGCTGCACGTCGCAAGAGAAGGATCCGGTGAAACTCGACATCAAGCTCTATCAGGTTCGATATCGTTGAGCCAATAACGGCCCGCGCTCTGTTTTCAACGCGTACTAGCGCTAAATCGCGGAATCCGCGATAGTACCTTTCCCGTTGTGTTGCTGCTTTACTTTGTATTCCGGGACGACAATCAGGCGTCAGACTATTTCGTTGTTCTGAGGAATGTGCCCGTGGCTCTTTGCCGTGCAAATATCGTCCTTTTGCTTAGTTTGTCCGTTGGGTTCTTCGGCGCCATAACGGAGGCCCAGACGCTTCGCCCCATTGCGTTGTTCGGCCCATTAGCCGCGGCTCAGGCGCAAACTCCCCCTGTTCCGGCACAAACCGCACCGTTATCGAAATTGAACATTAACGTGATCGAGGGCGGCGGCGCCGTCAACAACGTGACAACGCGCTCTGTTCGCGAGTTTACGGTCGAAGTGGACGACCAAAACGACCATCCCGTCCCCGGGGCCATGGTCACGTTTTTTGTGCCGAGCCAGGGTCCGGGTGGGAGTTTCGCTGGCGACAGCCAACTCCTGACCGTGATGACTGATGCCAGCGGCCGTGCCGTCGCAAACTCGTTTCGACCCAACGGTACTGTGGGCGATTTTAAGATCGAGGTCACTGCAACGTACGGCGGCCAAACGGCGACGGCTTCCATTTCACAATCCAATCAGAGGCTTGCTGCGACATCGGCTAGCCGGCATTCCGGGAAGAAAATTGGAATCCTGGTTGCCGTCGGCGGGGCAGTGGCGGCCGGACTGGCGGTAGGACTTGCCCATGGTGGCAGCAGTTCACCGACATCCACTGCGGCCACACAAACGGCCACGATCGGGGTGGGTAGCGGCGCGACTGTCGGCTCCCCGCATTGAGATCCAGGTCAGTCGACTAGTTTTCGAGTATGGACTTCGCATGAGGCGTTTGGCGATCGCGTTTATCACAGCCGCTCCGCTGCTGCTGGCCCAACTTCCAGGAAGCGATGCGGCTAATCCCGCGAACGGGTTTGCCGGCCCGTTGCTCGGGTTTGTATTAGGATCAACTCCCGCGGAATTGCAGCCGATTTTAGGAATTCCCGGAGCGGCACGCCTTGGGAACGCTGTGCCGCTGCCCAGTGCCGTGACGCAACTTTACCTTGCGCCGGGCCATTGCTATGCGTTGGCAGCGCAAGGGCCGGCGAATCCTGTTGCGTTGCTGATTCTCCGGCTTGCAGGAGGCAGGGAAGCGAGCCCAACGCTGGCAGCCATTGCCCGGGGCCCTCGCTCAGCCGGATCTCGTCGCATTCAGCCCAACCGGACGCTCGGCCGCGTTGTATTCGCAGCAAACAAACCGGCTACAGGTGTTTACCGGACTGCCCAATTCGCCCCAAATCGCGCAGGACATCCCGAATATTCACCTTGCGAGCAGCCCTTCGAAGCTGGCCATAAGCGATGACGGACAAGCTCTATTGGTTGCAGACAGCAGCGGCACTATCTATGCGCTTTCCGGCAATACTGCCGCTTTCCTCGCCTATCGCACATCGAACGTCTCGGCTTTGGTGTTCATCTCGCAGAGCCATGATGCGCTGGTGGGTGATCCTGTTCTGGGCACGGTTGCAGTTGTGCAGGCTTTCAATCCGACTTCCGGCCCCAAAATGCTTGTGCCTGCTAACGGCTGCCAACCGCAAGCTGCGGTCTCAACTGCCGATGGAAAGACGATTCTGATTGCTTGTCCCGCTCAACACCTCATCTCGTCGATCAACCTCGCTTCCGGATCGGCGAACGCCTATCAAGTCAGCGGCAGCCCGTCACAATTGGATGCTATCGGCGCGCACGATACGTTCTTAATGTCGCCTCCCGATGGCAAGACCTATTGGTTATTCACCTGGCAGCCTGATGGGCCGGTCCTATCTTTCATTGGTGCGGCTCCACAAGTTAGCCAAGGGCCGGGCAATTGATGAACGCAAAGAACGGCATTTTCTAGACAATCTGGTCTGCTGTTTCTCGCGTTCTTTTTCTGCTTCCTCCGGCTTGCTTCCGGACAACCGCTGTCGTTGTCGTGTTTGCCCACAACGGGTCCCACGCAGGCTGGCGCGGCTTATTCGGCGACCTGCACGGCTTCCGGCGGTACTGCTCCGTATTCCTGGTCCATCAGCAGCGGCAGCTTGCCGGCCGGATTGAGCTTCACGCCCATCGGCGATACTAGCCGCGCAAGCGTCGCCGGCACTCCCAACACTGCAGGGCCCTACAACTACACGGCCCAGGTGACCGATAACGCGCATCCCCAGAAGACCGCGCAGCAAAATTATTCAGGAACGATAAGCCCCAGCATCACCACGATTAACCCGAGCACAACCGCTGCCGGGCAGCCTGGACTTACGCTTACGGTGAATGGTGCAGGATTCGGCTCGGATTCCGTCGTGAAGTTCAACAGCAATGCACTTACTACTACGGTCGTCAACTCAACCCAGGTGACTGCAGCGGTGCCGGCAAATCTGATCGTCTAGCCGGAACATCTCAGGTAACAGTAACGTCCGGCCGGCACTAACTTCCAATGCCGTCAACTTCACGGTGACAGGCCCAGCAATCGCCTCATTCAGCCGGCCAGCGCGACGGCCGGCAGTCCGCATTCACTCTGACGGTGAACGGTAGCGGGTTTCGCCGCTGGCGCGGCTGGTGAACTTCAAGGGCACGATCCTTACCGGCCGCGGTCGTCAATCCGACGCAGTTACCGCATCCGTGCCGGCCAATCTGATCGCCAGCGCCGGAACTGTTCCAGTCACTGTCATCTCTGGCGGACTAACTTCCAACTCCGCCAACTTCACGGTATCGGCCGCTCCGGCGATCAGCCTCCATCTCGTCCGGTAGTGCACCAGCGGGAAGGCCCGGGTTTCACGCTGACCGTGAATGGCAGCGGCTTCGCATCGGGCGCCGTGGTGCAATTGGAACAGCTCAAACTGGCAACGAGCTTTCGTCAATGCGAACGCAGTTGACCGCATCCGTGCTGGCCAGTCTGATTGCGAGTGCCGGCACAGCACAGGTCCACGTTTCGTCCAGCGGCGTCACTTCCAACCGGTGGCCTTCACTGTGCGTTGCTGCACCCGCTATCGGCATCCATCACGTCCGGCCACGGTGACGGCCGGTGGCCCTGCATTCACGTTAACAGTGAATGGCAGCGGGTTCGCCTCTGGCGCAGTGGTGAACTTTAATAGAACGGCTCACCGCTGACCACGAATGTCAAGTGCGAACAAGTTGACCGCTTCCGTGCCGGCGAATCTCGTCGCGAGTGCAGGTACTGCTCAGGTCCACGTTGCGTCTGGCGGCGTCAATTCCAATCCAGGTGGCCTTCACCATCGTTGCTGCACCGGCCATCGGCTCCATCAGTCCGGACACGATTACTGCCGGTAGCCCCGCGTTCACGTTAACTGTCAATGGCAGCGGCTTCGCCTCGGGCGCAGTGGTGAATTTAATACAACCGCGCTCACCACGACTGTGGTCAATGCGAACCAGTTGACCGCGTCCGTGCCGGCCAATCTTGTTGCGAGTGCCGGTACCGCTCAGGTCCACGTTTCGTCCGGCGGCGTTAATTCGAACCAGGTGGCGTTCACCATCGTCGCTGCACCTACCATCGCCTCTATTAGTCCGGACACAATTACTGCCGGTAGCCCGGCGTTCACATTAACTGTGAATGGCAGCGGATTCGCCTCTGGCGCAGTGGTGAACTGGAACGGAACAGCGCTCGCAACCAGTTTTCTCCAGTTCGAGCCAATTGACCGCGCCCGTACTCGCCAATCTGGTCGCCACTCCGGGTACGGCCACAGATCACGGTTTCTTCAGGCGGTGTAACTTCGAATTCTGTCAATTTTTCCATAGTGGTCGGGCCCAGCGATCGCCTCGCTCAGCCCGAACACAACCTCAGCCGGAGGCGCTACTTTCACGCTTACTGTGAATGGCACCGGATTCGCCTCAGGCGCTGTCGTGCAATGGAACGCAACAGCGCTTACGACCACGTTCGTGAGCGCCACGCAGTTGACCGCTCCGGTACCGGCGAATTTGATCTCGAATGCAAGCACGGTTTCGGTGACGGTTAAATCGGGCGGCGTGACTTCAAACGCTTCGCCCTTTACTGTCGTCTCCGGTCCCACTCTCAGCAGCCTGAATCCGAGCACCGTCGCCGCTGGGGGTGCCGCTTTCACACTGACCGTGAATGGCACTGGATTCGCCTCGGGCGGCGCCGTCAATTGGAACGGCCAACCGCTGACCACCACTTTCGTCAGTGCGAGCCAACTGACTGCTTCCGTGCCGTCGAGTTTGATTCAGAGCTACGGTACTGCGCAAATAACGGTGGTCTCCGGAGGCGCAACAACAAACGCGCTCCCCATCTCGCTTGGGGTTCCGGCGATTACTCTCACCGGTCTGCAATCCACCTCCGCGCCCACTCAGCAACTGCAGGTGGGAATACAGTTGGCAAGCGCAACGCCCGCCGATTTGACCGGTACTCTTCAGTTAAGCTTCAGCACGACGGCCCCAGGAGTTCCCGCCGGCTACATCGATCCAGCTCTCCAGTTTGCCGCCGGCGGAACATCGCTCAGCTTCACCATTCCGGCGGGTTCAACCTCGATCTCGCCGCTGAGCGGAGGAACCATTCAGCAAGGAACTGTCGAAGGAACCATCACCGTTACGCTGACGAGCTTGACCTCCGGCGGCACGAGTGTTCTGCCATCGTCATCTGTCACAGCTAGCGTCGCGATTCCGCCGCTTCCGCCAGTTATCACAGCCGGCAGCGCGCAGATAACGAACCTCACGGCAACCGGCTTCGATGTGGTCCTGACTGGCTATTCGACCACTCGCGACATGACAACCGCGAACTTCACGTTCACTGCTGCTCCGGGTACGCAATTCAGCGGCCCGGCGACTTTCTCAGTCCCCATGGACTCGCTATTTTCTACGTGGTTTAGCAGTCAGGCCGGGCAAACTAATGGAAGCGCATTTCTGTTGACGGTTCCGTTCACGCTTTCTGGCGATTCCGGTGTCTTGCAGTCCGTCTCCGTAACACTTACGAACTCAGTTGGTACTTCGGTTTCCGCCAGTGCCAGCCAGTAGCCCGGTTCTTTGCTGAGCCGCCGCGGCTACATGAATCACGATCGTATCTTCACTCGGAACATTTGTTCCATGTGCCTTCGCGGGCTCAAAGATCCACTGCCGTACCGCTGCGGCAGCGGCCGCCATGAGCCTCTCATCGTGTCTTGGTCCGTCAATCAGCGCATGAGCCGCTACTACATGCCCTGTTTCATCGATCTTTACTTTCACTTTGATATCCGCCGATTCGGACTGTCCACTAAGACTGGCAAGCTTTAGGTCCGGTTTCACCCACTTGATAGGGCGGGGTGGGAGATACGCTGGAGCCTGCAGTTTCTTTAGCGCCGAAGCTATTCTGCCACCCGGTTGGGCATTCGCTGGTGGTCTGATCGACGGAGGAGGTGGAATTTGTCGCTGAAGGTCCGAAAATTCCGCTGGTCTTGCGAGCGGGATCGCAAAGGACTGCAGTGGCGCCGCGACGAGCGGCGGGGGAGTTGGAACGGAGGTATTGGAAGCCGGAGTTGTTTGGGCCTCGATCTCCCGTGCCCGATTGACTTCGCGTTCCGGGTCTGCCGAGGTTTTGAATTTCGAGACTGGCTCCAGTTTGGGCTTTGTTCCTCGTGCTAAATAAACTTCGACAAGGGTCTTGGCTTTTGCCGGAAATATCAGTGGCACAAGTCGACGTGACACGACAGCGACGCTGACCGCCGGACCCGCCGCCGAGACGTCCAGCACGGGCGCCGCTGCCCCGGCGACGGTACCTTGTGCTGCATTTACCTGTGCCCAGAAAGGACTCCAATAGAGTACTGCGAACGTGGCACCCGAACTCAGTAAAAAAATGGCGATTGCAAAAAGCCAAACCCTTCGGCGCACAAAACGCCGCCGGGGTACGTTCACAATCAAAGAATTGACGATTAGTTGCATCGAACTGCCTACGATTGCAAGCTCTCCGCATTCACTACATGAATCATATCGTTAAATTGAACTGCCAGGAAGCGGCGGGCGCCCGACGGGGAAGGCCCCGCCAGCTCTGTGAAAAATAGTCCGGCACGTGGAATCCCTGGGAAGTCTTTGAAGTGAAGCAGAAACGCGGCTCGTGAGCAAGCGGTTTGCCGTGATATTTGTGGCAAGGGAGCGTTGCCCAATTCGGCTTTCAACAAGTGCCTCAGCAAGTAACCGTTAGAATCCAAACGGACTTCCAGGGGCTTGTAAGCCCCGCGTTATTTGTTTGTCAGAAACAATCTAGAAATCTTTCCACCCAATTCGGGTTAGTGTCGAGCCAGACGTCAGTTCACGCTCGATTACGACCATTATGGGAGGACTTCAAAGTGAGATCATTTAGGGCTAACCCGTCGATTTTGACAAAAGCGGTTCATCAGAGCGCGGGCAATTCGCTCGCAATAGAGATAACACGTTCATTGCTGCTATTTCTGCTGCTCGCCGCTTGTGTTTTCGGACAGCTAACCAGCGGGAATATTGCCGGCACGGTGTATGACCCAACCGGGGCGACGGTTCCGGGTGCCACCGTCCTCGCCCACAATGTTGCGACCGGGGTGAACGTAACCACAGCCTCGACCTCCGCCGGCGACTTCCGTTTTGAGAACCTTCCGGTGGGTACATACGCGATCACCGTCACTGCGCCAGGATTTTCCAAGGCGGAGGTAGGGAATGTAAACGTTCAGCTCAACCAGACAGTCACCACAAACGTGAAGTTGACCGTCGGGCAGGCATCAACGACAGTTCAGGTGACCGAGGCCGCGCCGCCCGTCGATTCCACGACGGCGCAGGTGCAAACAACTTACGATGCTCGACAGATCTCCGATCTTCCGTCGGCAAGCGGTGGCCAGCTGGGCTCAGGCGTCATCAACCTCTCGTTATTGAATGCCGGTGTCACAAGCAGTGGAGGCTCAGGATACGGCACAGGACCGTCGGTAGGCGGCCAGCGTCCGACCAATAATAATTTCACTATCGAGGGGATCGACAACAACGCCTTGGGCGTCACGGGCCCTATCGTCGTGGTCCCTAACGATGCTGTGTCGGAGTTTAGTGTCCTGCAAAATCAATTTTCTCCTGACTTCGGCCATTCCTCCGGCGGCCAGTTTAATCAAATCGTTAAGAGCGGCACTAATCAGTTTCACGGGATGGCATACGAGTATTTCCAAAACCGCAATCTCAACGCTGCCGATAACCTTGACTACGTTCAAGGCAATCCGCTTCATCCGCGCGGAGATAATAACCGCTTTGGTGGCAATTTCGGTGGTCCCATCAAACGAAATAAGTTATTCTTCTTCGGAGATTATGAGTATAATCCCGTCGGGGCGGTGAATTCCACTGCTTACTATGCCCCGACTGCGGCAGGATACAGCACGCTGGCAGCATTGCCAGGGATTAGTCCGACTAATCTTGCCGAATTCAAAAAGTACCTCGGAACCGCTCCGGCAGCAGCGGATCCCGCAAGTCTACCGTTTGGAGCACCAATTCTCGTCGCTCCTGGTGCTGGCAGCAATGAAAGCCTGGGAACCGGCGTGTTCGCGCCAAACGGCAGTGGCGCAATCGCGGTTCCTGTGGGTCAAATTCCGGTCTCCTTGCCCAGTTTTGCCAATTATGAATATGGCGTGGGCTCGGTCGATTACAATATTTCCGACCGGGACTCGCTCCGCGGACGATTTATCCTAAACCGGATTGGAGTGATCGATACCAGCGGCTTCCCATCTGTTTTTTTCGGCATCACGCCCCAAAACTCGTATTTGGTGACGTTGTCGGAGTACCACACTTTCACCCCCACTCTGATCAATGAAGTCCGGCTCGGATTCAACCGCCTAAATCAGCCTATTCCCACCTTTGGGAATCAATCGTTCCCTGGGCTCGACTCATTTCCCAACATCGATGTTCTCGAGTTGACCGCTTCCTATGGTCCCGATCAGAACGCGCCTCAATATTCAATCCAAAATCTTTATCAACTCACGGACAATGTTACTTGGACAAAAGGAAACCACAGCCTGAAGTTTGGATTCGATGGCTGGAGTTCCATCTCTCCGACGAGTTTTACTCAGCGTTCGCGCGGCGATTACGAATGGAGCTACCTTTCCGATTACCTGTACGACAACGATCCCGATGGCTTGGCGCAACGGGGTCTCGGGAACGTTACGTACTATCAAAATCAACAGCTATTGAGCTTCTACGGAAATGACAATTGGAAGATCAAACCCAATCTCAGCATCAACCTCGGATTGCGATACGAGTACCTGACAATCCCCCTCAGTGAGAACACTCAGGATCTGAACGCAAGCGCCAGCGTTCCCGGCTTAATTGTGTTCAAATCGCCGACGGCGCAGAAGAAGAATTTCATGCCTCGGATCGGGATCGCGTATTCGCCGGGAACCAGCGGCAAGACTTCTATTCGTGCCGGTTTTGGCTTCTCCTACGATGTGTTGTACGACAATCTTGGAACCCTGAGCTTGCCTCCCCAGTTGAGCACGACAGCAGACGTAACTGGCACGGACGCGACGGGTTTTCTGGCCGGTGGAGGCATTCTCCCCAATACTGCTGTCGCGCCCCCGCAGGGTTCAGCCGCGCAGGCGGTCACTTCCGGTTTTATCCCCGATCAGAAACGCCCCGAAGCGTACAACTGGAACTTTGGCATCCAGCATCAGTTCGGCGGCAATTACGTGTTTGAGAGCCGGTATGTCGGCACTCGCGGGCTGTTTCTCCCCGTTCAACTCCAATTGAACCGGCAGCCCGTCGTAAACGCCTCGAATGCCTTGCCCGTATTCTTTAGCGCCCCATCCCAAGGAACTTTGGATTCGCTTACAAACACTCTTGGGAATCTTCAGACAGCCGTGGCCAATGGCGGCTCTTTAGTGCCCGCATTTGCCCAGGCAGGCTTCGGCAGCACCATAACTGCTTTCATGCCCGAAGGCAATTCCATCTATCATGGATGGTCTAACGAGCTGAGCCGGCGTTTTTCCAATGGGCTGCAATTTCGTGGCTCGTACACCTGGAGCCACAACATCGACGATTCCACAGACGCCCTGAATTCGACCGTGTTAGCTCCGCGCCGGCCGCAGGATTCCCAAAATCTTCGCCCGGAACGCGCTTCTTCATTACTCGACTATCGTAATCGCATCGTGCTCCAGATGATTTACGACGTTCCGTATTTCCAAAAGAGTAATTGGTGGCTGAAGAACCTCGTCGGAAATTGGGAAATTGCGCCGGTCTATACTTTCCAATCGGGTCAGCACGTAACACCTCAGAGCACCGTGGATTCCAATCTGAATCGCGATACCGCTCCGGATCGGGTAATCGTCAATTCCGCGGGTAACCCCAATGTTGGGGCAACCGCCAATCCTCTTACCAACAGCAATGGTGACATTGTCGCGTACCTCGCGGCAGACCCCAATGCAATGTATGTTGTCGCCCCACAAGGGACACTCGCCAACGGTGGCCGTAGCCTGCTCAGTTTGGAGCCGATCGACGATATCGACCTGACGCTGGCCAAGCGCTTCACTCTCAGCGAACGCTCCAGGCTCGAATTCTCGCTACGGGCCTTCAACATTTTTAATCATCCGCAATACGTCGGGGGATACGTCAACGACGTGCATCCGTATGGGCCAAGCGGCGGCGGGTATGCCCAAGGCACGGCGCCAGGGGATCTGGCACGAAGTACGATAACGCCTGGGTCGAGCATTTTCGAACAGTGGTCTCAAGGATTTTCGAGCAATCCACGACAGATCACTCTTGCTTTGAAGCTGACCTTCTAATCGCTGGTTATTGCAAACCCGAAATAAGGAACAAATTAGACAGGGCTTGCTGGCTGGAGTAGGCGAACGTCTTGCGATCCCTTGCGAAGTGGACCGGCATAATGCGGTCGACGCCGCTTGAGTCTGGCAGTTGGATCCGGCGATACGCACGCGTACGGCCGGTGTTTAGATCGAGTAAGTCGACCGAGAGTAAGTGCCCCGTTGTGCGGCTTAAGACAACTTCACCGTTGTCTAGAACAGCGGATGGATAATAACCTGCTTGCCGGGGAATATAACGTACTCCGTTGTTGGTCAGATCAAGAACCGCCAGTCTGCAATCGGGGGAGGCTCCGACGGCCAGAGTACCGGCTGCATTTATCACCACGTTCTCCATCTGCACGTTGCGATGAAGCGGGATCGGGAGCCCACGCGGCAGATTCTGGCGAAAAAGTTCCGGAGCTCGGTTAGGGTAGCTACCTGCGAGAAGGATCTCCTGGCGGTTGGGGATAAACTTCGCCCAGGTATAGGAGACGCCACCCGTCGAGATCTGCCAGGTGGCCCGATTCCGAACGGAATAAACCGTAATGGCCGTGGGATCGCTGGCGCTTTGCGAAAGGACCCAACGTCCATCGCTGGATAGATCCAACGCTCTGCCGTCACCGATTCGCTGCGGGCCTTTCTGGCCTGGCGAATACAGAAAGATGCTGTACTGTTTGCCGCCGCCCGCGCCGCTTTCGTCGAATAAGACAGATTTGCCGTCGGGGGTGAGAGCGGCGATATTGGACCGATCAAGCCAGGAGATATCTTGAAAAGTCGAGGTATCGGCGTCTCCCAGCGACATGGAGACCCGCTGCGATCCTTCCGTAACCAGTATCTTGCCTTCCGCCGAAATGTCCCGGAGAACGAGAGCGCCCGGCAGCTCCGCGATGAAGCGGGCTTTGCCGCTGAGATCGACAGCTCGAAGTGCGCGATCAATACCGGAGTGAGCCGCCGTGAACCATATCTCGCGGCCGGATGGTTGCCAGGCGAGGCCCTCCAAAGATTCCCAACCCGAGCTCAAAAAACGGACTCGCCTGGAAACTGAATCGACGACCACGACTCGGCCGGCATCGTCATATGGCACAAGATGCTCGGCAAAAGCGACCTGGGGCCCGGCTGGCGACACGCGCAGGTCCGATATCCAGCCGCGGGAAGTGTAAATCCTGTTTCCAGGAGGATACTCAACGAACATCACCGATTTCTCTTCGACGACCGTGCACAGATCGCCCCGAGGACCAAAGTCCAGATGCACCGCCCGATCTTTTAGAACGTGCGGCACGCCGCCGTTCAAAGGAACGCGCAACAAGCGGCATTTCTTCGAATCGGCCGGATCGGTGTAAACTGCGATTTCGCCATTGGGAGAAACACTTGCCAGATATCCACCAATCTGTTCGAGTTCGCGAGGGTCCCGCCCACTTATCTGAGTGATGAAAACGCGGCTCGGGTGTCCATTCCATTCAGCGCTATACAGAATTTGCTTCCCGTCGCGGGTAAAGCGCGCACTGCCGACGAAACCTTTGTGAAAAGTGATTTGCTGGTACGTGGCGGAATGGCGCGACAACGAACTTACAAGTGTAAAAATTGCCAATAGGAGGATTAGCAACCCAGAAGACGCGTACAGGAGAACTCTGCGATTCAGAAACGTCAGTCGTGGCCCAGCAATTCCGGCCGCCGCACCCCCTAGGTCTTGATTAGCGAACTTTGCAGTTGTTTGTTGGTAAATCTCTTGTGGCTGGTTCGGCGCAGGCGCTGGCTGAACCGGCGCAATAAAGCGATAACCCAAGCGCGCCAGCGTCTCAATATAAATAGGACTATCCGCGGAATCTCCTAAAGCCACCCGCAGTCGATTTACAGCTGTATTGAGTCCGCTCTCAAAGTCCACGAATGTATCTGACGACCAAAGTCTTGAGCGCAACTGCTCTCTGGTGACCAACTGTCCGGGCTGTTCCAGGAGAGCGCTCAAAATCTGGAATGGTTTGCCCTGAAGCCGTACTCGAACCCCGTGCTTACGCAACTCGCCCGTTTCCAGAAACAGTTCAAAAGCCCCAAACCGGACCAGGCGATTCGATCTCGGAATATCTCGCACCAACCCTCCCTTTTCCCCATGGCGCGGCGCCCTTTCTGAATCAGACGCATTCGCGCGCAATTCGTTCTGTAAAGTTATCTCAAGTTAGACGATTTATAGGGTGGGCGGTGTTGTTTGAAAGTCAAGCGACTCGGGAATGAAAATGATTTGTAACGAATGTGAACAAGAACTTATCGGGTGACAAATAAATCACTTTCCATCCATTGAAGTTGCTTGCCAACCACGTTAGGTTCGAGTGTGGAAAGGAGCACCCAAAGTGCGCCGGATCGTATCACCCCCGCTAAGCTTCTGGAAACAAGCGACTCTCGTTCTCTTTTCCTCTTTCCTGGCGGTTACAACCGCCCGTGGAGCGGCGTACACCGCACCCTCGTCCTCGTCTCAGCTTGAGCAACAGGCTCAGACCGCTTCAAAGGTTGGGCGGTTTCGAGAAGCCGAAGAGTTGCTGCGCCGTGCTCTCGTTTCCCTAAGCGGAACGAATACCGGCGAGGCGGTGGTGTTGGCGACTGAATTGGGAGAAGCTCAAGAATCGGAAGGTCAGTTAAGCGATGCGGAGGCGACCTATCGGCAGGCCTTGACCCTTAACAAATTCTTAACAAATCCCGACTCCGAACAAACAGCGGTGATCTTAAATAACTTAGGAACGCTCGCGTTGCGCCGCAGTCAGTTCGCAAGTGCCGATACATTCGTACGCCGCGCCTACTCCCTGCTGGAAGAGAAAAACCAACTTACCTCGCTAACAGCCGGACACGTCCTAAACAATTTCGCGTTAACGCTACAGCATGAAGGGCGTTTGGCGGAAGCGGACTCCATCTATCAGCGCGCTTCAGCGGTTATCGGAAAGCAGGCGGGTGAGGACAGCATCGATTTCGCAAAATTGCTGGCGAATCGCGGGCTGTTCGATTTTGAGACTGGAAATTTCAACGGGGCCGTTCAAAGCGACAGTAAAGCCTTGGCAATCGAGAGCAGGCTACCCGTTGTGAATAGGGGCGATCTTGCCTTGACGCTGAACAACCTGGCGCTCGCGCTTTCCGAACTGAAGAGATTCTCAGAGGCAGAGCCGCTCTATAACCGGTCTCTTGCCATTTGGGCGACCCTACCTGATGCGCGTTTAAACCTCGCCCAGACATTAATCAACCTGTCCGCCCTCGAAAAAGATACCGGACAGTTAGACATGGCCCAACAGCATGCGATGCAGGCCATGCGGATCGCGGAACCGCTGCCGTACAAAGATGCCCTTATGGCGGGTATCGCTCAAAACCTCGGAAGCATCGCCTGCTTGCGAGGCGACTTGAACGAGGCGCACGACTGGTATCTAAAAGCGGCTGCCATCTGGCTCACAACTTTCGGCGCCCGGCATCCGAACTACGGCTCCGCGCTCGCCGACTTAGCCTTGCTTGAGACGAAAAGAAAGCATTACAAGAAGGCGCAAGCGCTCTACCAACAGGCTTACGAGATAGATGAAAAGTGGTTAGGCCCCAGCCATCCGCGAGTTGCAGCCGATCTCTCAAACCTAGCCACTCAAAAGTTCTTTCTCAAGCGCCCGGACGAAGCGTTGCCTATGTTTCAGCGTTCAAGGGAAATGCTGGAGCGCAGCTTTGGGCCTCAGAGTCGGGAAACTGCGGAAGCATGGCGCAACATTGCCTTGACCTATCGCGCCGCCAAGCAGTGGTCTGAATCGGAGCAGGCATACGGCAAGGCCGTTCAGGCTCTGGAGGCGTCTTCCGGTTCGCAGAACCCCACGCTTTCCGCTTGGTTGCAAGAGTATGCGGTCGTGCTGAGATCCGAAAGCCAGTTTGCTCGCGCAGAGCAAGCCGAAACTCGGGCGCTGCGCATTCAAGTTCGAAATACCTTGCGGTCCACCACGCTTGAGAATTCGGTTTTGCCTAATCCTGGAAAAGGTTAAGCGACTCCTGGTAGCTATCCGCGCCGCAACTCGTGCGCTAGAGGACCAAAATGAGGCGGTGCAGATCAATGAGTTATCCTGATCCACGCCGCGAACTCTGGCTTCGTGTCGCGCAAAATCTCCAGGACAGCGTCACGATCCGCTCGCGGCATCGTGGCATACGATTTGCTTCGGTCCCGCCCGCTCAGAATTTCAAACAGGCGCTGCCATAAGTAGTCTTTCAACTGCCGCGGTAGAGAGTCGAAGGCGTCGGAGTAAATCAGATAACTACACGGATACCGCAATAATCTCGTTTTCAGGTCGAGATCCCGCAGCGAGCGGCCCTTGGCATCCCACGGTCCAGCCCGCTGGAACTCCGTCGCAAATCGAGACGTGCTTCCTATATTTCCGTTCAGCGGGGCTTCATTGCGGAACAGCATGTATTCGAGTAGCGGTTCGGCGACGTTTGCAATGCGCCGTTTTGTTGCCTCACTCATTTCGCAAGATGCGCAAGGCAACTCGGCCAGCTCCGCAGACTACATGTTCACGACCTTACCGGCTGGCTTGTTCACGTATGCGACCGGGGGTACGGCGCAGTTGTACTATGTGCCGCAAGGCAACGAGAATACACTCTTCGGCAGCGGTGTGGTTTTGCAAGTGATGCTTACGTGGAGTGGCAGCGTGATGAAGTTGTATCTGAACAACACGCTGGTGAAGTCTTCGTCCTATGCAGCAACTACGCCGACCTGGACGGCTGCTTCGAATTTTGACCTGGGAGCGTACCAGTACTTGAACGCTGGCTATTACGATCTCGATGATGTGATTGATGAATTCACGGTAACGGCATCCCCCAACAACTGATCTCAATCAAGGATCTGACGAGGGATATCGGCCGGAATCAGGCTGATCTGAGCGATAATAGTGTGGGCCGTGTCACACGATGTAATTTCACGGATCGCTGAAGGACTGCCACGTTCCTAAACGAGTTCACTGGAAACCGTGAACGAGCAATTACAGGACGCGCTGGGGATCAGGTTTGTGCGGTGCGTCCGTTGCTACCCGGCAAACTCCGATGACGAGCCAGTCTTATGCAACCGGCCAAGATCCTGCGCAGCGCTCGTATGATTTGCCGTAACCTTAAATATTTTTGAACGGGGACTTGTATGAAAACCGAATCCGTTACCGACATTCTCGATGCAGGCGTACTTCTCGAGACCTTGACGAAATTCAGAGATGGCGATTTCTCGGTTCGTTTGCCCGTGGATCGAACGGGTTTGGCCGGAAAGATAGCGGATACGCTGAATGACATTTTCAAGCTGAACGAGCGCATGTGCGGTGAATTTGGCCGTATCAATAAAGCCGTTGGCAAGGATGGGAAAATTGGCCAGCGCGCCTCCATGGGCGATGCTTCGGGAGCATGGTGCGATTGCATCGAATCGATCAACGGCTTGATCGGAGATCTGGTTCAGCCATCGACGGAGGTCGCTCGCGTGATTGGCGCGGTTGCGAAAGGCGACCTCTCCCAGACCATGGCGCTCGAAGCTGATGGCAGAGCGTTGAAAGGCGAGTTTCTCCGCACCGCCCGCGTGGTGAACACAATGGTCGAACAGTTGAATTCGTTCGCCTCGGAAGTGACGCGCGTCGCGCGTGAAGTAGCCACGGAGGGAAAACTCGGGGGCCAAGCGACAGTCAAGGGGGTCGGCGGAGTCTGGAAAGACCTCACCGAAAGCGTCAACTCCATGGCCGGTAATCTGACTGCTCAGGTACGCAACATCGCTGAGGTCACGACGGCTGTGGCGAACGGTGATCTTTCCCGCAAGATCACGGTCGATGTGCAGGGAGAAATTCTCGAGTTGAAGAACACCATCAACACCATGGTCGATCAACTCAGCTCGTTTGCTTCCGAAGTGACGCGTGTCGCTCGCGAGGTCGGCACAGAGGGCAAGCTTGGCGGCCAGGCCCAGGTGAAAGGTGTCGGCGGTGTCTGGAAAGATCTGACCGACAGTGTCAATTCCATGGCCGGTAATCTCACCAATCAGGTTCGCAACATTGCCGGCGTGACGACCGCTGTCGCAAAAGGCGACCTTTCTACAAAAATCACTGTCGATGCCCAGGGAGAAATTCTAGAACTTAAGAACACGATCAACGTCATGGTCGATCAGCTCAACGCCTTCGCGTCGGAAGTGACGCGCGTGGCGCGCGAGGTCGGCACCGAAGGTATTCTGGGCGGCCAGGCGGACGTGCGTGGCATTGCCGGTACGTGGAAGGATTTGACCGACAGTGTGAACTCCATGGCGGGCAATCTCACGGCCCAGGTGCGCAATATCGCCGAAGTGACCACCGCTGTTGCAAAAGGCGACCTGTCGCGCAAAATCACTGTGCCTGTGCGCGGCGAAATCCTCGAACTCAAGAATACGATCAACACCATGGTCGATCAGCTTAGCTCTTTTGCCTCAGAGGTCACGCGCGTGGCGCGCGAGGTCGGCACGGAAGGCATTCTCGGGGGACAGGCAGAAGTGACCGGGGTCGCGGGCACCTGGAGAGACCTCACCGAAAGCGTCAATTCGATGGCTGGGAATCTGACGAATCAGGTCCGCAACATTGCGCAAGTAACCACTGCGGTCGCAAAAGGCGATCTTTCGACAAAAATCACCGTCGATGCCCGAGGGGAGATTTTCGCGCTGAAGGACACCATCAATATTATGGTGGACCAGCTCAACAGCTTCGCCTCGGAAGTGACCCGTGTGGCTCGCGAAGTGGGAAGCGAGGGTAAGCTGGGCGGCCAGGCCGAGGTCAAAGGCGTTGCCGGCGTGTGGAAGGATCTCACCGACAGCGTGAACTCGATGGCCGGCAATCTCACTGATCAGGTCCGGAACATTGCCGAAGTAACCACCGCGGTTGCCAATGGCGACCTCTCGCGAAAAATCACGGTGGATGTGCGCGGCGAAATTCTGAAGCTCAAGAACACGATCAATACCATGGTCGACCAGTTGAATGCTTTTGCTTCTGAGGTGACGCGCGTGGCGCGTGAGGTCGGCACCGAGGGTGCACTCGGGGGCCAGGCCGATGTAAAGGGCGTTGGAGGCACCTGGAAAGACCTTACCGATAGTGTGAACTTCATGGCGGGCAATCTGACCAATCAGGTCCGCAATATCGCTCAAGTCACCACGGCAGTTGCGCGCGGTGACTTATCGACAAAGATCACTGTCGATGCGCGCGGCGAAATTCTGGAGTTGAAGAACACCATCAACACTATGGTCGATCAACTGAACGCATTCGCGGGTGAGGTCACCCGTGTCGCGCGCGAGGTTGGCACGGAAGGCAAGCTGGGCGGCCAGGCCGACGTGAAGGGTGTCGGCGGTACCTGGAAGGAATTGACAGATTCCGTCAATTCCATGGCGAGCAATCTCACCAACCAGGTGCGCAATATCGCCGAAGTAACGACAGCCGTGGCCCGAGGCGATTTGTCCCGCAAGATTACAGTCGACGTGCGAGGAGAAATCCTGGAGTTGAAGAATACGATCAACACCATGGTCGATCAGCTAAGCTCCTTCGCTTCGGAGGTGACGCGCGTGGCGCGCGAGGTTGGCACTGAGGGTGCACTCGGGGGCCAGGCCGATGTAAAAGGAGTGGGCGGCACCTGGAAGGATCTGACCGATAGCGTGAATTCCATGGCTGGCAACCTTACCGGGCAGGTGCGCAACATCGCAGAGGTGACAACGGCCGTCGCCAGAGGCGATTTAAGCCGCAAGATTACGGTTGCGGTCCGGGGCGAAATTCTGGAATTGAAGAACACGATCAACACCATGGTCGATCAACTGAATGCATTCGCGGGCGAGGTCACTCGCGTGGCCCGCGAGGTTGGTACCGAAGGCAAGCTCGGCGGCCAGGCGGACGTAAAGGGGGTTGGAGGCACCTGGAAAGATCTGACCGATAGCGTGAACTTCATGGCGGGCAACCTGACCAATCAGGTCCGCAATATCGCTCAAGTTACTACGGCAGTGGCGCGCGGAGACCTGTCAACGAATATTACTGTGGATGCGCGTGGCGAAATTCTGGAGTTGAAAAATACCATCAACACCATGGTCGAGCAGCTAAACGCGTTCGCAGGCGAAGTCACCCGTGTGGCGCGCGAGGTTGGTACGGAAGGCAAGCTTGGTGGCCAGGCTGACGTGCGCGGGGTCGGTGGCACTTGGAAGGATCTTACCGACAGTGTGAACTTCATGGCCAGTAACTTAACGAACCAGGTTCGCAACATCGCGCAAGTAACCACGGCGGTCGCAAAAGGCGATCTTTCAACGAAAATCACCGTCGATGCTCGAGGGGAAATTTTCGCGTTGAAGAACACGATCAACACCATGGTCGATCAGCTCAGCTCATTTGCTTCCGAAGTGACCCGAGTGGCGCGCGAGGTTGGTACGGAAGGAAAGCTTGGCGGCCAGGCCGAAGTAACGGGTGTTGCCGGTACCTGGAAGGATTTAACGGAAAGCGTTAATTCTATGGCCGGGAACCTGACCAATCAGGTTCGCAACATCGCGGAAGTGACCACCGCTGTTGCGAAGGGCGATCTGTCGCGTAAGATCACGGTCGATGTGCGCGGCGAAATCCTTGAACTGAAAAACACGATCAACACCATGGTCGATCAGCTCGGGTCGTTTGCCGCGGAAGTGACGCGCGTCGCCCGCGAAGTGGGCACCGAAGGGAAGCTCGGCGGCCAGGCTGAGGTGCGCGGGGTCGCGGGTACCTGGAAGGATTTGACCGATAGCGTCAATTCGATGGCAAGTAATCTGACTTCCCAGGTCCGGAATATTGCGCACGTCACAACGGCCGTTGCGAACGGCGATTTGAGCCGCAAGATTACCGTCGATGTGCGCGGGGAAATTTTGGAATTGAAGAACACCATCAACACGATGGTGGACCAGCTCAACAGTTTCGCATCCGAGGTCACGCGTGTAGCTCGGGAAGTCGGAACGGAAGGGAAATTAGGCGGTCAGGCGGAAGTAAAAGGCGTCGGCGGCACCTGGAAAGATTTAACCGACAACGTCAATTTCATGGCGGCCAACCTGACTACGCAAGTTCGTGGTATTGCGAGCGTCGTGACAGCGGTTGCCAAAGGCGATCTGAAGCGCAAGCTGATTCTTGAGACAAAAGGCGAAATCGCGCAGCTTGCCGACACGATTAACGGCATGATCGACACCTTGGCGGTATTCGCGGATCAGGTCAGCAATGTGGCTCGCGAGGTCGGCATCGAGGGCAAGCTCGGAGGCCAGGCGCGTGTGCCGGGCGCTGCCGGTATCTGGCGCGACCTGACGGACAACGTGAACGAATTGGCCGCGAACCTTACGCGCCAGGTCCGAGCAATTGCCGATGTAGCCACAGCGGTGACGCAGGGCGATCTCACTCGATCCATTGCCGTAGAAGCTCAGGGCGAAGTCGCGGCGCTCAAAGACAACATCAACCAGATGATCGGAACGCTTGGGGAGACGACGCGCCAGAACAAAGATCAGGACTGGCTCAAAACGAACATTGCGAAGTTCACGGGCATGCTGCAAGGACAGCGCGACCTGTTAACGGTATCGAAACTGCTGCTTTCGGAATTGACACCGCTGATCGGCGCCCAGGCTGGCAGCTTCTATCTCGCGGAATCGTTCGACGAGCAACCCGGACTCAAGCTAATGGCGGCGTATGCTCCGGCGAATGAAGAGAGCATTCCCAAATTTTTCAAGTTGGGACAAGGCTTGGTCGGCCAGTGCGCAACGGAAAGGGCGCGCATTCTTGTTACCGGCGCTCCGGCTGACGCCATCCGGATTACTTCCAGCCTTGCCGACCGCACTCCGGTCAGCATTGTAGTCCTTCCAGTTTTGTTTGAGGGCGAGGCTAAAGCGGTCATTGAGCTTGCATCTTTCCGGCAATTCAACGATGTGCATCTTGCGTTTCTCGATCAGTTGACGCAGAGCATTGGAATTGTGCTCAACACGATCGCGGCCACCATGCGGACCGAAGAACTGCTCAAACAAAGCCAGGCGCTGACCGAGCAGCTGCAAAAGACCAACGCCGAGCTGGAGGAAAAGGCTCAGTTACT
This sequence comes from uncultured Acidobacteriaceae bacterium, assembly GCA_963787545.1. Taxonomy (GTDB): domain Bacteria; phylum Acidobacteriota; class Terriglobia; order Bryobacterales; family Bryobacteraceae; genus Bog-105. Next base: position 54,144 of record CAWBDW010000078.1, read on the forward strand.
TGCCGAGCAGAAGACCGAAGTCGAAATCAAAAATCGTGAGGTAGAGCAGGCCAAGGCGGCTCTCGAAGACAAGGCCGAGCAGTTGGCGGTCACGTCCAAATATAAAAGCGAGTTCCTGGCCAACATGAGTCACGAACTTCGGACGCCTCTGAATAACCTTTTAATCCTCGCTCAAATGTTGGCTGAAAATACTGAGAAGAGTTTAACCTCTAAGCAGGTGCAGTATGCCGAAACCATCCGCTCGTCCGGCACCGATCTATTAGCTCTGATCAACGATATTCTCGACCTGAGCAAGATCGAATCCGGCAAGATGGACGTGGAAATCGGAAGCATCCGGCTTACCGAGCTGCGCGACTACTGCTCACGAACCTTCCGTCATGTGGCAGAAGGCAAAGGTCTTGAGTTCACGGTCGATCTGGGTCAGAATCTTCCCACAGAGACAATCGTCACAGATGCAAAACGATTGCAACAAGTTCTCAAAAACTTGCTATCGAACGCAATCAAATTCACCGAGCGAGGCACAGTGCGGCTGACCGTGGAACGGACCACGACCGGGTGGAGCGCGAATCACCCGATACTAAACCGGGCCAAGTCCGTGGTCGCCTTCTCCGTTGTGGACACTGGAATCGGCATACCGCAGGAAAAACAGCGAATCATCTTTGAAGCCTTTCAGCAGGCGGACGGAACGACAAGCAGGAGATACGGGGGAACCGGTCTGGGTTTGTCGATCAGTCGTGAGCTCGCGCGCTTGCTGGGAGGTGAGATCCGGCTGCAGAGTGCGCCGAATGTCGGCAGCGCATTTACTCTTTATCTACCGCAGACCTACGCCTCGCCCGCGCTGCGGAGCGAGCTTCCGCGAGCCGTGTCGATCGCCGTTGATCTCCCGGCCACGCCAACCGAGACAAATGGAGCGGTCGTCCTTTCCGGTCCGTCCGTTACATCCTCCACGAGAGTTGAGGAGATCGCGATCGAGGACGACCGGAACGTCATTCGGCCCGGCGATCCAGTCCTGCTAATCGTTGAGGATGACACCGCGTTCGCCCGCATTCTCGTCGATCTGGCCCGTGAAAGAGGTTTGAAGGCGCTAGTCGCAGTCAGGGGCGGAACGGCATTGTCCCTGGCGCGGGAATTTACGCCTGGCGCCATTACACTGGACATCGCTCTTCCCGACATGGCCGGGTGGACCATTTTGGATCGTCTGAAGCACGATCCCACAACTCGCCACATTCCCGTTCATGTGATCTCCGGCGATGAGAACCGCCGGCGCGGCCTCGCGCTGGGCGCGATGACCTACCTCGAAAAATCGATCACGAAGGATCTCTTGGTCGATGCGTTTGGGACCATCCATGAATCGGTCCAGCGGCGCATAAAGAAGCTGCTCGTCGTAACAGCCGATGACGTGCGCCGTGCCAACTTGAAGGAAGTTCTCGAGGGGCCGGATATAGACCTTCTAAATGGGGCCTCCGGGAGCGAGGCGTTGACAATCGCGAAACAGCATTACGTCGATGGGATCGTTATCGACCTACGACTGAGCGACATACCCGCTCTGCAACTCGTCGAAGAAATTCAAGGCGAGATTAGTCCGCATGCGCCGCCCACAATCCTGTATAGCAAGCGACTCTTGACCGAACGGGAGCAGGCAGATATCAAGCGGCTCTCTGCCACCAGCATTGTGAGGCATGCACAATCGCCCGAACGCGTGCTCGACGAAACGGCACTCCTGCTGCATAGGGCCGAAAGTGACTTATCGGAGAAACAACGCCGCATGCTCGACGATGTTCGTCGTAGCGAGATCACGCTCGCCGGCAAGCACGTTCTGGTCGTGGACGACGACGTTCGGAACATTTTTGCCCTAACCAGTATCCTGGAGGAACATAAGTTACACGTGCTTCATGCCGAGAACGGAAAATCCGGGATTGAAGTCCTGAAAACCACGCCGGGAGTCGATATTGTTCTCATGGACATAATGATGCCTGGCATGGACGGCTACGCTACCATACAGGCTATCCGTTCACTTCCGCATTTTGGGTCGCTCCCGATCATTGCTGTTACGGCAAAGGCCATGAAGGGCGACCGCGATAAATGCATCGAGGCTGGCGCTTCCGATTACATCACGAAGCCTGTCGATCTGGAGCAACTCTTCTCAGTGCTCCGAGTCTGGACTTCTCGAGGACACGAAGTCCCGGTCCAAAATGGTCCAATGCAGGAGTTGGGCGTTCTGAAACAGTAAGAATCAAAGATGGGAAACATGTCAACGGCACTGTTGGGATCGCAGACGCAAATACACCCCACGGTGGAGCGGAAGATGAAAATTCTGCTCGTGGACGATACCCCGGAAAACCTGGTGTCGCTCGAGGCGGCTCTGGATGGCTTGAACCAGGAATTGGTGCTCGCGCATTCTGGTAAACAGGCTTTGCTCCTGCTTCTCGAACACGAGTTTGCCGCCATCTTATTGGACGTCAAAATGCCGGACATGGATGGCTTCGAGACGGCGGAATTGATCCGAAGTCGAGAACAGTCGCGGCACACTCCTATACTCTTTTTAACCGGTTACAAGAACGAAGGACATCTGTTTCGGGGCTATAATCTCGGAGCGGTTGACTTTCTTTTCAAGCCCATCATTCCGGAGATATTGCGTTCGAAGGTGTCGGTCTTCGTCGAGTTGAGCCGGAACGCGGCACTTCTTCGTGAGCAGACGGCGGTGCTGCGCCAACAAGCCGAAGTACTGCAAAGGGCGGAGCAAAGGTTTCGCTCTTTGCTCGAAGCGGCGCCGGAGGCAATGGTAATGTGCCGTCCGGATGGCGAAATCGTAATGGCGAACTCCAGAGTGGAATCGTTGTTTCGTGCTTTGCGCGAAAACCTGATTGGCAGAAACATCAGAACTCTGGTTCCCGATTGGAATTTTGCACTATTACCGGCGCCGGACGAAGAGCTGGGTGAAGCCGTTCTTCACCCGTTGGATGCTGCCGAATTGGCCGCCTTCCGGAGCGACGGCGAGTCGTTCCCAGTTGAGATAAGTCTGAGCCCGCTAAAGACGCAGGACGGGATTTTGCTTACGAACGCTATCCGCGACATTACGGAACGCAAGCGGGCCGAAGAACAGATTCAAGAATTGAATTTACATCTTCAAGAACTCAATTCGCACCTTGAAGAACGCATAATTGAACGAACCGAGGCGTTGTTACGCTCTAACGAAGAGTTACAGCAGTTTGCCTATGTGGCCAGCCATGACTTACAGGAGCCGCTTCGCACTGTATGTCTCTTCGCTCAATTATTTGCAAAACGGTATAGCGGTGGAAATGATGGAGAGGCCGATGAGTTGATCGCCACCATCGTCGAAAACGCAAAACGCATGGAGCAGCTCATCTACGGCTTACTCGACTTCTCTCGACTGGACGCCCAAACGAGCGAGCGCTTTAAGCTCACCGATTGTAATGCGGTGGTTCGCGATGCAATTCGTAGCCTTGAGGCAAGCATTGTCGATAATGCGGCCATGATTTCCTGTGACACGTTGCCCTCCGTTTGCGGCGATTCGATCCAACTGACCCAACTGTTCCAAAATTTGCTGGCGAATTCCATCAGATACCGAGCCGAGAAAGCGCCGCGGATACACGTCTCCGCCAGCGAACAGGAATCGGAGTGGCTTTTTTCGGTCGAGGACAACGGCATTGGCATCGAGCCGCAGTACACGGACAAAGTTTTCGGCATCTTCAAGCGTCTGCACGGACGCGAAAAATACCCGGGGAGTGGTATGGGACTGGCCATCTGCAAAAAAATCGTAACGCGTCACGGCGGGCGCATCTGGGTCCATCCGGACTGTGCCAGCGGTGCATGCTTGCGGTTCACGCTTCCCAAAGCGTGATCTGTGTATGGTCGGGGCGGCAAGATTCGAACTTGCGACCCCCTGCGCCCAAGGCAGGTGCGCTACCAGGCTGCGCTACGCCCCGACATTTGCAGCTTGATTGATTCTAAACCACTTCGCGTCCGACCAACCATTCCGAAACTCGTTCTCAGCCCGAAACTGTATCAAAACTGTATCAAAACCCCGTTCATTGCACCTTTGCTGTATCAAAACCCTTCGCCTCATTGGCCTGCCGGTTGATCTTTTCGAGCGCCTCGCGCTTCATCTGGAGTTTCATCTGCGAGTATTTCTTGAAGACCTTGGCGTCGCCCTGGCGAAGCATTTGGGTCACCCACTCATCCGCAACGCCGCCGGCGCTGAGCCGGGTGGCATACGTCGAACGGAGGTCGTAAATCCGAAAGTAGGAAAGCTTCGCGCGTTTCAGGGTCTTGTGCCAGACGGTCTTGAGCGTCGTCTGGTGCCCCGATTTATTCTTATCGCTCGGAAACAAATAGGTCCCCGCACCCGCAATTCGAAGTTGATCCTGAAACGCCTGCACCGCAAGCGGCGTGAGCGGCACTTCCGCAACACCGTTCGGCGTTTTCGAATCTGGAATCCAAACAACGGCGTTGTCGAGATCTACTTGATCCTTCTTCATCGGCATCAATTCCTTGTACACGCGTAAGCCAGTTTCCGTGATGATCCGGACCACGTTTCGAAGATGCTCGGGCGCGTGGAACTCGATCATCTGCTGCTCCGACCACGTCACGTAATGCGGCCGGAACAACCCGCGGATTGAAACCGGAAACTCGACTCCCGCACAAGGATTCGCTGGCAGCAACTTCTTTCTCACCGCCACATTCAGCACCCGGCGCAGCACCCGGAACTCCTGATGCACTGTTGTTGCTTTGAGAATTCCCAACTCGCGAAAGCCGTCCTTTGTTTTCACTCGGGCATGCCTTTTGAGCCGGGCTCGGAGATACTGCTCGATATGGTCCGCCGTCACGTCCACCAGTCGCCACGAACCGAATGTCGCTTGCAGATGTTTCATTGCGCGCTCGTTCGCCTCATGGGTCTTCTGTGCACGGATCGGCGGTTTCGAATAGTTCTCCATGAACGAGTCCGTCCAATCCTTAAAAGTGAGTTGTTCGCCCCTTCGCACGACCTCCAGCGTGCGATTGTCGCGGGCCTGGAGACGTTCGCGCAACCGGCGCTGCGCCTCGTCCCAGTCTTCCGTGTTCGTTGATTCCAGGCGGCGCGCACCGGACGCATCCCGGTAGCGCATCCACCACATTTTGCTCTCGCCACGTCTGTAAACGACACCATCATGCTTGCTTGGTCTCGCCATTCTCCACCTCATTCTTGAACTGCGAGCGGAAGGGCTCCAACTCCGATTTCAAAAACCGGATGTTTCGGCCCATCACGCGGAGATGGGGAATCTGCTTTCGCTCTACCCAAAGATACACCGTTTGAGGGCTGACGCCCAAAAAAACTGCCGCTTGCCGAACTGTCAGAGGAATCTCGTCGGGTACGGGGAATATCATTTTCGCAACCGGGTCGGAATTCGTGGGGAGGCTCTTAACATTCATGCCCATTTGTACGAATTCTTTTGTCTTCATGCAAAAGGCCTGTTTGGACACACTGCACGTGCCCATCTAAAATCTGAGCCGAGTCTTGCGGAACGATGTTGGGCCCGAAAGAAGCGTCTAGCCGAAACTTTGGCGCGGCAAATCGGCGAACACAGTCCTTTTTCAAGACATCGAGCGCCATCGACAGATTCCTTCGGAGCCTTCGAGAAGAGATCCAGGCTGCTGACGACCAATCGGCACGTTGTTCTGAAAAGAATTTTGTAGAACTTTGAGGTATTGCTCCGAATAGCGCTGGCTCTTGGTTTTGAATACGCCGGATTTTCTCCAGAGCGGTTTTGGCGTTGGCTGCCATAGTAGCCGCGCTCGTGGTGATTGTTGTCCGCGTCCAGATCGGAGGAGCGAATCCAGACGCTGCTATTATCGCCAGCCGAGGAGCTGCTGCGCAGGCCGACGAATTGGCGGATAATAGCGACTGGCTGGCAGCGGCTCCGCTGCTGAACGGCAAACCTCTGATTCCGCACGTCCGCATGAGCCCACTACTCTGGAACGAGAGCTCGGCGCTTCGAATCCGCAATCAATCGCAAGGGACAATACTTTTTGTCCGCTACTTCATCGCCAGAGTCCTGGCTGGAGCCGCCCGCACAGTTTCTTTCGGCTCCGAACCCTCGACAACAAATCCGGCCCAGTCAATTGGTAGTGTGTACCGGCCGAAGTTGGACAGAACGTCTCGCTTTGCTTCAGCCATGGAATTAGCAACTGAATCTCCGGCGCCGAGATGTTTATAGAACGCCTCCATTAGAATCAGTGATGGCTCGTCTTCAATTGGCCAAAGAGTCGATACTACCGTTCTGACGCCGGCCAACAAGAACGCAGTGGAAAGAGCCGAGATACCCTCCTCGCCCTCAATCGGTCCGACATTCGTTTCACAGCCGGATAACACCACGAGTTTTGCCGAAAGGCGCATCTGGAGGATTTCGGATGCTTCCAGAAATCCATCTTCATCGGCGGACGGATCACTCAAGACGACCAGTGCCGCGCGGTCGGGATTGTCGCTTGAGAATGCGTGCACTGCGAGGTGAACATATCCAAATTGTTGGGTCAAAGCCCTCTTTAGGTTCGTCTCTGTGGCAGCAGTGCCGGTCAGTTCCTCATTTTCTGAGTTCTTTATAGCTGTTGCTGCAACCGTCGCCTCACGTTCAGAGTTTGGCAGATTTTCCAAATTTCCATCTGGTGTGTACCCGCGCTCTATTAGCTTTCGTTTAATTCCGCTTTGACCATATGGAATCCCACCGACGGCCAGCAGGGCATTTCCTCGCCTTAGTACCAGCTCCTTCGACCTCATCAGATACAGTGTTGACGCAGAAGGCGCGTAGCTGACAACGTGGGACTCCACTACATACTTCTCATGTCCATCGGCCAGCGCGTCAAAGGGAAGAAGATTAAGAGCGCCGTCTGGGATTATCAGCCAATGAGCAGCGGCATCAATACCTGGAACTGGATTCAGCAATGTTGTGTACAGGTCATGAGCTTGTCGTATCGGATTTACCCTTCTCCTAACGGCGTCCCTGTAGTCCGCAACCATCTTCTCGACCGTCCTCCTTCCGGCCAATTTGATGATTCGCCGTGTATCCTGCGTAAAACACAGTACGTACGAATTGGGTTCAGACAAGACATATTCCAAAAGCATTTCCGAGGGGCCGAGGCTCTCCTGAATAGCTTGGGCTGGAATAGGCCGGAATTGTCTCGTTGCAAGTATGGTCAAATCGGGATTCACTGCGCGCGACTGCTCGGCCAAGAATATGGCTTGCCGTAAACGGTCCATTTCACCGGAGGACCGGGCTCCCGCCAGTTGCAGACGCAAGCTGGAAATGATTCGCTCTGTCTCAAGGGCCTGAGGCGAAGAAGATCGATGCGATAGTAGGAGATCGACTATAGCGCGTCCGCGACCGTCCTCTACCACGTTGTATGCCGCATCTATGTCGTTGAAGTGGTCCGCAAGAACCGCGAAATGGTGCGCATACAACTGGCCTGCGCCCGTAATCAGAGCCGTTTTGACGATTAGCGTGTCTGCTTTGCCAACGAGGCTGTCTTGCAAGGTTTCAGCCTTCTCATAAACGGCGCGTGCATCGGCGTATTTCTTTTGCGCAATCAGCACCTGAGCCAAAGAGTCAAACTTGGCGGGCAGTAACGGGCTGGCCCTGGAGGCCTGAAGTGTGCGGATAGCGCTCCTGGTTAATTCCTCCGCTTTCGATACATTTCCAATCTGAAGGTAAAGCTCTGACACTCTACTTTGTAGATCAGCCGCCTCCCGAAAATCGCCATATGCTCGTGCAATGGTTGCGGCGCTTTCAAAATTCCGAATTGCCCCTTGATAGTTCTTTTCGGCAAGTGCAACCTCTCCCGCAGATGACAAATAGTTGTCCCGGTCAGCGTAATCCAAATTCGGACTGGACAGCAGTCGTTGAACTAATTGGTGGGCCTGAAAAACGTGCCCCGTGCCGGCGAGCGCTCGAACGAGTGCGGCGTTTGCGATTGTTGGCGACCCCGCATCGGGATGGGCTCGCGTCAGCGCTATCGCTTTGTTTGCATAATCGATTGCCAAGGGCAACAATAGATGCTGCATCTCATAGCCATGCGCGAGCGTCGACAAGAAAAAAATCTCGCCCCCGACATCGTTTGCTTTCGTCGCGGCAATCAAAGCAGAAGTTACGCGCCGTTGGCACGAGGCGAGATCGCCGTCATAATAATCTGCAAAACCGAGCTGTCCTTCGGCCCGATAAGTCCACTTTGTATTTCCGAGCTCCGTGGCAAGGTCCTTTACTTCAATCCAATCCTGGCGCGCCGCTGTTTGATCCATTTCCCCATCCAGATCGCCTTTCACCGTGAGCGCAAATAGCCGCAGCTTTTTATCCCGCAGAAAAAGAGGGTTTGTCCTGAGTAAGTCCGCCAATTCCTGGGAGCGTTCCGTGAACGGCGCACTTGAGGCAAGTCGGAGCACTCCAACGTGCGCATACATGCCGTTCCGTTGATCGCCATTCCTTCTAAGCAGCGCTTCCGCGCGTTTGTATATGGGCGAAGCGGCGCGCCAATTATACAGGTCAGCGTAGTGGTCCGCCGTCTTGAGGAGCTCATACCCGGATTTCTCAGTAGATCGGCAAGACGTGAGTACAGCGAAGGAAAGACATATAGAACTGAGGATACGCCTCGTCAACGTCATAGGTACCTGTAGACCGGCTAGTGAAGTAAATTGTAGGAGCGAAGGACTTCAACAATTATGATTACGAACACTACAAGAGAAAGACCCCATGTCGACCGTCTGAGGAAACGATTCCATTCGAGGTCTCTTGCGTGATCTTGGTACTCGCGGGCACACCACTCGCATTCACGAATGTGCTTTTCAATAGATGCATGTTCGGAACGCTTGCCATCCGCAAACGCGCGAACCTCATCATCGGGAGGGCATTGACTTCGGTCCGGCCCGACCGCATGCGCGACTGCACGCGGATTGTTCTTTTTGCTGTGCGTCGATGTACTGCTGGCCACTCGTTTTTTATTTTCGCAGATTATCGTGTTCTAGAGCACTGCGGGCCGCGGGCACCCGGCGGCTGCTCTTTTGCTCCGGAGATCAGAACAAAAAGCGGGTGTTATCAAACACAAGAAACGCGAACAGCACGGGTAGGTAAATGACAGATGCCAACAGCAGGGCACGCGCCCGCTGGCGACTACGTTCTCTGGCTAATCGCCATCCAAAATAGAGAAACGCCAAATTGATCACCAGGGCGGCGCCGAAGTACACATATCCTGTCATGTGCAGCACTGTCGGGGCCAGCGTAAACGGAACCAACAAAAGGAGTGCAATCAGAATTTCCAGCTTGAGAGCAGATCCATACGGGCGCACTACCGCGAGCATCTTGATTCCAGCTCGCTCGTAATCTTCGCGATAGAGCAATGCGATTGCGTGGAAGTGTGGAAATTGCCAGAGGAAAAGAATACAAAAGAGTACCCATGCCTGAATGCTCAGGTGAGCGCTCGCTGCCGCAAAGCCCATCAGTGGTGGTATTGCACCAGGGATTGCTCCTACGGTCGTACAGATTGCGTTTTTCCGTTTGAGTGGTGTGTAGGCGAATAGGTACAGAATCGATGTCAACAGCCCGAGAGCTGCCGTGAGTACGTTGTTGAATACCCAGAGTTCCCATAGGCCTATGATCGACAAGGCCACACCAAAAATGAGCGCGTGATCGGGTTTCACAATGCCAGCGGGAATCGGCCGTGTTTTCGTCCGCTTCATCTGGCCGTCGGTGTCACGCTCCCACCATTGGTTCAGGGTTGCGGATCCCGCGGCCATCAGCGCTGCACCGAGAACAGCGTTGAAGAACGGTACAAAATGAAAGCCGGATACCGCGCCGTAGCAATACCCCACAGCGGTGGAGATGACGATCAGCAGCGTGATTCTTGGCTTGGTGAGTTGAAGAAACGCCCGGAGCCTCTCAATGATGGCGGCCGCTCCAGTCTGCGCCTCTGAACAGAACGGCGGCACCCGCTGTTCGTCGTTGAGTGAATGTTCTACCAAGAATTTCGTCCTGTCAACAATGGTACAAAACCGATTGGCGGCAAAGCTCCGGTACAAAACCGCAGGAACCGTAAGTCGCGCAACGTGCTCGCTCCAGCGGCAGGCGCAAGTCGCCTCAGGTCGCGCCGCCACTTGGAACTTCAGAAGCTCAATCGTTGAATCTGAAAGATCGCATAGCCAACTTCCTCCAGGTCGCGGCTTACCTTAGCACGACGATCCCGAAGCCCCAGGCCAACCGGTTCGACGTTCCACGCTCCTTAGATGATTGTTCAGTCACTAGCAACAGCGCGGTTAACTTGCATTCGAGGAGTTCGTGATCGCACACGATCCGTGTCCCGCTGGCGAGCAGCCATTGCGGCACATTGGTCCGCCACAGGCATGGGGAGTGGTCAAGCCCCTGGGACTACTTTCGCAGGAAAAT
>CAWBDW010000079.1:0-7189 GCA_963787545.1 uncultured Acidobacteriaceae bacterium
CGCGTGAAAGTCTCGACCTCAGATGCGGCGGTAGAGTGAGCTACTGAAGGACAAATTCCTTCGGCGCCTCCGCCGGGAGTACTACCGTCACGTTTCGGCGCTGATCCGCTACTTCTGGAATGATCTTCAGCGTCACCCCGGCGAGCCCCGCCAGACCGCGCTGCTTCGCTTTGGACACAAATGCTTGAATACCAGCGGCCTGCCCTCCAAGATCACTATCTACTCCACTTGAAAAATCGGCAAGATCACGCCATCGGATGACGCTCCCCGCCCAAAATACCTGCTTTGTCTGCTCGACAGTCATCTGATTCAGAGCGGCCAAGTACTCCAGACGTTCCTGCTGATCATCCCAACTGGAGAACGGAATTCCCCACCCCGCCTGATGATTCGTAGGAACTACAGTTCTGCGATAGTAAACATCCCGGGGTCCCTTTGCTACCAGCACGTATCCTTCGCCCGCGTACACGATGAGTTGATAGAGGCCGATTGGCGGGAAATGCTTTGGAAGTTGTCGAATGCCATCACTTACCCCGCCATAGCCGCTGCCATCGCCAAACCCAATGCCGTCATGGTCCACGACCGTAAACTTGTGCGTAATCCGCAACTCTTCCAACGTTTTGACGAACAACCGGGCCGAGCGCAACCGCAGCAGAAGATTATTAACGGTCAGCCATTGCGCTTCATCCAGTTTCTCTTCGCGCATTGCGAGCAACAGATCCTCGTTTCCCGCGTCGCGGGCCATGAGTATTAGCACCTCATCCCGCGAGTTTTCTTTGAACGGAATCAGGATGTCAGTTGGAACTTTTTGTCCTGATTCGATCAACGCATCAAACAGCGCGAGCACATACGCGTGCTCTTCGCTATCGAAGTCCCAATCCCGGTAAATCTGCGCCTCTGCAAGCCGTTCACAAAGCAGGTCGTCTAATTGAGCCAGGTGAAGGTGTCCAGCCAAGTACGCGCCCCAGGCTCTGCTGGTGAGAGAGGTAGATGAAAGCAGTTCCTCGGCTCGCTGCCGCTCGTCGAAACCCTGCGCAAAGGTCACGGCTCGAATCAATAGCACCGCAATCAAGAGCCGCGTCACGTCTTCACCGTACCGCCGAAGGTGACCCACTCTGGGGTGGTTTCTTACTCGACCGTGTGTGGACGCCTGGAATACGCTGTATCAGCACGCCGCATGGCTTGCATTTGCACTCTTGCTCCGCATGGCCTAATATGCTTCCTTCGGTAGATTGTCAAAGTGAGAAGACATCCGCCACTTTTAGCTAAAATAAGAGTCCACTTCGGAATTTACGGCAATGAGTAGTTCACCATCGTCGGCACCCCCGCCTTATCTCGATTTTCCGGGACCGCCGTGAAACCGCATCTCTGTTTTGCGTTCCTCCTTGCGACTTTCCATCTGGTTGCGCAGAATACCAGACAAGAACTGCCGCTCGAATTCGCAAATCCTACCGCCCAAAGCGCCCAAACGCTTCATGTTTCCGATATTGCCATTCTTGAAGATGGTGTCGAGCAAACAGTTGCATCCTTCTGCCCATCCGAGTGTCGCGACTCAGGAGACACAAACCTCAGTACCGTTGTGGTCCTCCTTGATGCGTCGCACTTCATGCCACACCTCGGGCTGCGGCCAAGCAGCCCGCCACCCGGCGCAGAAACCGAGCCGATCAAGAAAGCGGCGCTGAACGCTCTCCGGAGCTTCTCCAGAAATCCGACGGTCGCATTCTATTCAACCAGAAACGAGCTACACGTAATCCGTGACATCCCGCAATTGGATGCCCCACATACAACCTCAGTTGAACTCTCGCCAGACGATAGGAAAGCGGCTGTGAAAATTTTCGATCCACAACTGAGTTCATCGCCAAACGCCGAGGTGCAGTTGAGACTTACAGAAATCATGCGATTCGAATTCGCCGAACTCGAGTCTATCGCGAGCCACGTTGCCGCCAGACCGGGCAGAAAAGCTCTGATCTGGTTTTGTGATGAAACAGAATTCCACGCTCCACCCGAAGAAGGACCGCTGTACTATTCCTGGTTCGCCGCGATGAGCGCCGCACAGCGTTCGAACCTCGCCGTTTATCCCATAAACTGCCTCCAGAGAGGAACGTCCAGGCTATCGGCCGCTCTGAAAAATTTGGCCGAGTGGACCGGAGGCCGTTATTACGACAAATACACGGACTTGAATAAAGCGATCGACCAGGCCCTATCCGACTCACGCTCCTACTACACCGCCTCCTGGCAGGCCACGCACGCGCGGGCCGGCCCCATTCATCGGATAGCGGTGCATTCGAAAGCGCCGCTGATATATCCCCACGCAGTCGTCGAGCCTGTCGTTCCAGCTAGCGAGCCGCAGCGCCTCTTGGAAGCCGAAGCCGGACTAAGCACTCCGCTATCGGCGAATGCCATCCGGCTAAACCTTGCAATCGATAGGCAGACAGAGAACGCCGCGATTGCTACGCTGTCAATCGACCCAAGCACAGTGACGTTGAAAGCGAACAACGGTACGTACACTGGCTTGCTAGACATGATCTATGCCTATTACGGCGCCGCCGGCGATCGTATCACCGCTGGTCGACATGATACCGTCGCCTTAAACATCAAGGCATCGGAGCTGACGAACTTCTTAAATCATTCCAGCAGTATCTCCCAGCCATTAACAATTCCGCATAGCGCAGTCTCATTAAGAGTCGTGATTCGCGACGCGAACTCCGGCGCCCTGGGTTCGATCACCGCGAATCTGTAATTGCCCCAAAACTGCCTCGCGATAAAATCCGGTCACAAGCCAAAAACTCAATGTTTACGGCCCTTCCAAGCAAAAATCGCTTGACACAAATGCTACCTTGAACCTAGGAAGCTGGTTCCGCTTCCAAATTCTTAAACGCCGGATCTGGCCGTCGCGCCGTCCGGCGTTTTTCATTTCAGGAAGCAAAAAATGTCAACTCTCTCTCAAATTGCAGCCAACCGTGCGAATGCTCAACATTCCTCGGGTCCGAAAAGCGAAACAGGGAAAGCCGCATCCTGCAAAAACAATTTCCGCTTCGGGTTCACCGGAGCCTTCACCATCCTCGAATCGGAAAACGAAGCCGAATTTGATTTCTTCGTCGGCTCCCTGCATGACGAATATAAACCCTCCACCGCAACCGAACTACTGCTCGTGCAGAAAATGGCGCAGCATCAGTGGCTCAGCCAGCGCGCCATCAGGCTCCAAACTCTCGCCTTCCAGGACGAAAAGCCGGTGGCGGCTCAGGAAAAACAATTCGCGCTCTTCTTGCGCTACCAGACCACCAACGATCGCGGCTTCCACAACTGCATCAACACCCTGCTCAAGCTCAGAGCCGAAAAGAGAAAAGCCCAAATTGGGTTCGAATCGCAAAAGCACAAAGAAGCCGGGGAAACCCGCCGCCAATCAAACGAAACTCGCAAGCAGGAACTGCATCAATGGGCCGTTTTGCTGGCCGAAGCCAAGGTGACGCACCAGCAAGTGCTCACCTCTGGCGCCAAATTACCCCTGATGAGAGCCGCCGTCGAAGAACAAACCCGCGCACGCGCTCAAAAAGCCGCCTGAAGCGCCTCCATCCACGAACGCAGGACGCGACTCACACTCTCAGTGCGCCTGGCAGCTCGCCCGGCGCTCCAATCATTACGTCGGGCGGATCCACCGCAAACGTTTCTGGCTGGAAACCCCACCCCACTCCGCAACTGCGGATTCCCGCGTTGCGCGCCGTCCGCACGTCCACGCCGCTATCGCCCACCATCCATGCTTCAGCCGCGGATACCCGCGCGTCTTCCAGCAGCGTGCGAAGCCCTATCGGATCGGGCTTCTTGTTTGGAAAACTATCGCCGCCATACACCCGAAGAAAAAGCTCCTGCATCCCGAGCGCGCCCACGATATCGAAACTAATGCGCACCGGCTTGTTGGTCAGCACCGCCAGCTTATGGCCGCCTTCCGCCAGCTCTTGCACCGCTTCGCGCACGCCCGGATAAAGCTGCGTGTGCTGCAACGCATGCGCGCGGTAGAACTTCAGGAAAAACTGCAGCCCTTCCTGCACCATCTCCTCCGGCGCATCCGGCCCGAACGCCCGCCGCACCAGCGCCGGCACGCCATTTCCGACATACGAGTAGATCAGCGCCGGATCGAGCGGCGGCATTCCGAACTGCTCCCGCGTCGCATTCATCGAAATCGCCAGATCCTTGCTCGAATCGATCAGCGTCCCATCCAAGTCAAAAACGATCAGCAAAAACGATTACGTCCCCCGCTTTCAATTCGTGTTTATCCGTGTTCACTCGCGGCCAGCATTTTTCCTACACCACCTGTCCCGGCGGATTCGCCGGCTGCTGGCGCCACAAGCGCCTCAAATTCTGCATCTGTTGATCGTAGGCATCCTTCAACTGCCGCGGCGCGAGATCCACCAGCCACCACGTCACTTCGCCCACATACGGCAGCACCCGCGACCGCGCCAGAAAGTCCGGAGTCGGCGACGGAGAGAAAGCGACCAGGATGCCAGTCAGCGCGGCAATCAACAGAACGCCTCGAAAAAAGCCCGCCACCCCGCCCAGAAAGCGGTTAAACCAGGAAAGCCCCATCCAATGCAGCAGCCGCGAGAGCAGCGTCCCAATCAGCGCGCCCACAATCAAGACGCCTACGAACAGGATCAGAAACCCCAACGTGTCGGCCAGTGCCGGCGTCTTCACCCAAGGGATCAGCTTCGCCGCCATCATGCGGTAGCACCAGAAGCCCACCAGTAAACCCGCAATCGCCGCGGCCAAGCCAACCGCAACACGCGCAAAACCGGCTCGCAGTCCGCTCAGCACCGACCACAAAATGATCAGCACCAGCACTACGTCGAACCAGGTGAAATTCCCCATCGAAACTATCTTTCAGCCACCGCGCCGTCCAGCGTTCGCCCTGTCAAACGCGCATACGCTTCCTGATACTTCTCGCTCGTCTTGCGTACCACCTCTGCGGGAAGCGCCGGAGCCGGAGGCCGCTTATCCCAGTCGAGCGTCTCCAGATAATCGCGCACATATTGCTTATCGAAAGAGAACTGCGCGCCTCCCGGTTTATAGCTATCGGCCGGCCAATATCGCGAAGAATCCGGCGTCAACGCCTCATCGGCCAGCACCAGCTTGCCGTCCACAAATCCGAATTCGAACTTTGTATCGGCCAGTAGTATCCCCCGTTCTTGGGCATAAGCTGCCGCCCGCTCATACAGCCCCAGCGTCAAATCGCGCAACTGCCCGGCCAGCTCAATTCCCAGCACGTCCACGACATATTGAAACGGCACATTAATATCGTGGCCCGTTTGCGCCTTCGTCGCTGGAGTGAAAATCGGCTCCGGAAGACGTTCGCCATCGCGCAAGCCCGGCGGAAGCGGAAGGCCGCACACCGTGCCCTTCGTCCGGTACTCTTTCCATCCCGACCCCGCCAGATAGCCGCGCGCCACGCACTCGATTTCGATCATCTCGGCCTTTTTCACCAGCATCGACCGCCCTTCCAGCTTCTTTCGAAATCTCGCCAGTTTCCACGGGTACTCCTTCACATTCGCCGTCAGCACATGCGATGCGATGATGTCTTTTAGAAACTCGAACCAGAACAGCGACATCTGCGTTAGCACCCGGCCTTTGCACGGTATGCCGCTCGCCAGAATACAGTCAAACGCCGAAATCCGGTCCGACGCTACAAACAGCAACCGATCGTCAAGCTCGTAAATATCCCGTACCTTCCCGCGCGCTCGCAGCGGCAGCGGGAGCTTTGTCTCCAGCAGGATTTGATCCCGGCACATAACCACTCCTGAGTATCCCAAAGCAGCGCCTTCGGGCAAAAAAGCCAATCACAAGCGGGAATAATTTTCTTCCCGCTCCTGCGGAACCGCCCTAATCTATTGAAAACTCTATTTGGCTGGTCTTTTGCATTACCATCCGAGGAAGGAGCTCCAGACATGAATTCAGATCAATTCGAAGGAAAATGGAAACAACTGAAAGGTGGAGTGAAACAACGTTGGGGCAAGCTCACCGATAGCGATATCACCACGTTGAGCGGGAAAAAAGATGAGCTGGTCGGCAAACTCCAGGAGCGTTACGGCATTACCAAAGAACAGGCAACACGGGAAGCCGATGAGTGGGCCAGCGCCGCGAATACCAATTTGGACGCCAACGCCAATTTGAACGCGAAGACCACCGCGACGACGCATCGCTAGAGCTCAGCCATCTTCGAACGCAAGCAGTAAAGCGGGCGCTTTCGCCTGCCAGGGACGGTTTCTACCGTCCCCTTTTCTTTTGAAAATTATGACTGAATTTTGCGGCGGATGCCTCCCGCGAGAGCGATCGCGCCTACGACCAGTAATGCCAGCGATGCCGGCTCGGGAATGGGACTCTCGGCGACCACATGTGCGATCGATTCGGAATTTGCCCCGTACGCAACGTCCAGGAAACCCGACGCATCCTGCCCGGTGATGTTCGAGAAACCAATACCACCGGTATCCGGATCGATGTAGCCGATCTCGCCGACATGCGATAGGGTATCGAAAGTAAAATCGAAGAGCGTGATGTAGTGGTCGACATCACCCGCCAGAAATACCTCGACGTCCTCGCCGGCCGCGATCTGGGACGCGATGAACTGGGCCGTTGGCACCGTATTATCCATCACGTAAGCAGGCTTCGCGCCGACATTGTTTCCATCCGGGTCGGTTGTGCGCCACGCGAAATTCATCTGGGCCGCAAAAACGGTTCTACCGGGCGCCATCGCGTTCATATATTGCTGTTTACCGGCGATAAAATCTTCAATAAAGGTTCCGCCGGCGCCTGGGTTACATAAGTTACAGGTGTGCATGATCGTCGATAAGTCATCCGCTACCGACTCTTCATCCTGATAAGGGCTGTTCCCATTGATATGCGGTACCAGAGTTGTGCCGTAAACAGATGCATATGTGTTCTGCAAGAAAACGAAGGAGTTAGTGGCCGAAGTGGGTCCGCAGGCCACGTTATTACAACTCGTATCGTGTTGATTCAAATCTCCAAATTCAAGCGGATTTTCCCCTGCCGTGATTACGTCCGCCGTTAAAGCGGTGGTCAAGGAAAAAAGCAGAAACATTGAACTGATGCTTACCCGAATAAGGCGCGCCATAGGTTCCCTTTCCCTGTTTTGTTGTGCCATTTCTATCACAAGAATGCTGCGCTTACAACCAAAAAATTACGT
>CAWBDW010000080.1:0-69308 GCA_963787545.1 uncultured Acidobacteriaceae bacterium
CGACTTGCCGGCTCGCGGTCATTTGCCCGTAGAAAGACACGCTAGCCTAAACTTTGACCGGCGGGTAGACCGTTGACCACTCAAAAAACGACGTTAGTCGACGCGATGGTAAAGGATTCTACGGACGCGCTTCGAACACCATGTTGAACGGCGTCTCGGTGGCGCGGCGGAAGCGCGTGAACCCACCGGCCACGATCACATCGCGCAACCGCGCTTCTCCTGCCTGAGCGCCGAGCCCGAGCCCGACTTCCTGCGAGAGCGACGCTGGTACACAAATCATCGCGGACGCAGAGTAATAAATCCGTCCAACAGGATTTAGGTTGGCGGACACGTCATCGCCGGCGAATGGTTCCACCACCATCCACGTGCCGTCAGGCGCCAACGACGCGCGCACATGAGCGGCAGCCCCGGCCGGATCGCCCATGTCATGCAGGCAGTCGAAAAATGCCACGAAATCGTAGCCCGTGCCCGGATATGACTTCGCGGGCGCCACGTCGAAGGTGACGCGATCGGCAACTCCGGCCGTTTCGGCCTTGCGACGCGCCTGCTCAATGGATGCACGGTGGTAATCGAAACCGAAGAACCGGGACTTGGGGTAAGCCTGAGCCATCAGTATGGTAGATGCCCCATGACCGCAACCGACATCAGCCACTTTGGCGCCAGCGCGCAGCTTCGCCTCAACGCCTTCGAGCGCCGGAATCCAGCTGGTGGTCAGGTTGGCCAGATAACCCGGACGGAAGAATCGCTCGCAGCCTTCGAACAGGCCTTTTTCGTGTTCGTGCCAGCCGAAACCCTTGCCGGTTCGGAAGACTTCGGTGAGCTTCTCTTCGTCCTTCATGCAGGATGCGAGCATATGGTAAAAACCGGGCAAATGGACTGGCGTGTTATCGAGCGCAAGCGCGAAAGCCTGTTCGGGCGAAAGTGAATAGCTCGCCGAGTCGGGGTGATATTGCACGTAATTGCCGGCCGCGTTCGCGTTCAGCCACTCGCGCACATAGCGTTCAGACGTTCCGGTGCGTGCCGCTAGATCGGCGGGCGTGACCTGCTTTCCGTCAGCCATAGCCTTGTACAGGCCAAGCTTGTCGCCGATGACAATCAGCGCAGCGTGCAGTGACGCGCCCATGTCCTGTACGGCCTGGCCAAGCAGAGCGTTGAGCTTCTCCTGATCGATCGGTCTTATCGATGGTTGAGGTTGAGTTGCCATCGCTTTTAGTCCTCCCCGTCCATGGGATGAATCCACTCAGAGCACACTCAGGAAGTTGACCAGGTCTAGCTCGTCCCGTGGGCTCAGGACAAGTCCGAACCGGTTCTCATAGAAATGCACGACATCCAGCAGGCCCTTAGCGGAGCCGTTATGGAAGTATGGGGCGCGCGCGGAGAGGCCGCGCAGGATGGGTCCCTTGATCTTGCCGACATGAGCGAACTTGCCGTCGATCAAGGCTTGGCCGAGATCGCTAGTGGTTTTGCAGTTGTCGCTCGGCTGGCCGTTCACTAATTGGCATACCGTGATTTGCGGCAGATAGCTGATATCGATTCCGCCCATATTGACAGATACATTTGAAGGGCTCGGGTCGCCGGTGCCGATGTTCAAGGGCGTGGGGAAAGAGTGGTTGCCTACGTTGGGCGTGTCGTGGCAGGTGCCGCAAGTTCCGGTAAGCGATGGAATGCCCCCAGCGACCAGTCCGCCATCGGAAACATCGTCGTTGATGCCGGCTACCCCGGTGATGGTGACGGGTCTGGTGTTGAAGATGGCCTGCCCTCGGGCCACCGACGCCCTGAAATCATATGAAGGCAGTCCTGACCAGGCGTCGTAGAGATTGAAGATGTTGGAAGTGAACTGACCGTCGCCCGGCGTCACCAACCCGCCCGGCTGTTCCGGACCGTTAGGGAGTAAAGCGTGGATGCTCGAGTTCATGCTAATGAAGAACGGCAGTGTGGCCAAGGGTATCGGCCCCCCATTGCCGCCAGCGGAGTTCAGAGGTCCGGTGAAGAACCCGACGGATTGCGCTGTGAATAACGCCATCTCGAAATTGACGATTTCCTGCTGCTCCGCGGGTGTCGGCCTCGTACCGTCGCCCTGTGCGTGGGTAATGGTCGCATCAAGCGACTGGTGGATCAAGTCGCTTTCGAGCGACCCGGGATAGTTCGCATAAAGGATTTTGGTTGTACCCGTGAGCGGAGTGGACTCCCGGCCATCGAACATCACAGCGCTTAGGAATTGAAGATTCGTGGCCGGCAATGGCCGGCGGTACTGCGAGATTACATTGGTCTCGCTGCAGCCGTATGGATTGCTGACGGCGGTGACCGCGTAATCCGCGCCTGCGGGGACCGCCAGGAAGATGCGGATCAAGCCCCGCGTGCGCAGCAGGCTATAGGCGAAGTAGCGTCCCCGAAGCGTCGAGATATCGACGTCATGATCGCAGTTCGAGCCGTCGACCGTACGAAAGATCGGGTCCAGGCCGGCGGTCTGATCGAAGCGCAATTGGACGTTCAGGGCGGATACCGACATGCCGTCGCTCGGCTGATGGCACGACCCGCAACTTCGGCCGTTGGTGCCCAGGCTTTGGAAGAATGGGCCCGTCTGGTCGATTCCTCCGCCAACCGTGCTGTAGGTCTGAGAAGCGCCGCCCGGGTTGAAGAACAAGGTCCCATTGGGGATGAACGTCCGGTTCGATGACGGCGGAAGTTGTCCCTCCACCGTTCTCGAAATGAAGATTGCTCCCACGACAAATAGCAGAGAAGCCGTTACCGCCGTGCTCCTGCCTTTACGAAAAAGGCGCCCCATAACTTAGCCCTCCGTCAGTCCCTACGTTCTGATCCCAGACTGCCCTCTGTTTGGGTAAGCGAGATTCGAGGCGAAATTTAGCAGGTTACGAGCAAAATAAATGCGCAGTCACGGACTTGCCGCGTTGCTTTGAAGTTTAAGGTTCACGGAGGGCGGCGTTCAATGCGGCCCCGCCAACTCGCGCCGCAGCCATGCATGCGCCAGACGAAGCTCATGACGGACTACGTGCACGGAGCGGCCGACTACTTCGGCCGTCTCTTCTGCGGTCATGCCTCCGAAGTAGCGCATCTCGATAAGTTCGGCCAGCGAACTCCGCTCCCGGGCGAGCGCTTCCATAGCGAGGTCCAGATCCAGAAGTTTCATCGGCTCGGAGCTGCCTCCAGCTTCGAAGTCGATGGACGTATCTAACTGGACTTGCTCCTCCTTGCGACATGCCGCCGCTCGCGCCCTGGCATGGTCCACTAGGATCCGCCGCATCACCCGAGATACGACCGCGAAAAAGTGCGCCCGGTCCGCGAATTGGATTTCAGAATGGCCGAAAAGCCTTAGATATGCCTCGTTGACGAGAGCGGTGGGTTGCAGAGTATGGTTCGGCCGTTCCTTGCGAAGCTGCGAATCGGCGATCCGGTGCAGGGTCTGGTAGACCACGCTCATCAGTTCGCCCCGTGCCAGTTCGTTGCCGGCGCGCATTTGATGCAGCAACTCGGTTATAGGCGGGTGCGATTCAGCGTCAATGGGAATCATTATACGCTTCGCTAATTCTCTGGAGATTCCTCGCTATATCAGTCAGGGGCACTCAAACCGCCAGCCTAGCAGGAGAGTGAGGGGTGAGCCTCGCGGCGCCGGTTACGCCGTCAATTTCCGGGAAGCGCTAAGCCGTGGCATCATGTTTGGAGTTATGCGAGACGAGGTCCTCCGACTATTCCGCGAGGTGGATGATCTCACTCCCGCACAGCGCGAGCTTTACTTCGAGCGGCGCCAGCTTCCGGGGGACTTGCAGGCAGAATTGGAATCCCTCCTCCAGTTCGACTCGCCTGATACACCAATGGCGGAGATGGTTTCAGGAGCGGCTCAAGCTTTCCTGGAGTCTTTGGAAGAGTTTCCCGCACCAGGACTTCATTGCGGACCGTACCGACTGGAGCACCTTCTCGGCCGTGGCGGCGTGGGCGAGGTTTTTCTGGCCAAGCGCGCCGATGGCCAAGTCGAGCAACACGTCGCCATCAAGCTGCTCTGCCGTCGCGTTCCGGGTGCTTCGTTGCGGTCCCGGTTTTTGCGGGAGCGCCAGATTATGGCCAGGCTGCAGCATCCCGGAATTGCCCGCCTTCTCGACGTCGGCGAGACTGGCGACGGCCGCCCTTACCTAGTGATGGATTATATCGATGGCGTTCCCATCGACGTGTACTCGCGGAAGCTTGACCTGCGCGGCAAACTCCGCCTGTTTCTCGAAGTGTGCGATGCGGTCGCTTATGCCCACCGCAACCTGATCATCCACCGCGACATCAAGCCTTCCAACATCCTGGTCGACGCGGCCGGCCAAGCGAAGCTGCTGGATTTCGGAATTGCTAAGATTCTCGATGCCGAGACCGATCAGACCCGCACTCAGGAGCGCCTGCTGACGCCGGACTATGCCAGCCCCGAGCAGGTCCGCGGGGCGGCCCAGAGTACCGCAACGGATGTCTATTCTCTGGGTGCCGTCCTCTATCGCCTCCTTACCGGGCAATCGCCACATGCCTTTCCCGATCGCACGGCGGAAGCCATCGACGCCGCGATCTGCGCCACCGATCCCGCTCCGGTCCGCCGCCTGAATCCCGACATTCCCGCGGATCTCAATTACATTCTGCTCAAAGCTCTGCGCAAGGAACCGGAGGCGCGCTACGCCACCGTCGAGCAGTTGGCAGACGATCTCAAGGCCTTTCTCGAATCGCGGCCGGTGCGGGCCCGCTCGGCTAACTTCTGGTATCGCTCGGGAAAGTTTGTTCGGCGTTACTGGATCCCGGTGAGCGCCGCTGCGGTGGTGATCTTGAGTCTCGCGGCGGGGCTGTACATCGCCGAGCGCCAGCGCGCGATCGCGGAAGCCCGCGTGACACAGTTACGCCGGGTCTCCCGGCAACTGCTGGATTTCGAATCACAACTGAATACACCGAATGCCGGCAGCGACCTGCGGTTCCACAGGAAGTTCGTGGCCACCTCCATTCAATATCTGGAAAGCCTGCGTCCGGACGCTCTCCGCGATAAGCAACTGGCGCTCGAAATCGGCGCCGGCTATCTGCGCATCGCGCGTCTTCAGGGAGTTCCGGAGTGGAACCAACTGGGCCAGTATGCAGAGGCTGAAAAAAGCCTCAGGAAGGCGGGAGAGATCGCCAACACTGTTCTGGCGGCCGATCCAACCAACCGGGAAGCGCTTTGGCAGATGGCTAATGTGGCGCATGACCTCGCGGTGGTCGCGTATGCCGAACGCCGCCCGGAGCAAGTTATCGCCTGGTCCCCGAAGGCTGAGGAGGGCTTCGACCGTTTGGCGCGGCTCGGCAGTCTGACACGCCGCGAGATTAACGGAGCGACCTATATCTACGGAGATTTGGCCGAAGTTCACACGGGCCTCCATCGGTTCCAGGAAGCCGTCCGTTACGCCCGGCTGGGTATTGATTACTCCCGAAACACCTCGACCGTGCCGGGGCCGCGGGCGCAGGCGTTCAACATGCTTGCCGGCGCATTGACCGGTCTGGGCGACTTGCAGGGTGCGCAGGGAGCCGTCCGCCAGGCGCGTAAGCTGTGGGAACAACTGCTCCGCGACGAGGGGGACACTTATTACACCCGGGTGATCCTGTACCAGACCCGCTGCCGCGAAGGACTCCTTCTTGGGGAAGACGGCGGCATCAATCTGAACCGGCCTGAGGAGGCCGCCGCCCGGCTGCAGGAGGCCTTCGATGCGCTCGAAAAATTCGCCCAGATGGATCGCAATATTTACGAAATCCGAACTGCGATCGCGACCGCCGGGCATTACTTAGGCGATCTCTTGCGGCGCAGAAATCCGCAGCGAGCACTCGAAGTCTACGATCACTCGCTGATGAGGGTTCGGGAGGTTCCCGACGATGTGGCCGCACGCCGTCTGGAAGTACTCCTCCTCGCCGGTTCCTCCTATGCCGCCCGCCGGATGCATCGCGAGAGCGATGCCGCCGCGAGGATTGAAGAGGCCTTTCGGCGCCTGCGCGATATCGGAGATTATCCCGCCGCAGTCCTCAAGCCTGGGAGCGAGGCGGACATCACTCTGCGCGCTCTCGCCGACCATGATGCCGAAACGGGCCAACTGGACGAGGCGATTCGGAAGTATCAGGAGTTGCGCCGCGGGCTGTTGGCATCGAACCCCGACGTGCGGAGCGATTTGCTGAATGCGATTTCTCTCACGACGCTCGACGCGTCTTTGGCAGCGCTGCTCCGCCGCGCCGGTGCCGTGGACCAGGCGGCCGCTCTGGAGGTCGGCAACCGGGAGATCTGGCGCGGCTGGGACCGCCGGCTCTCTAACAATCCGTTCGTGCTCCGCAAGCTCGCGGCAGCGGAACTGCCTTAGAGGCCGTCCATTCTCCCGCACATTCCGCAAAACCCGCCAACGCGTACCTGAACAATGTCAGATCCAGTCGAGGCCACTGGGGTAAATCTCGTGTAGTCGCGATTGTGTTTACTGATCCTGCTCTCACTGGCTGATATACCGGCTTATCGGAAAGTGACAAGTCATGGTCGAGGGAGCCAGGTTCTTTCGGGATCGAGAACGAGTGACGCTAGAAGCTTATCGGAGGTGAGCTAGCGACGCTCAGCCGATAACTGGCGCAGAACTGACCGCTGGCTCACTTTCGATAAGGCCGTTTGAGGGAATTCGCTGATGTTTGCGAGGGAGTCGGCCAACTATGGCAACGTACAGCTATGGAATTTCAATTGATTTTCGTCGTTTCGTCGGCTAGGGAGCCGGAAGGGATTACTGCAAGACCATGTGAAGCTCAGCACGGCGATCCTCATTATCGCTCAAGTACGCGACCGCCGATACGTCCGCGCAGCCGATCCGCAGCCCACGCGTAGCATCCCTCGCGTCAGCGAGTTCGTTCAAACGCGCAACACGGAAACTGAGCAGACTCGGCTGGATACATCGCCTATGACGGCCCAGCGTTTACGTTCCGGTGCATCGGTCGGGCTGTTTGGCCGCTGGGAAGCTAGCGCTAATCCGCACAGCAGGCCGCTGCGCTGTTCGCCTTCCGAGATCAGTGCGTGCTGAGGCGGGACAAGGGAGTGGACACAGTCGCGGCGTGCACGTTTCCCGCTTCTTCACAGGCAATCTTCTCCACGTCACCCCGGTCGCACTGAATCAACAGCCATTCCCGTTCCGTCAAGGGCCCCGCCCGCTTCTTTCCGACGCATCTTGCAAGTGAGTCACAAAAGAACAAAAACTTATTTCTCCCTAACCTCTCACCAACTTACAGCGATTTTAAAAGGCTCAAAGAACGTTTTCGCCCTTCCCCATGCTATCTTCCAACAGGCTCGCGTAGAGGGCACCCGTCCGCGAGCCATTCCTTTTTCTGGAGAACTGGAGAACAACATGACTGAAGCCCAATTAACCGCCAATCGCGCCAATTCCCAACTCAGCACCGGACCGACGAGTCTCACTGGCAAAACCAAGGTGTCGTTGAACGCCGTCAAAACCGCCCTGACCGGTCGCACCGTCCTGCTGCCCAGCGAGGATGCCGCTCTCTACGAACGCCACATCCGCGCCTATCAAGATGAACTCAAGCCCGTCGGTCAGCTCGAATCCGATCTAGCTCAGGGGATCGCCGATACCGCTTGGCGCCTGGCCCGCATCCCCGGTCTTGAAATGGCGATCTATGCCCAAGGCCATCTGCAATTCGCCAATCTCTTCGAAGACCAGGACCCCTCCGTGCGGCCCGCCTTAATCGAACTCCACATTGCCTCCCTCAACGAACAGAGACTTCGCAATCTGCACTTACAGGAAGCGCGCTTGCACCGCCGCCGCGAAAAGGACACCGCCGAGCTGCGCCAGCTCCAGCAGGAACGAAAAGCAGCGGACAAACAAAAGCGGACCGAAGCCCTCGAAGCCGCTACGCGCCAATACTTCATAGCTAAAAAAGAAAACCGCCCCTTCGACCCAAGCACCACAATGCAAAATGGCTTTGAATTTTCAATCGACGAAATCCAAGACTTCCTCGGCAGTATGTCCGGCATCTGGATGGAACGCGTCCTCGCCTCCCGAGAGCGCGCCCGTCTCCAAGCCGCGTAGAACGCCGCAATCCGGTGCATCCATGTGCTGAAGTAAAAACATATATGGATAGTTTTCTGGACGTCGCGATCGAGATCGCTCGCGAAGCGGGACAACTGCTGCTGGCGCATCGCGGCGTCGGTTTTGAGCTGAAGGGCGCCTACGACCTGGTCACCGCGGCCGATCGCGCCAGCGAACAATTCATCATCCGGCGGCTGAAGGAACGTTTTCCGCGCCACGGCATCGTCGCCGAAGAGGGCGGACGCGCAGAACTCGAATCTGAATTGCGCTGGTATGTCGATCCCCTCGACGGCACCACTAATTTCGCCCACGGCTATCCAGCCTGGAACGTTACGCTCGCGCTCGCAAAAAAAGGCGAAGTTATCGCGGGCGTGGTCTATGATCCGCTCAATCGCGAACTGTTTGCCGCCGAGCGCGGCGCCGGTGCGCGGCTGAATGGCGCGCCCATTCGCGTCAGCCAAACCGCCACTCTGAACGATGCTCTGGTGTCCACCGGATTTCCCAGCCGCAAGCGCCACCAAAACGTCAATATTCATTTCTATTACCAGCTCGCAATGATGACGCACGGCGTGCGCCGCGGCGGTTCGGCGGCTCTCGATTTGGCCTACACTGCCTGCGGAAGATTGGAGGCATTTTGGGAATTCGGCCTCAATCCCTGGGATATGGCCGCCGGTACGCTGCTGGTCGAAGAAGCGGGCGGAAAAACATCCGGCATGCGCGATGAGCCGCTGGATTTGTACGGGCGCTATCTCTTAGCCGACAACGCGCGCGTCCACGACGAAATGTTGCAGCTCTTCGCGGAAATTTTCCAAGGCCGCTACACTCACCAAATGCCGGGTCTCCCCGCCCCCGAATGGGAGCTGCAGCATGGCTGAAATACCGGCGGTTCCGCTAACTCTGGAAGGCGCCTGGGTATTGCACCAGATGTTCCGCTTGCGGCGCGCTGCTTGGCGTCAGCTTGACGACGCGCCCCGCGAGCGAATGTTGGAACAGGCGGCTCAGATCCTTTCCGATAAGCCCACCCATTCCGCCGCGTACTCGCTTCTCGGGCACAAAGGCGACCTGCTGCTACTGCACTTCCGCGATTCGCTCGAAGATCTGCATTGCGCTGAATTAGCGCTTGCAAAACTCGAGTTCTCCGAGTATCTGGAGCCGGTGCATTCCTATATTTCGGTAATTGAGCTCGGCTTGTACGAAACCTCGTCGAAAACCTACCACCAGCTCGCCGAGCGCGGTCTCGATCCGCATTCGCCCGAGTGGAATGCCGCCGTCCAGGAAGTGCTCGCCCGCCAGGCCGACGCCATGGCGCCGCGCCTGTTCCCGGAAATTCCACCCGCCAGACATCTGTGCTTCTATCCCATGGATCGCAAGCGCGGGGAAGAGAAAAACTGGTACCAGGTACCCATGCCTGAGCGCCAGCGTTTGATGCATGACCATGGCGCAATCGGACGCCGCTACGCCGGCACAGTCAGGCAGATCATAACCGGCTCCATCGGCTTTGACGATTGGGAGTGGGGGGTCGATTTGTTCGCCGATGACCCGCTCGTCTTCAAGAAGCTGATCTATGAAATGAGATTCGATGAAGTGAGCGCGGTTTATGCCCTGTTCGGATCGTTCTACATAGGTTTGCGGATCGAAGAGTCCCATCTGCGCCAAGTCTTCATTTAAGCCTCTTAACTACAGGAGTTCACGCAACGCAATGGTACGCTTAGAATTCGAAAAATGCGTACTGTTGACCTGATCCATAGGAAGCGGGATGGCGAGGAACTAGCGCCGGAAGAGCTGCAATTCCTTGTAGATGGCTATACTCGCGGTGAAATTCCCGATTACCAATTGGCGGCCTTTCTGATGGCCGTTTACTTCTCGAGCATGACCGACCGGGAAGTGAGTTCCCTGACCGAATTGATGATGAACTCCGGTTCCATCGTGGACCTGTCCTCAATTCCGGGAACCAAGGTCGATAAGCATTCAACCGGCGGCGTGGGAGATAAAACCAGCTTAATCGCCGCGCCGATTGCCGCCTCGGCGGGCGTTGTCGTTCCAATGATTTCCGGCCGCGCCCTAGGCCATACCGGCGGCACGCTCGACAAACTGGAGTCGATTCCCGGATTACGCACGGATCTCACGATTGACGAATTTCGCGCCGTGCTCGCCGAACATCAACTCGCGTTTATCGGGCAGACCCCGGAAATCGCACCCGCGGACGGCAAGTTATATTCGTTGCGCGATGCAACCGCCACCGTCGAATCCATTCCGCTAATTGCCTCCTCCATCATGTCCAAGAAACTCGCCGTCTCGCTCGACGCGCTGATTCTGGATGTGAAAGTCGGCTCCGGCGCCTTTATGAAGAAGCAGGTGGAGGCGCGGCGGCTCGCGCAAATGATGGTTGGCATCGGCCGCCGTCTCGACAAGCGCGTGCAGGCGTTGATTACCGATATGAACCAGCCTCTCGGCTACGCTATCGGCAACGCGCTCGAAGTCATGGAAGTCTCGCAAACCCTGCAGAATGCCGGGCCCGCGGATCTGACCAGGATTTCGCTTGAACTCGCTGCTCGCATGATCTATCTCGGCAAGATCGCCAAGACGTTGGATGAAGCTCGCGAGATTGCGCAATCCAAGCTGCTCGACGGTTCGGGCTACCAGAAATTAAAGGACGTGATCGGCGCCCAGGGAGGCGATCCGCGCGTTCTCGATCATTTCGAGCTTCTGCCCAACGCGACCGGCGCGCAGGAAATCACCGCCCCGCGCGCGGGCTACGTCAGCGTCATCGATGCCGAACTGATCGGCCAGGCCTCTTCCATGATCGGAGCCGGCAGAAATACCAAGGAAGATTCCATCGACCCCGCCGTGGGCGTGATTTTGGAAGTCAAAGTCGGACAAAAAATCGACACCGGCAGCATTCTGTGCCGCATCTACTACACCACCGACGAGCATCTGCAGGAGGCCGCCGACTTGGTGGAAGATGCTTTCAGAATCTCCCAGCAACCGGCCGACGAGCGCGATCTCATCTTAGAAGTCGTCAGTTAGCCGCCGGAGCGGGATGGCCAGATTCGACGGGCTTGTCGGCTTAGTTGCCATCGTACTTTCTGGTTACCTCTTCTCGACTCGCCGCTCGGCGATCCAAAAGCGTGTCATGCTCTGGGGCATCACGCTTCAATTCGCATTCGCGTTCTTAGTCCTGAAAACAAAATTTGGCGAGTTGTTCTACGGCGTCAGCCTCGTAGTCAACGCGCTGCTGAACTACACCACCGCGGGTTCCAGCTTCGTCTTCGGCGACAAGCTTGGCCTGAAGAACGATCAGTTCGGCGTCGTCTTCGCGTTTCAAGTACTCCCCATAGTTATCTTCATCTGCTCGCTCTTCGCCATCTTGTACTACCTCGGCATCATGCAAGTCTTCGTGAAAGCCATGGCCGTCGTGATGCAAAGATTCATGGGAACCAGCGGAGCCGAATCCACCTGCGTCGGGGCGAGCATCGTCATGGGTCAAACCGAAGCGCCGGTCACCATCCGGCCTTTTCTCGAAAGCTTGACCGAATCCGAGCTCTTCACCGTCATGACCAGCGGCATGGCGCATGTTTCCGGAGCGGTTATGGGCGCCTACGTCGCCATCGCCGGCGTTTCCATCGCGCATCTGCTCACAGCCGTCATCATGACCGCTCCAGCCACCATCATGCTCGCCAAAATGTTCGTGCCCGAAACCGGCAAGCCGTTGACCATGGGAACCGTCACCGTCGAAATCGAGAAGCAGGGAGTGAACGTGATCGACGCGGCCGCCCGCGGCGCCGGAGACGGCTTGAACCTGGCGCTCAATATCGCCGGCATGCTGATCGCTTTTTTGGCATTGATCGCCATGATCAACGGGGGCCTTGGCTGGGTGCATTCCCATCTCACTTGGGTGCCCGCTTCGCTGCAGCAGATTCTCGCCTGGGTGTTTGCGCCGGTGGCCTGGGCATTGGGAGTGAATTGGCACGATTGCGCCAGCATCGGCAACCTGCTCGGAACCAGAATGGTCCTCAACGAATTCGTCGCGTTCGTGGATCTTGGCAAAATAAGGGCGATGCTCCAGCCGCGCTCGTTCACCATAGCGACCTTCGCGCTGTGCGGCTTCGCAAATCTCAGCTCGATTGCCATTCAGATCGGTGGAATCGGTGCGCTCGCACCGTCGCGCAAATCCGATCTGGCGCGTTTGGGTGTCAAGGCCATGCTGGTCGGAACGCTCGCCAACTTCATGTCCGCCTGCATTGCGGGCCTGCTCCTCTCAGCATGAGACGAGCATTGTGGCACAGGCTTCAGCCTGTGTGCTTCTGGTTATTTCTCACTCCCCTCGCCCTTCCTGCGCCTCCAGCCCTCAGCCCCCAAGATGTCTTGCAGCATTTGAACCAGACCATCGCCTGGTACCAGCGCGTGAACGCTCTGCAGCAGCCTGCGGCGGCGCCGCCTCAAAATTTGCTGCTCGAAGACAACGTCCGAGAAAATTCGAAGCGAGTCGTCCAACTGGCGTTCACGTTTGCCAAAACTGAAGCGGCGGCGCTCGGAAATGTGGCGAATACTGCCGCCCCTCCCAGCGCCAGCCCCAGTTTGCAGCAAGCCGCGGATAAAGCCGACCAGCGCGTCAAGAATCTGGAGTCGCAAATCGACACGCTTAATACTCAGATCCAACGCGAATCGGGAAGAAAGCGGATAACGCTTGTTTCTCAGCGCGACACCCTCGCCGCGTTTCTCAATTTAGCGAAAGAGTCGCAGAGCGCGATCCAAAACATGGTCTCCTTCGCAAGCGCTCCGGGAGGCGGAAATGCGGCGAGCGGCCTCTTAGGAGAAATCAACGATCTGCAAAACTCGGATTCCATTCCCGCTGCGCTGAGTACCACGCAGAAAGCAGCGCCGGCGCAGTCTGCCTCCACCCAGCCCTTCGAGCCGCAATTCGCAGGGCTGATGAGCTTACTGACCGAAGCCGTAAATCTGGCGCAGGCTCGCATTCAACTCGATTCCGTACTCGCTGAAACCAACCGCCTGCTCGCCGAAATCGACAAGGTGAAAAATCCGCTCCGCACAGCGTTGCGCACCGCGATCAATGAAGGCGAAACGCTGGTGAGCGCCTCAGACGCGCAGAACAACCCGGCGCAGGTCGAAAACGCACGCAAGCAGATTCAGCAGCTTGCCGGTCATTTCAAGCAACTGACCAGCGTGATGACGCCGCTGAGCGAACAAGGCATCGTCCTTCAGACCAGCCGCGCGGGCCTGCAGGATTGGCGCAATAGTCTGAACCAGGAGTACAAATCCACCTTGCGGTATCTCGCCATTCGCTCCGCCGTGGTCGTGCTCGCCATCATATTGCTGCTGGTGTTAGCCCGCCTCTGGCACACAGCGATTTACCGTTATGTTCGCGAACCGCGGCGGCGCCGGCAATTCATGCTGCTGCGGCGATTTGTCATCGCTTTCGCCATCGTGATCGTCGTTGCGCTGGGCTTCTTTACCAGCTTCAGCTCGGTCGCGACCTTTGTCGGATTTCTGGCCGCGGGCTTGGCGCTCGCTTTGCAGAACGTGATCCTTTCGGTGGTCGCTTACTTCTTCTTGATCGGCCGCTACGGGCTGCGTGTCGGCGATCGCGTCACAGTCTCCGGCGTTACAGGCCAGGTCGTCGAAATCGGCCTGGTGCGCTTCTTCCTTATGGAGCTGGCCGGAACCGGCGCGGACATGCATCCAACCGGCCGCGTCGCCGTGTGGGCCAATTCCATGATTTTCCAGCCGTACTCCTGGTTAAAGCAGGCGCCCGGCGGCGAGTATGTCTGGCACGCGCTATCGCTTACCATCACTCCCGATGCCGATCACAACTCCGTGCGAAAAAGACTCACCGCTGCCGTCGAGTCGGTCTACGAGGAGTATCGCGAATCGATCGAGCGCCAGCACGCCGCCTTCGAGCGCTCCATTAGCGTGCAGGTCACCGCACCCAAACCCATCGGCAGCATACACTTCACCGAAGCGGGCTGCGAAATCCTCATCCGCTATCCGGTCGAGGCACAACATGCATCCGATGTCGATGCGCAGGTGATGCGCCGGATATTTGAGGAGATCGATACGGATCCGAAACTGCACTTAGCGCCCGGCGGTGCTCCGCGCATTCAGCCGCTGGTGTAGCCTATTCCCAAATGACAACACGCCGAACGCAAGCCTAAGCATGACCGCCTCGCAGCTTGTCAAATCGAAAACCTCTATTCGCCCAAAGACCGCTGTCGTGCTGGGAAGCGGCCTCGGCGCATTCGCCGATTCGCTGCTGCACGCGACTCGCATTCCCTATTCCGATTTGCCGGGTTTTCCCGTTTCGACAGCAGTCGGGCATGCGGGTGAGCTGATCGTAGGGACCGTCGGCGCGAACGGCAAACAAGCCGTCGATGTGACCGTCATGTCCGGCCGCTTTCACCAATACGAAGGCTATACCGCGCAGCAGGTCACCAGCGGGATTCGCTTATTTCGCGAACTGGGAGTCAAGCGCGTGGTGTTGACGAATGCGGCCGGCGGCATCAACCCCGATTACGCCAAAGGTGCGCTGGTCCTCATCTCCGACCACATCAATCTGCAAGGCACGAATCCCCTGGTGGGGCCCAATAACTCGCAGCTCGGCGCGCGTTTTCCCGATATGACCGAAGCCTATTCGGCGGAGCTGAGGCAATTGGCCCGCGACGCGGCCGGCGAGCTCGGCATCCCCATACACGAAGGCGTCTATGCGGCTATGCTCGGTCCCAGTTACGAGACTCCGGCGGAAATCCGCTTTCTCGCCTCCATCGGAGCAGATCTGGTGGGCATGTCGACCGTGGCCGAGACAATCGCAGCCAATCACCTGGGCATCGAAGTTCTCGGTATCTCGTGCGTCACCAATCTGGCGGCCGGCCTGAGCGGCGAAAAACTGCGCCACGCGGAAGTGTTGGAAATTGGACAACGCGTCGCCGGTACATTTCTAAAGCTGCTGAACGGCTTTCTAAGGAAGCTGCCTGCCGGTGAATAAAGCAACGGCACTGGTGCTCTTCGATATCGATGGAACCCTGATGCGCGGGGCCGGGCAGCATCACAAACAAGCCCTGATTGATGGTATTCGCAAAGTAACGGGAATCGATACGCATCTCGAGAATGTGGCGACCGCGGGCATGCTCGATCGCGATCTCATCACCGGAATGCTACGCGCGGCAGGCTACGGTCAGCACCGAGCGCGCGTAGCTCTTCACGCCATCATGGCCGAATGCCAAAACGCCTATATCGGCAATTGCGCAATAGATCTTTCCCCGTACGTATGCCAAGGCGTACGCGAGTTCCTGGTTGCGCTAAAGAAGAAAGGCGCCGCCTTGGGACTGGTCTCGGGAAATCTGAGCCGCATCGGCTGGAAAAAAGTGGAACTCGCCGGGCTTGGCGGGTATTTCTCCATTGCCGCCTTCGCCGAAGATGGACACACGCGAGCGAGACTGGCGCGCATTGCCGCTCAGCGGGCAAAGCGCGAGCGGCTCGTCACGACAAATTGCCGTACGACATTAATCGGCGATCACACCAACGACGTGCAAGCCGCCAAGGCGAACGGCTTTCAATCCGTGGCCGTGGCGACCGGCGTCACTCCGCTGGAACAGCTTCGCGCTGCCGAGCCGGACTACCTGGTGCGCGATCTGACGGAGCTGAAGCTGGAGCACCTGCTGTAAAGAACGCCTCGATCTCGGAAACTTCGCCGGGCGCTAACCGGAATGACAGCGCGCCCACGACACCTTCCACCTGGTCCGCTCGACGCAGCCCCACAATCGCGCCGGTCACCGCCGGATTGTTCAACGTCCACGCCAGCGCCACTTCGCCGGGAGTCCGGCCGTGCCGCTCCGCGATCTTCCGGAGAATCTCCACCAGCTCCAGATTGCGGCTGAGTTGCGGCTCCTGAAAATCTTTGTCCCGCGTGCGCCAGTCGTCTTTTGAAAGATTCCGCGCGCGCTCTTTCGTCATCTTTCCCATCAGCAAGCCGGCGCGCATGGGCGAGTAAACGATAACCCCGATGCCGTGCTCGCGCGCAAAAGGCAGAATCTCAGGTTCAGCCTTTCGAGCCAGCAGCGAATAGGGCGGCTGTAAGGACGTAATGGGCGCGATCCGCATGGCGCGCTGCATCTGCGCCGGATTGAAATTGGATACGCCGATCCAGCGCACTTTGCCCTCCTGCTGGAGCCGTGCCATTTCAGTCCATCCTTCCTCGATGTCTTGCTCCGGTTCAGGCCAGTGAAGCTGATACAGATCGATCCTCTCGAGCTTCAGTCGCCGCAGGCTGTCTTCGCATTCCTTGCGGATCGAATCGGCTTTCAGCGATGGGTATATTTTGCCGCTGTCATCCCACCGGCGCTCACTCTTCGTGAAGACGTAAGGCTTTTTCGCAACACCTTCCAGGGCTTTGCCCACCACCTCCTCCGAATGCCCGAGCCCGTACACCGCCGCTGTGTCTATCCAATTGATACCGGCGTCCAGTGCAGCGCGGATCGCCGCAATCGAATCTCTGTCGTCCTGCTCGCCCCAGGCGAATTGCCAACCGCCGCCGCCCATGGCCCAAGCACCGACACCTAAAGAAGTGATTTCCAGATCGCTGTTTCCAAGTTTCTTTAGCTGACTCATGACGGTTGGATGCAGTTCACGGCTGAAAATATGCATTCCTAAGGGTCCGGGACTAAGAGTCTTGGACCGCCTTAACCCTCACAGACCAATAGATCGCGCCCAAATACGCTCGTAAACTCGAACCAATCGGAGAACAATTATGAAAATCATATTCACCTTTTTATTAGGAGCGGCGTTACTCTCGGCAACTCCCATAGGCACAACCGTGAAGCTCGTGAATGCGGGCGATCCCACCAATATCATTAATGACGGCGTCTACATCAGCCCTTACGAGATGCAGATCAACGGCAAGGATTACGCCGCAATGTGCATCGACTACATGGATGAGAGCTATCTCAACACCCCGTGGCAAGCTAATATCACGCCGCTGTCGAGCGGCAATTTCAGCAATACGTACCATCACAGCGATTCCAATGTCGCCCAGGAGTATGAAGAGGAAGCGTATCTATATAGCCAGATCACAATGCCCGGCATTTCAGATCAGACCAGGACCGATATCCAGAAGGCCGGCTGGCTGATCACCGATTCTTCCTACACCACAAGTGATGTAAACGCATCGAGCTGGGTGACTCTCGCCGAAGATAACTACGGTTCAGTCAATTTAAGCAATTACGAGATCGTCTCCGATGTCAACATGGGCAACGGACGCAATCAGGAGTTCATGGTCGGCACGCCTGAGCCGGGAACTCTTACCCTGCTGAGCGCGGGCCTGCTGCTGGTAGGTTTCGGCGCGAAGCGCAAGCGGCTTGCCAAAAGTAAAGCACGCTAAGCCGGACGATTTGTTTTCGGAGGGGAGCCGGTCGGCCCATTGTCGCCGGCCGGCTTATTTTATTGGTTCCAGAACGGGCGGCCCGTGGCCGTACGAGCGCAGCGCGTAGTCGAATTTACCGCTGGCGCAGGGAGGAATCAGCGCTCCGCGGTAGAAACTCAAGCCGTAGATGAAGTCGCGATTCGCCCAGTTATCGCACACCCGGCCCGAAACGGGTTTCACCCGGCTCCAGAGTCCGCGCGCGGAGACTTGTTTATCGAGAAGCGGGTACGCCACCTCTTTGACGTAGATGCCGCCCGACACAATACACAAGATCAGCAACAGTCCGGCCCAGGAGCGGCGCGCCAGAAAGACCACCACCACGGGTACGGCGATATAGAACCATTCCGTTCGGCTGACGTCGTGGATCGCTCCCGGAGAAAAACGCCCAAGGCTGAGCGACGGCGGCAGAAGCTGTGCCAGCAAGGGAATCGCGGCAATCAGCAGCGCGCAGGGAATCAGCCACGCGCGCGCGAACTCCATCGGGCGGCGGAATTCAAAACGCGCGCCCAACAAAGCGAAGAGGCTCGGAAACAGTGGCAATAAGTAGCCGGGAAGTTTGTTAAGCGCCAGGCTGAAAAATAGGAACCCAATAACCACTATGGAAGCGAGGAACGGGCGCCGCCGGTCGGCCCTCCGTTCGCGCTGCGAATGATCGCGCACCGCAAACAGCGCAAGCAGCGGCGTCCAAGGAAACAATCCGGCCAGCAGCACCGGGAAATAGTAATACCAAGGCTGAACGTGTTGCAGAGAGGCCGAATAAAGCCGCTCGAAATGATGCTTGATGAAGAAGTCCTGGACGAACGGATAGCCATTTCGCAGATACACTGCGAGATACCACGGCAGAGCGACCGCCAGGCAGGAGGCGACCGCAACCCACCAGCGTCGCCAGTAACTCCGCAGGAACCAGAGGAACGGAAGCGCGAGCGCAATCGGTACCAGCCCCTTCGCCAGAATTGCCAAGCCCACGCAAATGCCGATCACTACAAATCTCCAGAGGATATGCGCCCTCTCCGGCTCGGCGCGGAGCAGAGGCAGCGCGAACAATACGGCCAGCGAAAAGAATGCCGCGAGCGGCAGATCCGTGAGACACAATTGGCTGTAAGTGAGCCATCCCGCCGAAGTGGCGAGCAGAGCCGTTGAAACGGCGGAAGCTTCGAAGCCGAATTCGCGCCGCAGCAGCACGAATGAAACCGCGAGAAACGCAAGGCTGAGCAGGGCGACCGGCAGGCGCCCAGAGAGGTCTGGATTCAAACCGGCAAAGGTCCCGAGCGCCGTCATCCAGTAGAGCAGTGGCGGCTTTTCAAACCAGGGCGAGCCCCACAGCCGTGGAGTAACAAGATCTCCTGTGTGCGCCATGGCTCGTCCAATGGCCGCATAACGCGGCTCATCGGGCCCCAGCACGCCCACGCCGTCCAATTTGTAAAGGTAGAGAGCCGCGATTGCAATAGCTATGGTCGCAAGCGGCAGGAACCGGCGCAGAGACGACAATCCTCAGTATAATGAGCCAATGCAGAAGCACCTGAAGTACCTGTGTTTACTGGCTTTGACGTCGATTTTTGCTGTGCGCGCGGATGTCACGGGCTGCCATTGCGACATCGGCAACAAGCAGGAGATGGCGCAGCGCGTGTGCGGTCTCTGCGCCGTGGCCGAACAGAAACCGTCGTACCTGACCGTCTTCTTTTTGAAGGACTCGGATCCCTCCAAACCAGATCGGATACTGGCGCTGCCGCGCACGCATGGTTCCGGCGCGCATTTGCTTTCTTCGCTGAGTGCCGATACCCGGCTGGCGCTTTGGTCGGCGGCGATCGCGCGAGCACAGGAGACATGGGGCGACAACTGGGGCATCGCCGTGAACTCCGTCAAAGATCGCACCGAATG
The DNA here is from genome assembly GCA_963787545.1 of uncultured Acidobacteriaceae bacterium. Lineage (GTDB taxonomy): Bacteria > Acidobacteriota > Terriglobia > Bryobacterales > Bryobacteraceae > Bog-105. Next base: position 19,375 of record CAWBDW010000080.1, read on the forward strand.
CCATACGCATCTCCACATCGGAAAGCTGCTTACCGATCAAGACGAAGCGAACGTTACAATCGTGAGCGGTCCTGCCGACATTCCGGTGCCGCCCGGCGAAGATGGAATCCTTGTTCATCCGCAGGCTGGCAAGCTTCATGTGCATTTCGAAGATGCGCCCGAGCTGCGCCTGATGCGCTGAGGTCGATAGACTGAGAGCGATCATGCTGCGAATGTTTTTGCTGGCCGGAGTGAGCGTCTGCGCCATCTTTGCCGCCGCTACCGCTGCGCCCAAGCTCGACAAGCCGAGGCTCGCGACTTATATGCGCTACATCGAAGGCTACACGGCGGGCGTAACACTTGCGATTGACGACCCCACTCCCAGCGCATATCCGGGATTTTCCCGAGTGATAGTGCATCTCAGCATGGATACGCGCAAGGTGGGCGACCGCTTGTATTACGTCTCCTCCGACGGCGAGCGATTCTTCAGCGGCCTGTTATGGGACCTGAACCAAAATCCATTTCTGGACAACCTGCAACATCTGCCTGCCGGAGGCCCCTCCTTCGGGCCGGCGAATGCCAAGGTAACCATCGTGGTATTCAGCGATTTCCAGTGCCCATACTGCCGCGAATTCGCGAGCACAGTGCGCGACAACGTTCCGAAGAAATATCCGAATGACGTTCGAGTCGTTTTCGAAGATTTTCCCATTGCTGTAATTCACCCCTGGGCCCAGGCCGCGGCGGAAGCGGGCCATTGCCTCAGCGATCGCAAGGCTGCGGCATTTTGGGCTTTTCACGACTGGATCTTCCAGCATCAAGGCGACGTGAATGACGTTTACCAACATCAGCAGGCGACGTTCGGCAAGTATCTACGCGATAAGACGCTGGCGATTGCGAAGGAACAAAATGTGGACGCCGCCGCGGTCGGAACGTGTATCGACACGCACGCCAGCGCACCGGCCATAGAGCAGAGCGTCAGCGCTGGAAGGGAGCTACAGATTCAGCAAACGCCAACTTCGTTTATCAACGGCCGGATGGTTCCCGGCGCGCTGCCATGGACGAACCTGGACGCGGTAATCCAACTGGAGCTGAACCGGCCAAAGGAAATCCCCGGACCCGCGGCCCCGAAATGCTGCGAGGTGACAGCGCCCACTGTGTTCAAGCGTAGTCCGTAGGGCTTATGCTAAAACCGCAGTTCCTGAAAGCAATCATTTCAGAGGCTTTGCTGCCGATACGGTATCTGGGGAGCAGTTTCCCCGATTCTCGTTTAAAATGACAGGTCAAAGCGATTTACAAGCAGTCGCAGATCTTCCCATGAGACTTTCCACGCAGGCTTTCCGGCTGCCCCCGTTGATTTTGCATCCGTTTTCGCGTACGGAAGATACGTCGGTATTGATGGAGAGTTCGCGAGCAAGCCTGGCGCTGCAAGGATTTCTGCCCCATGAGGACACCACTAAGCAGGATCTCGATCAGCAACTGCTGCGCGGGCGTTACGCGGAGCTTCGCATGCTCTTTTACATCGGCAAAGACATTAGCCGCTGGCTGGAGCAATGCGTCGAGTGCGTAGTAGCCTCCGGAATTTTCGAAGGCCGGCGGATTCTACCGGAAACTTTTGCCGGATTCCTGGTGCAACACGTACCGCTGCATGTCCGCACGAAACTGGAAGGTTGGGGCGTGCTGGATTTTTGCGCTCTCTTCCGGCGCTCCATCGGGCTGCACGGAGTCTTCCACGATTTTCCTGCAACCGAGCTTTTCACTCCCGAATTCCTCCGCCGCTATCATCGGCATCTCGATCAGTGGTACGAACAGCGCCTCAGAGATTCCGGCTGCGACCATGCTGAGCCGGACGAGTTCACTTTCGACCTCTATGCATCGGGCGAATATACACTGATTCTCGAGCAGAGCTGGGGCGGCGACGCAGAGCCGTCCTGAGAAGCCTCAATAAGCTCCGCGAGAGTATCCTGAAAGCATGAATCTGCCGCGATTCGTGCTTGCCGAGCAGCATTTTCCAAACCGCGCTATTCCAAATATCCCAGCGCATATCCGTAACGAATTAGCGCAAGCCGATTTCGTTTCGCGCGTGCCCAAGGGCGGCCGCATTGCCATCGGCGTTGGCAGCCGCGGGATTTCCAATATCGCGGCGATCGTCAAATCGGTTGTTGAGTTTTGGAAACAGCAAGGAGCCGATCCCTTCATTTTTCCCGCCATGGGAAGTCACGGAGCGGCGACTGCGGAAGGGCAATCCGACGTTCTGGCGCATTACGGCATCCATGAAGCGACCATGGGCGTGCCGGTGATTAGCTCGCTCGACGTCGTGCCGCTTGGCAAGACGGCCGAAGGCATCGAAACGTTCATGGACAAGAACGCCCATAATGCCGCCGGCGTCTTCCTGATCGGACGAGTCAAATGGCACACCGATTTCTCAGGCGCGCTCGAGAGCGGATTGTTCAAAATGATGGCCATCGGCCTCGGAAAATTCGCGGGCGCGCGGCAATATCATACGTTTGCGTATCGCATCGGGCTCGAACAGATGATTCGCAGCGTGGGCGCGAAAGTCTTTTCCACGGGGAAAGTTCTGGGCGGGCTGGCGGTCGAAGAGGGAGCGCATCACGAGACGGCCGGACTGGTTGCGGTCACTTCCTCCCAGGGAGTCGAGGCTATGATGGCCCAGGAAGAGAAGCTGCTGGCGGAAGTGAAATCCTGGATGGCGAAACTGCCGGCTCCCGAAATCGATGTTCTGATTGTGGATGAAATCGGCAAGAACATCAGCGGCGCCGGGATGGATACAAAAGTCATCAATCGCAGCGTGCAAGCCCATTACAATCCGTTTCCAAATACGCCTCGCGTGCATCGCATTTATGCGCGCGGTTTAAGCGATCTGACGTATCACAGCGCAGTCGGCCTGGGGATGGCGGACGTGGTGCACGATCGCCTGGTGAACGATGTCGATTGGAAACCAACTTATATCAATTCCCTGACCGCGTCGACGCCCGCGTGCATCCGGACGCCCATCCATTTTCCGAGCGACCTGGAGGCATTGTCGAACATCGCGCCGACAGTCGGCAAAATCGATTTGTCCACGGTGACGTATTGCCGGATTCGAAACACGATGGAACTGATCCATGTCGCGGTGAGCGAGAATCTCATCCCCTCGCTGTATCCAAACGTGAAAGTGGTTTCAGCGCCATTCGAAGTGCCGTTCAAGCGCTCCGGAGATTTTGGCGAATTCCGCGTTCCCGGCGAATTGCCGGAGGACGCCGGCGATTTTGAAGAGGTATCGCCGGGCAGCGAAAGCGTGCGCGGCTAACCTCCCCGAATGCAAGCAAAGACCACCGCCGCGCAGTGGGTACCGGCCACGCACGATTTGAAAACGCTGCGCGCAGCGGCGCCCGCCTGCCGCGGCTGCGAACTCTATCAGCACGCAACTCAGGTGGTCTTCGGGGAAGGCCCGCCGGATGCCAACGTCATAATGGTCGGCGAACAGCCCGGTGATGAAGAGGATCAAAAGGGTCATCCTTTTATCGGACCTTCGGGCCGGCTGTTGAGCAAAGCGATGCACGAAGCGGGGCTCGACCGCGAAAAGATTTATGTCACCAACGCGGTGAAGCATTTCAAATTCCTGGAGCGCGGCAAGCGGCGCATTCACGCCAAACCGAGCGGGATCGAGATTTCAGCCTGCAGGCCCTGGCTCGAAGCCGAACTGGCCGCGATCGAACCGGAGCTGGTGGTGTGTCTGGGCGCTACCGCGGCTCAGTCGCTGATGGGCCGCGATTTCCGCATCACCGCGCAGCGCGGAAAATTCTTCCCGCATCGCTGGGCAAAGGAACTGGTCGCAACCGTTCACCCTTCCGCTGTTTTGAGAATGCCCGAGCGCTACGAAGAAGAGTACGAGCTGTTTCTGCGGGATCTGCGTACGATCGCGAAGCGCGTGCGGGAACTGGAGCTGGCGAGCTAGTTCATCCCGGCTTTCCAGCGCTCAATCAGGAGAAGCTGCTTGTGAACCTGCTCGCGTTCCGGTGCATCGGGCTCCAGGCGTAAATAGGTTTCGAAATCCGCTTGGGCGGCGCGGTGATCCTGCTGCCGCATATGAACAATGCCGCGGTGACGGTACTCTTCCGCATATTCAGGCATCGCGGCGATTAACAGATCCAGCACGCGCCGCGCTTTCTCGAAAGCTTCGCCGCGCAGATAGATCGCTTTCAAGTTACTTAGCATGCGCACCAGGATCTGACGCTTGTGAATAGGCGCCAGCACGGCGGGATTCGCTCGCAGATCGACGTTGGCCGTTTGCTTGGCAAGCGCGCAGCAATCGGCAAACGACAAGATACGGCCGCTGTGGAACGGATCAATCCAATAGCGCGCATCGGCATCTTCATAAGCGACGATGAAGTGCCCCGGAAGACCGACGCCGTATATAGGACGGCGCAGCCGCCGAGCAATTTCGATATAAACGACCGAAAGCGAAATGGGAATGCCGACGCGGCGCATCAGCACCGAATTGAGACAGCTATTGCGCGGATCGTAGTACTCCTCTTCGTTGCCTCGAAACTGCAGCACTTCGAATAAGAGCTCGCTCGCGGCGTTGATGAAATCGAGCGCGGAGGCATTGGCGCTCAGCCGGGATTGAATCTGCTCAGCGAGGTTATCCAGGCGAAAGAGCGAGCCTTCCGGATCGAGTCCGGGGAACTCAATACTGGCCAGCTCGAGGGCCGCTACGTCCAACTCGACTTGCGAGCGTTCGTCGCGTAAGGCATCGAGCAAGCGCTCCACGCGGATTAGCTTAACATCGATTTACCACGCCGGGATTTACCGCGCGCGGCTCAGTGAGAAGCCAGTCCCTCGATAAGAATTTGGGACAGCGCCGAGATCAGGAGATCGCCCGGATTATCGGGCGTGTAGTCGACCTGCGGAATATCTTGAACCGTGATGGCCATGGCAATCGGGCCATGCTTCGAATAAACAATTCCAACGTCGCTCCTCAGATGATCGAGCGATCCCGATTTGCTCGCGATGGGGACGTCTATCAGATCACGGCCGATGCAATTGTGATCGCGCTGCCGTTTGAGCACGGCGAGCATTTCGTCGGAAGCCGATTTGTCGATCATCTGGCCGCGATAGAGCTTTTCAAGAATCGTGACCATCTCATGGGGGCTGCTGCGCCCGAGTCCCCATTTCTTGTTCTCCGGTTTGGCGCCCTCTTCAGTAATCCCGCTGGACACGTTCGGGTTGGTACCATTGCCGCGTATCTTGCGCATGATGCGTGTTTGCTTGAACCCCAGTTCGGCCATGCGCGAATTCACCGCGTTTCCGCCAATTCGATTCAGAATAGTATTCGTTGCGGTGTTGTCGCTTAAGACGATCATCAGGTCCAGAAAGTCGCGGATGGGAAGCTCATCGCCGTCTGAGAGATCTTGCAACACTCCGGTTCCGGAGACTTTTTCAGCGTCGCTGAGCCGCAGCGGCTCGGTCCATTTCAGCTTGCCCTCAGCCGCTTCGGCGAAGCACTCAATCATCACCGCCAGCTTGATTGTGCTGGCGGTGGGGACAGGATCATCGGGCTGAATCCCGTACGTCGCGCCGGTGTCGAGATTCATTGCATAGAGCGTCACCTTGCCGGGAAAGCCGTCGATTTTCGCCTTCACGTGCGCATCCAGCGTGGAGGCGCCGGGCTGTTGAGCGGCAGCGCAGAGGCAAAAACCGATGAGGAGTACAGAGAGACGCATCGGTTTATTCTAAACATTCCGTTTACTGACGCACGGGTGCCCGGCCCAGACGAAGCGTAGCGGCCAATCGACGCACTCCTTGATGCCGATGCGCGGTGTGGCAGCGATTTGGAAATCGGGCTTCGAGCGCCATCGGCGGATGCGCAAGACACCCGAGTCGAGGCGCTCGCCATAATTCGCGCGAGTGATCGCGAGCGCTTGCGTCAGTTTTCCCGGACCATTTGCAAGACCAACTGCCGGCCCATGCCAATTGCGGCGTTGGTACATTTCGGCCAATCCACAAAGCGGCTCCAGCGCGCGAATCAAGACGCAACCTGCCCGTCCTTCGCGGTCTGCAACGACATTGAGGCACTCATGCATGCCGTAAATGAAATAGACATAGGCGCGTCCCGGCGGCCCGAACAGGACTTTGGTTCGCTCGGTGAGCCCGCGCGAGGCATGCGCGGCCAGATCGTCGAGACCGAGATACGCTTCCGTTTCGACAATCATGCCGCCCGTTTTACGGTGCAAGAGAACACAGCCGAGCAGGTTTCGCGCCAGCTCGATAGCCGGATATCCGAAGAATTTCAAATGCAGCGCTTCGGTTTCGCGCAGCAGGCGCGACCAAGGGCCAGGGATCGCGAACACGCTCGAATATAGCGGCGTTTTGAGATTTGTCATGCCCCGGCAATGTACGCTAGAACATTAGCACGGGCATGCGACTTTTTACCGCCATCGATTTGCCCTCCGAAATTCTTCTGCGCTTAGAGCGTCTTCTGATTGCGCTGCGGCCGGAGGCATTCATCAAGTGGAGCCCGCTCGACAACCTGCATATCACGACAAAATTCATAGGCGAGTGGCCCGAATCGCGGCTTGAGGAATTGCACGGCGCGCTCTCGGCTCTCACGCGGCGCGATGGATTCGATATCGAGCTGAAAGGCCTGGGATGGTTCCCGAACGAACACTCGCCACGGGTGCTTTGGGCGGGGATTCAAGGCGGCAGCGCGCTGGCGCAACTTGTTCATGACACCGACGAGCTGCTGGCGCCGCTTGGAATCAAAAAGGAGGATCGTGAATTTGCGCCGCACCTGACACTGGCGCGCATAAAGAATCCAGTCCCATTGCGCCGGCTGCGCCAGAAGGTGCAGGAGATGCAGCCCGCGGGGTTAGGCCGTTTTCCGGTATCGCATTTTTCTCTGTTCCGCAGCGACCCCGGTTCGAACGCGAGCGTCTACCGCAAGCTGCGCGAGTACAAGTTCGCAAATGTCATGGCTGCTTCGTAACTTCTAAAAAGTGCATTCGATTCCCCTGCCCCTCCTCATCGCGCTCGCGACCGTGCTGGCTTATTTCATCGGCTCGCTGCCCTTCGGCTACTGGTTTGTGCGCCTTTCCTCCGGCAAGGATATTCGCAGCATGGGAAGCGGCAATATCGGCGCCACCAATGTGCATAGGACCGCCGGGCGCAAAGCTGGATTCGTCGTTCTGCTGCTGGATATCTGTAAAGGATTTCTCGCAGTCTGGCTGGTAGCCGTGTTGACGCAAGCCGATCCACTTGCTCTGGCCCTCGCCGCAATCGCCGCGATGCTGGGCCACTGCTATCCGGTTTTTCTCGGCTTCAAAGGAGGCAAAGCAGTGGCCTGCTTCATCGGCGCTTTCGCGTATCTCGCGCCGCTTCCAATTGCCTCCGCTATCGCGATTTTCATCGTGGTCGTCTTCTTCAGCAAATACGTTTCGCTGGGTTCCATCGTCGCCGCATTGTTATTCCCGGTCATTGTTTGGTTGACACATCCGCCAACCCCGATTCTGGCGGCCTCGGTCGCGGCGGCAGTGCTGATCATTTACCGGCACAAAGGCAATATCGCGCGGTTGAGAAGTGGCAATGAGCACGTTTTTTCGCAAAAGGGCGGACGGGCGTGAGCCGTCTCTGCATCCTCGGCGCAGGCAGTTGGGGAACTGCACTGGCGATTGCGCTTTCCTCGCGTTTTGAATCGGTACGGCTGTGCGCGCGCCAATCGGAAAGCGCGAGCGAGATCGCCGCAGCGCGCGAAAATCGCCGTTACCTTCCCGGAGTGCTTCTGCCCGAAAACGTGCACGTTTGTTGCGAGACCGCATTTGCGCTGCAGGACGTCGGCGTAGTGCTCTGCGTGGCGCCCTCGCGTTATCTGCGGGCGCTGCTTGCGCCGCTGCGTTCTCATTTGTCCCAGGACGCAAAACTGGTAAGCGCCACCAAGGGTCTCGAAGAACAGACGCTGTGCAGAATGTCGCAGGTGATCGCGGAAACGCTGCCGGGCCGCCCCGTGGCCGTTCTTTCGGGGCCCACCTTCGCCCGGGAAATAGCCGCAGGTGAACCGGCTGCCGTGGTGATTGCATCCGAAGACATCTCGCTGGCCGCGGAAATCCAGCGCGCTTTCGCCACTCCGTCGCTGCGGTTTTATACGAGCAGCGACGTCATCGGCGTGGAGATCGGGGCTGCATTGAAAAACGTAATCGCCATCGGCGCCGGCATCTGCCGCGGTCTGGGCCTGGGAAGTAACAGTGTAGCGGCGCTCATCACGCGCGGTTTGGCGGAGATCACCCGTCTCGCCGTTTCTATGGGCGGACGCCCGCGCACGCTGAGCGGCTTGGCTGGCCTTGGCGATCTGGTTCTGACCGCAACCGGCGATCTGTCGCGGAACCGTTTCGTCGGCGTGCGGCTGGGACAAGGCCACAAGTTGAAAGATATTCTGGCCGGGATGACCATGGTTGCCGAAGGAGTGGGCACGTGCCGCGCGGCGCACCAGCTCGGCATCGAGAGACACGTCAATCTTCCCATCGTTCACAAGATGTATGAAGTTCTCTACGAGTCGAAAGACCCGCGGCGCGCCATCCGCGAGTTAATGGACCGCCCGCTTACCACCGAGTGAGTTTTCACGCTTGTAATCGAGCCACAAGAAATAACCAATGATCGTCTTGGCGTCCTGAACTTTTCCCGCCCGGATCATATTCTTTATCTCCGCTCTCGAGAACCACCGCGTTTCGATGCGCTCGTCCGGCATTGTGTGTTGCGGGCCTTGCATCAGATCGAGCGCGAGAAAAACATTCATCTTCTCATCGACGTATCCGGGACTCGGCCAGAACGATACGAGCTTAATCCATTTCTTTGCCTTGAGACCAGTCTCTTCGCGCAGTTCTCGCTTAGCCGCCTGAAGCGGAGATTCGCCGGGATCGAGCCGGCCGGCCGGAAGCTCCCACAAATCCCGCTCGGCGGGAAGCCGGAACTGCTTCACCAATAGAACGCGATCCTTTTCGTCGACCGGCATCATGACAGCGGAACCGGGATGCCGCACGATAAAGCGATGGATTTCGAAACCGCTGGAATCGGTCGCGATCTCGTCGACGATGCGAAACAGTTTGTTTTGGAGCACTTCTTTCGAAGAGACGATCTTCATGTTTCTACGGTAGCGTTGCGAAGCTTGCGTTGCGCTACGTTGAGTTTTGGACCCCATCAGCCCGTTTCCTCCGCGCCCTGTGCGTCGGCCGGTGATGTTCCAGCGTTGGCAGCACCTCACGTTCCTGCACTGGCGCTATGAAGCCGCGGTTATCCGGAAGCTCCTGCCGGATGAAGTGACGCTCGATACCTTCGATGGCGCCGCCTGGGTTGGACTGACGCCGTTTCTTCTTTCGAATTTGCGCCCGCCCCTGTTTCCCGCCCTGCCTTGGATTTCGCGATTTCCGGAAACGAATGTTCGCACCTACGTGCGCGGTCCGGGCGGCGAGCGCGGCGTTTGGTTTTTCACGTTAGAAGCCGCGCGGTTGGCGGCAGTAGTTGGCGCCCGCTCGCTATATCGACTGCCGTATCGCTGGTCTAGGATGCATGTCGAAGCTACCGGCGCGCGCACCGAATACCGCAGCGCAAGAAAATGGCCGTTTCGAAAAGCGGAAACCCACATTGTGTCCGAACCAGGCGAGCCCATGCGCGCCGGTGAACTCGATAATTTCCTAACCGCGCGCTTTCGGCTGTACACCATGGCCGGCAAACGGCTGGCGTTCGCTCAAATCGATCACGCGCCTTGGCCGCTGCATGCCGCCGGGCTCGTGGAACTGGAGCAAAGCTTGGTTCAGGGCTCGGGCGTGCCGCCGCCGGTAGGCGCTCCGTTGGTGCATTATTCGCCAGATCTCCGGGTGCGGATTGGGCGGCTTCAACTCGCTTACTAAATCGTTGCCGACCAGCAGCACGTGGCGAAATCCGCTTTCTCACGGTCGCGGTTCTGTAACTGCGTCCTCCACGGAACCGGGCACGTCGGTTTCTCTGTCGTTCCCTAAGTGGGGTTCAGATCGTGTTCAGCGGAGTTCTCGTTTTCGGGCTGAACCTGCCCGGATTCGGGTTCGCCTTCCGGTTGCTGCGTCAATTCGCGCTCTACGTGTTCCAGCACACCTTGCCGTTCGTTTGAATGAAGCTGCTCGTCCAGCCGCTGCAGCGCCACGCTCACGACGTCGCGGTGATGCAGCCGGCTGCCGATACCGGCACGATTGGAAAGTTCATGCCATAGCCGATGAACCAGATCGATGTCGTGCGGCCACAAACGCGGCGGATGCGGACCTAGTGAAAAGAGCAGCGGCTTCGCTCCATTCGGCGGCACAATCTCCAGCGTCAGACCGCGGCGCGGCTCGGGCAGTTGTTCCCATGCCTGCCCTACCTCGCGCGCTTGATCCTCAGGCGACATCACAGAAGAATAACTGGCTACCACGCGCGCGGCATCCAGTTGTTGGGCGGCGAAAATTAAGGCCGCAGCCTCGCTTTCAGCGGGAACGGTGAGCAGTTCCACGTGCTTGCCCGCCTTTTCGGCAACGCTCACCACCTTGCTGAACAGATCGACCTCGCGGTTACTGCAAATCTGGTCGGGCGGCAACTGATAATCGGCGGTGCTATATGGCGCAACCCGGTGAACGGCCATCACTACCACATCCTGCTTGGCCGGATTAAGATCCTTGAGGACGCTTTGCAGATGTTCCAGTTGGTCTGGATACTTCGCTTCCACCAATATGCTGCCGGGCCGCACGCGCACGTCTTGGATAGATACACTCGGACGCTCTTCTAACCGGAATTTTTCCTGGTCCGCTTCCGCTTGCACTCGTTTGCGCCGGTTGTGCCATTCGGAAACTATGAAAACGGCAAAAAAGCTGACCGTGAAGAGCGAGCCCGAAATGGTGGCCGTCTTTTTCGTGACCACGTTAATGGCTGCCAGAAGGAACAGAGCGACCGTGATCAGAATAATGCCCAGCGGGAATTTCCGTGCCCCGGAAGCGGATGTTGAGCGGAACCCTCCATTCGCGCTCTCCAGGCAGTTTGTAACGCAGCACCAGCACTGAGATGGCGATCATGGTGAAGCTGAAGATGACACCGAACGCATACGCCTCGCCCAGCGTGTCCACATTGCCCTTGCTAAGCACAATGGTGACGATTTGTAAGATGACGATCAGGTTAATGATGCGGCTGGTCGTGCCGAATTTACGATGCGGATGGCGGAACCAATCCGGCATCACGCCATCCTCGGCGACCCGGTTCAAAACACCATTAGAGCCGATGATGGCCGTATTCACAGCGCCTGAAAGAATCAGCGTACCGACCAATACAACAAAAGCGTGAAAAGCCAGCTTCAACGCGAAGGGGCCCACAAGGAACATAGATAAGCCCCCGATCAGGTTATTGAGGTATTTGCCGCGCTCGGAATCCGGAATCAGCATCACTGCGAAAAACGAAACCGTCGAGGTGAATATCAGGCTGTAGAAAACTATCACCAGTCCGGTCTTCTTCAGGTTCTTGAGCTTGGGTGCTTCCAGTTCTCGATATACCTGGGCCAGAGTTTCGAAACCGCTCATCGCCAGCAGGGAGTGCCCTAACCCGATAAAAATCGCGACTGCGGTAATGGTGGGCGCGACCGTGCCTTGCAGCCATCCGAGAGCGTCGTTGCCGTAGTGCAGATTGGCTTTCGTCGGCAGCGGGACCGGTTGAAATCCTTTGATCGATCATAGTCAGGGCGCACCATCCGATCAGGATCACAACCATGACCGTTGTGACCTTCATGATGCCCAGCGCTTTCTCGCTGGATTCATGAATGCCGATGATGTTCTGGCGCCAGAAGTAGGCCGTCGCCAAAAGAGCGAATCCGCCGGCGAACAAGGGCGGGGGCACGTGCAACAGGCCGGATGATGCGTGTAATCGGCGATTTCGTTAATCAGCCCGGCCAGATACAAACCGGCGCTGACTGCGCTGATGGGACCCGTTAGGACGTAATCGAACATCAGAGCGGAAACGGAAAACTTGGCCAGCGTGCCGCCTAGCGCTTCGTGCACGACCCGGTACACGCCGCCGCGCACAAACATGCTGCAGCTTTCGACATAAATAGCGCAAATGGCGAAGCCGAACAGCATGATGGAGAGAATGAACCACGGCGCTGACTTGCCGATCGCGCTCTCGGCGATGCCGCCGGCGTAGTAGGCTGAGGACGCCAGATCGCTGAGCACGATGGCGGCGGCTCGCCAGAACGAAATGAACGACAGCATGACTGTCGTCGCAACGATAACCTTCGTTTTTACAGATCCGCTCGCGGCCGGCTCAGGCGGGCCACTGGGGCTGGTCAGCAAGGACATACCTTTCGGATAAACAAGAAAGCGGAACTACTCTCCACGGTTCCCGTTACTATTTAACAGCACTCCATTATGTACCGGGGCAACCGGGCGAAGGCGCCTGAGCTAACGACCCGCTCCGTTGACGCTCGTGGGAAGAATCGCCAGGCTCATCCAGAAGTTTTCGATGCTTTTGAACAAATCGCGAGTTCCGTCGAGCGAAAGCGCCTTTCGAAGATAGCCGTTCGCCCCGAGCGCATAACTGTTGGTAACGTCGTCCACCGATGCGGAACTCGTCAGAACGATTACCGGAATGATTTTCAGAGCCGCGTCCGCTTTGAGCTCGGCGAGAACCTCCATTCCGCTTTTGCGGGGAAGATTTAAATCGAGCAAGACCAGGTGCGGAGTCTTCGCATGCGGATACAAGCCCTCACGCTTGAGAAAGCTCATGGCTTCTACTCCATCGGCAACGATGGTCAATTCGGGGCGGACGGCACTCTCTCGCATCATTCTGCCGAGGAGCGCCGCATCGGCCGGATTGTCCTCCACAAGCAGCACGCGGAAATGATGCCGCGACCCGCTCGAATCCATAAAATCTCACCTCCAGCGCAGGGCCTCTCGCCCACATCGGAGAGACATGCTGCTACGCAATTTTCTACCCACCCGGCGGTGGTCGTGGCCCGGCGCGGGCGGGCGCTGGGCTAAAGGACAACCCGGAACAACCGGGCCGCATCTTTCCCGGGCGTTCGTTATCCGGACAGAGCGAGAGAGTGTGGAATGTATTTCTGTTACGCCACATATACCACAATGCCCGGAAATTGCGCAACATCACGGCTTCAACAGTTGATCGAGATAATCGGGCGTACTTGCATCGCGCACCAGGTGCGGATATCTCGGGCCATGGGCATCGACGCTGCAGGTCTTGAAATAATCGTCATTGATCACCAGCAGTTGAATCGGCCGTGAGTTCTTCTGACTGTCTTGAATAGCATCGTTCAGGATTTGTGGAGTAAAAACGCGCCCATTGACTCCAGCGATTTTCATTCCCGGAGCAATTCCGGCTTTGAAGGCGGGCCCTCCGAAGGTGGAATCGAGCACCGCGCCGTCCCGATTCAAATTCAGGCCAAGCGAAAACGCCGTGTCCGAGATGCGGTGGGTGGTCCGTTCGCCCTGCGGGGGTTCCGAGGTGAAATCGAGCTTCCAGCCGCCGGACTCGATGCCGCCGAGCGGAGCCTGGGCCGAGGTGGACGTCAATCTTGCGTTGAAGAAATCCGCCCAATCGTATGGCACAACATCGTTTAGTGTCTGAACGAGCTGCTCGAACGTGTAGGGCTTCACTTCAGGGCCGTGGTTTGGGCCGCCATAGAAGGCCCGGAAGAAATCGTCTATCGATTTTTGTCCGTGACTCTGGTCGTGAATGATGGTTGCGGCCTCGAGCCAGATCAACTCTCCCTCTTCGTAATAATCGGCACCGCGCCGCCAGTTACCCCAACCGCCGCCTCCGAAACGTCCGGGTACCGCGACGGCGGTATCGAGCAGCGGGCGCCAGGTGCGGCCCGGCCGTCCCGCGCTGAGGTTCGCGGCGTTGTCGGCCATCGCCTGGCGGTACTCTTCCGCTGTCCAGAGACCGCTGCGGGTGGCGAGGACGTCGCCCAGATAAGAGGTGTTGCCTTCATAGACCCAGAGCAGATCGGTTTTCATAGGCGTCTGGTAATCGGGCGTGGCCTCGTCGAGCGGGCGGCGGAATTTTCCGCTCCAGGAATGAGCGAATTCGTGCGCCAGGAGACTGCCCATCTCGCGACCGGCTCCAGGAGAGAGAAAAACGCGTTCCGGCAGGCGGCTGTCGTTCGATTCGTGATGTTCGACGCCGAAGTGCCCGGTGTGATCGCTTAAGGTCAGCAGGAAATGATACTCGCGATAATGCCGCGAGGCGAACATCTTGCCGGTTTCCGCCACCAGGTTGGTCATTCCTTTTTGAACGTCGGGCGGCATGGCGAGGGCCGCTTCGCTGTCGGCAACAATGTCGATTTCGTGATGGATCGGCTCGCCGGGCGGCGTGAGATCGATGTCGCGATAATACTGGCCTGCGATTAGCGGCGAATCCACGAGACGTTCCAGGGAAACGTTCCGGAACTCGATTTCGGAACCGGATCGATTCGCAACCGGCAGCGCGCTGCCGAAATTCCAGCCTGGCGGCAGCCGCAATTTGGGCTCGAATGTTTCTTTCGAGGCGGGAACGCCTGCCGGATACAAGAGCACTTGGTTCCAGTTCAGGACCAGCAGCTTATCAGTCGCCATGCCGGCCGCCGGACCACCCGGCCCGGCCGGCTCCACATAGTCAAAAGAGATGCCGAGTCTACTGGCGCCAGCGGGCATGTCGATATGAAAAGTAAAGACATCGAGCAGATCGCGCCGCCACGGAATCGCTTTTCCATCGGCGGTGAACTGGAGTCCGGTGACGTTTCCGATGGGACCAGCCGGTTCGTGTAAACCGGGAATCCACTTCGGGAAATAAAAGGTCAGCGGGCCGGAAGCCGCGCTCATTTCCATGTGAGTGCGAAGGAGTTTCTGAGGCGCCCCGGTAGCATCCACGGTCAGAGCGATTATGGGAGCCTGGGCTTGGCAAGGTAAGGCGCTTACGAGCAGAAGCGCAGCGGCAAATGAAAGAGAATATACAGCGGAACGTTTCATGAGAGCTATGCTAATATTTCGGCTCTGTATGATTGACCTGATGATGACGGAGGGTCCTTGTACCGCGCAGCGCTGCTTTGTCTGCTAACCGTTACGGCTCAGGCGGCGGTTTCTGAACGCACCACCGACTTGACGCTGCAGGTCAGGCTGCAGACTCATCTCACCAGTTATAGTTCCCGGCCGGGATCGCCTTTCCAATGTGTCGTGATCTGCCCGTTGGAAGAAAACGGCGAAGTGTTGATTCCCGCGGGAAGCATTGTGTACGGCACGGTGACGCGCGCGCTGCCGGTGCGTTTGGGGCTCGGGCGGGAACGCGCCGGGCTCGAGTTGGCATTTTCGTCTTATAAAACGCCTGCGGGCGAGAGATTCCCGCTTGCGGCGAAGCTTGTGGCCATCGATAACGCTCGCGAAGAGGTCACGCGCAAAGGGCAAATCAAGGGAGTTCTGGCCGCCGAAAATCCGGACGAAGTGCTGAATGGCATCTGGGCAAAACCGGCTCTGAACACGTTCTGCCGCCCGCTGGAGGGCGTAATGGGCGTAGGTCATGAAATTTTGGAGAAATGCCCGATGACGCCGATTGGTCCGGCAGTTATTCTGGGCCTCCGATGCCTCATTCTGCGTTTTCCGGAACCGGAGATTCACTTGCCGCCCGGCACCGATATGGATCTGGCGGTGAATCGATTGTCCACAGGCTTCGCGCCGCAGCCGGCCGTGGCTGTTCCCGATGCGTCCGCGGCGTTGACGAAATGGCTTGACAGTAGGCCGGTCGACGTGGAAAAGCCTCGCGGCGGACCGGCGGAGGACGTCGTGAACGTGGCGTTTCTCGGTTCCCGGCAGGAGTTGTTCAATGCCTTCTCCGCTTCCGGGTGGTATGTCGCGCAGCGGACCAGCTTTCATGCGTTTACCCACTTCTACATCGCCTTCAACGGCAAGAAAACCTTTGCCACTGCGCCCGTTTCGAAGTTGTTGTACCAAGGTAGAGCTCCCGATGTGACGTTCGAGAAATCGCTCGATACCGTTTCCAAGCGGCACCACGTGCGCATCTGGAGCGCGGGAACGTTCGAGGGCCGCGAGATCTGGCTGGGTGCGGCAACGCACGATACAGGAGTGAGGTTCGATAGCAGAACTTTTTTCTTTACTCACCGGATCGATAAAAACGTCGATGCGGAACGCGCCAAGGTTTCGGTCGATCTCGGCTTCGCCGGGTGCGCGAACGAGTTTATCTCCGCGCCGCGGGAGGAGCACAGCCCGGTCCTGACCGATGGGCGAATTGCGGTCCTCTCGCTGCAGCCTTGTGCGGCGAGGGATCTCGATGCGGGTCCGGCGCCCCGCCCACCGGGGAACAAAGTAACCAGGCTCGTGCGCCGCGTGATCTTAGAAACTCGCAGCTACATCGTGCGCGACAACGCCTATTACTGGACCTATCAGGCGATCCGGTATACCTGGCAAACGAGGCGCGTAGAATCGGCAGCGCTTAAGCAGTCGCCGCCAGCGCACGGCGGACGCGCATCAACGGAAGCGCTTCGACCTCAATAAGACGCGCGCCCGGGCGGCCGCAGGAGCACAACTCGACTTCGACGCGGCCCGTGAGACCGGTGGCGATTGCGGGCCGGCCCGGCATATCCAGGACAATTTCGCCTTTCACCGCGGCGAATTTAGCGCTGGGTTCTATGTGCCAGCCCTCGTGCGCTTCACATTCGGAGGCAAGCAGTGAGCCGCCACTGCCCACGAAAACCTCATATACGGGCACGCCGAAGGCCTGCCACAACACCACTCGGACCACATCGTTAACGGGCGCATCGCCGCAGCGGGTCAGGGCAAAGACAGCGCGGTCGAGGTCGCCCAGATCTATTACACCGCGTTCCGCAAGTTCGGCAACACGGCGCAGGTCGGATGGGGAACCCATCAGTACCTGCGGGTGAAACCCTTCCAATTCGTACCACTGCTCGTGGCTAAACGATTGAACGGCACCGAAAGCGCTAACAGCGCCTCCGAGCTGTGCTACGCGCAGATGTGGCGCGGCTGGAAAGGGTAGCTGGCGGCGGTTTCTCGTTTCGGGACGAAATCGCCGGATATTGGTTGAAAATCGTAGCATCGGGGGATACCTGGAAAGGAGTCGCCGCTACCCTCCGATCTTTAGTGTCAGGTTTTTCTTACCACCCCCGCCCGTTGCGCTAACATCCGCTCCAGATTGAGCGAAAGGATTTGCCCGGCCTGCTCGGCTTTAAGGCCCAATTCGTATAAAGCCACCGTCTGCTGTTCAAACACGCTTACCTGCCAACCGCGCGGGAAGAAACTCGAATCGGTGCCGAACAGCAGACGGTGCGGGCCAAGCACGTCGAGCGCACGGCGGAATACGGCGCGGAGATCGAGATTTTCAAAGAACATCCACTGGTTACTGCTGGACGTGTCGAGGTAGACATTGGGACACAGCGCGGCGAGCATCAGCGCTTCGCGGAGGTATCCCGCGCCGAAATGCGGAACGATGAACGGGATTTGCGGATAGCGCAGCGCGACGGGATGCAAGTCGATTGGATTGGAAAAGCGCAGATCGAAAGGACTCGGCAGCCCGAGCTTTCTGCGAACGCCGACGGTGAGCGCACCACAATGTACGAAGACCGCAAGCTGCTGCGCGGCAGCTATGTCGAGTAAGGGAGCGATACGGGCATCGGCGATGGAGTAGGCGTGCATGGCGGGGAATAAGCAGACGCAATGCAAATTCGGATCGAGCGCGGCGCGCTGGAGGCGATCGAGAGCGTCCGGCTGGGTTGGGTCGAACATAAAATATCCGAAGAAACGGTCCGGATAAGCGGCCACGGCGGCCGAGACGCTTTCCTCGTCGCCAGGCGAGCTGGCCATCAGACATATGCGGCTGATGCCGTACCGATCAAGCTCGGCCACCCAGCGCTCGGCGAGGGCGGCATCATCCGGCGGAGGGATCTCCCATTCCAGTAAGGGCGCCAGCGCGTCAGCGGTTTCGAGCCTCTTCTGCTGGGCGAGCCCGAGGTAGAAATCGTGCGAGAAGAAATGGGCGTGCGCGTCGTTGACCGGCAGATTGCCCCAGGGAGTTTGGGCCATGCTGGGTCGATTGTAACTTGCGTTCGAGTACGTATTTCTCACGCGGCGTTTTGACAGATGGTTTCCAGCAAACCTTCCGTCGTATGGGAACTCGCTTCGGCGGCGAGTTCCAGCCCGCAGGCGCGCACCGTCTCGGACGTAATCGGTCCGATCGTCGCAATCCTCACGTGCCGCAACGCGTCCGCTCCAACCAGTCCGACGAGATTTTTGACGGCTGACGAACTGGCAAACGTCACCCAATCCGGATACGGCTTGCGGAACACTTCAGCGCTGTGAGCCGCGGCTTCGGGCGGCAGCACGTTTCGATAGGCTTCCACCACATCCACTTGCGCGCCGCGCTCCCGCAACGCGGACGCAACTACATCGCGAGTCATTGCGGCAGTTGGAATTAAAATCCGTTGGCCATTCAGATCGTGCTGCTGAAAGGCTTCGATCAAAGATTCTGCAACGTACTCAGTTGGTGTTAGCGAAACCGTGAAGCCGCGCTTTTCGGCCACTCGCCTTGTTGCCGCGCCCACCACGGCGATTCGAGCCTTACACTCCTGCGCCGCAACGAAGGCCCGAACGGCATTCGCACTGGTGAAGATAATCCAGTCGTATTCGTTAGCGTGCTCCGCCGCTCTGCGCAATGGCTCCGGATCGGCGGGCGGCGCAATTGCGATCACGGGCAGCAGAATTACTTCCGCTCCCAATTCCCGCAGCGGTCGAGCCAGTTCCTCAGCCTGATGCGCGGTGCGCGTCACTACGATCCGAAGGCCTTCGAGCGCGCGCACTTACCTGCTCTCGGCCAGAATTGTGTCCGCGCCTTGCCGCAGCAACGTGTCCGCAACCCGGCGGCCCGCTTCTTCAGCGCGTTGCGCCAGCCCGGACTCCCGCGCCCGCAGCACACGCTTTCCATCGGGCGAGATCACAAGCGCCATTACTTGCAAGGCCTCGCCCGACACTTCCGCGAACACCCCCATCGGCAATTGACAACCGCCGCCCAGCGCCGCCAGCGCAGCCCGTTCACACTCCACCGCGCGCCGGCTCGGCACATGTTCCAATTGCGCGCAAAGACTTTGCGCCGCGTCCCGCTCGCGCGTTTCGACGGCCAGTGCACCTTGCCCCGCGGCCGGGCACATCCGGTCCGCCGAAAAGATTTCCGCAATCTCCCGCTCCAGACCCAAGCGATGCAATCCGGCAGCCGCCAGCACTGCAGCATCATATTGCCCCTCCCGTAACTTTCGAAGACGGGTATCCACATTGCCGCGAATCGGTTCGACCTGCAGATCGGGCCGCAAATGCCGAAGCTGCGCCGCGCGCCTCCCGGAGCTGGTTCCTACTTTCGCGCCCATTCGTAATTCGTCGAGACGGCAGCCCACCATGGCGTCGCGCGCGTCTTCCCGCTGCGGGATTGCGGCAATCGCGAGACCCGGCGGGATTTCAGCCGGCAGATCTTTCAAACTGTGCACGGCAATGTCGATGGCGCCGACCAGCAGCGCGTCTTCGATTTCCTTCGTGAATAGTCCTTTGCCGCCGGCTTGGACAAGAGAGGCGGTTTGCAGGTGGTCGCCGGTCGTCTTGATGGTCTCGATGCGGCTCGCAACACCTAATTTCTCGAGCTGAGAGGCGATATAGCGCGCCTGCCAGAGCGCGAGTTGAGAGCCGCGCGATCCGATGGTCAGAACTTTCGCAGTTGCGCCGCCGGTCATTCGGCACGCCGGTCGCGCAAATGAAAAATACGCCGAACCGCGCTGATCAGCTCGCCCTCGCGGCCCGCTTCCTGCGCCGCTTGCGTTGCCGCGTGACGCCGTATCTCGGAGATGGGCCCATGCGCGATTTTATTCACGATTCCGCGGGTCAAAGCTTCGATCGTGCGCGCCTGCTCCGCGCTCAATGCGCCCAAACGCCCGCGATATCGCTCCAGCACTTCGCGCCGGATCGCTTCGAGTTCCTCTTGCAGGCTAACGATAGTTGGCAGAACATCGCGTTCCCGCAGCCGCGCTTCGAGGCGCACCACTTCTTCGGCGACGATGAGTTCAGCCTGCTGCGCTATTTCGCGGCGCGTTTCCAGATTCCGGTTCGCTACGCGTTCCAGATCGTCGATATCGTACAGGAAGGCGTGTTCGAGGCCGTTCACTTCCGGATCGATGTTGCGCGGCACCGCGATGTCGATGAGGAACATGGGCTGGTTCTTGCGCGCTTCGATGGCGCGTCGAACCATCTCGCGCGTCACAACGTAACCGGGCGCCGCTGAGGACGCGATCGCGATGTCCACTTCGTGCAGCCGCTGCGGGAAGGTTTCGTAATCGACGATCTCGCCCCGAAACATCTGCGCCAATTCCGCCGCGCGTTCCGGCGTCCGGTTCGTGACCAGGATCTCGGCCGCCCCGGCGCGCAACAAATGCCGGGCAGCGCCTTCCGACATCTTCCCCGCCCCCAGAATCAGCACGCGCTTCTTTTGCAGCGATCCGAAAATTTCGCGCGCCAGTTCCACCGCCGCGTAGCTCACCGAAACCGCGTTCTGCCCGATCTCGGTCTCCGAGCGGATGCGCTTGGCCACGCTGAAGGCGCGTGTCAGCACGGCATCCAGCACGCTGCCGATGGTCCCCTGATCGCGTGCTTGCGCATAAGCGCTTTTGAGCTGGCCCAAGATCTGCGGCTCGCCCACAATCATCGAATCCAGGCTCGAAGCCACCCGAAAAAGATGCCGGATAGCGGCGCCTTCCTCGAAAAAATAGAAATGCGGCCGTACCGTCTCCAGCTTCAGCCCGTCGCGGCCGAGGAGAATTCCTTCGAGCAGGGTACCGACGGGCACATCGCCGGCCAGCGCCGCCGCGACTTCCACGCGGTTGCAGGTGGAAAGAATCAGCGCTTCTTTGGCGCCGCGCGCCTGTATCTCGATTAGCGCCGCAGGAATCTCGTCGGCGCGAAATGCCAGCTTCTCGCGCACTTCCACCGGCGCGGTGCGATGACTGATCCCCGCCAGAGCCAGCTTCAGCGCAGCCACAAGCTCCTCAAACCTTCGTGAGTCGCCCAAGTGACGATGGAGCAACCCAAAACGCTCACCATCAGCCACGCGATTTTCCGCCCACGCCAGCCCGCCGACACGCGCAGAACGATCATCGCCAGATAAATTGCCCAGGTAAACATGAAGAACGCGATCTTCGGATTGAGAATCCACGCCGTGCCGCTTTCGATAGACGCCCAAATCACTCCGGTTACCGTGCCTAGGGTGATGAACACGAAACCGGTGTTCATTGATTGCGTAATCACCCGATCCAAAATCGCGAGCGGCGGCAGCCGGTTTGCGGATGGCGTTACGTTCTTCCGCTTCAATTGCCGTTCCTGCAGCAGATAGTAAACCGATGCGACTACGGACAGGATTAACGCGGCATAGCCGATCAGCACCGTCGAAATGTGGACGATCAGCCAGATATTTCGCACCTGCGGGCTGCTCCACGGAGCGACGGGAAACTCGGTCGCGCCGATCAGGGTCATGAAAAACACTACCGGAAACAGGCACACGCCAAAAATTGCGATTCGATAGTAGGTGTAGGCCAGCAGAAACAAAACTGCAATCAGAAAAGCGCACAGCGAGCTGGTTTCGTAGAAGTTGTTCAGGGGTAAATGGCCGCTTTCCGCCCACAGTTCGACAATGGAGACGAGATGGAAAACGGCGCCCGCCCCAAAGGCGATCAGCGCCGGGGTAAACAGCTTCGTGCTCTTTCGGAAAAGATAGATTAGCGCGTACAGCAATCCGCACGAATACAGAGCGGTAGCCGTCCGCAGCCATAAAACGCTCATAGAGGCGGCTTCCTTTCAGTATACGGGCTGGAACTATCCAGAATTCCAAACGGAAATCCTCGATAATATTACCGAGGCCGTATCGTTGTCTCCGATGCGTATCATTTTCGCGTTGCCGGTGAGTCTCGGCCTCGCGTTTTGTGCGCAACCCTCTGAGTACCCCGACTGCGGCCCGCGAACACTCGTGACTTACGATCTTCTTGGACCTGTGAGGTCGGTGCGAGTGGAAGAAGCCGGTACAGACGGCAAGCGGGAACTTATCGCGAAAACCGTTTTCGACCGGGCTGGCCGATTGTCGGACGATAGGAGGCAAACCACGGTCGGTGATTCTCCCGAACATCCCGGGTACCAGGTTTTTCGCTATATTTACGAACCGCAGGGGCGCAACTACGAGATCGACATGTTTGATGTCGATCCCGCTCAAGGAGAAAAGCCTATCGACCTGCAGCATCATTTTGTAAAATTCGACTCGCTGAGCCATTGCATTGAAGAGCGCGACATCGACGGCGATGGTGAGTTCCATGGTAAAAGCACTTATGAGTACGACGGCCGCGGCGATTTCACCAGGGAAATCGACTACAAGTGGGATGGCAAGATCAGCGCCCAAGAAGATAAGACCTACAGCGCAGATCACAAACTGCTGTCCGAAAAGACAATCGAAGACCGTGGGCAGGGCTTGACTTACCGATGGTCGCGAGAGCACCAGTATGATGCCCGAGGCACCGAGACGGATATGTTTTCTTATCAGCAAGGCGTTCTCGAAGCGCACTGGATTTTTAAATACGACGAGCGGAACCGGCGGATTTCCTCGCAAACCATAGTTGCGGACCCGCAAAAGGATCCGCAAGCCTATGGGAGATGCTTCGATTGCGGGCTGTCATCAGGTGAGACGACTTACAAGTACGACGACGCCAATCGAGTTAGAGAAGAGCGAATGTTCCAGCCCGGCAATAAGCTGATAAACGTTCACCTGTATCCCTATGACGAGCATGGAAGCCGCTTAGCTTCGCCCGATAGTATCTATTCTTATGACTCTCAAGGTAACTGGGTCAAAGAAGTATCATCTACTTACACCCTGTACCGCACGATCGATTACTACTGACGTCGCCTTCTTCGGGAAAACAATCCGCTCCCTGACGAGGGGCTCGGCGATGAGCGCTATCTGGCGCGCATGAAGAAGCGTTCGATTCGCGCGCTATACGGGAGCGTTCGGAATTGCGGAATTTCTGCATCTGTGGGCCAAGGCGGTTAAGAAGTGGCGGCGCTTCTCGGTGCGTGGTCTGGTGATGGCGGCGACAGAATCCTTATGGCTAGCGCTGGCCTATAACATGACCCAGTGGATCCGCATCCGGCCTACGCTCCAGGCCGTATAACGCCGTTCCGGGCGGGCACGGGCCGCGTAGGCCAAGCTGCGATCTTTCACACGCCGCTCACGCCAGCAATACCGAAGGCTCTTTAAAATCGAGACCATCAGCGAATCCTCAAAATGCGCTTGAGCCCGAGCGCGCCGAGTTCGAATATTTGACAGCCCCTCACGCGCTCGGTTCCGTTGGAGAGCATGAGCGAGCGGTAGCCCCGAATTTCCGCAAGGAGGTACTAGATTGGCAGGTGCGTCGAGCCCATCAAATGTCGGTCGATGTGGTGGGCGGCTTTACGGCCTTCCGCGATCGCCCATACTACTAGCGATTGTCCGCGGCGCGCGTCGCCGGCCGCAAAGACGCCTGGGACAGACGTTCTATACGCTAGGTCCGTCTGAAGATTGCCGCGCGCGTCAAGCGCCAGGGGGAGCTGCTCCAACAATCCGCTGCGCACTGGACCGGAGAAGCCGATCGCAATCAGGACCAAGTCGGCGTCCAGATAGAATTCGGTGCCCGGCATGCGCTCGAAGCCCGGTTTAGGGCCGACCCGCACGCAATGGAGTTTTTTGACGTTCCCATTCTCATCGCCGCTGAAGTGGGTTGTGAGTACACTCCATTCGCGTGCGCCGCCTTCTTCATGCGCCGCTTCCACGCGCAATTGCAAGGGCCACAGCGGCCAAGGCGTGGTGGGATGGCGGTCCGGCGGGGGCATGGGATGGATTTGCAACTGATGGACGGAGGCGGCTTTCTGGCGATGCGCGGTTCCCAGGCAATCGGCCCCGGTGTCGCCGCCGCCGATGATGATGACGTGTTTGCCCTCGGCGAGAATCTCTTCAGAAGCCGGGAAGCGGTCGCCCGCACGGCGCTTGTTCTGCTGCGTCAGATAATCCATCGCGAAATGGATGCCGTTGAGCTCACGCCCGGGAATATCGAGGTCACGGTGCCGCTCGGCGCCCATCGCGAGCAAAACTGCGTCGTAATCGCGCACCAGATCGCCGCCCTGGACATCGACGCCCACATGCACGCCGTTTCGAAAGTCGATGCCCTCGGCGCGTAGCTGCTCGAGCCGGCGATCCACAACCGGTTTCTCGAGCTTAAAATCCGGAATACCGTAACGCAGCAGGCCGCCAATTCGGTCGTGCTTTTCGAGTACCGTGACGGAGTGCCCGGCGCGATTCAATTGCTGCGCGGCCGCGAGTCCGGCGGGTCCTGAGCCTACGATTGCCACGCGTTTTCCAGTGCGCCGTCGCGGTGGCTCGGGTTCAATCCAGCCTTCCTCAAAACCGCGGTCCACGATATTTTGCTCTACGACTTTGATGGTGACGGGCGGCTCGTTGATGCCTAGCACGCAGGCGGCTTCGCACGGAGCCGGACAGATGCGGCCGGTGAACTCCGGAAAATTATTGGTCGCGTGCAGCGCGCGCAGCGCCTCGCGCCAGCGGCCTTTCCATACCAGGTCGTTCCAATCGGGAATGAGATTGTTTACCGGACAACCGGTATGGCAGAATGGAACGCCGCAATCCATGCAGCGTGCCGCTTGCCGTTCCACTTTATCGGCGGGAAACTCGCGGTAGACCTCAAACCAGTCGTTGACTCGCTCGAAAATCGGCCGTCGCTCTGGCGTCTCCCGCGCGTATTCCAGAAATCCAGTCAGTTTCCCCATCGCCGCTACCTTGCCCGCTCGCCTACTGCAATCGCATGCGGGGGGGCGGTGATAGGAGTTACGACTTGTTCCGCCGTTCGTTTCACGCCAAGCACCCGTTTGTACTCGTGCGGAAAAACCTTGACGAAATGGCGCAAGGTCTGCGTCCAGTTCTCAAGAATCCGTTTGCCCGCCGGGCTGCCGGTGTACTCAATGTGTTTTTGAATCAGCCGCTCGAGCGTCAGAATGTCCTCGCGCTCGAAGATGGGCTCCAGATCGACGCCCGCGCGATTGCAGCGAACCCGCACAAATTCGCCCGATGGATCGAGCACATACGCGATGCCGCCGCTCATGCCCGCCGCAAAATTCTTTCCGGTGCGCCCCAGCACGACAACCTTTCCGTTCGTCATGTACTCGCAGGCATGATCGCCAACGCCTTCCACCACCGCCGTTGCTCCGGAATTGCGCACCGCAAAGCGCTCGCCCGCCACGCCGCTGAAATAGGCTTCGCCGCTGGTGGCGCCGTACAGCACGGTGTTGCCGATCAGAATATTTTCTTCGGGAGCAAACTTCGAGTTCTTCGGTGGATACACGACGATCTTGCCGCCCGAAAGTCCCTTGCCCGCGTAATCGTTCGTATCGCCTTCGAGCTCGAGCGTCACGCCCTTAGCGAGAAACGCGCCGAAACTCTGCCCGGCCGATCCGTTGAAGCTCACGTGAATGGTATCTTCCGGCAGAGCCTGCGAGCCGTGCCGCCGCGCAATTTCGCCGCTCAGCATGGCGCCGACCGCGCGATGCACGTTGCGGATCGGCATGTGGAACTCGACAGGAGTGCCGTGCTCAATCGCCTCTCGCGCTTCAGCCAGCAAGCTGTGGTCGAGCGCTTCCTCCAAACCGTGATTCTGCGCCTGAACGCAGCGCCGCCCCACGCGCGCCGGCACTTGTGGATTGTAGAGAATTGCAGAAAAATCGAGTCCCCGCGCCTTCCAATGCTCCGCCGCGCTGCGCATCTCGATCTTGTCCACGCGGCCGATCATTTCTTCCATCGACCGGAAGCCCAGCTTTGCCATCCACTCGCGAACCTGCTCGGCGATGAAGAAGAAGAAATTGATGACGTGCTCGGGAGCGCCTTGAAATTTCTTGCGCAATTCGGGATTCTGCGTCGCAATGCCGACTGGACAAGTGTTCAGATGGCATTTGCGCATCATCACGCAGCCCATGGCGATCAACGGCGCGGTAGAAAAGCCGAACTCCTCGGCACCAAGCAACGCGGCGATCACAACGTCTCTGCCGGTCTGCAGTTTGCCGTCGACCTGGACGCGGATGCGGCTGCGCAGATCGTTCATTACCAGCACCTGCTGCGTTTCGGCTAAACCCAATTCCCAGGGGATGCCTGCGTGCTTAATAGATGTCAAGGGCGAAGCGCCAGTGCCGCCGTCATATCCGCTGATCAGAACCGCATCGGCATGTGCCTTCGAAACGCCGGCCGCAACCGTGCCAACGCCGGCTTCGGCCACCAGTTTCACGGAAACGCGCGCGGCCGGATTGACGTTTTTCAAATCGTAAATCAACTGCGCCAGGTCTTCAATGGAATAGATGTCGTGATGCGGCGGCGGCGAGATCAGGCCCACGCCCGGAATGGAGTGCCGGATGCGCGCGATGGTCGCATCTACCTTATGGCCCGGCAACTGTCCGCCTTCGCCGGGTTTGGCGCCCTGCGCAATTTTAATTTGCAGATCGTCTGCGTTCACTAGATAATGCGCTGTGACGCCAAAGCGCGCGGAAGCAACCTGCTTGATCGCGCTTCGCTGGGAATCGCCATTGGCAAGCGGCGTAAAGCGCGCCTCGTCTTCCCCGCCCTCGCCGGTATTCGAGCGGCCTCCAATGCGGTTCATCGCAATCGCGAGCGTCTGGTGGGCTTCCGCGCTGATAGAGCCGAAAGACATCGCGCCGGTCGCAAAGCGCTTAACGACCTCGCTCGCCGGCTCCACTTCTTCGAGCGGAATGGGCTGCGGGCTTTTCTTAAGCTGCATCAAGCCGCGTAGCGTACAGAGCCGCTCGTTTTCTTCGTCGAGAAAATTCGTGTACTCCTGAAACGTGCTGTAGCTTCCCTGCCGCACCGAATGCTGGAGCTTGCTGACCGTGTTCGGATTCAGCAGATGGTACTCTCCATCGACGCGGTAATGATAATTGCCACCAATGGCGAGCTCGGGTTCGGATTCCGAGACGGGGCGGAAGGCAAAGCTATGCTTGTCGATCGCTTCCTTCGCCAGAACATCGAGCCCCACGCCCTCAATGCGTGACGAAGTACCCGTGAAGTAGCGGTCAACGAGCTGTTTGTTGAGACCGATGGCTTCAAAGACCTGCGCGCCGCGATAGCTTTGCAGCGTGGAGATCCCCATCTTCGAAAAGACCTTCAACAGTCCTTTATCGAAGGCTTTGATGTAGTTCTTGACGGCCGCTTCCGGCGTGATGCCGCCAGGCAGTTCGCGCGCGGCAGCCAGTTCCTCGATGGTCTCGATCGCCAGGTACGGATTGACAGCGCTCGCGCCGTAGCCGATCAGCAGCGAGCAGTGCATGATTTCTCGCGGCTCACCGGATTCGATGATGAGAGCGACGCCGGTGCGGGTTCCCTCGCGAACCAGATGATTGTGAACCGCGGTCAACGCCAGCAGGCAGGGAATGGGCGCGAACTCTTCATCGACGCCGCGATCGGAAAGGATCAGCAGCGTGTATCCCGATTTGATCGCCAATGACGCGCGGCGGCACAGGCTGTCGAGCGCTTTTCTCAGGCTGGTTTCGCCATCGGGCACGCTGAAGGTGGTGGGCAGCGTGGAAGCGAGCAGATCACCGCGCGAAACACGCCGCAGTTTCTCCAGGTCTCGATTGGTCAGCACCGGATGCGACATCTTCAGCGTGTGGCAGTTTTCCGGAGCTTCCGCGAGAATGTTGCGCTCTGTCCCGATATAGCTAGTGAGCGACATCACGAGCTCTTCCCGAATGGGATCGACCGGCGGATTGGTGACTTGCGCGAAGAGCTGCTTGAAATAGTTGAACAGCAACTGCGGTTTTTCGGAGAGGCACGCGAGTGGCGTGTCGGTTCCCATGGAGCCGATCGCTTCCTCGCCGTTCGATGCCATTGGCGCGATCAGCAGCCGGATCTCTTCATCCGTGTAGCCGAAGCAGCGCTGGCGCATCAGAATCGTGTCGTGATCGGCAGCGTGGACACGCGACGGCTCCGGCAGCGAATCGAGCGTGATCTGATTCTGCTTGAGCCACTCACCATACGGACGGCGCGTTGCAAGCTCATGCTTGATCTCTTCATCGGGAACGATGCGGCCTTGTTCGAGGTCCACCAGCAGCATTTTGCCGGGCTGCAGGCGACCCTTGTAAGCGATCTCTTCGGGCGCGAACGGCAGCACGCCGGTTTCCGACGCCATCACTAATAAATCGTCATTGGTGACCAGATAGCGCGCCGGCCGCAAACCGTTGCGGTCGAGCGTGGCGCCAATTACGCGGCCATCGGTGAACGCGACGGCTGCGGGGCCGTCCCAAGGCTCCATGAGCGAAGCGTGATATTCGTAAAACGCGCGCTTTTCGGCGGACATGGTTGAATCCGCGTCCCAGGCTTCCGGAATCAGCATGGCCATCACATGCGGCAGCGAGCGGCCGGCCATGGTGAGCAGCTCGACCGCGTTGTCGAGCGCGGCCGAATCGCTGATGCCGCGGCTGAACAATCGGGAACAGCTTCTTCATGTCCTCGAAATGCGGCGATGCCAGCACAGCTTGCCGCGCATTCATCCAATTCACGTTGCCGCGCACCGTGTTGATCTCGCCGTTGTGGCACAGATAGCGGAACGGGTGCGCCAGTTGCCAGGTGGGAAACGTGTTGGTCGAAAAGCGCTGATGCACCAGGCACATCGCGCTCTTGGTGTCGGGGTCGAGCAGCTCGTTATAGAACTCGCCAATTTGGTTCGCGAGTAGCAGACCTTTGTATATGATGGTGCGGCAAGAAAACGAGGGGATGTAGAAAAATCCCTTGTCGCGCATGTCGGATTCGGCAACTAGCGCTTCCACGCGTTTCCGGACGACGTACAGCTTGCGCTCAAACTGGTCCGTTGAAATTCCGGCGGGAGCAGCGACGAAAAATTGCTCGATGTAAGGCTGCGAAGCTCGCGCCACGCGGCCGATAGCATCCACTTCGACCGGCGTATCGCGCCAACCGAGCACGGTGAGGCCTTCTTCGCGCGAGGTCTTCTCGAGCAGGCCTTCGCAGGCGAGCCTCTGCTGCCGCTCGACCGGCAGAAAGCACATCGCAATGCCGTATTCGCCCGGAGCGGGCAAGCTGAACCCGAGATGCGCGGCTTCTTTCGCGAAAAATTCGTGCGGAATTTGAATCAGAATGCCCGCGCCGTCGCCTGTCTCGGAGTCGCAACCGCAGGCGCCCCGATGTTGGAGATTTACCAGGATTTCCAGACCTTTGCGCACGATTTCGCGCGAGGCTTCACCTTTGACGTTCACGACGAAACCGATGCCGCAGGCATCATGCTCATGAGCGGGATCGTACAGACCTTGGGCAGGAGGTAATCCAGGCATGAAGAAGACTTATGCCCAGTATACGGGCGGGAGCTACTATCAGTCAAATCGAATTTGGCGTTATTTACAATCGGATTTGCTTATGATACATTCAAAGCGGTATGACCCTGCCGAATCTGCGTCTGATCCGCGATGTAGCCCACCATCGGAACGTCAGCAAAGCCGCCAAACTGCACGGCGTCAGTCAATCGGCGGCGAGCCAGGCAATTCACGAGATAGAACGGGAGCTGGAAATCGAACTTTTCGACCGAACTACCCGGCCGCTCAGCGTCACTGCGGCGGGGAAAGTCTACCTTGAATATTGCCGCGACATGCTGCGGCGGCATGAGGAACTGGAAGCCTCGCTAGACAAACTGAAGAAACAGGCCAACGGAACGGCTCGTCTGGCGGCTATTTATTCTGTTGGGCTTTCGGAAATGGCGGATATCGAGGCCCGGTTCGCCGAGCGCTTTCCCGACGGGCAGTTGCATGTGGAATATCTGCGACCGGAGCGCGTGTGGCAGGCCGTCGTGGAAGATCAGGCCGATCTCGGTTTAATGAGCTACGCCGAGTCGTCGCGCGATGTAGTGGCGCTGCCGTGGCGCGAAGAGGAGATGGTGGTCGCGGTCGGCCCGGATCACAGGCTGGCGCGCCGCAAATCGGTGAGCGCATCGTTGCTGGCCGGCGAATCGTTTGTGGGCTTCGACGACGACTTGCCGATCCAGGGCCAGATCGAGCGCTATCTGCGCGATCACAAAGCGGCGGTTGAAATGGCGCTGCACTTCGATAATCTCGAGATGATTAAAGAGGCCGTGGCGCACGGCGCGGGCATCGGCATTATGCCCAAGCGCGTGATGCGGGAAGATTTGCAGCAAGGGCGCATGGTAGCGCTGCGGCTCGACCCGCCGGAGCTATACCGGCCGGTGCGTATCGTCCACCGCCGCCGTAAAGTTTTCAACGAAGTGACAGCCGGATTGCTGGCATTACTCCAGGAAGAAAAAGCAATCGCGGCATAACGGCGTTATACTCGCTGTTTGACTTATCCCGAAGAACGAGAGCCAGACCGGCGATATATCGGCCGGAGGCAACGGCGCGGCGGAATGCTGGTTGTCTTTGCCGTAATCGTCGTCATCCTCTTCTGTTCGCGCTATATCGCGTCGACGTTGATCGATTATTCCTGGTGGAAAGAGCTTCATCAGGTCGATACCTGGATCAGCCTCTGGATCTACGGCACGGGTCCGGTGCTGTTGACCATTCTGATCTTCTTTTTCGCATTCTGGATTGCCTTCCGGCTAGGCTTGCGGCACGCGCCGGATTCACCTACTTTAGGCGGCATCCGGCGGTCCATTCTCTCGAAGCTGGCGCTGGTCGCGCTGGCGGTACTCGCTATCATCGCGGCCAATGCGACGGTCGATAGCTGGACGGTAGTCAAGTACTTCGGCGGTCTGCGCCTGCCTCCCTCGCGCGCCGAATTCGTAGATCCGATTTTCGGCAAACCGCTCCACTTCTACTTTTTCGGCCTGCCGTTTTACACGCTGTTACTGCACGTTGTGCTGGTAGGGGCTGTGCTGGTGCTGCTGATCTATTGGCTCGCCTCGAATGCCGAAGACCTGGCGAGGCAACTGCAAAGCATGCAATCGGCGAACGGATTCGAATTTGAGCGCATGTCGCTGGGCCGCGCCTTCCATTCGAAATTCATCCGCGTGATTGTAGCCGTCGTTCTGATTGGATTCGCGCTTAAGTTCTACTTCAGCCGGTACGGTTTTCTACTGGAGGATCACGGCTCGTTTCTGGTCGGCGTAGATTGGGTGGCGGACCATGTCGAGCTTCCGTTGCAATGGCTGATGATTTTCGGAGCGCTCGCGGCGGCGGCTCTGGTGTTGGCCAAGCGGAGCAAGTTCGCTTTAGTGCTGCTGCTGATTTTGCCGGTGCGGTATATCGTTCCGGCGATTGTGGCGGGGCTGTATGTGAAGCCAAACGAGCTGGCATTACAGCGCCCGTACATTCAATATCACATTGATGCGACGCGATCGGCCTACGGAATCAACCAGAACACTCAGGAAAGAGCGCTCGAGGCGGCGCCCGAAATCCCGATCGATTACGCCAAGCACAACGCGCTGCTCGATAACGTGCGGCTGTGGGATTGGCGCGCGTTTCACGACACGATTTCGCAGATACAGCCGCTGCGGCCCTACATTTACGTAGATACGGACGTGGACCGCTACACCATCGACGGCCAGTTCCGGCAGGTGATGATTTCGCCTCGCGAGCTGGATATCCGCCAGCTCGGCAGCACGAGCTGGGTGAACACGCACCTCATGTATACGCATGGCTACGGGATTGTGATGGCGGAGGCGAATCGAATTACGCCCGACGGATTGCCGGTCATGTTTGTCAAAGACGCGCCGCCCGTAGTGACGGCGAAAAGCCTGAAATTTACCAAGCCGGAACTCTATTACAGCGAAATGGCGCACGAGCCGGTTTACGTTGATACGAACCAGCAGGAGTTCAATTATCCATCCGGATCGCAGAGCGTTTACACGAAATATAGTGGCACCGGCGGCTTCCCGATTTCGTCCTTCTTCATGCGGCTGGCAGCCGCGGTCGACTATGGCGACTGGAATGTTCTGATCACCAGCTACCTGACGGATCACAGCCGCATGATGATTCACCGCTCCGTCCTGGAGCGGCTGCAGAGGCTGGCCGGTTTTCTCACGTGGGACTCCGATCCGTACCTGGTGTTGACCGATTCGGGGCGGTTGGTTTGGATGGCGGACGGCTACATGAGCTCGAATGCGCACCCCTACTCGCGCGAACTGGATCTGGCGAATGGGCAAACCGTGAACTATATGCGTAATTCGATTAAAGCCACGATCGACGCCTATACGGGGGAGACGAACTTATATGTGTTCGCTCCCGACGATATATTAATCCAGGCATATTGGCGGCTATTCCCGAAGCTGTTCAAGCCGGAATCGGAAATGCCGGCCGATTTGCGGGCGCACGCGCGCTATCCCGAGACGCTGTTCAGCGTACAGGCGGAGATTTACCGGACCTTTCACATGCGGGATGCCGAATCGTTTTACAACCGGGCGGACTTGTGGGACCTGGCGAAAACCGGCAACCAGCAGGGCCAATCCGGCTTCGTTTCGCCGACCTATGTAGTGGCCACTTTACCGAATAGCGATACGCCGGAATTTATGCTGCTGACGACGTTCACGCCGGCCAATAAAGACAACCTGATTGGCGTCATGTATGCACGTTGCGATGGGGCGCATCTGGGAGAGCTGGTATTCGAGGAGTTATCGAAACAGAACATCATTTATGGACCGATGCAAATCGATGCGCGCATTAATCAGGATCAGAACATTTCGAAGGATCTGAGTTTGTGGAACCAGCAGGGATCGCAGGTGCTGCGCGGCCAGACGCTGGTACTGCCGATCGAGAACAGTTTTCTGTATGTAGAGACGATTTACATCCAGGCGGCGCAAACCAGCATGCCGCAATTGAAGAAGGTCGTGCTGGCGATGGGCAACCGGATGGTATACGCCGATACTTACGAGCAGGCGCTTTCGCAGCTCATCACCGAACTAGGCGGGACTGAACCGGCGGGGCAGGCGCCGCAGCCTGCGCCCGCGGCTCAAAGCGCGTCCGCTACATCAACGGCGACGGCTCCCGCGCCTGTTAGTAATCAAGCTATTCAGACGCTTCAGCAGATACGCGATCACTTGCAGCGCTATCGCGAGTTGAGCGCGCAAGGAAAATGGGCGGATGCCGGCAAAGAGCTGGACGAGATTCAAAAACTAGTTCAGAAGTGAGCCTTGAGGAGGGGAGATCCTCAGCATGGGCATAGACGTTTTTTCGGCAGCCCTTTTGAAGCGTATTGGCCTAACCGGCCATGTGCTCACCATCGGACGGCAAGCGCTTTTTGGCGAGAACGCCGATTACGCGACGTTGCTCGGCATTGGCGATGCGGAGTTTGCGGCCATTCGCACGCAGTCGGAAGGACTCTGCGAGGGGCTGTTCCAATTTCTAGGTGCTGCATCGGTAGACTCGCTGGACTATTCGGGTTACGAGGGAGCGACTATGCTGCACGATCTGAATATTCCTGTACCGCGCGACTGGCATGAGCATTTCGATGTCGTCGTAGACGGAGGTTCGTTGGAGCACGTGTTTAATTATCCGGTTGCTTTACGCAGTTGCATGGAGATGGTGAAGCGCGACGGGGATCTCGTTATCATTACGCCTTCGGATAATCAGTGCGGGCACGGCTTCTATCAGATCAGCCCGGAACTGTTGTTTCGCGCCTTCGGCGAAGAGAACGGGTTTTCGGTAACAGAGGTGTTTCTGCGGATCGGTACGGGGCC
The DNA here is from genome assembly GCA_963787545.1 of uncultured Acidobacteriaceae bacterium. GTDB lineage: Bacteria > Acidobacteriota > Terriglobia > Bryobacterales > Bryobacteraceae > Bog-105. The sequence goes on from CAWBDW010000080.1 coordinate 53,159, forward strand.
CAGTCCTCAAATTGTGCCGCTCACCGATCCGGCGGAGACAGGAAAACGGCAGGAGATTCGGACGACGGATTCCACCCTGCTGTACGCCGTCGCGCGACGCGAGCGGGTTGTTCCTTTATTCCAGGCTTGGCCGCAGCAAAGCGATTACGTGAGCACGTGGCGGGCCGGTAGAGATTAGTTCAAATGAAGAACGGTCAATCCTGAAGTTTGCTTAAATTCGAAGCTCCGGGAAAGCGAATTTTCGCGCGGTGTTCCCTACTGACCCTCCCATGCAAATGAAGAGCGTGATCAGGTTCCAGGAATGGGCGTTTGTAAACCGCGAGAGCAGCAGCGTGTCGGCGATTCCGATCGCCATCAGTGAGAAAATTGCAAACCCGTAGCAACGGTCGGCGGTCCAGTTCCGTTTTCGGGCGGTTGCGCCAATGAGAACCGCCCAGCCAAGGCAGAACAGCAGCATGGCCGATACGATAGCTAAGGCCTCTAGCGCGCTTCCATGCCTTGGCAACAGCACCAGCAGAACGTTGTAGCAGGCCGCTGAGAGCAGCACGATCACAAGGCCGCCGGCGATGCCCACGTGTTGCATCGCGCGCCAAAACCTCATGGTTCCTTTGTAGCAGATTTGAAGCGCGAGTAAAGATAGGACGCCGCGAGCAGGAGCACGCCTAGCGCGATGAAAGCGCCGATGCGGTAGAAGCGGGCCAGCAGCCAAACGTCGTAGCCGTAGAGCTTGACGACGACCATGCCGAGCAAGACGAGACCGAGCCAGCGATTAATCGCGGATCTTCGTAGCAGTCCCGCAATAATGACGACGACTCCGTAAACGCCGAGCAAGATGGAATCGAGGGCGCTTTCCAGGCTGCCACTCGCGCTCCATATATGGATGGCACGGAACGCCGCGATCAATACACAGCCGTGAGCGCAGAGATACAGATAGGCGAAGAGGTTCGGGTCCTCGCGACATCTAAACGCGGCGACGAAGTGGATGGCGGCGAGCGCAATGGTGAGCAGGACGAACTCGGCGGGCGAATGCTTACCCACCAGAAGATGCGCGGTCCACACGGCCCAAAAGGCGTTAAAAGGAGCCAGGAATAAAATCGGGTCCTGTTTCGAAGCGGGGCGCAGGCGGCGCACTGTTTCGACCGAGACGACGCCGAGCAAGCATACGTATACGAAATAAAGCCAGAGGGGAGTACCGTCCAGGTGTCCGCGGGCCAGCAGCGGGGCGATGAACGCGCCGATAAAGCCGACGGCCGCGATGGCGGGACTGAGGAAGCGAAAGCAAAGCGCGATGGCTGCGGCAGAAACCGCGACCAGGCCGGCAAAACCGAGCTCGCGCGGAATGAGCTTGTAATATCCGAAGGCCGCGTAGACGGATATATAAAGGATGGCGAAGCCACAACCGGCGAGACCTTGCGCGAAGGCCTGATCCGCACGGCGGCGCAGCCGCTCTCCCGCAGCAATCAAAGCAACACCCACCAGCAGCCCTAAAATTACGAGGCCGCCAGCGCCGATCCACTGATTATCGGCAGCGTATTTGAAAAAGAAAATGATGCCGATGGCGAGCGTGACCGCGCCGATGCGGTTGACGACCGTCAGTCCGAAGCGGGATTCGGTTAGTTGGCGAATGATCAGCCGGAGCTGCGCGCGACGAATGGGCTGCGCACCTCGTTCGAGAGCCGCAACACGGGCCTGCAACTCCGCGAGGGCTGTTTCGAGCCGCGCGAGATCCGAATCAAGCGACGGTGGCGGTGACGGGTTCGGTTGCTCCATATCGCCGGGCAACGTACTCGTCCAAGATATCGCGGAATTCGGCGACGATGCGATCGCCGCGCAAGGTCTTCACCAACTTGCCGTCCACATAGACGGGTGCGACGGGCTGCTCGAAGGTCCCGGGCAATGAGATGCCGATGTTGGCGTGCTTGGATTCTCCGGGCCCATTCACGACACAACCCATGACCGCAACTTTGAGATCTTCCACACCTGCGTATTGTTCGCGCCAGACGGACATCTGCTCACGCAAATAGGTCTGGATCTGATCGGCCATGTCCTGAAAGAACGTGCTGGTGGTCCGGCCGCATCCGGGGCAAGCCGCGACTTGCGGCGTGAAGCTACGCAGATTCAGAGCTTGCAGGATCTGCTGGCAGACGATGACTTCTTCACTGCGATCGCCGTTGGGCAGCGGAGTGAGAGAGGCGCGAATCGTATCGCCGATGCCCTGCTGCAAAAGGACCGAAATGGCCGCCGTGGTGGCGACGATTCCTTTCGAACCTAAGCCCGCTTCGGTGAGACCGAGGTGCAGCGCATACTCGCAGCGCGCGGCGAGCATTTCGTACACGTGAACCAGATCTTGCACGCTGCTGCACTTGGCGCTAAGGATGATCTTGTCGCGAGCGAGGCCGTAGTGCTCGGCGTTTTCGGCGCTGCGGAGGGCGCTTTCGACAATAGCGCGCATGGTGACTTCCATGGCGTCGAGCGGTTCGGCGGCGCGTGAATTCTCGTCCATCATCCGGGTGAGGAGAACCGAATCGAGCGAGCCCCAGTTGACGCCGATGCGGACCGGGCGATCGTACTCGATAGCCGCTTCGATCATGATGCGGAAGTTGTCGTCCTGCTTGCGGCCAATGTTGACGTTGCCAGGATTGATGCGGTATTTGGCGAGTGCGCGCGCGCAATCGGGATATTTCTTCAGGAGAATGTGGCCGTTGTAATGAAAGTCGCCGATGATGGGGACGTTTACGCCGAAATTTCGGAGCGTATCGACGATCTTAGGAACGGCTTGGGCGGCTTCTTCGGTGTTGACGGTGACGCGCACCAGCTCCGAGCCGGCGCGGGCGAGATCCATCACCTGATTGACGGTTGCGACCGTGTCGGCGGTGTCAGTGTTGGTCATCGACTGCACGACGATGGGATTCGAGCCGCCAACTTTGACGCCTCCGATATTGACAGCGACCGATTTCCGGCGCGGTGAAGCGGGCATGAAAGCTTATTTTAACAAGCGATGCAGCTATTTTTTCGACTCATGGGAATAGAAATCGGGCGGCATGCTGGGCCAGCGGGGATCGCGTTTGTGTTTAAAGGCTTCGTATCCTTCGTGGAAATCGCTGCTGGTTATGAGCCGGGCGCGGAGGGTTTTGGCAAGCTCGCCCGCTTGTTTCCACGACAATCCTCGCGAGGCCTGATGGTGTTGCATTCCGCAGGCTATGGCGGCCGGACTGGCTTTGGCAAGATCGCGCGCGATGGCGTTAGCGCGCTCGCTTATTTCGGCGGCCGGGCAGACGTGATTCACTAACCCCCACAACATAGCGTCGTGGGCGGAAAACATTCTGCCGGTCAGGCTCAGCTCGAACGTGCGGCGCGGGCCCAACGCCGCTTCGACGGCGCGATAGACGAGAAACGGCCACAGGCCGATGCGGATTTCCGGCAACCCGAAGATGGCGCCTTGCGAGGCCACGACCACATGGCCTTGCGCGACTAATCCAAGCCCGCCGCCCAATGCCGCTCCGTTGACGCATACCACGATCGGCTTGGCGGAAGCCGCGCCGATAGTAAACAGGTCATCGTGCAGCTCCGCGAGCTCATCATCATGCATGCCGGAAGCCTCATCGAGATCCATGCCCGCGCAGAAAACTTGACCCGCCGCGCCGATCAGGATGGCTCCCACCTCGGGTTGGCTATGCGCTGAGCGGATGGCCTGGAGCAGCGCGGCGCACAAGCTCGAATTGAGCGCGTTGCGCTTTTCCGGACGATTCAAAATCACATGCAGAACGCGATGCTTGCGATCAACCAGTAACTCCATCGGGAGCACCTCCAAGTCCGGATGTGGCAAACTGCAGCGGCAAATGTTCCGGCTTCTCGTTGGCACAGGCGGCGGTGAAAGCAAAATCCAGAACTCGCCTCGAATCTTTTGGATCGATGAGGGCATCGCAATGGCCGCGGGCGGCGGCATATTTGGAATCGAGCCAGCGTTCGTAGTCGGCGCGAGTGCGGTCGATCTTGGATTCGAGTTCGGGCGGGACGGGCTCGCCGGACGCTTTCAATTTGTCGACCTCCGGACCGTAGATAGCCTGAACGGCCGCGTCGCCTTCCATCACGCCGATGCGCGCAGTGGGCCAGCTAAAGGTAAAGTTCGGATCGAAGCCTTGCGCCGCCATGGCGTAGTAACCCGCGCCGCTGGCGTGATTGACGGTCAACACGATTTTCGGAACGGTTGCGCACGCCATGGTTTCCACCATCTCCGCGCCAGCCCGTATAATGCCGGAGGTTTCCGCTTCGACACCCACCATGAAACCGGAGACGTCCTGCACATAGAGCAGAGGCAGGCGATGGCGTTCGGCGTTCTCGACAAAATAGGCTACTTTGCGAGCAGATTCCGTATACACAATGCCGCCGATGTGCGGGCCGGAAGCTGTTTTCAAGAATCCACGACGGTTTGCGATGACGCCGATGTTGCGGCCATTCAGGCGCGCGGAGGCGCACAAGAATTCAGGCGCGTGCTCCGGTTGAAATTCGAGCCAATCGCCGCGATCGAGAATGCGGTCGAGCAAATCCTCCATGTGATAAGGCAGACGGTGATCGGCGGGGAGCGCGTCGTAGAGACCTTCGGGATCGAGCCGCGGATCGGCGCCGGGCGCAATCGCAACGGGCTGCGGCATGCGGCCAAACTGCTGGCGGATTAGCTCAAGACAGGCTTTATCATTAGGGGCGCGATAGTGCGCCACGCCGCTGATGGTCGTGTGCATCTTCGCGCCACCGAGAGTTTCGGCATCGGTCACCTGCCCGACTGCACCTTTGACCAGATTCGGGCCTCCCAAGCCCATGAAGCTGGTGTTCTCCACCATGATGATCACGTCGCTTAGAGCGGGCAGATACGCGCCGCCAGCGATGCATGGTCCCATCACGGCTGCGATCTGCGGGATGTGCATACGGCGCCGCATGAGCGAGTTGTAATAGAAAATGCGCGCAGCCCCGTACTGACCGGGGAAGATGCCGTCCTGCAGCGGTAAATTCACGCCGGCCGAATCCACCAGATATACGATCGGCAGGCGATTGCGCATCGCGATTTCCTGCGCGCGCAGAATTTTGGTGATGGTTTCCGGCCACCATGCTCCGGCTTTGACAGTTGCGTCGTTTGCGACGAGGACGGCCGGCCGGCGTTCAATTTTTGCGAGGCCAGTGACTACTCCGGCGGCGGGCGCTTGTCCGTTATATTTGTCGTGGGCGATGAGCAGGCCGATTTCCAGGAACAGCGTCCCGGGGTCGATTAAGCGCTCGATTCGCTCGCGAGCGGTGAGCTTGCCATCCGCATGCTGCTTCTGAATTTTCTTATCGCCGCCGCCCGCTTCGAGCTTGCGCTCCAGCTCGTGCAAATCGCCAGCCAAGCGCCGCATATCCCTCGCGAAACCTTGCATTTGATAGTCAGTTCACGGCCATTTGAGCCGATCTTAGAAACCCCTAAGCACCTGCTAGTCTAACAGTCATGTTGGGCATCGATGAGCGAGCGCTCCGTATCGCCTGGACGGTTTTTCTGTTCGGCCTGCTGCTCGCCATCGTCTACTTTATACGCGCAACGATTCTGCTGTTCGCCGGATCCGTTTTTCTGGCCTACATGCTCTCGCCGATTGTCGGCTGGGTGGAACAGTTGATTCCGAAGCGGCGCAATCTGGCGCTGGGAATTGTTTACATCGCGCTAATCGGGCTGCTGGTTCTGCTTGGATTCGCGCTGATCCCGAGAATCGCGAACGAGGCAACGAACCTGGTCAAAAGTTTGCCGGCCCGGGTCGGCGGCGGAACGCTAGCGAAAATTCACCTGCCGCAATGGCTCGATCCGATACGAGAGCAGGTGATGGCGGCCATGAATACGGAGGCAAACAATCTCAAGACCAGTGTCGTTCCGTTTCTGCAAAGTGCGAGTGCACATATTTTGTCAGGTTTGGGCGACGTTCTGCCCATCATTTTGATTCCTATCCTGGCGTTCTTCTTCTTAAAGGATGCGCGCGCGATTCGCGAGGCCTTGCTGGGCGCGGTGGAAGATGGACATGACCGGACGACGGCGGAGCTGATCGTCGACGACATCCATCTCGTGCTCAGAAACTACATCCGCGCGCTGGTATTGCTGTCGGTGACCGCGTTCATCGCGTGGAGCATTTTTCTAAGCGCCATGCGATATCCCTACGAGCTGCTGCTGGCGGGTCTGGCGGCGCTTCTCGAATTTATTCCTGTGATTGGACCGGCGGCCGCGCTGGTCATTATGCTGGTGGTGTTTCTGGCCACCGGCTCGGGCGGATTGCTTTGGATTGTTATCTTCTGGGGATGCTTCCGCGTCTTTCAGGACTACGTGCTGAACCCGTACCTGATGAGCGCGGGAATCGAACTGCATCCGCTTCTGGTGCTGTTTGGAGTCTTGGCGGGGGAGCGCCTCGCGGGCATTCCCGGTATGTTCTTTTCGGTTCCCGTGATTGCGATTTTGCGGGTTGTGTATAACCATTTGAAAGCGTCCTACGCACGGCGGCAGCTCACTCCGGTTTAGCCACGATGCACACGAATGAACGCGAATGAGCAAATCTTGCACAGGGCGGGAAGCTAGAATCAGACAAGTAGAGTTGTCGGGGCGTAGCGCAGCCTGGTAGCGCACCTGCCTTGGGCGCAGGGGGTCGCAAGTTCGAATCTTGCCGCCCCGACCAATAGAATCAATAAGATAAGGGCTATTCTGGCTCGAGTTCAAAATCGAGTGTAGTCGTTTTTGTAGCTGTAGGTTTCCACAGGACTCAATCAGGTGGCGAGTCTGCGCATGCTAGACGTACCCGCATACCTCCGGCATTCGTCACAGTTGGCCCCCCAACTACGCAGAATGCTCTGATCAGGTTTGATGCAAACACGCTTTTCACTACGATCAAAACTTTTGTCTATAACTGTCCCCAGTAGCCAAGAGGTATTCTTATTCGGGATTCTGCTGTGAACCTTAGAAAGAAGTTATATGCCCATAGTCTCGCTGGTCGTCCGATTGAGCAATGGCACGAACTTGAACAGCATCTCGAAGACACCGCCGAACGGGCCGAGCAGTTCGCAGCTTTCTTTGCTCCAGGCTGGGGCAGAGTTGCCGGGCTCCTTCATGATGCCGGTAAATATCAACGTACGTTTCAACGGCGCATCGGAGTCGATCCCGATACACATACGAACGTGTCGGTTGACCATTCTACCGTCGGTGCGTTGATCGCCCGGAACCGGGGGCTCAATCCGCTGTCGTTCGTCGTAGCTGGTCATCATGGTGGGCTTTCTGATATAGAGGATCTGAAGAGCCGCCTGATGGCGAAAGAGAATCTGCTCACCGAGGCAAGACAGGACGGTCTGCCGTCCGCACTGGAGCAAGTTCCTGTACCGAAACTTCCTGCCTTCATCGGGGACAAGCGGAAGCTTGCGCTTTGGATCAGGATGTTGTTCTCCGCGCTGGTGGATGCGGATTTCCTGGACACGGAGCGTTTTTATCAGGGTGCTGAGAGGGAAGCTCTGGAGATCGGCTTAAGCCGAATGGCCGAATTACTGGAGAATCACGTTGCAGAGTTGGTCGCTGCTGGAAGACCAACTGCCGTAAACGCAATGAGAGCCCGAGTAGCGAACGCGTGTCGTGCTTCAGCCGAGCTTCCGCAAGGCGCTTTCACATTAACAGTGCCGACGGGAGGCGGGAAGACACTTGCTTCGCTTTTGTTCGCACTTCGCCACGCGATCGAGTACAAGCTTCGGCGAGTCATCGTCGTGATTCCGTTCACCAGCATCATCGAGCAGACAGCCCAGAAATATCGGGACCTTTTCGGAGGGGAGGCGGTCATCGAGCACCACAGCAGCGTCGATGCCGATAAAGAGACGCACACGAATCGGCTCGCCTGCGAAAACTGGGATGCGCCCCTCGTTGTAACGACGAGCGTTCAGTTCTTTGAGAGCCTATTTGCCAATCGGACATCCAAGTGCCGAAAGCTTCACCGCATCGCTGAGAGCGTCGTCATCTTCGATGAGGTTCAAACATTTCCCGTACACCTGCTGGCACCCGTCTGCGATGTTTTGAAGCAACTGTCGAGCGACTACCGAACAACTTTGATCTTCTGCACCGCGACGCAGCCGGCGCTTGGAATTCCCGGTACACGCGAGATTGTTTCGGATGTTGAAAAGGAGTTTACAGTTGTGGCGAGTCGGTGCGATTACGTTTTTCCAAAAACCGAGGACCCGATCGAATGGCAGGATATAGCGGGCCGGATAGCTTCGCATGACCGGGTGCTGGCGGTTGTTAGCAAGCGGAAAGACGCCGAAGAACTTGCGAGGCTTGTGGGCGAGGATTGCTTTCATCTTTCGGCGCGGATGTGCCCTGCACATCGTCTGTCGGTTCTTGGTGAGATTCGAGGGCAGCTTGGGGAAAAGAAGACTCGCGTTGTTTCGACTCAGGTCATTGAAGCTGGGGTCGATATTGACTTCCCGGTTGTGTATCGAGCGTTTGCCGGGGCTGATTCTCTGGCGCAAGCGGCCGGACGGTGCAATCGCGAGGGCGGACCGATGCCCGGTAGGATGCACGTATTCTTTCCGCCGAGCGAACCTCCGAAAGGCACGCTGCTCACAGCGAAGCAGCGAGCCTGTGGCATGTGGCGGAGTGGCAAGTTGGATTTACGCGATCCGGCGACGTTTCGTGAGTATTTCCGGCTCTTCTATGGAACAGTTAACACAGATCCAGGCGTGTTGAGCGCTGAGCAGAACCTGAATTTCCAGGAGGTTGCGGACCTGTTCCGAATGATTGAGTCGACCGGCGAAACGGTTATCGCGCCATATGGCGAGGCAGATTCCCGCATCAACGACGTTCGGTGGAAGGGGGCGAACCGGGCAACGCTTCGCAGGCTGCAGCCATTTGCGGTTCAGCTTTACCAACAGGAGGTGAGGGTACTAGCGAAGGCAGGTGCTATCGATAAGCTCGACGAAAAGCTTTGGGCCGTAGTGCCCGCTTATAAGCACGTGTATTCGACGAGGTTTGGATTCACTTGGCAAGGAGGAAAGATTTATGCAGAACCCGAAGAACTTATCGCGTAACTTGTTCCGTGTTCGGGTGCGCGGACCTTACGCATGCTTCACACGGCCGGAGCTCAAGACAGAAAGAGTTTCTTATGAGGTTATGACGCCCTCCGCGGCACGGGGGGTATTGGAAGCGATTCTATGGAAGCCCGCGATTTTCTGGCAGTTGCGCAGAATCGCCCTCTTGAGCCCTGCGCGGTTCATTCAGTTCAAGCGTAACGAAGTAAACACCCGACTCTCTACCAGGAATGCCCTGGCGGCATCGCGACGAAGTGAGCCGTTCGATTATTACGCCGACCGGGATCGATCACAGCGGAATACTCTTGCCCTTCGCGATGTGGATTACCTCATCGAGGCGCAGATACGGTTAACGAAGCAAGCGGGGGCGGAAGACAATCTGCGCAAGTTCGAAGAGATGTTTGAGCGGCGGCTCAAGCGGGGCCAAGTTTACTATCAGCCGTATCTCGGATGCCGTGAATTCCCTGCTGTTATTGAAGAGTATGGAGGCGATCCGGGTCCTGTTGTGACGGAAGACAGAGACCTTGGATTCATGCTCCACGACATCCGATTTCGAGCGGGAGGGAACGAGCCCGTTTACTTCCGTGCGCGGCTCAACCAGGGCGTGCTCGAGGTTCCGGAATGGGAATTGGACGCATGATTCTCCAAAGCCTTCGCGAACTCGCGTTCCGCGAGAAGTTGCTGGACAGCCCGGATTACGAACCCAAGCCTGTCGCATGGATCATTTCGTTGGATCGGAACGGGAAGTTCGTGGACGTCATTTCAACGGTCACCGACGACGGAATCCGAAGAAAACCGACGGCGAAGACGATGTCGATCCCGAGGCGAAGAGGCAGGACATCCGGGGCTGCGGCGGATTTTCTGGTCGACAAATCCGAGTATGTCCTCGGGGCCTTGCCGAAGAACCCCGGGGAAGAAAGGAGCGTAGATTTGCGGGCGCGGCTCGATAAACGACGTGAGTTGTTTGCGGGCGAACTTCGAAAGGCGTATGAGAATACGCATGAGCCTGGGTTGCGAGCCTGCGTTGCGTTTCTGGAATCGGAACGGCAGGCGTGCATTGATAGGCTTGACCGAGTAGGTTATGTCTCCAACGACCTATTCGCGTTCGAAGTGGATGGATTTCTTGTGCACGAGACCGGTGCAGTGCAATCTTACTTCTCGGAGTTCAGAAGAACCGCTCAAGCCCACCCAGAGCAGTGTTTGGTCTGCGGAGAGTATCGTACGCCAGTCGACAAGCATCCGGCTTTTCAGTTGAGAGGCGGAACCAGTAGCGGAATACCGCTGGTGACATTCAATGCCGATGCTTTCGAATCGTACGGCTGGCTTCGCAACGAGAATGCGCCGGTGTGCCGCAATTGCGCTGATGCGTACGGAACCGGATTGACGCGTCTTCTCAGTGACCGATACCGCGACCCGGCGCATCCGGAACGGACACTGCCTAAGAGGGCGGTAGGGATTTCGACCAACACGACGGCTGTTTTTTGGGCCGCTAGTGAAGACCAGTTTGTGGATCTCTGCGCGGGTCTGTTCAATGAGGCAAATCCGCAAGCAGTTGAAGCGCTTCTCAAGTCCCCCTTCAAGGGGAGCGCTGCAGCATCGGGCTCCTGCCGCTTCTTTTGCCTGGCGCTCACCGGATCTCAAGGAAGGGCGATTTTGAGAAGCCTGCACACAGGGTTGCTGCCCGATGTTGAGCGGAACGTTCAGGCCTATTTCCGGGCGCTAACCGCAATATCGGAACGCCCCGCCCCTTTATATCTGCTTTTGCGTTCGCTGGCCGTGGCCGGCAAGGCCGAAAACCTGGACCCGAATTTGGCATCCGAACTCTTCATGGCGATTCTGTTTGGTTACGAGCTTCCCCGTTCCGTGCTAGCCGCCGCCTGTACTCGATGTCGGGCCGAGCAGCGCGTCACCACGCATCGCGCCATACTGTTGACCACGTATTTTCGAAATAAGACCGATAGAAAGGACATGTTTATGGGACTAAATTCCGACGAAGCAGATGCAGGGTACCGGCTGGGAAGGCTTCTGGCCCTGCTGGAACGATTGCAAGCCAGAGCACAGAACAACCCAAACAAGACGATTGTGGATCGATATTACGGGGCTGCCAGCACGCGGCCCGGTACGGTGTTTCCGACACTGCTTAGGCTGTCGGTTCACCACGCGGCCAAGCTCGAAACTGGGCTTGCCAACTATTTTCAGAGGCTCCAGGGAGAGGTTCTTTCCGGACTATCGCGATTCCCGACGACTTTGACTCTGGAGCAGCAGGGACTCTTTGCACTGGGCTACTTTCACCAGAGGTTCCAGCGCAGTGCGGACGAACGAAGCGGAGAAGTGGAATCAACGGTAGCTGAGGAGAAATAAGAGTGTCAGAGACTTCCCCTATCACAAAACGGTACGATTTTGTTTTTTTATTCGACGTTATTCATGGGAATCCCAATGGCGACCCGGACGCGGGGAACGCTCCACGAGTGGATCCCGAGACCGGGATTGGCCTTGTCACAGATGTCTGCCTGAAGCGAAAGATCCGCAACTATGTTGCGATCACAAAGGGGTACCAACCTCCTCACGATATCTATGTGAAGGACCGTGGAATTCTAGCAAATGAGCAGCGGCGAGCATACAGGAGCCTCGGGATAGAGGCCACCGACCGGCCCAACGAAGCAGCGCGGAAATGGATGTGTCAAAATTTTTTCGATGTACGCACATTCGGCGCTGTAATGACCACCGGCAAGTCGGAAGAGAACGACGATGGCGCGTCGGGCAGGAAATCCGGCAAAAAAGCCCAAAAGCTTTGGAATTGTGGCCAAGTGCGTGGGCCCGTGCAGATGGGATTCGCTCAATCGCAATCGCGCATTCTCAACCTGGAGCACACGATCACGCGCTCGGCTTTGACCAATGCTGGAGATACAGATCGTACCTCAACCGGTAAGGATGACGAAAAGGCCGCTAGCGGACAGATGGGCCGCAAGCACACTGTGCCATATGCGCTTTATCGCACTCACGGCTTTATCTCTCCGTTCCTCGCCAAGGACACAGGGTTTTCCCAACCGGATCTCGACCTCTTGTTTGAAGCGCTGTCCAGTCTCTTTGAATTGGATAGATCAGCAGCCCGAGGCGAGATGGCGGTTCGCGGACTCTACGTATTCGAGCACGAATCCGGGTTGGGGAATGCGCGAGCACACAGCTTGTTTGATCTGCTTCGCATTTCGAGTCCTCCGGTTGCGCGATCGTTCTCAGAATGTTCCATTCTCGAGCCAAGTGCTGAAGATCTGCCAGCTGGAGTCACGCTTCGACGCGTTGCCTGATGTACGCGGAAGACGATCTGCTGCCGCTCTCAGGGCTGCAACACATGGCGTTTTGCGAGCGGCAGTGGGCGCTTATTCATATCGAACAATCGTGGGACGAACCGCCTCACGGCGGAGGGGCGCGTGCTGCATGAGCATGCTCACGAGCAGACGGAAGAAACGCGGCGGCATATGGTGACGGTGAGGGGGATGCCGGTTCATTCGCTGCGACTCGGGTTGTCTGGGCAGACGGACGTTGTCGAGTTCGCGCGAGTTTCGATGAAATCGGTCGCGGCGTACGATCCAACTGGCGGAAAGAAACGGCTGGTGGAAGCCCCAACCGGTCGAATTCAAGCGTGGAAAGGCGAAGCGGGAGGTGTGCGATCGGGTGCAGTTGTGTGCGCAGGCGCTCTGTCTCGAAGAGATGTTCGGAAGAAACATCGCAGAGGGAGCGCTGTTTTATGGGACACCACGGCGGCGGACTAGGGTTCGCTTCGATATGAAGTTGCGCGAGCAGGGTGGAATCGCTGGCAGCCAGGATGCACGACCTCTTCGCAAGGCGGGTCACACCCCCGGCGGTCTTGTTTTCCGGATGCCGAAGTTGTTCGTTGAAAGACAAGTGTTTGCCGGAACGGCCGGGCGAGGCGGCGGCCAGTTTCTCCGTATTACAAAACGTGGATTGCGAGGGACTGACCGATTCGACCGCTACTGAATACGCTCTACATCACAACGCAAGGGCGCATGGCTTGCAAGGATGGCGAGACGGTCGCCGTGCGGGTGGAGCAGGAGACAAGCTGCGGGTGCCGATCCACACTCTGTCCGGGATCGTGTGCTTTGGACAGGTTAGCTGCAGTCCGTTTCTGATGGGGCTTGTGCGGAACGCGGAGTGGCGGTGTCGTTTCTCACTGAACATGGAAGATTTCTTGCGAGGGTACAGGGTCCGGTGTCCGGGAACGTGCTGCTGCGGCGACAGCAGTACCGGTCACGGACGACGAGGCGCGTGCTGCGGCAATGGCGCGGGCGGTGGTGTTGGCAAAGGTGTCGAATTGCCGGACGGTGCTGCTGCGCGCGGCGACGGGAACGCGGCGAATGCGATGGCGCGATGGACTGGATCGGCGGCCCTGCGGTTGAAGCGCATCCTGGAAGACGTAGGACAGCGGAGTGGGTGGACACATACGCGGACACGAAGGCGACGCCGCCCGTACGTACTTCGGGGTTTTCGATCATCTGATTCTGGCAGACAAGGAACTTCTTTTTTCGCGGGCGGAGCAGGCGGCCGCCGCTCGATAATATGAATGCGCTGTTGTCGTTCCTGTACACACTGCTGACGCACGATATGGCAGGGGCGCTGGAGACGGTGGGGCTCGATCCGGCGGTTGGGTATCTGCACCGAGAGCGGCCGGGGCGACCTTCGCTGGCGCTGGACTTGGTTGAGGAGTTGCGGCCGGTGCTGGCGGACCGGCTTGGCGCTACGTTGGTAAACCGGCAGCAGGTGTCGGCGATGGGTTCCAGCGCTGGAGAGTGGGCGGTCACGATGGACGACGAGACGCGCAAACAGGTCTGGTGGCATGGCAGAAGCGAAAACAGGAAGAGATCGTGCATCCCTATCTTGGGGAACCTTCCGCTGGGGCTGGTGCCGTATGTGCAGGCGACGTTGCTGGCGCGGTATTTGCGAGGCGATCTAGACGGATATCCGTGTTTCATCTGGAAATAAGGGGGGGGCCGGCGATGATGCTGGTGGTCGTGGCTTACGACGTAAACACCGAGATCGAAGGGGGAAGCGCGGCTGCGGCGGGTGGCGAAGGCTTGCGAAGACTATGGCCAGCGGGTGCAGAAATCGGTATTTGAGTGCTGGTCGACCCGGCGCAGTGGATGAAGCTGCGGGCGGGTTGATCAGGGAGATCGAGCGGACGCGGGATAGCCTGCGGTTTTATTTTCTGGGCGACAACTGGCAGGGACGGGTGGAGCACGTCGGCGCGAAGCCGGGTTAGACCGGAGGGCCCGTTGATTGTTTGAGGCGCGCACCGGAAGTCGCGCAGCACAATGCGAGCGCGAAGGCGCGTTGTGATACTGTACTGGATGCAATTGCGACGTTTGCGAGTGCGCTGATAGCCTGTCGCGGCACGCGTTCGCGGAGCGCGTGGATTGAAACCGTACAGGAGATTAGCTGAGGTGAGCCGTAACGCTGGTCGCGCCCCACGCGGGGCGCGTGGATTGAAACGATCGTTCACGCGGCTTTGAAAGCAGGTAAACGCGCGTCGCGCCCCACGCGGGCGCGTGGATTGAAACATGATCATGCGGCTCGTCATCAGCTTGACGATCGCGTCGTCGCGCCCCACGCGGGGCGCGTGGATTGAAACTGATGCGTGCATACGGCGACGCGCGCATGGCTCTCGTCGCGCCCCACGCGGGCGCGTGGATTGAAACTGCTCAGCATCGATCTCGTGCCGCAGTTGTCGCGCCCCACGCGGGGCGCGTGGATTGAAACAATTCATCGCTAGAGATCGAAGGCACTGCAGCAAATCGTCGCGCCCCACGCGGGCGCGTGGATTGAAACTCTTAACCGATCTCTGAAGCGTCTATTGAGCTCGTCGCGCCCCACGCGGGCGCGTGGATTGAAACTACCATGGCGTCGACGCGGCTCGAACGACGCGCGGTCGCGCCCCACGCGGGCGCGTGGATTGAAATCACCAGCGGCTGCGGTCACCGGCGTCGGATGAGCGTCGCGCCCCGCGCGGGCGCGTGGATTGAAATTATGTGCTCATGCTAGCCCCCCCCCACTCGTCGCGCCCCGCGCGGGCGCGTGGATTGAAACGCTTCCACTTGGCCCTACGCGCTTTGGAGGGTTGTCGCGCCCCGCGCGGGCGCGTGGATTGAAACAGAAAGCATTGGGTGCGAGTTAAAATTCCGGCTGGTGTCGCGCCCCGCGCGGGGGCGCGTGGATCGAAATACGTGGCCGATAATCCGGTGCGGCCGGAACGGTGTTTCGCGCCCCGCGCGGGCGCGTGATTCAAAACCTGATTCGTAAATACCGAACGTTAGGTAAGCGTCGCGCCCCGCGCGGGCGCGTGGATTGAAATCAGGCCCTCACGGTTCCCGATAGGTAAGATACTGCTCATGCGCAGCTTTTGCCGCTCGGTGGTCTCAGCCCGGAGATAGTAGCGGCAGGTGGTCTCCAGCCGCTCGTGTCCCAAGATCGTCTTTTGTAAATATGCCCGACCGGGCAGCCATTGAACAGTAGTTGCGTTGCGGCCGTGTGACGGAGCAGATGCGGCGTGACGCGTTTGTTGATGCCCGCACGCATGCGGTAATGTTGAAACGGCCCTCCAGATATCGTGGCGCTTCAACCGATGAGGCGTGCTCTCCACTACAAAAACGGCCGGCTCGGAATCAGTACGCAAATTAAGATACTGCTGCAGCCAGCATAAGGCTCTTGCTGTAAAGAACGCCACGCGTTCCTTGTTGCCCTTGCCGATAATCCGAGCCTCGCGATTGGCCACATCAATCTGGTCCCGATTCAGTGACAGAGCCTCGCCGATGCGCATGGCACTCCCGAGCAGCACCTCTACAAGCGCCCTGAAACGAAGCCCTCGGAATGATGGGCGGCCATCCTTGATTCGTGAGTGGAATTGCGGCGACAAACCGTTCGACCTCTTCCACCTTCAGAAATGCCACCTCACGGCGCGGCCGTTTGGGAACGATGATGCACTCAGGATCGAGCACAGTCATTCCTTGACCACGGCAGTAAGCAAGTATGCGCTTGAAAGCCGAAAGAATGCTGACCTGCCTGCTCGGGCCAAGGT
>CAWBDW010000081.1:0-34221 GCA_963787545.1 uncultured Acidobacteriaceae bacterium
GGAAACTGTAAGCCAGATACGGAACGAGAAGTCGGCTTCCCGTCAGTTTACTGGCCCGTGATCCGCCCACACTGCCAGCGCCAAGCAAAAGCGAAGAATTTTGTCGCCCTCAAGAAGCCGGCTCTAGTGCCGCAGTTCCCGATATGCGGTAACAATTTGACTAGCGCCAGCGGAAACGTGCCGTTGTTCCACCGCAGGGCACGGTGTTTTACTCGTATCGCAGGGCGACCATGGGATCGAGGCGAGAGGCCCGAAAGGCCGGGACGGAGCTGGCGACCAGGCCAATCGCGGCCAGCAGGACCACCGTCAAGGCGAGAGTTAGCGGGTCCTCCGCTTTGAGGCCGAAGAGGAGTGAGCCGGTAGCTCTACTGCCGGCCAAGGTGAGGCCAACGCCTACGGCAATGCCAATGCCGACGAGCAGCGACACTTCCCGTAAAATGAGCCGAATGACGCCTGAACGCTGTGCGCCGAGCGCCATGCGGATTCCGATTTCGTTGGTGCGTTGCGCGACAGTGTAAGAAATGACGCCGTAGAGCCCGATTGCGGCGAGCAGCACCGCGAGGCCGCCGAAGAATCCGCACAGCGTGGCCATCAACTCGTCCTGCGTGAGCGTTTCGCGAATCTGCGTGCGCAGCACAACAAACTGAATGTCGATTTTGGGGTTCACGCCGGCGATGGCGTTCTTGACGGAATTGAGCAAGCCGATCATGCCGCCCTGGGAACGAATCAGAAATGTAACGCCGGGATAAGCAAAGGGCGCCTCGAGTTGCGCCTGCGGAAAGTACATCACCGGAACCATGGGCTGGTGCATATCGTTATAAACGGAATCCTTCACCAAGCCGACGACTTGGTAGTAGCGGGGAGGCTTGCCCGGATAATTCCACACGCGGAACGTCCGGCCGATAGGTACCGCCGCACCCTGCAGAAATTTTTTGATAAACGCCTGATTGACAATGGCCACCTTCGGCGAAGTGGGCGTATCTTTGTCATTGAAGTCGCGGCCGGCGATGAACGGGATGTCGAGTGTTGCGAAATAGGCCGGGCTGATGTACTCCTCCCACGACCACATGCCGTTCTGGTGATTCCCGTTTTTGTCCAGAATCCAATCGTTGCTGCTGCTGCCGTTCATCGGCGACCGAGTGGATGCGCCCGCGGCAGCGACACCAGGTACGGCCCGTATGTGTTCGAGCAGATTGCCCACGAACCATGCCCGCTGCGCGTCGGGAACATTCAGACGGGTGAAATCCACGTTCGCGACGAGCACGCCGTTTTGCCGGAACCCCAGATTGCGCGTCATCAGATTCTGAAAGCTGCGCGCGAAGAGCAGCGCGCCGGCGAGCAGCACAACCGAAAGCGCCACTTGTGCTCCAACGAGGATACTTTGCAGGCGAAACCGCTCAGGGCCCGCACTCATCGAGCGTCCGCCAGTTTTGAGAATCGAACCCGGGGCCACGCCTCCGGAGCGGAGAGCGGGAGCGAGCCCACAAAGAACCGTGGTGAGAATGGCGAGACTAGCGGCAAAGCCGAGCACGCGCCAATCAGTGGGCATTTCAAGAAAAATCGGGTTATCCGGCGTGCTGATGAACGCAATGAGGAAATGACTTAAAGCGGACGCCAGAAATCCCCCGAGAATCGCGCCGGAAATGGCCAGCAGGGCGCTTTCGGAAAGCAATTGGCGGATCATCCGTCCGCGCGAAGCTCCTAGCGCCAGGCGCACAGCCACTTCGCGCTCGCGAATGCTCGCGCGGGCAAGCATCAGGTTCGCGAGATTGGCACAAGCGATCAGCAGAACTAAGCCGGAAAGGCCGAGAAGCAGAAAGAGCGGTTCCGAGGAATTGCTGCGCATTTGCGAAAATCCATTGGATGCCGGGCGCGCTTCAATTTTGTAGCCGAGATAGTGCTTCACACCATCGGTGTCGTATTGCGGCGGGATCGTTTCGCGGAGTGCAGCAGGCGTGATGACGGCGAGTTGCGCACCGGCGCGTTTAACATCCCAGCCGTGTTTGAGCCTTCCTATTATCGAAAGCCACCAGCTTTCGCGCTGACGCTCACCCGTAATGCGGCTGAATTCGCCACTCAGGATCGGCTCAGCGCATACCGTGAGTGCGACATCAAAACTGTCGCCAACGGAAACGCCGTAAAAACTCGGCGGCGTAACACCAAGAATCGGAAATGGATGCCCATTGAGGGTGAGCATCTTGCCTAGCACGGAAGGGGACCCGGCATATCGCCTCTGCCAAAAGGAATAACTGAGATCGACGCCACCGCCGCAGCCGGTGCCGTCGTCAGAGGGGGAAATCAAGCGTCCGAGAATCGGCACGATCCCGAGCACGTGGAAAAACTGGCCGGTCACCCAGAGCACTTGCGCGTTTTCGACTTCGCCGCCATTTGCGAGATTGGCTCGGTCCTGGCCCCAAGCAGCGATGGATGAAAAGCCTTCCTGGCGCTGTTCAACCTGCTTCCACAGCGGATAGGTGAAATTGGCGTATGGGCCGTTGAAGTTGCCGCTGCCCCAGTGATTGGTGTTCAGATGGATGATCGCGAGCGTATTCGGACTTCTTACGGGCAATGTGCGCAGGCGCACCGCATCGATAAGTTGAAAGATGGAGGCGTTGGCGCCGATGCCGAGGGACAACGTGAGAAGAGCGATCAACGCGAATCCCGGCGATTTCGCGAGCACACGAAGCCCGTATCGCACGTCCTGCCAAAGCTCGGCCAAAACATTCTTTCTCGACGTTCGCAATTCAGTCATAGCTAGACGGACCTATCCTTAAAACTAACGCAATTTCGGGGCTCTCTTCGCTGGGATCGGGAAGAGCCGTTAAGGACCAGTTTCGGCATTCCAACGGCTACCAGCCCCGAGAAGGGGTTGCAGTGGCAAACGCGCCAGCAGGGTTTCAGAATTTGAGAGGACATAGCTTCCGAAGGCGCGAGCGCGGGCATACTGGATCGTTGGTAAGAGTGTCATTTACATACGGAACGAAAAGTCGGCATCGCGTCTGGAATGCGCGTTTTCAGGACTGAACCGGACCTAAGTTGACGGCGCGCATCTTCGCGATCGCTTCCGCGCTGGGAACGGCATCCGGTGCGGCTGCAATCTGAGACGATCCTTATCTCAGGTTCTGCAAAGGTCCAGCGGCCTTGTAGGTGTTGACGATGATGCCCGACGGCAGAGCTTGCGTGCTACCTAGCGCAAATGCGCGTGGCGGAGTTCCCTCCGCAAAAAGGCGCTTCCCTTTGCCCAGCAGGACAGGATTGACCAGCAGAACCACCTTATCTGGCAGCCCATGCTCGAGCAGCGCCGAAGTCAGCGTCGAGCTGCCCGAGAGGATCAGGTCCGCACCGTCCTTCGCCTTGACGCTACGAACGCTATCCACGAGGTCCGGTCCAATGTCCTCGAACGGACCCCATTGCAGGCTCTCCGGCCTGTGGGTTGCGACATACTTCGTCGCCGCATTCAGGCGGTCCGCCATCGGACTCTTCGGTGCCTTCGGCCAGAACACATCGCAAGGACTATCGCTAAACCAGTAGGAGTGCGATATGGCGCCGTCCAGTCGCCGTATGGGAAGTCGCCCTCGCTCGGACTGCCGGAAACCTGGATCACGCCGTCCAGCGAAATATGTTCCATGATTTTTAGCTTGCGCATGCTGAATCTCCTCTACGGGTTTGTGCCGCTGCGTCAGCCGGGCTGGTTGCCGTGTTTCAGAAGTTGCTTTAGCGATCAGCTCCTTTGAAACTCATACTGCCAAGGCGAGCATTGCGGACGGGGACACGCCTGCTACTCGGACCCAGGCAGGTTATCTGAGCTTGCCCGGGGTGTCCCCAAGTGGCTTTGTCGAACTGATCCGTCAAGAAACTTCGGAAACCTCATACTATGAATATGACCAGGCGCGAACTTCTGGTAACGACCGCTGCGCTTGCGCTCTCGAGCAAGGCTAACGCCCAGCGCGGTGTCGAGCAGAATCCCAGTGCACAGGATGTAGTGCTTTGGTACGGCAAGTCTGCTGTCCGGTGGGCCGACGCACTGCCCATTGGCAACGGGCGGCTCGGCGCGATGGTGTTCGGCGGAGGTGAGGACGGAACACCTGCAAAGGAGTTTCTGCAGGTCAATGAAGACACGCTCTGGTCGGGCAAGCCACAGGACGGGAATAATCGGGACGCAAGCCAGTATCTTCCGGCGATTCGGAAGGCGGTCCTGGAGCAGCGCGATTACCACGAAGCAGACCGCCTGTGCCACAAGATGCAGGGCTTGTTTGCGGAGGCGTATCAGCCGCTAGCAAACATCGCCATCGAGTTTCACCATATGGGTGAGCCCGAGCAGTATCGGCGCGAGTTGAATCTGGACACGGCATGCGCACGCACGACGTACTCGGCCGGTGATATGGAATTTGAGAGTGTTGCGTTTGCTTCGGCTCCCGACCAGGTGCTCGTGTATCGTGCGACAGCGAGTGTAGCGGGAAAGCTCGATTGCGAAATCGTATTGAGCAGCCCTTTGCAAAAGAGCGTTTCGGGTTCGGGCACGCAACAACTTGTCCTAACGGGCAAGGCGCCATCGCATGTGGCGGGCGCCGGGCACCCAAATTCCGAGAACCCGGTGAAATATTCGGAGGTGCCTGGGGAAGGCATGTATTTCGCGGCCGTAGTGCGAGTGCATGCGGACGGAGGCACGGCTGCCGTCGAAGGAGATCGCATTCAAGTCCGTGGCGCGAATGCCTTCACAGTGCTGTTGACGGCAGGCACGGGGTATCGCGGCTACACGCTTGTGCCGAATACTCCAGTGGATGATATTGTGCGGGAAGCGCAGCGTGGGATGGATGCAGCAGCCGCAAAAAGCTTTGACGAGTTGCGTGCGCGGCAGGTGGCGGATCATCAGGCATTCTTCCGGCGCGTTTCGCTACGTCTGGGACCGAAGGCAGACATCGCGGGCAAGAACACAGAAAAGCGGCTGAACGAATTTGGGCATACGCTCGACCCGTCGCTGCTGGCACTTTACTTTCAGTACGGACGTTATCTACTCATCAGCAGTTCCCGGCCGGAAACCCAGCCTGCCAACTTACAAGGTATCTGGAACGGGTCTGTGACGCCGCCGTGGAGTTCGAATTGGACGGCAAACATCAACGTCCAGATGAATTATTGGCCCGCGCAGACGTGCAATTTGGCGGAGTGCGCCGAACCGCTTTTCGACCTCGTTGCGGGATTGAGCGAAACCGGCAAACGGGCGGCACAGGAGACCTATAATCTGCCGGGTTGGGTATCGCACCACAACGTGGATTTGTGGCGGGCGGCGAATCCTGTGGGAGAGGGCGTGGGTCAGCCAACGTGGGCGAATTGGAACATGAGCGGAACATGGCTGTGCCAGCATCTGTTCGATCATTACCTATTCACGGGCGACACCGAATTCCTGCGCTCACGTGCTTATCCGCTGATGCGCGGCGCCGCCGAGTTCTGTCTTGCCTGGTTAATCGATAACGGAAAGGGGCACTTGACAACATGTCCGTCCGAATCAACCGAAAACAATTTCCTGGCGCCGGACGGCAAGCCCGCGATGACGAGTGCGGGCTGCACGATGGACATGACTCTCATTCGGGAGCTGTTTGCAAACTGCGTTCACGCGAGCGAGGTTCTTAGGACGGATCGGGAGTTTGCCGGAAAACTTGCGGCGGCATCCAAACGATTGATCCCATTTCAGATTGGCAGCTACGGACAGCTACAGGAGTGGTCGGTTGATTTCGAGGAGGCGACACCTGGACAGCGGCACATGTCGCACATGTACGGTTTGTATCCCGGCAACCAGATCACGCCGTCGACAACGCCAGATCTGGCGAAGGCGGCGCGTGTTTCTCTCGAAAGGCGGCTGGCTAACGGCGGCGCCTATACAGGTTGGAGCCGCGCGTGGGCGATTAACTTCTGGGCGCGCTTGGGAGATGGAGATGCGGCGTGGGATTCGCTCTCCATGCTGATGCAGCACAGCACGAATTTGAATCTCTTCGACACGCATCCCGCGAGAGAAGGACCGATCTTTCAGATTGACGGAAATTTTGGCGCGACGGCGGCGATTGCCGAGATGCTGCTCCAGAGCCACTCGGAGGTTATTGATTTCCATCCCGCTCTGCCTTCGGTTTGGCCGGAAGGCGAAGTAACCGGCTTGCGGGCGCGCGGCGGCTTGACCGTCGGTATGCGATGGAAGCACGGAAAATTGGCCGAAGCTTCGCTTGAGCCATTGCTGAATCGCACATTCGTAATGCGCGTGCCGGAGCGGCAACGGATTGCCGGGATTACAAGCGCTCGCGGTGGTGCGGTGCCGTTGGCAAGGCTGCAAGAACGAATGATCCGATGCCAATTGCGCGCAGGCGAACGCTATCTGGCCGCGTTCGGCTAACGTTCAGAGCTTGCCGCGATTTATCGGTAAGCGACGGTAGCAAGCGAGCGCACTCAGGGTCAGGATTTCCTCATAGCGTTCCATATCAGAAGCCGAGCGGGGATAGGGCAATCCCGCCTACGCAATCGAGTGCAGCCCGCGCATAGGCCAAAGTCCCATAGAGTTCAAGCTAATCTTTCGTCTTCCTGTTAAGCCGGGCCTGGTGTTTCCGCCCCCACTCACAAATCATCTTGAGCACCGGCGCGAGCGTCATCCCGTACGGCGAGATCGAATAGCAGACGTGTGGCGGAACGCTCTTTCGGTCATGCCTGAGAAGTATTCCGTCCGCCACCATTTCATGCAGATGTCTGATCAGCATGCGCTCTGTCATCTCTGGTATGCTTCGCCTCAGTTCACTAGTGCGCATTGGCCCGTCGAGCAGTCGCCATAAAATCGTTCCTTTCCATCGCCCATCGATGACAGACAGCATCGAATCGATCGGGCAAGGTGAAACCTCTTTCTTGGAAACCGGCATACGCTTCCCATTATCGCCCTGCAACTGACAAATTAGTCAGTACAGACTCTTGCGTCGCTGTTCGCTTCGCAGGAGTCAATTAGTCAGGAGTGAAAGATGCACCTTCTAGACACAATCACAATCACCTTCGCGGGTTTGATGGTGGGCAATGAACTGGCCGTTTCGGCCTTTTTCAATCCTGCCGTCTGGCAGTTAGAGAGCGCTCCACAAGCGCAGGGATTGTCTATTCTCGCCGGTTCCCTGGGTCGGGTGATGCCTATTTGGTATGGATTGTGTCTGGCACTTCTTGCTCGTGGAGTCGTTCCTGCATCGCCATCAGGCTGCGTTCGTCCTTCTGCTCACGGCAACGCTGATCTGGGTGGGCGTCATCGTCTTCACCCTCGGTATGCTTGTACCCATCAACGACCGCATTGCTGCCTTGAACACGGCGGCGCCGACGCCAAGCTGGAAGCACGACCACAAAAAGTGGGACTCTCTCCATCGAGTCCGCATTCTGTTGCTGGCCGTGGCACTTCTTGCCCTCACCTATGCATTGGTTGCTTGAGTTCGGCCGCGTACCTCATCAGAAAACTGCTCCTTGTTGGTCGGCAAACAGGAAATTGGAAACGGAGGGCCTCGGCGGCTTGCGTGATTGGCGCCCAATTGACGGATCCCCCGTCAACCGAGTAGCCAAGGGTGATCTCCGCTCGTGCGGTCGTTGATCGCCTGAAGCAACCGACAACCAGCATCGTCTCACAAAGCGATGGGCTGTTCGGCTCTAGCAAATAGCCGGCAATTTAGAATTGCCACGTTAAACACGAAAGGAGAATCATGAAAATTGTAGTAATTGGCGGTACTGGACTCATTGGATCGAAGCTTGTCAAAAAGCTTCGTGAGCATGGGCAGGAAGTAGTAGCCGCGTCGCCCTCTTCTGGCGTCAACTCCCTCACCGGCGAGGGACTCGCGAATGCCCTGGAGGGCGCCTCGGTGGCCGTCGATGTAACGAACTCCCCTTCATGGGAGGATGCGGCAGTGCTGAAGTTCTTCGAGACATCAACCCGTAACCTCCTCAAGTATGAAGCGGCCGCGGGCGTGGGACATCACGTTGCGTTGTCGGTCGTAGGAACAGAACGTCTGCTCGAAAGCGGCTTTTTCCGCGCAAAAATTGCTCAGGAGAACTTGATCAAAGCCTCCTCAATCCCGTACTCAATCGTCCGCGCGACGCAGTTCTTTGAATTCGTAGAGAAGATCGCCGATCTGTCCACGGAGGGCAACAAGGTACGCCTGCCTCCGGTACTCATCCAGCCCATGGCAGCCGATGATGTTGCCAGTGCGCTAGGCGGAATCGCAATGAGCTCACCGGTGAATGGCAGCATTGAAATAGGGGGTCCCGAACAGTTTCGTCTGGACGAACTCATCCGACTTGACCTGGCTGCGCACAAGGATCCACGCGAGGTAATCTCCGACCCGCAAGGGCGCTACTACGGGATAGCGGTGAGCGAGAGGACACTGGTCCCTAACGATGACGCGCGACTCGGCGAGACGCGCTTCGAGGACTGGCTGCACGCTACGAAACCGACAGAAGCGAAGGCAGCAGCTAGCAAGTAGAGATAGCCCCTACCAGAAAGTTGACGTCCGGAGACAGCTTTGCCCGCAGATCCTCTTCGCGTGCTGATTATTGGCGGTGGTTTCGGCGGACTTTATGCCGCACGCGCCCTAGCTGGCGCTCCCGTGAGTATCACACTCATTGACAGGCGGAATTACCATCTCTTTCGCCCGATGTTGTATCAGGTGGCCACGGGCTTGCTCTCTGCCGACGAAATTTCAGGGCCGTTGCGCTCCATCCTGAGCCGGCACCGCAACGTCGAGGTGCTGCTGGATGAGGTCATCGGCGTCGATCCGCAGGCGCGGCGCGTCCGCCTGTCCCAGGGTGATCTGCCGTACGACTTTCTCATCGTCGCCACTGGCATTCAATACAACTACTTTGGACATGACGAGTGGCAGCAGATCGCTCCCGGACTGACATCGCTCGCGGACGCTGAAGAGATCCGCGGCAAGGTTCTGCTGGCTTTTGAGCGCGCAGAGAGACTCGCCGCGCTCGGTGGCGCCCCGCCGGAGGCGATTCAGCAGTTGTTGACCTTCGTGCTGATTGGCGCTGGAACGGTCGGAGTGGAAATGGCCAGCACCTTGGCGGAAATGTCGCGCATGACGTTGACGCACGATTTCCGCCACATTGATCCCCGCGCGACGCAGATTCTTCTGTACGAGGCGGAATCACGCGTCCTGCCCGCTTATCCGGAGGCGCTTTCGGCCAAGGCGCAGCGTCACTTGCAGGGGCTTGGTGTCAAAGTCCACACCAGCACACGCGTTACCTTGGTCGATGACCAGGGCATTGTTGCCGGCGGCCAACGGGTCTTCGCGAGCACGGTGCTTTGGAGTGCCGGGGTGCTGGCCTCGCCTGCCGGACGCTGGCTAGGCGCGGCCGCGGACAAATCCGGGCGAGTCATTGTTAATTCCGATTTGTCGATACCTGGTCACCCGGAAGTGTTTGCTATCGGCGATACAGCCCACGTTGTCGCGCCGTCGCGGAATCTGCTTGGCATCAAGGCAAAGGACCCAATGATAATGCCCGGCGTTGCGCAGCCCGCAATTCAGGAAGGCCGATATGTTGCTCGGGTCATTCGTCGCCGCGTGCTTGCACTCAAGCCGCCGCCGCCCTTCTGGTATTGGGATAAGGGCGATCTCGCCATCGTCGGCCGTACTTACGCGGTCGCTGATCTACGCTTGGTGCGCTTTGCCGGATTTATCGCCTGGGTTCTGTGGGTGCTCGTGCACATTTACTTCCTGATTGGCTTCGCTAACCGCTTTTTGGTCCTGTCGCAGTGGGCTCTTGCCTTTCTTACGAAGCGCCGGCAGGTTCGCATCTTTCCGAGCCAGCAGGAGCGTGAACGACCGGGAACAACGCCGCCACACTGAAGCGATCGCCATTTCGTTCAAGGTCGGCTTCGACCTGGCGATGTCCGGGTTGCGCATGATCCAGGAGCAATGCCGCAGGATAGATGTTCGACATGGCGACGATTCTCCCGGGACGTCACCCGATCATTCGGCTTGCCGGCGTACCCGGCGCTATCTATCTTCTCGCATCGAGGGAGTGAAGGTGATTCCGACCAACAATCCTTCCGGAGTAGAAGGTAAAGTGATTCCGACTAACAATCCTTCCGGAGTGATGAAACGGCTGACAGTCTGGCCCCACGGTTCCTGTTTGTTCTTTATGAGCATTCGATGCCCTTGCGATTCAAGTTCTTCAGTCGCCTTTTCGACATTGTCAACATCAAACTCAAGCCAAGCCTGTGGCGCAGAAATTTCCTGCGGCCAGGAATCCTCACCAAAGCACGACTGTGCTGCTTGCGAAAGCGGCCATAGAGCGAAAGTCTTTGCGCCTTTCAGAGCCTCTGTATGAAGATAATCGCCATCCTCTTCTTTGAAGCCAATACCAAGGATCTGGTTGTACAGCTTGCGACTTGCACTCGCCTCGCGCACGATTGGGCCAAAGCCCGCGATGAACAACACCTTGATTTTCCCCATTTGTTCCATGTCATCTCCACCTCCCATAGTGGATGATCCGGCCTCTGACACTAAGCCAGCCAGCAGGCTGGGGTTGTGCCGTGCTCCACTTGATGTCGGACCTTATTCGCGTACTTGAAGCTGCCCTTGGAGGATAGTCGGCTATCCGTCAGCTTTCCTGCGTTGTGTCAAAACTGTGGAAACGCCATGCTTTACCGAGTCTGATAATCAAAACATGACCGCGCCGTTTCGCGATCTCTTACAAAAGGCTCTTAGGTCCAACTCTCCCGAGATTGCGGTTGAAGCCGTAGTCCACGACCACCCCGATCTCCCCGATGCGATCGGCAAATCCTGGGCCAACGGTTTCGGCACGGATCCTATTCCTCCTGAGGTAGCGCGATTCTTGGTGGCACAGGGCGCTCCGCTCAGCGTTCACGCTGCCGCTGCTTTCGGATTCACCGATGCTTTGGCTAACCTACTGGGTGCCGATCCGTCTCTGGTTCACGCCAAGGGCGGCGACGGCTGCACTCCCCTTCATTTCGCCCGCGACGTTGCCACTGCCCGGTTCCTGGTAGATCAAGGTGCCGATATTGACGTGCGGGATGAAGACCACAATTCCACGCCCGCCCAGTGGCGTATCGGGAAAGCTCCTGACGTTTCGCGGTACCTTCTCGATCGAGGAGCGACCCCGGATATCTTCCTCGCTGCTGCACTCGGTGACGGCGAGCTCGCGAGCGAACTGATCTCGAAAAATGGCGCCTGCGTCGCGCATCGCATCGGCCGAATGCCAGATTTTCCACCGCTCGGATACCATGGTCGTGGGGGCACGATACTCCAGTGGACTCTCGCCTTCAATTCCTACCCACACCAGATAGCGCTTCTCAAGGGGCACAGCGGCCTTTTTGAATTGCTTTACGAGAACAGCGATGCACAAACGCGTCTGCTCGTGTGCTGCGTTCTCGCCCGTCGTCAAGAGGCAGAGGCGATCGCCCGCCAGTATCCCGATATGATTGCTAACCTGCCCAGCCTCGATCTCGAACTCCTGCCTCGCTACTGCTGGGAGACAAATACGAATTACGAAGCGGTCCGCCTCATGCTGGATCTCGGCTTTCCCATCGCGCACACAGAGTCGAGCCATGGTTATTCGCCGCTACATAATGCGGCCTGGTCAGGCGATGCTGCGCTCGTTGAGCTTCTGATTTCACGCGGACACCCGGTCGATCTCGTTGATCCGCGATATAAGGCCACGCCGCTCGGTTACGCCCTCCACGACTGCCTTGTCGAAAAACGTCACCCCGAAGGCGACTTCGCCCGTGTTGTCGAATTGCTTCTCAAAGCCGGTAGTCCTTGGGACGCATCTACCTATCCAACGGGTGACGAGCGAATCGATGAAGTTCTTAGCCGTTTCGGCCAACCTTGACCCCTGAAAAACGGCTATGTTAGCGTTAATTCAGTAGGGGAGGTCCGCCCTGCTAGTGGTGCGTGCGTCCGCGCTCGTCTGCCATCGCGCTTTCTTTCCCGGTTCGAAAAAGTCCAGATGAGTGAAACTCTACAAGAGCTTGGCGATCTGCTGATTAAGTCCGTACCGACCATTCTCTTTTTTATCCTCTTAACCTTTTATTTGAAAGCGGTCCTGTTTAAGCCGCTCGCCAAGATCCTCGAAGAGCGCAGGAAGGCCACCGAAGGCGTCCGCGAGCTCGCCCAGCGCGCCTTCGAAGAGGCTGACAAGAAGACTTCCGAATTCGAGCGCGCCCTACAAATCGCTCGTGCCGAACTGCACCAGGAGCACGAAGCCTTGCGCCGCCGTTGGACCGAAGAACAGGAGCGCGAAATTGCCAGCGCCCGCGCCGCGGCGGACAAACAAATTGAAGAAGCCAAACGCCAGATTGCCGAAGAAGCCGAACGCGCCCAAGCCGGCCTGAACGCGAATGTCGAACTCCTCAGTGAACAAATGGTGCGCTCCCTTCTGCGGCGGAGAGCGGCCTAGTGAAATCCCGCTTCAACCTGGTGTGGCGATTGCTGTGGTGGTTCTGCGCCGCGCTGCTGTTCGCGGCTGTAGCCCCGCGCGCCTTTGCCCAGGAAACCGTCCGGCCCGCCCCGCTCGACGCCATCACCATATGGAAGATCGTCAACACCGCGCTTTTCATCCTCGGGCTCGGCTGGCTCGCCTGGAAATACGGACCCGCTTTCTTTAACGCGCGCTCCGCGTCCATTCAAAAAGCGATCCAGGATGCCACCGGCTTGAAAATCGAAGCGGATTTTCGCTATTCCGAAATCGATCGCAAAATGGCCGGTCTCGCCGAAGAGATCCGCAAAATACGGCAGCAGGCGGCGGTCGAACGCGAACGCGACCACGCCCACTTCCGCCGAGAGACGCAGATCGAGATCGAGCATATCCATCGCAACGTCCTCGCCGATATCGAAGCATTCCGCCAGGAAAGCACGCTGAAGCTCCGCCGGCACACCGCCCAGCTTGCGCTGCGGCTTACTGAGCGCCAGCTCCGGGAACGTTTTCAGTCCGGCGAGCCGCAAGATCTGCTGCACGATTTCATCCATCTGGTGGAGCAAGGAAAAAATTAGATGACCGGCGCTTTGGCAACTCATTACGCGCGCGCTCTGGCCGACGCGGTCTTCGCTCCCAAATCCGGTTTAGACCCGCGCCAGGCGGTCGAGCAGCTTCGCTCCATCGAATCGCTTCTCTCCGGTTCCCAAGACCTTCAGCGCGCGCTGCTTTCTCCCGCCGTCTTGAAGACGCGCAAAGAGGCGGTCGTTTCAAAGCTCGCCGCCGAACTCGGTGTGAATCGCCTCATTCGGAATTTTGCTCTGGTCGTCGTTGGGCATAGGAGAATCAGGGAACTCGACGCCATGCGCGGCGAATTTGAATCGCTAGTGGACGAAAGGCTCGGCTGGATTTCCGCCGAAGTCGCCTCCGCTCATGAATTGGACCCGCGGCAGAAGGAAGAAATTGAGCGCGCGCTGGGGGTGCGGCTCGGAAAATTTATACGCGCCCATTATCAAGTCGAGCCCGATCTGCTGGCCGGTGTTCGCGCGCGCGTCGTCTCCAGAGAGTACGACGCTACCTTGCGTGGAAAGCTCGAAAACATGCGCCAGCGGCTCGCGCAATCGCATTAAAGGAATTTTGAAGGAACGGTATGGCTCAAATCAGAGCGGACGAAATCTCCCGCGTACTGCTGTCGGAAATTGAAAATTTCGACGCCGTCGCCAATGTTTCCGAGACCGGATCGGTCATCAGCGTAGGCGACGGCATCGCGCGCCTCTATGGTCTGGAAAATGTCATGGCCGGTGAGCTGGTTGAATTCGGCCCCGAAACGGTCGGCATCGCGCTCAATCTTGAAGAAGATCAGGTCGGCTGCGTCCTGCTCGGCGATTACAGCGGTATTCAGGAAGGCGATACGGTGCGGCGCACTGGCCGCATTATGTCGGTTCCTGTGGGCGATGCAATGGTGGGACGCGTGGTCGACGCGCTCGGCCGCCCCATCGACGACCGCGGCCCGATCGATACCACAGATCTGAATCCGCTGGAGCGTCTGGCGCCCGGCGTGGTCGATCGCCAGCCTGTCAAACAGCCGCTGCAAACCGGTATCAAAGCCATTGACGCCATGGTGCCCATCGGCCGCGGCCAGCGCGAGCTCATCATCGGCGACCGCCAGACCGGCAAGACCACCGTCGCGCTCGACACCATCATTAATCAGCGCGGCCAGAACATGATCTGCATCTACGTGGCGATTGGCCAGAAGCGCTCCACCGTCGCGCAGGTCGTAAAAACTCTCGCCCAGCATGGCGCCATGGATTACACGGTCGTGGTGGCGGCCACCGCTTCCGATCCCGCTCCTATGCAGTACATCGCTCCGTATGCGGGCTGTTCCATTGGCGAATTTTTCCGCGATTCCAAACGCCACGCGCTGTGCGTCTACGACGATCTTTCCAAACACGCCGCCGCCTATCGCGAAATTTCCTTGCTCTTGCGTCGCCCGCCGGGACGCGAAGCCTATCCCGGCGATGTGTTTTATCTGCACAGCCGCTTGCTCGAACGCGCCGCCAAACTCAACGATGAAAACGGCGGCGGCTCGCTCACCGCGCTTCCCTTTATCGAAACGCAGGCCGGCGACGTCTCCGCCTACATCCCGACCAACGTCATTTCCATCACCGACGGTCAGATTTATCTCGAAGCCGATCTGTTCAACTCCAACATCCGCCCCGCCATCAACGTCGGCCTTTCGGTCAGCCGCGTTGGCGGAAGTGCGCAGATTAAAGCCATGCGCCAGGTTGCGGGAACTTTGCGCCTCGATCTCGCGCAATATCGAAATCTGGAAGCCTTCGCTCAATTCGGCTCCGATCTCGATAAGGCTTCGCAGGATCAGTTGAGCCGTGGAAAACGTTGGGTCGAAGTCTTGAAACAGGGCCCCTACTCGCCCGTTCCGGTCGAAAAACAGGTCGCCATTCTTTTCGCGGGAAGTTCGGGCGCGCTCGACGATATTCCGGTCGAAGACATTCGCCGATTTGAAGCGGAGCTTTACCATTTCCTCGACGACGCGAAACCGGAAGTGCTCGAAGGCATCCGCGAAAAACGCGAGCTCAATGATGACATCAAGGGCAAGCTCACTGCTGCGCTGAAGGAATTTAAAGAGCAGCGCTTCCAAACGAAAAAGCCGCCCGAGCAAAAACCAGCGCCAGGCTCGAACGGCAACCGTCCCGCTCCCGCCGACCAAAAACCCCCCGAACGCGAGGCAGTAACAGAACCGCGACCCCGCCCAGCGGGGGAGCGGCCATAACGAATGCCCAGCCTGATCGACATCCGGCGCCGCATTCGCAGCGTCCGCAACATGCAGCAGATCACCAAGGCCATGAAAATGGTCTCGGCGGCCAAGTTGCGCCGCGCTCAGGAGCGGGCCATCGCCTCGCGCCCCTATGCCGATATGCTGGGCCGCATCCTCTCGAACGTGGCCGCCGCTGCCGCCGGCGACGAGCAGGCCGCAACGTTGCCGCTGCTGCAGGTCCGCGAAGAGAAGCGCATTCAATTAGTTGTCGTAAGCAGCGACACCGGGCTCGCGGGCGCATTCAACGCCAATCTGTTCCGGATGGCGCAGCGCTTTGTCGAGGAGCATCGCGATGCCGATTTGCGCGTCGAAAGCGTCGGACGCAAAGCGCGCGATTACTTCCGAAAACGAAATTTCAACACCACCGGCGAGCATGTCGGCATCGTCGAAAAGCCCAACTACGATCGCGCCGCCGAAATCGCCGACAAGCTGATCGATCTCTATAGCAAGGCCGAAGTCGATGCCGTTTATATTGCGGTCAACCAGTTCAAAAACGTGATGGCGCCCAATCTCGTTCTCAAGAAAATCTTGCCGGTCGAAGTACCGAAAGACGGTAAGGAGATCGACTATATCTATGAGCAGCCGCCCGCCGAGCTCTTGAGCGAGCTGTTGCCGCGCTACGTTGAAATGGAAATCTATCGGGCAATGCTCGAATCTGTTTCGGCCTATCATGCAGCGCGTATGACCGCTATGGATGCCGCAACCTCGAATGCAGGCGACGTGATTCAGGACCTCACGCTCAACCTGAACCGTGTCCGCCAAGCCAACATCACCCGCGAAATTATCGAAATCGTAAGCGGCGCCGCCGCCCTGGGATAGCTAGACAGGATCAATCATGCCAGAAACTCAAACCTTACCGAACCAAGTGGAACAGGCCCCTTCGCCTGCGCTGTCCGAAGGCCGGGTCGTTCAAGTCGCCGGTCCCACCATCGAAATTCAATTCCCGGAAGGCCACCTCCCGAAACTCTTCAACGCCGTCCGTGTGACCAGCGAGGGTTTCGACGTTCCAGTCAAAATCGACATCACCGCCGAAGTCGCGCAGCACATCGGCGAAGGCCGCGTGCGCACGATTGCCATGGAACCCACCGACGGCTTGGTCCGCGGCATGAAAGCGTTTGATCTCGGTGGCCCCATCAGCGTGCCGGTCGGTAAGCAAACGCTCGGCCGCGTCTTGAACGTGCTCGGTGAGCCGGTCGATAACATGGGCCCCGTTCAGACCGAAAAACGCGCCCCCATTCATCGCGCCGCACCCGCTTTCGACGAGCAGGGGACCGATCTCGAAATGTTCGAAACCGGCATCAAAGTGGTCGATCTTCTCGAACCCTACCTGCGCGGCGGCAAGATCGGTTTGTTCGGCGGCGCCGGCGTCGGCAAGACCGTCATCATTCAGGAACTGATTCACAACATCGCCATGAAGCACGGCGGCGTCTCGGTCTTCGCCGGCGTGGGCGAGCGCACCCGCGAAGGCAATGACCTCTGGCTCGAAATGCAGGAATCGGGCATCGTCGATCCGCACGATTGGCAGAAATCGAAAGTCGCTCTCATCTACGGCCAGATGACCGAGCCGCCCGGCGCGCGTCTTCGCGTGGGACTCACCGGCGTCACTGTCGCCGAATATTTTCGCGACGAAGAAGGGCAAGATGTGCTGCTCTTCATCGACAACATTTTCCGCTTTACGCAGGCCGGTTCGGAAGTTTCCGCACTGCTCGGCCGCATGCCCTCGGCCGTCGGCTACCAGCCCAATCTCGCCACCGAAATGGGCGATCTGCAGGAGCGCATCACTTCGACCAAGCGCGGCTCCATCACTTCCGTGCAGGCCATCTACGTGCCCGCCGACGATTACACCGATCCCGCGCCCGCCACTACCTTCGCCCACCTCGACGCCACCACCCAGTTATCGCGCTCCATTTCCGAGCTCGGCATTTATCCGGCTGTCGATCCGCTCTCCTCTACCTCGCGCATCCTCGATCCCAACATCGTGGGCCAGGAGCATTATGAAACCGCGCAGCGCGTCAAAGAAATTCTCCAGCGTTATAAAGACCTGCAGGACATCATCGCCATTCTCGGCATCGATGAATTGAGCGACGAAGATAAACAGGTAGTCGCTCGCGCGCGCCGCATCCAGCGCTTCCTTTCGCAGCCGTTCCACGTCGCCGAGCAGTTCACCGGACGTCCCGGCAAATACGTCAAGCTCGAAGACAGCATTCGCAGCTTCAAGGAAGTCGTCGAAGGCAAGCACGATGCGCTGCCGGAGCAGGCCTTCTACATGCAAGGCACCATCGACGATGTGCTCGAAGCCGCGCAGAAAATGAAGAGTTGATGGCCGATACTTTTCATCTTCAGGTCGCGACGCCTGAGCGCATGCTCGTCGACGAGCAAGTGACCGAAGCCGAATTGCCCGGCGAGAACGGCTACATGGGCATTCTGGCCGGACACGCCGCGTTGCTCAGCGCTCTCAAACCGGGCGTACTAACGTTTCAGGGCGAGCGTAAGGGAACGATTGCCGTTGCCGGCGGCTTCGTGGAAGTCTTCGAAAACAACGTCCGCGTTCTCGCCGCTCATGCCGAATTCCCTCAGGACATCGATACCGAAAGAGCGCGCCGCGATCTCGAGCAGGCGAACGAAGCACTGCGCCACGCCGACAGCGAATCCGCCGCCTCTGCCGCCACGCGCGCCGCGCAACAGGCCCAAGCCCGCCTGGATGCCGCCCAATAATCAAAACCGCGACCGTGAAGGAACGGTATTATCCCACCCGCTTTCCCGCTTCGTCCTGCTCGCCTTCCTCGCCGCTATCATCCTGTTCCTTCGCAATCCCGCCTATCTCGACCATCCCCGCTTCTTCGCCGAGGACGGCCTTGTTTTCTTTCAGGAACAAGTCACCGTAGGCTCGAAAGCGATTCTTCACCCCTACGCCGGTTATCTGGACATCGTACCGAGGCTTCTAGCACAGCTCGACAGCTTGCTTCCCGTCCGCGACATTCCATTCTTCTACGCTCTCGAGTCGATCCTCATCGCGGGCTCGTGTTGTTCGGTATTTGTCTTCGACAATTTTCAAGCCGTGCTTCCATCCGGCTTGCTTCGCGGCTTGTTATGCCTCTTAACTGCAGCCGCATTCCCGGAAGAAGAGATCGTCGCCAATCTTACCAACCTTCAGTGGTTCCTGGTCCTTGCCGCGGTGCCGCTCACGATCCTTCCTGTCTTCTCGCGCTCTATGTTTCGCCGCGCGCTCCTGCTCCTTCTGGCGCTTGTGATCTCTCTCTCGGCGCCGCTAACGATTGTGCTCATACCCCTTCTCTTGTGGCGAACGTTCCGAACACGCCGCCTCGAATCCTTCGATATCGGCCTACTGGCCGGAACCGCCATCGAGTGGATCGTCATCGCCCTACATAGCGCTTCCGGGCCAGTGCCCCTCCATTCTTTCCATGCGATCGACAATCTGGCGTTCTCGAGCCTGGTGGCATTCGCCAACCAGATCGTCGCGTCCTCGCTGATCGGAAGCCGCAGAACCTATATGTTCTTTCTCGAGGGCTATAAAGCGATAGGCCTGCTGTTGCTGGTGGCGTTCACCTGCTGGCAGGCGGTCCTCTACACCAAAGGCTCCCTGCGCTACAAGCAGCTCGTCCGCCCCATGCTGTGGCTGATCTTTGCCTCGGTGCTCTTGGCCAACGTTCGCGAAATGGGCGCGGTCTTCACAGCAATCGGCAGCGTCCAGCCGTTCGGCGCGCATCGCTACTTTCTACTGTCCTGCTGGTGCTTTGCGTTCCTCTTGATCTGGGCCCTTGAGAATGCGAAACCGGGCTGGCCGGCCTGGAAGAAAGCCGCGCTGATCGCCGCCATCTTCCTGTACGGCGCGACCGGGAATTTTCCCCTTGCCAACCACACCGCGCCAAGCTGGGGCCAGTTCGCCCCCCAAGTCGCCTCCTGGGAAGCTGATCGTCGAGCAGGCCGCGAACACCCCGCCGTCTCCATCCCCATCGACCCGCCCGGCTGGCTCATTCAATTGCCCCAACTGAGCCGCCGGACGCTATGATCCGAAAGATGGCCATCGGGCGCGCCGTTGCGGACGCGATGCACTTACCAGAATCGCCGCGCCAAGTTCCGCTCAAACCGGGCGTGCTGACGTTTCAAGGCGAGCGTAAGGGAACCATTGCCGTTGCTCAACAAGCGCAAGCCCGCCTGGACGCTGGCGCGACGCGCTGATTTTCGTTGTGAGCGTCACAATGATCCGATCAGCCGTTGCAGCCCGATCTCTTCGCATCTGGCACGCCGCTCACGCGAATCGGCAACCCATCCTTTGGGCCTGCTCAGCCGTTCTGGCCCTCTGGGTGGGATTGAATTGGTTCCACACCATCGTTCGAATCGTAGGGATGTACGATCCGCTCCCGAATTGGGATTACTGGAGTTTGCTCGAACACTACGATGGATACCGCCGGCTCGATCCGCGGGTACTCTGGCAGCAACATAACGAACACCGGATCGTTTTTCCCGAACTTACATTTGCGGCGGACTTCCTGCTGTTTCGCGGCAGACAGATCTTACCTTTATTAGTAAGTTTTCTCTGCTATTTCTTTGCCTGGGTCCTTCTGTCCAAGGCTGTGTTCGAAGACAAGTTGGTTTCGATCGAGAATCGAACACTAGCCATTCTATTGGCGGGCGTCCTCATGGCCTGGCAGGGATGCGCATTCGTTTTGGGAGTGCCTTTCCTGCTCCAGTGGACGATGACGCAAACCGGGGTGTTAGCCTCGTTAGTGGCATTGACAAGGGTAAAGTGCCGCGAGAGCGCCGCGCCGCTGGCTGTTGCAATCGCCGCGGCGGCCGTGGCCACTTACTCGTCGGCCAACGGCATCCTGATCTGGCCCATATTGATCGTCGCGGCGATTTTGCTGCGATTGAGTAATAAACAAGTCGCTACGCTTGCCGGGTCGGGGGCGCTGCTGGTCGGATTGTATTTTGTTGACTACCACTTCTCCGGCGCCTCGAACGTAAGAGGCCTATTAATACATCCTTTGTTTACGCTCGCCTACCTGGGCAGCTACTTGAGCATGCCGTTTGGTGGATTGCGCGGCGCCCGGCTAAGTGTAGTGGTGGGTCTCGCCGGTTTGGCGGCCGTTGCTGCGTTGGGTGTTGCAGTCTTCCGCAGAGGGCTCATGCGTTCGCCTGCCGCAGTCGTGCTGTTCGCAGCTTACGGATTCGCGGTTTTGACGGGGCTCTTGACGGCCGCCGGACGGATGAATATATCCGACACGATGTTACAAAGCGCGCGAGCCGCCCGCTACGTTTCGCTTCCGCAGCAGACCTGGGGCGTGTTTGTCCTGATATGTATATGGGCGGTGTCGCGACTTCGCTGGCGCGCTTTAGCGCCGCTCGGTTTGGCACTGATATTCGCGGTGTTGCTTCTGATCTCGTTCTCAAAACTCGGGAATTGGCTCCGGTCAAATGAGCAGTGGTCCACCGAGGAGCAATTGGGCAGCTTGGCGGTTGAAAACGGAATCCTCGATCCAAAACTGCTTAGTAAGATCTTTCCCGACCCGGCCTTCGTCATAACTCACCTGCCTATTCTCAGGAGCCATAAGCTGTCTATTTACGCCGGAGGTTACACCCAGTGGCTCGGAAAGCCGCTTGCGAGCTTTTCTCGGGTTGGGGGCTCCGCGTCGGGCGCGATCACATTCACATTCCCGGTGCAGTCCGGATTGGAACTGGCTGGATGGGCAGATGAGTCACACAAAAATGTGCTCGGCTCATGGCTTGTTTTCACAAACCAGGAACAGCGCATTATCGGCTTCGGCAGAAGATTTACTTACGGCCTGCCGCTCGGAATACCTTCGTCTAAGGTTCCGGCATCCATCGGCTGGTACGGCTTTGTCAACCTCGAATACCCGGCTACTTCTGTTTCAGCCTATCTGATCAGGCATAATCACCTAGATCGGATCCCCGGCTCCGTGCCAATCGCGCCGCGATGACGTTTACTGCCCCGCTGCTTCATGTGAAGGTGCGGCGCTCGCGCCAACCACAGTCCACGGATTCGCCTTCAGGTCGCGCAACAGTGGAGCCTCCCACGCGTATTCCGGATGTGCTTTGAGAAATTTCGCGGCGTGAAACTCCACTCCGCAAGGGTGCCCCGCGCCCGCCGCGAACGACATTTTCTCCGCCATTGCGCTATCGGTCACTTTCGCTTCTACCGCGCCCGCCGCTCCAAACGGGCCTTGCCAGCCTTTTAAACCTCTGCTCGATTTGTCGATATGCCCGCACAGCGTCCGTTCGTTCGGATCGATCTCCTTCGTCAGCGCATCGTAATGATCTGTCTCGAACTTTTCCCCGAGCGCCACATCGATGCTGCCCTTGTATTCCGCCATGAGCTGGTCCCAGCGCCGGTGCCGCACTTGATCGGGTGTATTCGGATCGTTCGCCGGGAAATCCGTCTCCTCCGCGATCAGCTTCGGATTGATCGGGAAATTCGATCCCACGAAGTAGCCGTCCTTGGTCCGCTCCAGCGTCACGTAGCGCAGCCCTAGCTCCAGCCGCCCGATCTCGTTCGTCTTGCGATCGCCAATCAGCCAGGTATTCGCATAGCCGCCGTTATTGCCTTGCTCCATGATGCGGGCGAAATCGTCAATCGATTCCGCGTATTGCATCGCTTGCCGCGCGCGCACGAATTCCGGCACGCCGTTTTTATTGAAGCCATGGAAATTTCCGATGGTCGTCTCCGTGATCAGGATGCCGCTGTCGTTCATTCCGAAATCGTCGCCGCTATGAATCAATCCCGGCACGCCGTCCATGATCAGGTGATGTCCGGAGGCCGGCATGATATCGAAAATGACGTCCCAGCGGCTCCCGGAAAGATAATCGGACCAGTTATTGTGCCCCATCACCAGGCGGCCGTCTTTGGTATATCGGCCGGTCGCGATAAACGCGCTGCAATGCTCGGGCGGCTCGCTCGGCGTCCCAACGCCTTTGGCTTGCTCCTTTCGCGCATCGTCGTAATAGTAGGGAAACTCCATAAACGCATTCATCGTGACCAAATCGAGCGTGTCCAGCTTAGATCCGCGCGCCGCGAGACCCTGCTGCATGCCCTCCAGCTCCGCGCGATACTCCGCCGGAATTTTCGGCCAAAAAACCTGCTGCGCGACCGCGCGTAGCTCGGCCCAACTGTGCTTCACATCGTGTGTTGTGCTCAGCTCAATCGCGCGCTTGGAATCCTCAATTTCCGGTTCGAGCAAATACCCGTGCTGGAATCCTATCGCCGAAGGAGTGCCCTCCAGGTGTACGAAAATCCAGCCATCTTTCGCCGGGTTGCGAAAGCCTCCATGCAGCCGTGCATCCGCCGAACTCGGCGCTTGTGCCGCGCATAACGCCGGAATCGAGAGGCATACCAGAAACCTGAGAAGACGCATAGGATGATGGTAACTGAAATGCCAGTGGCCGGTGAGCTCGTCGCCAAAGAGCGCGAGCTGAATTCTCTTTCCATTACAACCGCGGTCGTCGTCCTCGCTACCGTCACTATGACCTTCGGCGCCATCGTCGCGGTCTTCGTTATTCGTTCGCACGATCCCATGTTCTGGGGCCGCCTGATGGTTCCGCGCATCCTGTGGGCCACCACCAGCGTATTGATCGCCAGCAGTTTCGTTTTTGAGGCCGCGCGCCGCCGGCTCGCGCGCAACAATCAACGCGGTTTCTTCAAACTCACCGCTTGGACCGCCGTTCTTGGAATCCTGTTTTTGGCCGGCCAGATCGACGCCTGGTTCGAGATTCTCGGCTCCGGCGTGGTGCTGGAGAAAAATCCGCATACCTGGTTTATCTTCCTGTTCACCGGGCTGCACGGTCTGCATATCGTGCTCGGATTAATCGGACTGGCCTACCTACTGGTGCGCACCCGCGTTCCCGCCAGCGGCCCGAAATACCAGATGAACACCCGCGTCATCGCCAACGGAATTTCCGTCTTCTGGCACTATCTCGATTTTGTCTGGATCGTGCTGTTCGCGCTGCTGCTGACCTGGCGCCGCTAATACGCGTGATCCGCGGGAACGTTTTCGCCGCTCCAGATCTTCCGCGCTGTCCAGGGTTGTGGCGGCCCGCTCCAGAATGCATCGGTAGCGGGCAAGCCCAGCGGCAACAGACCAGTCGAACACAGATACAAGCTGCCCGTCGAGATATAGCTTTCACCGATTGCGGGCTGATGCCCACAAAGTCCAACGCGAAGCCAGCCATGCTCGTCGAAAGTTCCCGGCGCCTCAATCGTTTTTCGGATGACGGCCGTTAATGCCGCCCGAACCTGCTCCGGTGCAACGCCCTCCGGCAGTTCCCGGCGAAGCGCAATATCGGCCAGCAACTGAAATGCGCCAAAGCGGTACGCAAGCGAGCGCCCGATAGCCGGATACGTTCCTTCCGGACTGATCAAACGCTCCTCGATCGCGGCATATCGTTTTGCGCGCGCCAGCATAGGAGCACGGAACGAATCCCACGCCTTCGATTCTTTCGACACGCGCGTCGAGCACCGCCAGCAGCATGGGTTGAATCACGAAGCTGTTGTAGTAATCCCAGTGGAACTGCGGCCCATCGCCGTACACGCCATCGCCCTTGTACCATTCCTCGTGCTGGCGGATCGCATAATCCACGCGCATTTTGTCCCACGCCTCGCCGGCGTGACAAAAGAACGCTTCGATGGTGGCGCTGAACAGCAGCCAATTGCTGAATCCTGGTCGAATGACTCTGCTCGATTTCAGCGCGTCTATCAATTGCACCTTGGTGTTGCGTTCCAGCTTGTCCCAAAGCTCGCTGGGCGCGCGCAATATTCCCAACGCCAGAAACGCCGCATCCACTACCGGCTGCGCGCCTTTCGAAAAATTCATGAAATCGGGTGAGGATGGATCGACGCCGGCGGCTATCGACTGGCGGGCAAGCTCGCAGTATCGATGCCGAAGTTCGCCTTCGTGTCCGCTGTCGGAGCCCGATTCGAGCCACGGGCCCATGCCTGCCAGCAGCCGGCCAAGCGCTTCGAGATAGGTGTATTGCCTGCGATCCACGGCATTGCCATGCGGAGCCTCCACCGGCATGGATGCTTTCAGCTTTCGCTGGCTAAGTGAGTTGAGGACAGGCTCCGCGATTCGCGTCAGGACACCGACCCAATAATCGCGGTCGGACGATTCCTTCGCCGTCGCAACGCTGGCAGAGGCCACGACCGTAGATGATTTGAGAAACTCTCGCCGCGAAGATCCAATCACACATTCCCTTCGCTTGTAGTCTGCAAAATCTCCATCGCGATTTGCGCGCGGCGCACGCGTTCTCTCGATAAAGCGATTGCCGTAGCTTCCAAATGCGTCCCGCAAGGATAGATATCCGGCGCATTCCGCAATCCGAATTTCACATAGACGGGAGCCGAAACACGAATGATATCGGCGAGTTCATAAAACCGTATGAAGCCGCCGATGTTGTCCGGCGCCTCAATGTAAAAATCGATTGGCGCCGAAGTGATTTTACGAATGGCTGCAATTTGAGGAAGCGTCAAATCGGAAGGGATGTTGATGGTGCTGGCGCCCAAGTCTTCGAGTAGCTTTGCGCTGGCCGGATTACAGGGCGCCATCATCACGGATGTTTTCACAATCAGGTCCGCGGGCAGATCGCCGCTCTTCCGAAGACGGCCGACCATCGCAAGCAGACCGATATCCGACACGAGAATGCTTTTTATCCCAAGGTGGATGGCGCGGTTCACGTCGGCAAGTGCGTAGCCAAGTTGATCGGCCCCACGCAGGCTGAGGCCGAGCGTCCGTCCGGCCGGCGAATAGGCCTGCGCACCAATATCGAAAGTCGCGCGAGGCCCCACAAACAGATTGACTTCAAGGCCTTCGTCGCGGCCCATCTGCACCATTTCGCGAATTTCATCGGAGGTCAGCAGCATGGCGCCGCTTCCTTGACTAACGCGATGGATTTTCACTTTGCGCTGCTTCGCTTCGTCAATCACCGCCCGCAAAGCGCGTGGTCCTTCCGTGCTCGGAATCTCAATCCGGAAGCGAGATCCATCCGGAAAAGTTCGTTCCGAGTATTCAATCGAATCGCTTTCGGGTAAGCCAAGCTTCCCCAGAACAGAGTGACTATTGAGCATAGATATCTTTATTCGATCACTGTGA
Organism: uncultured Acidobacteriaceae bacterium; assembly: GCA_963787545.1. GTDB lineage: Bacteria > Acidobacteriota > Terriglobia > Bryobacterales > Bryobacteraceae > Bog-105. The sequence goes on from CAWBDW010000081.1 coordinate 25,396, forward strand.
AGAAATGCGAATGTCGTACGAAATCGCCTGGACGGCGATCGGCAGCGTTTGGCGCTGCACGAGGCGTGCTTGCTCTGAGATTCTACTTGCCTGAGGATCGGGGAAAAAGCTCTTAAGGAAGTATTTGCGGCGAAGCTGCTTTACAGCGCCTGGCTGCCGCGCCGCGCCGTGACCCACTTCTTCACTACCGCGATAAGCTGTTCCGCCTGGAATGGTTTGGAAAGGTAATCGTCCATGCCGGCGTTCAAACAGCGTTCGCGCTCGCCCACCAGCGCATTCGCCGTGACCGCCACAATCACTGGCTGCGGCTGATTGAGCAGGCGAATCTGCCGGCTCGCCTCGAACCCGTCCATGGTCGGCATCTGGCAGTCCATCAGGATGATGTCGTAAGGATTCGACCGGTGCGCCTCCAGCGCCTCGTTGCCGTCTCCCACCAAATCGATCTTGAATCCAGCTTTCTGCAGAATCAGTTTGCCAACCCGTTGGTTAATCGGATTGTCTTCGGCCATCAGAATACGCAAGCTGTGCTGCGCGCCCGCTTGGTCGTGCCCGTCGCTCGGGATTGAACGGTCCTGAGGTACGGATGGGGGAACGGAATTTTCCGAAATTTGTTGCATTGCAAAGGAAGCGAATCCGGTGAGCTGCGTCACTTCTCGCTTGCTAGCCGGTCGAGCGGCTAAGCTCTATAAACATAACATCGACTAAGCGGCCCGGAATTTTAATTCACCTTTGCCCGGAACTGCTGCATTACACCCGGTATTACATCCGGGCACTAGGGTCTCTCACCCCGCTGGCGACCGGTTCATCGCGCTCCACTTTGCCGTCGCGAATATGGATAATCCGATGCGCGTGCATGGCAATATCGGCCTCATGCGTCACCAGCACAATCGTATTTCCGTCCCGGTACAACCGTTCGAACAGCGCCATAATCTCATTACCGGTGGTCGAATCCAACGCGCCGGTAGGCTCGTCCGCAAGCAGAATCGAGGGCCGGTTCACCAGCGCCCGCGCAATCGCCACGCGCTGTCTCTGCCCGCCCGACAGCTCATTCGGCTTATGCATCATCCGCTGCTCCAGATCCACCGCCGCCAATGTCTCGCGCGCGCGAACCAGGCGCTTCTGCGACGGCACGCCCGCATAAATCAGCGGCAGCTCCACATTGTGCAAAGCGGTGGCGCGCGCCAGCAGGTTGAAGGTTTGAAAAACGAATCCGATCTCTTTATTCCGAATGCGCGCCAGCTCGTCGTCTTCCATTTCGCTCGCCAGCTTGCCATTCAAGTAATACAGGCCCTTGGTCGGCGTGTCGAGGCAACCGATCAGGTTCATCAGCGTCGATTTGCCCGATCCCGATGGCCCCATGATGGCCACGTATTCGCCCCGCCTGATTTCAATATCGACGCCCGAAACCGCATGGATCTCCTGGTCGCCCATGATGTAGGTCTTCCAGAGATCGTAAGTTCGAATGACAATGCCTTCGCGCTTGAGATCTTCGCCGCGCTGCTCACGCTGTTGCGCGCTGAGCTCTTCAACCGCTATATCCAGGCTCGCCATAAACTAAGCAGAAATCGGATTCGCCATCACCGGAGCGTGATTATCCACCTTCACCTTAGCGTCGTTTCTCAAGGTTCGAATAACTTGATAGCTGCCCGTGATGATTTGGTCGCCATCCTTCAAGCCGCTGAGAACCTCGATGTCCGTCGCGCCTGTGATGCCGGTCTTAACGGTGCGGAAATCCGCTTTCCCATTCGCCACCACAAAAACGCCTTGCACTTCCTCGCTCGCCGCTTTCTGCGCGGCGGGATCCAGCAGCGCGGCCCGCCGCTGGCCCGGCTTCTGCGTCTGCAGTTGTCCTTTTTGCCGGATCGTCAGCGCTTGAATCGGAATAGCCACCGCTTGCGAACGGGTTGCGGTTACAATCTTGGCCGTGCAGGAGAGCCCCGGCCGCGCCATGTCCTCCGGGATATCCAGCGCGATCACCACTTTGAAATCTTTTGCTTCCTGACTCGAAGTTTGACTCTGCGAAGCCGCCAGTCCGGTTGAGCGCACGATGGCGGTATCGCCAATCTGGATCACGCGGCCTTTGAACGTCTTGTCCGGAATGGCGTCGATTGTCACATTCGCCGGCTGATTCATCTTCACGCTGACAATATCGGTCTCATCTACGTTGACTTCCGCAGTGATAAGCGACATGTCCGCGATCGTCATGATGGTGGAGGCGGTCGAGCTCTGAATGCCGGGCACCACGGTCTCGCCCACCCGAACCGGCAGATTCGTCACTACGCCGTCGATCGGCGAAATCGCATTGAACTGCGACAGCACGTTTTGCACGCGCGCAACCATGGCCTGATTCTGGACTACCTTCTTCTGCGCCGACCCGAGCTGGGCGGCGGTTTGCGCCCGCTGCGCCAGCGCCTGCGTCACTTTGCGCTGCGATTGATCCAAAGTGGCAACCGCCAGATCGTACAGCGCTTTCTTGGCTTCGAAATCCTGCGATGCGATCAGCTTGGAGTTGAACAGCTCCTGGCTGCGCTTCAGGTCGATCTTCTTCTGTTCTAAATCCGCGCGGTCGTGATCCACCTGCGCCCGCGCCACCGCAATATTATCGTCGGCGGATTTCAATGCGGCCTCGCTCGCCGCCGAATCGGCCAGGGCAGAATTCAACGCCGCTTCCTGCGCCCGCAAATCCGCCGCCGGCTGCACGTTCGCTAAGCGCGCCAGTACCTCGCCCTTCTTCACCCGGTCGCCCTCTTTGACCAGGATTGCGGTAATAGGCGCGGGGCCCTGCGACGCTCCTATATTGATGTAGTTGAGCGGTTTGACTTCACCCGAGGCGGTTACCACTTGTGTCAGATCCGTGCGGCCCACCTTGCCGGTCTGAACAATCACCACGCCCCGCTGGCTGATCCGGATGCTGGCCGCTACCACGCCTCCGATCACCACCAGCAGTCCCAGCAGAATCAGCGTCTTCCACTTAGTCTTCAAATCGACAGAGTCCCTCCGCTCCATGCCAGACGGAGACACACCGGCAAATGTTCCACATTCTAAGGATTCTCTTTGACTTTAGCATGTAAAATCGCCAGCCGAGTGACTTTCAACCGCCGTGCGCTATGTTCAGCAGATGAGCTTTTCGTCTAGTAGCCGCCGCTTTGCCGTGCTTGTCTTGCCTTTTTGCTTGTGCTGTCTCGGTACCCGCTGCGCCTTCGGGCAGGAGCAGCCTGCGCCTCATCACCAGGAGACCGCTCCGCCATCCAAGCCAGCTCCCGCTAGCCCGGACGCAAAATCCGAGGCTTTGCCCCCGCTGCCCAAGGATGCCTCGGTTGAGCAAAGTGTGACGGTGGCTGGCAAGACGCTGCATTACACGGCGACAGTCGGCGTGATTCCGGTTTACAACAGCACCGACCCGAACAAGCCGGAGATCGAGAGCGGGGAAGTAGTCGTAACCTCGTATACCCTCGACGGCGTGAGCGACAAGGCGGATCGCCCCGTGACTTTTGCCATGAACGGCGGCCCTGGCGCTGCTTCCGTTTACCTCAATTTCGGCGCGATCGGCCCGAAGCACATCCAGTTTGCCGAGCAAGGCGACAGCCCTTCCGATCCGGCACGCCTGACGGACAACCCAGGAACCTGGCTGCCCTTTTCCGATCTCGTCTTTATCGATCCTATTGGGACCGGCTTTTCGCGCTCGCTTGTCTCGACAGCGGACACCAAGAAATTCTTCTACTCGACCAACCCGGATATCGAGTATCTTTCGCGCGTGATCTATGACTGGCTGGTGAAGAACAGCCGCCTCCAATCGCGTAAATACCTGATCGGCGAGAGCTACGGCGGCTATCGCGGACCGCGCGTTACGCATTACCTGCAATCTCAGCTCGGGGTCGCGATGAACGGCGTCGTGCTGGTTTCGCCGTACCTGAATCCATGGATTGACGGCAATGGCGAGATCTCGCCGCTGCCCTGGATGATGAGCCTGCCTTCCATCGTCGCGGCGCATTTGGAGCGCGAAAAACAGCTCACTCCGGAGCGCATGCAGCAGGTCATCGACTACACGCGCGGCCAGTATGTGACAGATCTGCTGGCCGGCCGCTCAGACCCCGATGCAACGCCGCGCATCGTCAAGAAAGTTACGGAGCTTACCGGACTGGATCCCGCCTTCGTGAAGCATTCGGGAGGGCGCATCGAGATCGGCGCCTACCTTCGCGAGGCGCACCGCGAAAAAGATGAAATCGGTTCCGTGTACGACTCCAACGTAACCGCGCCCGATCCGTTTCCGTTTTCGCCCGATCGGAAATCTCCCGACCCGCTTCTCGAAGCAATCATCGCGCCAACCACCACGGCAATGGTGGACTGGGTCACTCGCGTTGTGGGCTGGAAGACGACCGCCCGCTACAACGCACTTTCGTATGAGGTCAACGCGGCGTGGGAGCGGGGCGGGGTACTCGAGGCCGGCTCCACTTCCGACCTGCGGCAGGCCGTGGCCGCCGACCCGAAACTGCGCGTCTTAATTGCGCATGGATGGGACGACCTGAGCTGCCCGTTCATGGGTTCCGTATTGACGGTGGACGAAATGCCGGTAATGGGCGACCCGAAGCGCGTTAGCGTGCATGAGTACCCGGGCGGACACATGTTCTATACGCGGCCGGGAAGCCAAGCCGAATTTGTGAAGGATGTGGAAGCGATGGTCGCCGCGCATTAGGCGTTACAGAACCGCGACCGTCAGGCAGCGTTGCATTGCTACGGAAAGCCGCATAATCTCGTCGAAGCATTGTGAGTACCAGATTCGGTATTGCTCTCGCTCTGTTGTCGGCATGCCTTCCCGTTTACAGCGCGCCGGCGGCCGCTCCAGCCGATCCGCTGCATCGGCTGAATCCCCGTTCGGCGGTGACGGCATTTCTCGAAGCCTGCCACGAGCGGGATTACAACAAGGCCGCGCAGTATCTCGATTTGAGCCGCCTCTCCGCGCGCCAAAGAGCGCAGCAAGGCCCCAAACTCGCAGCCGATATCGAATCTCTCCTGAATTCCGCAGCCGGTTTTGACGCGCTCCAGTTGAGCCAGAATGCGCAAGGCAATCTGGCGGACGATCCCGATCCAAACATAGAGCACGTCACGACCATCACCAGTAACGGCCAGCAGTTTACCCTCGAACTGCAACGAAGCCAACCCGCGAATGGCCCTGCCGTTTGGGTGTTTTCGCCCGAGACCGTCGCGAAGGTGCCTCAGTTCGTGCCCGTACCGAGCACGGAATCCAAAATTGAGGCGCGCCTGCCGAGATTCCTTGTCGCGACGCTCCTGCTCGAAACTCCGCTCTGGAAATGGATTGCGCTGCTGTTGATTGCGCTCGTGTTAGCTGCCATCTTTCGGCTCATCGTCCATCTCTTCAATCGATTTGTCCGGTCGCTGCCCTCGCATTTCCGAAGAACCGGCAGTTTGGCCTGGACTTTGGCGATCGTCGACCCCGGGCTGGTGCTGCTGAGCGTCATATTATTCCGCCTTTTCGAAGTGATGATTGCGCCCGCGGCACTGTCCCGGTTGTATGTGGGCCGCGCGCTCTTATTAGTAGTCGTCAGCGCCTTCGCGTGGGGCGCCATCAATCTTCTCGACTATCTTGTCGTGCGGATCGATCGCGCCCTCAATCACCGCCAACGGGTTGTGTCCCAGTCGGTGATCTATCTAGGCCGCCGCGCTCTGAAAACGGTCGTTTCGATTTTTGCCGCCATTCTCGTCCTCGATAACTGGGGCTTCAACATGACCACCATCATCGCCGGCCTGGGTGTCGGCGGTATTGCGGTCGCGCTTGCCGCGCAGCAGACCATCGCGAACGTCTTTGGCGGAGTTTCCGTCATCGGCGACGCGCCGGTGATGGTGGGCGATTTCGGCAACTTCGGCGGCGTAATCGGAACTGTCGAAGATATCGGTCTGCGCTCGGCGCGAGTTCGCACCTTGCATCGGACCGTGGTGAGTATTCCCAATTCCTCGTTTGCGGGAATGAATCTTGAGAACTATGCGCGCCGCGACAAGATTCTTTTCAATCCAACGTTCCAGGTAAAGCGGTCAACTCCAAAAGAGCAGGTCCGGCAACTCATCAAAGCGCTTCGCCAGATGCTCGAATCGAACAAGCAGGTCGAAGCCGGTCCAACGCCCGTTCGCATCAGCGCCTACTCAGCCGCTTCGTTCACGATTGAGATCTTCGCGTATGTACTCACGGAAGATATCGATGAATATTACAAGCATGAGGCCGAACTCTATCTCGCAATCGATGAAGTAGTCGCATCCTCAGGCGTCGAATTAGCCTGACGACCGCGCCGCGCATGCGAAGCGCAAGCCAGGAGTGATAGATTAGCTACTCCACTTCACTCCGGGAAGGAGAAGAGAAAGAAAGCTATGTCGCGACCCCTCGTACTTATCCACGGCTATTCGGCTACGGGCCTGGACTTTGGACCGTTATGCGCAAAACTGCAGCAAAACGGAATTCCGGCTATCGACCTCAACATCGGAAATTATGTCTCGTTGAATAACGAGATCACAATCAAAGATATTGCCGAAGGGCTCGATCGCGCGTATCGGAATAACCCAAGGCTGAAGGACGGACAAGATTTCGACGCGATCGTGCATTCTACCGGCATGCTGGTAATCCGATCCTGGCTGACGAACTATGGGGCTGCAGTTGGCAATAACAATCGGCTAAGGCGGTTAAAGCACCTGATTGGACTTGCGCCTGCGACGTGGGGCTCCCCGCAGGCGCACAAAGGGCGCACCTGGCTTGGCGCTTTGGTGAAAGGCAACCGGCAGCCAGGGCCCGATTTTATGAACGCCGGTGACGAGGTGCTGGATGGCCTGGAGCTAGGGAGCCGCTTCACTTGGGATTTGGCTCACTCGGATCTGTTGGGCGCTGACCCCTATTACGGAAAAGGAATAGATACGCCGTTCGTATGTGTGTTCATCGGAAACACGCCATACACGGGGTTATCAAGCGTAGCGAACGACCCGGGAACCGACGGAACGGTTCGGTGGGCGGGTTGTGGCCTGAATACTAGAAAAATTTCGATTGATCTTACTCGCACGCCGATTGGAAACGCGAGGGTTTCGATTACGCCTTGGGCGAATGACAGGCTCGACGTTCCGATAATCGCAGTCGATGGAAGAAACCACGCAACCTTGATCAGTGACCCGGAGCCAAATATGGTCAAGCTCGTCGTGGATTTTTTAAGGGTTGGGGACGACGGAGCGGAGACCTACGACGACTGGCTACAACGAGCAAGTGCATACGGCGAAAGCGGGAAAGCCAAGATGCTCGTCGATCCTGGGAAGAATGCTGCCGGAATCGGCGGGGAATTCCAGACCTTCTTCAATCATTTGGGTCACCTCGCAGAGCGCCCCATCGAAGGATGGCAGCAGTTCATCGTACATACCCGGGATGAGCGCGGCGATCCCGTTACGGACTACTTGATTGACGTGCTGACGCAAGTCGGCGGGGAGTGGGTCGAGTTCGAGGAGATGTACACCGCTGTGCATGCGTACACGACCGACCCGAGTTTCCGATGTTTTCATATTCGTCTTCCGGAGGGCATTTCCGGCGGCCATGTCCCCTTACGAATTCGTGTCCACGCTTCGACTGGCACGGCGTTGATGGCATACCAGGGATATGGCAGCAACGATGACGGCACAAGGATGACCGCCGATGCACAGCCGGTCGAGCTGGATCTCGGCGGCCTCGGCAACGCTGGTGCTTCGTTGTTTTATCCGTTCACAACGACGCTAGTGGAAATTGTCCTGAATCGGGAGCCATCCCCGCTGGATCAGGTCAGCGAAATTTTCAAATTTCTCTAAATAGCGAGCGAGGTGCGGGAACGCGGCGCAAACAGCCGCTTCAGAGCGCGCAACACATAACGGAACAGCAGCAGCGTTATAACCACTGCAACCAGCACAATACCGAAGATCACTACCGGGTGGAAGGACATCAGCACCGCGCCGCCGAAGGCCACAGCATCGCCAACTAAGCTCAGAGCAATGTTGGAAAACGGCTCAGGCGATGTGTTCGCCGCCAGCCTGGTTGCGGTCTTCGTGCCGTGCGAAGTCAGCGCGACGCCGCCACCCAGCAGCATGGCAATGATTCGTACCTTCGGATCGAAATGCGCGAAAGCAGTGGCCGCGAGCGCAGCACCGGCGGGAATGCGAATGAACGTATGGATCGCGTCCCAGACCGAGTCGACCACGGGAATCTTGTCCGCGATGAACTGAATGACATACAGTGTGCCGGATACCCCAATCACCCAGTTATGAGCTAGATATTGAAGGTCGCCGGGAAGATGCGCAAGATGGAATCGCTGGAGAAGCCCGAGCGCGAGCACCGTCGCGTAGAGATTAATTCCCGACAGCCAAGCTGAACCGAGAGCGAACCCTAGCGTGCTCAGATCCATTAAGACATTTATAGCGCCAGTAACAATCCACCGACGGCGCTACTGTGAATGGTGCGCTTGCTCGATACGTGCAGGCCGGGAGGAATTATGAAAAGGCTTCTGCTGTGTATCGTTTTTATTGGTGTCACCTTGCATGCGGGGGTTGATCCGCTTCAGGGGCTGTGGCAAGGCTATGACGGAGAGTGGGGCCATGTTTCGCGCCAACTCGTTGCGTTGGCTGAAGCGATACCGGCTGAAAAATACGCGTGGCGTCCGGCTCCGGGCGTGCGGTCCACCAGCGAGGTGTTCATGCACATCGCGCTTGCGAACTTCTATCTGCTGAGTGTTACGGGACCGCCGATGCCTGCGGAAATCAAGTCGAACAGCATGGAGAAGACCGTGACCGCGAAGCCCGAAGTAATCGCGTGGCTGA
>CAWBDW010000082.1:0-15614 GCA_963787545.1 uncultured Acidobacteriaceae bacterium
GAGTTGGGTGTCAAACTAGCCGATTTTAACGAATGCGCACTGCGACCCACTCAATTCAAGGACCGGCTCGTTCTGTGTCCGAAGAATTCGACGAAAGCCCGCTTGACGCCTTCTCAGCCCACGCGTAGTCGTGAGAAATCAAAACCACTCCCTTAGACATTCGCGGGTAAGAAAACTCAGAGGGATTTCGCTGTGCTTTCGTAGATGTCCACGTCGAGGTGAACAAAAGAAAAGTTCTTGTTTGTGACCGGTCCGGCTGTCGCCGGAAAGATTCCTGGATAAAGGAACACGTCTGAATAGCTTTCGAGGTAGCGCCGGACCGCGGCTTCCGAAGATTGAATCTGCCTTTGGAGAATAGCGGGTCTGCCCCCGGCGTTTCCGGCAGCCCTTCAATGTATCGAACAGATGCAGTTTCCGGGCGCCTTTAGCCTCGGCGATCAAGTTCGCAGATCCACCTCGAAATACGCCGACTCGGCATGTCGCCTGGAATCCTTTCAGTACTGCGGACGCCAGCGTATATGTTGTACGCCTGGTTATCAAGAAGGATCATCTCAGTCTCCAGGCGAATCTCGCGAATCAGTGCGTAGACGGATTCACGGCCTGGTTCGTTGTTGGCCGGTCCGAGCGTCATGTGCTCAGCGGCGAGAGCGGAGTTTAGTCCGGACCATATCGCCAAACGCAGCGGAGATAAGAATAGCATTCGAAATTATAAAGGTCGTACCAGTCGCAAATTTCCGCAGGAATGCGTGAGAACGAGTTTCACTCGTTGCGATTTAGGTCTTTCGATGGTTGGGGCCGCGCCCGGAGTCGCCGCCCAGATTGCATTTCGGTGAATGATTTTCCAGCTTAACAGCGGGGCCGGAGAGCCACCTAGTATCATGGTTAAACTTGAGCTGACGGCTGGCGGTAATTCGGTCCGGAGACCTGATTTTGGCGGAGTCGGTCATCTGTTCCTGTCCGTGAGCTGGCTACTGAGAAATGCCCCGAACTTTGGTGTCGATCGTTGTTCCGACGCACAACGAGCAAGCGAATATTTCGCCGCTATATCGCAGAATCGAGAATATATTCGAATCGTTACCTGAATACGATTTCGAATTGATCTTCGCCGACGATAGTAATGACAGCACCGCAACCCAGGTACAAGAATTACATGCCTCAGACCCGCGAGTGAAACTAGTAAGCTTACGCGCCGGTTTAGCCGAGCCATTGCGATTCCGGCGGGCCTCAGGCGCGCTTCAGGCGCCACGGTCATTTTAATGGATGCAGATTTACAAGACCCGCCCGAAGCCATTCCCAAAATGCTGGAGCTTTGGCGGCACGGATACCAGGTAGTGTTACGCAGAAAGATCCAGCAGTTCCGATTATGCCCTATATCACATTTTTGCGAATGTGTTCTACCGCCTCTTGAGAATGATTGCATCGATAGAGAGTCCGCGAAATGTCGGAGAATTCCGGCTGATGGACGAGTCAGTCTTGAAATTTTTGAATTCGTTGACGGAACACACGCGATTCCTTCGCGGGTTGACAGTGTGGCCCTCAGGAAGAAGCATTTCGATTTCTGTAGAGCGATCTCAACGGCTGCGCGGGAAAACGAATTACAATTTTCGGCGTTCCCTGCTGGTTGCCCTCGATGGGTTTGCCTCGTTTTCTATCGTACCTCGCTGGTTGGCGGCGATTTTAGGATTCGTTCTACAGGTATGAGTCTGCTGGTGGGCGGCGGTTACGTAGCTGCCTGGTTCCTTCGTCCGGAGAAGTTTGGCAGCGGATGGCCGAGCCTCTTTGTGAGTATTTGGTTCTTGGGTGGAGTTCAACTGCTTTTCATCGGCGTTGTGGGCGAATATTTAGGTCGCGTTCTCGTCGAAGTACAGAACCGTCCGCTTTCCTGGGTGGACTACGACTAGGTTTTCAGAAGGCTTCGCGATCGAGCGCATAAGAAAGTGGAAATTGGCGTGCGGAAGAGTGGACCGACGCAAGAGTTCCCGAGGAGATAAACACTCGAGATACGAAGCGTATTGGAGCGACCTAACGGGTTCTCATGCACTGCATCCAGGCAATCAATTCCGGTACCGCGCTATTGTCCGCGAGTTGAGGGAGCGGAATCTGCATCCGAAAGATGTCGTAGATTGCGGATGTGGCGATGGCTCGTTCGTCTGTTCGCTGCGGACTCTGTACCCCGAGGGCAATTTTTACGGAACGGATGTAGCCGACAATGTACCTGCAAATCATCCGGGTTCCGGCATTCGGTTCCAGCGGGCGGATCTTGGCTGTGAGATTGCGGATGAGCTGAAGAATCGGTTCGACCTGGTTATTTGCTCAGAGGTAATCGAGCACGTCGCCGATGACAGGCGCGTGATTCAAAACTTGGTGGCGATGGCCAAACCGGGCGCGACTGTCGTGCTCACGACTCAAAAAGGACAGATGTACCCGACAGAGCAATATCTAGGACATTTACGGCGTTACAGAGTGGAAGGCTGTGCGAACGACTCAGCCGGGCTGGAGCAGAGATCGTAACGCACATCTTGCGGTTGGACCTTCTTAAACATGCACAAGATTGCGGCGCGCTACATGTTTTCGTCGGTGAAGCGATTTGTCGTCGAACCGGAGAACCATGGCGCGTCAATCGCTTCGGCTTGTCGATTCTTATTCCGCTCTACATGTTGTCATCGCGGTCCTCGGGTCCTCGATCGTCATAGTTGCCTGCCGAAGGCCCTGAGGGAGTCAATGCAAATCGAGAAAACCGAAAGAGTCCAGGCGCCAGAGCAGCGACTTAGCGATGGTGTGTCGCAATTATTCTCCAGGCGCATTTGTGGACACATTCTAGCTCTTGCGATAACAATCCTCTTGTTTCTACTTCTGCTATATCCACCGAGCACGATAGGACGGGGAAATATGGCGGACGACGAAGGTGTGGACTGGATTCTCTCAAACCTGGCTACAAATCATGGCGCCATTGAATACCGTGATTTCGGCCACGATTACATGCCTATCAACTCTATTTCTTGGGAATAGCGGCGGACATATTTGGGGGAGATGTCTTCGCGCAGCGAGTAGCGGTCACGTTGTTGGACACAGTCATCGCACCGATTCTTCTGTTTGTGATCGCAATACGAGTTACTCGCAGCCGTGCGGCATCCATTGCAGCGGTAGCTGTCTACTATATATTCTCCCCATATCCTTTGCTGAAGGGGACGGTTTTTCTAGCGGCGGTTGCAACGATCATTTACCTGAAGGACAAACCGGGAAGAGCGGCCGCAGCCATAGGCTTTGCGATAGCAGTATGCGCGTTCACCGCGCAAGAATTCGGTGTGTACATCGCTGTTACGTATGCCGCGGTCCTCGGATACGACCGCTCTGCCCGCGCATGGATTATCGTGCCGTGGCGCGCAAATTGGCATGGGCTGCCGTTGGGGCGGCCATTCTGGTGATCCCGTTTGCCGCGCTCTATTTAGTAACCGGTTCGTTCGGTGCGCTGTTTAGCTACGCAATTATCAAGGGGTTCTTCAGGACGCCCGGTACGATGAACCTTCCATACCCTTGGGGCATCGATGTCAGCAATACATTGAATTGGATCTACTACTTTTATCCACTGGTTTTAGCGTTTGCGGTATATCGCTTCTTCTTTGGCCCGGGCGTCACATCACGGTCCGATGCGTTTGTGGTTTTGATTGCGTTCGCGGTTTGCTTGGAGCCGCCAGACGGGCGCGCCGACGGCGGACATATTCGCATGGGCGTTGCTGTGCTGGGCGTGCTGGTCGTGGGTTATGTGCTTACTGAAGCTCTGGGGCGTCGCCAAATGGTTTCGGCGACGCTTGTGAGTCCGCTCGCAAAGGTAGTGCCGCTCATGGTCCTGGCTGCGGAGTATATGGATATTGGCGCGAAATGTAACGCGCTACAAATGGCAAATAGCTGTCGCGGTTGGTTCCACTGGCGGCGGCCGCTTTCGCCTTATTTCGGGAGAAGAAGAAGTAGAGCAAAACGAGGCTCCGGCGGCTGCCGGCAGCATGCCTTTGTTCGTATTCATTGGTGCGGCCGACTGTCTTCTTCGCGAGTCCCGTCCTGGCGAGTGCGCTGCGCGAGGGACGCGCGATTACGAAAAAAATACTCGTCTGCTTAAGGCCTCATTCAAGCTCTCGAAACCCGATCCAACGGATATCCTGGGCGTGCAACTTCAACCCGACGCAACTTGCCTCGATCCGCAAGATTAAAACGATAGTCGATCAGCAGACAACGAAACCGGACAATAGGATTCTTGTATTCCCGCTCCAATTCGTTCCTCTACGCTGTTGTCCATCGAAAGAATGTTTGTGACAATTACCAGTTTAAGCTGGATTTGACAAGAGGGATGTTCCGTCTGTCATAAAGACACTCGACAAAAATCATCCTCAGATAACCATGCCGATAAGACGTTAGGTTCAATGACAGGGCACAGACGTAGCTTTACCTGCTTAGACACTATAAACTCCTCGACGACACCGGCTGGCTCGAAGTGCTGAAACGCACCGAACAGCCGGATGAGGAAGTTGCCTTAAACCAGCGGAAAACGAATTTATGCCGAATCTAAAGTTCCTGAGTACATCTATGCGAATTATCGGAAAAAGCGGCTTGCCGACATCGCAGGCCGACATTATGCTGACGCCTTATTCGCCCTCCTCCATCGCTGAGGCGGTAACCTTGCAACGGGAGGCGATCTTGCGCGGTGTCGTAGAGCTGCGATTTGATGTTATGGGCAATCCGGAGGCAACCGGCGACCTTGGGCGAGCAGAGGCGCTGGTTCGAGATGGATCAGAAAAAGGCGATTAAGCGGTTTTCGAGAAACAATTCAAAAAGTTCAAAAGATAAAGAATCTCAGAAATATCTTGTCCCTCCTCAAGGCATTAATACTATCGCCTGATTAGCAATCTTCCGCATGGAACGTTTTGGAGAATTCAGGCACTATATTAGGCGTAGGCCTGAGCGCTGCGGTTATTCAAGGCTAATAACTCGCAAGTTTGCGCAACACCGATAATGGATTTCTTCGCGACGTGTTGGCCTTCGCGGCTTGCTGCCCGGCCCCCTATGTTGGGATAGAACCGTCCACTACGCGGTACGATCGTAGCTCTGGGACCGCTCGATTAAGCTTTGCGATCGACAGAACAAGATAACCAATCACCAAAACAAGCGTGAGAATCAGCAATCCAACACCAAATAAGTAGGGTGAGTAATAGCTGAATATAACAGAAGCCTTATCAATAGAGCCGTTGGGTCGTATAAAAATCATATTGAATAGAGTTATGTGTTATTCTTGTTCCATCTCGACCCGAGCGTAACACGAGAGCTGTCCCATTATTAATGTCATCCGTGTAGATACCGGCATCAGCTCCGGACTTGGAACGAAACCCGCAAAGGGAGTTGTTTGAAATCAGAGATAGCAGGTACACACTTAAAAGGTGTGCTTGACATGTTGATACCTATAAGTCCAGGCGTAGTTTGCCCGGATCCAATAAAGGTACCATTCTGGCTGATAAAAATGGTCAGCAAACGACAACCCATTGGTCCAGAGACCTCGATCAAAACCAATAATTTCGATCGCATTTGTTACGGAGACACTGCCGATCCCAACTACCTGGAGGCCTGTTTTTGACGCATTTGGAGCGATACCGGGCTTGGTATCGTTATTCACATCGATTTCGGCGCCAATCAGTTGTGCATCCTTGTCACTGCCTTTAGACGAGTTGGCCGTGAAAAAGCCACCCCACACTCAAGCATTAAACTTCTGATTTGGAAGCACCCAGATTCCGACAGCATTGACCGTTTTGGACGCATTCTCAACGATGCCGTAGATCGCCTCTCCTTGGTGAACCAGGGAGCTGCGCGGTACCGAGTTAGCGACAGTGAACGTTGTATCAGAGACTTCTCCAAAGGAAAATAGTCTTGATTCCCGGTACCTAAGCTGCTCGGACCGCTGAATAAGCGAAGGTTCGGTCCCCGCATGTCTAGAATCGGATTTGTGAGCTGCGGTGGAAGAGGTCTCCTGTACCAGTGCCTCTCGGCACGATGATCAGCTGCGAATTCTGTTGAGGCTTGATATCGGTTAACTGAGCCGTGTGTGGATATCCAATGCGTTTTCGAGGATTTCAAATGGATTCAATGGCCTCACTTGGCTCTGGATCTCGTGAATCTTTGCGAAAATAAACTATCATTTCAGATCTTGTAATGGGCTCGCGAAGATGCTCGAGATGAGCGGAAGTAAGTAAGCCTTTTTCGAGCGCCACGGTCACGTATGGGATGCTTCTTGGAGTGGGCCCTCCGACCATGGTCTGGAAAGCCCTGTGGTGATACGGTCTTTCGCTACTTGTTGCGCGATCTGCTGGTTGTATAGTAGGACATCCCATCCGGCCTCTCTGACCAGCACGACGATAAGGACTTCTGTCGTAAGTGGTTTTTGATAATAAGAAATGCTTCGCTTACCGTCATAGCCGCCCGGGAATACATATTCCGATAATTCGTACAAGGTTTTTGGGGTCTTGCATGTGGGAGAATGTGAAAATGTTCTGCAGAGAATCAAGGCAGCGTCTGCTCGCGTTATATGAGCCTTGCTTTGCCCTGCGCGCAATGCCGAAGATAAGAACAGCGGTTAAGATAGAGATTGAACGGAGAGTGGATATTCTATTCATAACAGCGTCGCTCCATTATCAGCGGTGAGCCAGACGGCTAAGTGATTGTTGGCGGTGGCGCCCCCGCCAAAAGCAATGGTGTTGATTCGTCAATCGTGCGAAACGCCCAAAAGGTAATTTAGCAATGACATCAAAGGCGAAGTAATTTATTCCTGGGTCCAACGAGCACCAGTATTCCGCACAAGATGCGTACGCAACTCCTTTTATGTATAACGAAAGCGACCCCCGCATAGCACAGGCATTTCCTTCGAGTCGGACGAGCAACGATATATTTTCATGTGTTAGGTCTAAACCGGGCTCGGCATTGGCCGACAAATCGTGCATCGCTCAGTCGCAAAGGATAATTCCTTTCGGTCACTAATCCGATAATGGAGCTGCTTTGACTGTAATAGAGATTCCCCTCATTGGCTTGCGCACGAACTTATCGACGTACGCAAAATGCCCCTAAGAAAGTCATTCTCGTTTTCTATAAAGTGCGTGTCGGCTAACGGTTTGGGAATAAAGGGAAGCGAGGAGCGCACATTCATCAACACCTCTGGGATATCGCGTTTGACGCCGTATCCGCACACGTGAATACCCATTTCAGCGAAAATGGTAAGTAGGAGCAATCAAATCCGATTGAAGCCAAAAGGCATCCTAGCTGACCAACATTCCAGCCCGTAACCCAATGATCGTTGCAAACTCGGTGCGAGAACCTGGGCACTATGACAAATAATATACCCTGCGGCCGCACTAACCATCACCCAGACAGTAATCTTTCTAGAGCTGGTTAGGGCGATGCTTTAGTACATGGGATGCGAAGACCGAGTCAAACGAGGATTCTCGCAGAGTATTGAAATCCGAATTGATAAATGGGATTACACCGTGATATTGGAATGCGTCGGCGGTTCAGAAATCGATACCAATTGGCTCCAAGCCTAGTCTCGTATTGAAATATTTGCAATGGTGACCGGCTTCACAGCGCCAAAATGAAGAGTAAACCGAGATCAATTGGCAGCAGGTCAAGCCATCGGCGTTGTTCTTCTAACCTTTTTTTTCCGGTTGTATTTCAGCGCGTTGTGACACAGTCATGTGAATATTAT
The DNA here is from genome assembly GCA_963787545.1 of uncultured Acidobacteriaceae bacterium. Taxonomy (GTDB): domain Bacteria; phylum Acidobacteriota; class Terriglobia; order Bryobacterales; family Bryobacteraceae; genus Bog-105. The sequence goes on from CAWBDW010000082.1 coordinate 7,736, forward strand.
AAATTGATACAGAAAAAATGACCGCGCGCGAGGAGAGAGAAAGTTCCTTGTTTGCGCGATTCGGGAAATTTGCGGTGGAGGAGCGGCGGAGTGAACTGTATGGCGGCGGCCCTGTGACGAATGGCTTCGCTGCGGTTTCCATAGTACGCTCGGTGTGCCAAAATGCCGAGTGTGAGGACTGTGTATTTAGGCTGCCTATGTCTCACCACATTTGGCCTTTCCGATAGCGGCCGCAGGGAAACCCCAACGGCGAAAACGACGGCCTTTGTAGAAGGCGATTGCCCTGCAAGGACTCCCTAGCGATAGAGTGTACTTGATTTCCGCAGCCAAAAGCCCCTATATCCAAACGCCGGCTACGCTACACGCTCTTGATGTTGTGGGTCGATTAAGAGCGTGCCCGATTGAATGCTCGATGGCATGCCAACCGGCATCGAATTACCGCCACTAACCGCGAACGCTATTCAAAAGGTAAGTACAGGACGGATCTACTTGCTGCGATAGGGGAAACGCCATTATATTCCGGAACCCAACACGTTGAAGGCATTGGGTTTGACAGGAAAGGTACGAGCTGTTAAAGATGACGGAGTCAACGCCATGCCTCTCGGGGCTCCGGTCCAACGTGTGAGCGCAAGACACGCCCAATAGCGGGAATAGAAAATTCGAAAGCAATTCACGTTCTTGTCAGCAGCAACGTGCTGCGGTGTTTTGACGTTACTTCAAGATAAGCTCTTCCACTCGCCGGGCCATCTTCTTCTGAAGGGAATGTTGAAACCATGTCCAACCCATTCCGGGATCGTCGGCTACCTGGTTGGATCGTTCAGGAGTTCTTGGATCTGCCGTGCCATCGTCGCCGGTACGGGGTCGGCAAGGAATGCGACATCGTGTCTGCTCCCGTAGTTAATCTCATTTCCGGGCCTGCCAAGATCGACAACTGGAAGCCCACACGCCATCGTTTCGTACGGAACGAGGCTCGGATTCGTCGTTGAAAATACGATTCCGAGGTCTGCATCCGCATAGAGTTGGGCCAAATGTTCGATCGTCAGCAGTCGGGACCAGACAGTTGCAGGGAACAGGCAGAGAAACAGTTTCTACGTGACGCGAACCGAAAGAGTATTATTTCGACGTCGGGCGAATCGGGTGAAATTGTTCAAGCGCCATGACGCCCAGTTCAAAACAGCGCCGCGGCATCTCCGGTTTTGCGAAAAACGCAATGTTCTTCTCTTGCTTCTTGCGCGGCTTCGGATGATAGATACTTCGATCGACAGGAAAAACAAAATGATCGGCCTCGCAGGCGAAGTTCTTTTTCAGTACAGCCTCGCACCATGGTCCCCGAGGTAATGTGATGCGACCTAGCCTGTAGGTGTTTTCAGCGAGGACGTACTCGGTGCCCATGGGAGCGAAGGCGGTTCAAAATCCTGTACGAAGTACATAATTTCGCCTGCTGTCTCGCGTGCTTTCATGGCCGCTTCACCGTCGACCAGTGCGTTGCAAACAAAACATCGGTCGGGTTGATATCGCCTTTGTATGCGTGCATCGTGCAGTCCAATGGGTAAAAGTGCGTGCGAACCGCTTCCTTGATTTGTTCGCTGCTCCAGTCCAGGCTGGTGAAGTACAACTCCAGTTCGTGCCCGAACTGCTCGAGGTGATCGGCGGCTCATAGAATCTTGCGGTGACCGCCGCCTCCAATCGACAGTCCGGGAATGATCCAAGTGATTTTCAGGCGGACATCGCCGTTGTGCTCGGCGTTGCGCTGCTGAACCGGCAACTCGTAAACCTGTATCGCTTTTCGGACAACCGCTTCCGGACCAAATTGCGAAAGCGCTCGTTCTCTCGCCCGTTCACCCATATGTTCACGCAATTCGGGCGAATCCAGCAGCTCTTCGAGCGCCTCGATCCACTCTCCTGTTGTGGCCGCGAGCAATCCATCAGACCCATGATCGATCGCCTCGCTGTAGCCTTCCGTTGCCGACGCGAGCGTTGGTACCCCAATCACGCCCACTTCAAAGATCTTTAGCTGGCTCTTGCCTTCGCAGTAAGATTCCCTATTTCGAGTCGCGCTAAATTGATATCGATTGTGGACAGCACACCCAACATCTGCTCGAAGGGCATGAACGGATGCCGCTCGATTCGCGCTGCAAAACGGTCCCAGTGCTCTTAAGATCATATGCCTCCCAGAACCAACTGCACTTCGGGATGTCTTTCCATGGTGGTCAGCAATGCTGTTTCGCAGACTTCAAAATCCACTTCGTGCGTGTTGCTGCCGCTGAAGTAACCGATGCGCACGACATCGCGAGGCTTAGCGGGGCTGGACAAAATGCCTTCTGCTATGTCGAGTTGCCGCTCGTTAAGCGAGTAGGCATAACATCCGCGTGTTTTCCCAAGGCTCACGCGCTTGGCTAAAAAATCGGTGGTGCAGGTTGCCCGGTCACGACTCAGGAGCGTCTTCCGTTATAGTTCGACCTCACGCAAGTACTATTTCCGGTGTGTTTCACTGAAAGTGTTAACCACGTGGACCAAGTTAATGCTTTCCGGCTCCATTCCAGGTCATTGATATCGAAGATGGAGGTCATTTGCCGGTCCCTGCAGTATTGGAGTAATCGCTCAACTCCGGCATCGTAACCACAACGGAACAGAATGACCACTCGGGCGGAGAAGAGCTCGTCCAAAAGCTGCGGTATGTCCTCCTGGGGCCAAGATTCAGCCTGGTAGCGCGATTCAGTCAGACGCTATATCAAATTGTGCGCTCGATACCGCTTGGACTCGCCATCGTGGCAGCCGATGATGTACAGGACATAAAACTAGGATGGCTGGGAATGCGAATTGTTGTCCATCAGCGCTGTCACTCGCCTGAGGAATTGGGCCACTCTGTCCAACAGCCGAAGCGAGTGCCGTCAACGCGGGCGATCCGTTCTGAAGCGCGGCAATCCCCAGCGGATCGTGCGGATGACCACGAAATCCGATTGCTAAATTGCGCAATGGGCTGGTTCAGCGCCAACTACGAGACAAAACGAGTGCATTGAAACGCGTTTCAAACTCGGCAGCGCGCGCTTCATATGCTTGGGCGCGGTCCCGCTCCGCGTCGTTTGTTAAGCGAGAGTATCTCTTTCTGGTTGCGGATGTTGAATTTGCGAGCGCGCGGCGGCCAAATCGCCGATAGGAGCTGCCGATTCCTGTTTTCTGCGCTCATTCTGGCGTTGCATTTCAGTTTCCGCCGAGCCAATTGCAAGCGGATTTTGGTAACGTTTCGTTCATAGCCAGTCAATTTTTCCGACAGATCCCGGTTCGCCGCCTCCAGGGAAGCGAGCTGTACGTGCAACTCGCAGAGGGTGCTCAATTTCGGCAACCCTAGCCGTCAGTTGCTCTTCTTTCGTCCGCGCACTCTCAAGCTGCGCTTTCAGATTCTGGATTTCAGTTTCGCCTGCCTGCTTTTGCTGCCGCGTGCCGTCGGCGTCAGTTGTAAGAATCTGAACTTTCTCTTGATAATCCCTTTCGGCCATATTTAAATCTCGACATCGCGTTCCAGGTTTCAACATAGGCATCGTCGTTCAGCGCTGATTGGTAGCGCAACGATTCTCTGTCGATGGGCGAATTGCTAGCAACCGCGATAAAAGTCTTCGGCCTGCCCAACCAAACTGCGGGTGACGACTGTAAACCGCTTCTGTCTTCTCCGGTGTAGCGCCAGCGACAAGCGAAGCGAAATGATTATTCTCGAAAAAAATCTCAACGTGTTGGAAATAGCAGGAAAGAAGGTTCGAGAAATCCAAAAAGGGCAGTTCTCTTTTGTGAAATGCCGATCGCATTTTGCCCGCCGGCTGCGGAGTCGAGATGAACAAAAGCCCATCTCGTTTGAGTGCCGCAGAGATCCGCTGGGCAGCCCGATGCTGATGCTGCAAGTGCTCGATTAGCTCGAAACAAGAAATGACGTCGAACTGCTCGGAAAAGGTAAACTCTTCGGCAGACGCGACCAGGTATTTCACCCGTGGATGTGGATAAAACTCACGAGCGTGTTCGATCGCCTCCTCAGAAATGTCAAATGCGGTGACATTTCCAGCCCGCGTAACGCTAGCATGTGCGAGCCGTACCCGATGCCGCAGCCGACATCCAGCACCGATTTGCCGCTCACTCGCTGGGACGCAAATAGGTAACGAGCGATATGCTCCTGATACATCTTGAGGGCAAACAGAGGCTCGCAGTTGTCTGCCTCCGGTACAATCCGTTCACCGCTGAACTTCAACATACAAATGGCTTCGGGCGACCATTGCCCACTCGTCCGAACGCGTTTGAACTCCTTTGATTCGTAAACGCGATTATATCGTCCGGCACGCAAAAGCGGGTGCAAAGGTAAAATGAAGAGCGCCACTGCGAAATGCTAATGCCGCTTCGTTTTGTGGCGATCTCATAATGCCAGCTATTGACTCGGGAACTGCCCTGGTGACCGGCGCCGCTGGGTTCATCGGCAGCCATTTAACCGATCGTCTGTTGCAGCAGGAGTTGTCCGTGATCGGAATCGATAATTTCTCCCGCGGCACTCACGCCAATCTGCAACAAGCGTTTACGAATCCCCGTTTCCGATTCGTGGAAATGGACCTGTCGAATATTTCGGATCTTCGCTCTATCTTTGCTGGTTCTCAGGTTGGCACGGTTTGGCACATGGTCGCGAATTCAGACATTGCTGCTGGGGTTGCCGATCCGACCATCGACCTGCGCGACACATTTCTCACCACTTTCAACCTTCTGCTCGTCATGCGCGAAGCCGGAATGAAGAAGCTCGCATTCGCTTCCACATCGGCGGTTTACGGGGTTCATCCGGGGCTCTTAAGGAAACCACCGGCCCCCTGTTTCCGATATCCAACTACGGTGCGATGAAACTCGCTTCGGAGGCTGTCATCAGTGCAGCGGTCGAGAGCTTTCTGGAGCACGCCTGGATATTCCGGTTTCCGAACGTGGTGGGTTCTCGCGCAACTCATGGCATTGTCTTCGATTTGTCATGAAATTGAAAAAAATTGCAGATGTCTGCCGGTGCTCGGTGACGGCACGCAGCAGAAGCCCTATCTTCATGTCTCCGAACTCATCGATGCATGTTGTTCGTACACCAGCATGCGTCTGAGCCCCTTAACTGTTTTAATATTGGCCCTGAAGATCAAGGAACAACTGTTCAGAGCATCGCCGAGATGGTCAGTCGCGCTGCGGCCCTTTCAATACCCATCCGCTTCACAGGAGGAAATAGGCTGGGTTGGCGATGTACCGAAGTTTTACTACTCAATAGACAAGATCAAGAGTCTCGGGTGGCGACCGGCATTCGGTCTTCCGATGCCCTCGAACGTGCGGCAGCCGAGAACCGCGCCCAGATGTTCGACAGCAGCATGAGCGGGCAATGCAGATAGTTATCATCGCGGGAGGCAAAGGCACGCGTCTAGTGGAGCGCACGAGCGGTGTCCCGAAGCCTATGGTTCAGATAGGTGGCAAACCTCTTCTCGAACACCAGGTCTTGCTCGGCCGAAGTACGGCTTTACCGATTTTCTGTTTCTGACGGGCTTTGGCTCTGAACACATTGCAAACTATTTCGGTGACGGGTCCCGATGGTCGGTGCGAATCGCTATCAAACCGAATCGCGCCGCTGGGCACGGCAGGAGCCGTGCTAAATGCGTTCGAACAGCTGGAAGATACATTCTGGTGCTCTACGGCGACACTATGGTGAACGTCGATTTAGCGCGGATGGCAGCGGCCCACCGCGAAACTGCAACTGCCACGATTTTTGTTCATCCAAACGATCACCCACAAGACTCGGATCTGGTTGAGCTGGACGCCGACGATCGAGTGATCGCATTCCATCCTACCCGCATCCGAAAGGCCAGTATGTCCGAACCTGGTCAATGCAGCCCTCTATGTTCTATCCAAAAAAGCCTTGCGAGATTGGCGTTTTGCCGACGGTCGCGCTGCATGGATTGTGCGAAGGATCTGTTTCCGGGATGCTCGCGCGGGGCATCGTTTTGCAGGGCTATCGAAGCCGAGAATATATCAAGGATGCTGGAATTCCAGCGCGGCTGGATAGGGTACGCGCCGAGCATGCGGAGGGTCATATTCAAAGCCGCGCCTGGCATACGCCGGTTCCAGCTGTGTTCCTCGATCGTGACGGAACACTGAACTTCGATCGGCACTGGATCAACTCCCCAGAACAAGTCGAACTGCTTCCCGGAGCCGCCGAAGCCGTGCGCGCCATAAATGAGTCCGGATGGCTGGCTGTAGTAATCACAAATCAGCCCGTCATCGCACGCGGTGAATGCACGGAGGCTCAACTTGCACAAATACACAATCGGCTGGAGTGGTTGCTGGCGAGTCGCATGCTTTCGTGGATGCGCTCTACTATTGTCCGCACCACCCCGAAAAAGGATTTGACGGTGAACGCACGGATCTGAAATTTGCGTGCTCATGCCGCAAACCGGCAACGGGCCTCCTGGAACGGGCGGCGAAGGACTTGAATATACGTCGTGCAGACTCATGGATGATGGGGGACAGCATGGCGGATGTTGAGGCGGCACAACGATTCGGGATAATTCGTCTCTGCTAAAACCCGCCGAAGATGAGCTATGTGCCGAAAGCCGATGCTGAATTGTGAACCCTTCTGGATGCCGTAATTTCATTCTCAGTCGCCGTGGGATACACACATGATCATCACCCAAACGCCGCTGCGAATGAGTTTCGCCGGGCGGCGGAAGCGATCTGCCATCGTTTTATCGCCAATTTGGGGGCGCCGTCGTCACTACGACGATCGACAAATACGTTTACCTAAACGTAAACAAGAAGTTTGACGATCGGATTCGCCTGAGTTATTCAAAAACGGAAGATGTCGCTTCGCCAGACGAGATTGAGCATCGGATCGTAAGAGCCGCACTGAAGAAACTCAATATTCCTGGCGGTCTGGAAATCACATCCATCGCGGATATACCCTCCCGTGGGACGGACTCGGCTCTTCGAGCTCGTTCACTGTGGGTCTCCTTTTGGCGCTCCATGCTTACCAATCGACATACATTTCGCCGGGTGATCTTGCCGAAGAGAGTTGCAGCGTGGAAATTGATCTTTGCTGGAGCGCATCGGGAAACAGGACCAATATGCCGCCGCATTCGGCGGCCTGAATTTCATCCGTTTTGAACCCGACGATCGTGTCATCGTTGAGCCTTTGCTATGTTCTCACGACACTCTTTTAGAGCTGGAAAGTTCCCTGGTGGCCTTTTACACGGGCAATACACGGCAGGCATCCTCTATTCTCGTCGAGCAAAGCCGGTCTGCGGAATCGGACAAAAAAACACAGCGACTGTTGATGCGCATGGTCGAACTGGCACATCAGCTCCGAACTGAGCTGAACCGCGGAAACGTCTATGCTTTGGGCGAGATTCTCGACGAAGGCTGGTACCTAAAACGTGAAGTCCATCCGTTCGTCAGTAATGCCGAAATCAAGGTTGGTATCGCAGCGGCCAAGCATGCTGGCGCGCATGGGGGCAAGCTTCTCGGCGCAGGCGGCGGCGGCTTTCTTCTATTCTTTGCCCCTCCCGACCGCCACGCGAATAGAGCAAGTGCTCGATCTCCGTAGGGTTGATTTCCTTTGGAGCGGTCGGCGTGCCTGTACTTCTCTATCACAAACCGCTAGAAAGGAAAATGTAAACATCAAAATGGTCTGGAACCGGCCGGATTTGAACCCGGGACCTCTTCTGCTGAAATCTGGGCATCCGCTTCTGCTCACCGCAGATCGGCGCTGAAACCGAATTCTTCCACTTTTTTCGGATGGCGCTCGCGGCGGCTGAAGATTTTTCGAAAGCACCAGCTGGCTTGGGAGGGAGCCCGGCGGTCCGCAGGTTCAATCAGTTTGAAATGCGACCACCGG
>CAWBDW010000083.1:0-91584 GCA_963787545.1 uncultured Acidobacteriaceae bacterium
AATTATTTTTCTGAGCCGTTTCAACACCTTGCCCCCGCTTTAACCCGTCGCGCCGCACGCCCCTGCTGCAAACTTATACGCGGAATACAAAATGCCCGGCAAAAATCCGCCAAAAGAAAAACCCGGCCGCTCAACCGGCCCGCTCAGCGAAACCGGTAAATCGACCTCCAGCATGAATCGCCTCACCCACGGCTGCTGCTCGGAAAAACACGTTCTCCCGCACGAAGATCCCGAAGAATTCGCCGCCACCATCCAGTTCTGGTTCGATGAATACCTACGGGATGAGCGGGAAAACTACGACGTCGCCGCCATGCTCGTCCAGGAAACCGCGCTCGCCCAATGGCACTTCACTCGCAATCGCCGCCGCCTCGAAGAGTTCGAGTCCAAGCTTCCCGCTTCCGCCTGCAACTGGACCGGCGAGCACCACAAAGAATTTCAGAACTTCACTCGTTACAAAGCCTCAGCCGAGCGCGATTTCCTCCGCTGGTTCAACCTCTTGGAAAGAGAATATGATCGCGAGCACCGCCAAGCTCATCTCCGCGAGCTCGCTCAAGCCAAAATGGCCGCCGTCCAAATGCGCTGGGTCAAGAACCACGAACTGCAAATCCCCGACAGCTTCAAAGTAGATCAATTCATCCAGGTCGCCACCGTGGACGGCAAAGCCGTAACTACGTGTTATCCCGAGAATGAACAAATCGCCGAACGGCTCGCGAAAGATAGCAACCCCGATTGCTTCGTGATCAGACGCTGGATTGAATTTCTCCACGGCGTCCCACCCGAATATTCCTGGGTCGATGCCGATTTCATGCAGAAAGGAATACGGCGGAATGGGCATTCAAACAATGCGCTACAGACTATGGTTGAGTGCTGTCGAACGCGAACTAAACAGCGATCACGTCGGCCCCATCTTTAAATGTACTGAGTCCATGGTTCGTCAAAGCCACTTTGGGGACACCCCGGCCAAGCTCAGACAACCTGCCTGAGTCCGGTTAGCAGGCGTGTCCCCGTCCGAAATGCTCGGCTTGGCATTCTGACTTTCAACGAACGGAGCATAAAATCACTGATGAACTCAATCGATGAAGCGGCGAGATTTTATTACAAACATCGCGCTCGCGGCTGGGGGCGTCTCGCGGCCCGCCAGATCATGGGCCCGTACGATGGCACAAACGCAGGAATCGCCCTCGCAGATAAAAAGAGTCCTGGTGATGTTCAAGTGCCACTTCGATCTGGGATTCATCGATACGCAAGCCGGAGTCATACGCAAATATTTTGAGCAGTACTATCCGCGCGCCATTCAGATCGCGAAGACTATGCGCGATTCCGGCGAAGACCACTACGTGTGGACAACCGGCTCCTGGCTGCTCTACGAATATCTGCAGCAGGCCGCCAGCGAGCAGCGCAGCCGCATGGAGCAAGCCGTGCGGGAGGGCGACATAGCGTGGCATGCTCTGCCCTTCAATTGGCAGACCGAGTTGCTGGATCGTTCGATGATATCGGGTGCAATCGGATTATCCAAAGCCCTCGACCGCCGTTTCGGACGCGCCACCACGGGTGCAAAGATGACCGACGTCCCTGGCCATACCCGCGGTCTGGTTGGCCCTCTCGCGGAAAATGGCGTAAAGTTTCTGGACATCGGAGTGAATTCCGCCAGCACTCCGCCTGAAGTGCCTTCCTTGTTCGTGTGGAAGGATTCCGATGGAAATTCGCTGGTAATGATGTATCACCACAAGGCGTATGGCGGCGTGGTGCGCGTGCCCGGATCGGATCTCGCGGTCGCAATTGAAGTACGGAACGACAACAGCGGCCCGCATACGATTCCCGAAATCCAAAAAATCTATGGCATGCTACGGCAGGAATTTCCAAATGCAAGCGTCAGGGCCGCAAATCTTAGCGAGATCGCAAACGCCGTCGATCCTTTTCGGAACAATCTTCCCGTTGTTACGCAAGAGATCGGCGACACCTGGATCTACGGAGCGGGCAGCGATCCGGTCAAAGTAGCCCGTTACCGGGAAGTCGTTCGGCTACGGCGCGGCTGGATCGCAAATGGGCAATTTAAAGTTGCAGACGCAACGGATCTCGCGCTGTTGCGAAAACTCTCGTTGGCGGCGGAACACACCTGGGGCACGGACACCAAGACGTGGCTCGATTTCGATCACTACACGCCGCACGATTTAGCGCAGATGCTCGACCGGCCAAATTACAGGACTGTGGAGACGAGCTGGGCCGAAAAGCGCGACGACATAGACCAGGGCGTCGCGACTCTGCCTGGTTCACTGCGCGAAGAGGCTCTCCAGCATTTGGCGGCACTCAAACCTGTCCGGCCCCTGACTTCCGAATTGAAGCCGCACCCGTTCGGCGAACCGATCGAAGCCATGCATTTCACGCTGGCCCTCGATCCCAAAACAGGTGCCATCCGCGGGATGCGCAGCAAATCCAGCGGCCGGGAATGGGCCTCGGCGGAGCACCCGCTCGCGCTTTTCGCCTACCAAACTTTGTCGAAGCAAGATTACGACCGCTTTCTGGCAAGCTACGTCACGAGCAAGGCCGATTGGGCGCCCAAAGATTTCGGGAAGCCGAACATCCAACACTTCGGAGCACAAAGCCGAACGTGGCTGCCCACCCTGACGAACTGCTGGGTAGGCCGGGATGCGCGCGGACATCGAGTTGTCGCGCAACTCCGGATTGAGGATGACGTGAGCGAGCGAGCGAGCCTTGTCGCGTGGCCGAAAAACATGTATTTGGAAATTATCCTTCCCGATGCAGAACCGCTTGTTCAACTCAATTTTTCCTGGTTCAACAAAGCGGCCAACCGCTTGCCTGAGGCCATGTGGCTCACGTTCCGGCCTAACGCGCCAGAAACACAAAACTGGATACTCCGGAAAACGGACCAGACGATTTCGCCATTCGACGTAGTTGCGGGCGGCAATCGGCACATGCACGCTCTGTCAGATGGACTGACGTACCAGGACGCGCAAGGCAGTCTTTCAATCGAAACGCTGGATGCGCCGGTAGTTGCTCTTGGAGAACAGTCGCCCATCTACTTCTCCAACGCGCGGCCCGACATTGCCAAAGGCATCCACTTCAGCCTTTTCAACAATGGATGGGGAACCAATTACATACAATGGTTCGGCGAGGACATGCGATTCCGGTTTACGGTAAGCGACAAGGCTTCGATATGAGAACGAGATTTCTGATTTCAACTATTCTCCTGGCGTGGACAATGGCTGCCGCCGAGGTGCCGCCCCCGGACGCCCAGATCGCCGCCGCAGTCCTCGCCGCCCCATGGATCTTCGTGCAGGTGCGGAAGTGTTGGGTTACAACGCCCAGGGCCAACTGATTACACTTCGCAAGGGAACGAATGAACTCATTTGCCTCGCGAACGATCCAAACAAAACAACCTTCGGCGTCGCCTGTTACCACAAGGATCTCGAGCCCTACATGGCTCGCGGCCGTGAACTTACGGCTCAGAAAGTCACCGGACGCGAGCGCAATGAGATCCGCTGGAAGGAAGTTGCGGAAGGGAAACTCTCACTGCCGCGCGAGCCTCGAACACTTTATGTACTCACCGGCAGCGGCTTCGACGCCACTACCGGGAAAGTGACGGACCCGTACCTGCGATGGGTTATCTACCTGCCCTTCGCCACGCCCGAATCGACCGGACTGTCAACCAAGCCAAGCGCGAACGCACCATGGTTGATGTTTCCAGGGACAGCGGGCGCGCACATCATGATCAACCCGAAAAAGTAGACCAAGTCCATTCACGTTTTCGCAAAATCTTCTATTCCCCGTAGATTCAAGTACTTCTCTTCGGTGCGCCCGGCTAGGCGGCTTCGGCTTGCGCCAAAATCGGAGCCGAAAGTGAACCACCGCATCTATGGGCACAGAACAGATCCTTAAGCTGCAGCCGGACCGGACTCTCTACCTCCGCGGCTTCGATGGAACGGGCGCCGCGGCTTCGTTTTATCAAGCCAGTCCCACGGGATTCACCGTCTCCGGTGTCTTTCGTGATATGGCGGATTTCTGCGTTCTCGTCCTCTACGATGCGGATAATATTTTCGAGCATTACTCAGTCCGCTACCTGCCGAGCTTCGACCTTTCCGGCATGGTGCTCAATTTCGATCTAAACTATCAGGGTCTTCAGGGAATCGATTCCGCCAAATACTCATGGATCGATTGGGCGACACTGGACGTGATCAACGCAGCCGGCCAGCCCTCTAACCCGCCTGCGGTGCCTCAGCCGCGGTTGTGGGATTATGCCACGTTGGTTTCGGGCGATTATTCAGTAGCTCAGGGGTCTTACACTTTCACCGCTCCCGGCGGGTGTTATGACTATGATCGTTTGACTCTCTTCGTCAACAATGTCTACATCGATTTCATTGCCAAGGGCGGAGAAACGGCATTCAACGTCGCGCAATATTTCGCCGATTCTATCAATGCCCACGACTGGTCGAGCTTTGCGGAAAACAGTGTCTCCGTACTCGCCTCAGCGGGTTCGGACGGAACACTGACATTGAAATATGCGCGGATAGGTCACGTGAATGTCTCCGGTACTCTCGTCGAGTGGGTGGACGGAATCAAATTTCCGGGAATCGCCCCCGGCTCAACGATTTTTCTTGGAGGTAACAACCCCTACACAGTAGCGGCCGTAAATAGCCCAACGTCACTAACCCTAAGCACTTCGGCAGCATCTCAAGACACTGTTTCTTACCTGGCTGAGTACGGGGGCGCCGACGGAAACGGCCTTACAGTTTATATGGTTGTTAGACCAGGAAATATAAACCTCACGGTCGACAATCCGGCCTTACAATTGACAGGCGGAAACTCAGATAACGTCACATGGAACATTTCTCTGGATTTTTCAGCAATAGGAATCGATCAGCTTCGTCAGGCGTGGATTACGTTTGCGCCTGCACTCACCGCTTCCGGCGCTTACGCCGATACTGAGTGGACGGCAACATTCAGTAATTGGACAGTTACAGATCCCAACAACGTCAGGGCGCTGCAAGTCGCCGGACCGGCCAGTCTCCGTATCGGCAATGACGAAGGCGGCGCTTGCACCTATTCCGGGACCGGTTGGGCACTGCAAGCGGCTAATAACTACTGGCATGGATTTGCGCAAGTCACGGACAAGCCGGGCGATTCTGTCACGGTTTCGTACACCTCAAACCAGACTCATGACCTGTACCTTGGGACCTCGTTGTACATCGATCGCGGAGTCCTGGGCATTACGCTTAATGGCGCCTCGCTCGCCGATCTCGACTGCTTCCTGACGGTAGAATCCGAGCTTGTTACCCGACGGCTGTTGCAGGCGGCTGTACCCGCTGGCGTCCATACCGTTACATTTATCGTTAACAGCTCAAGCAACCCAAACTCAAGCGGTTTTAACTTCATTTTCGATTACATTGAGGCTGCGGTTCCAACAGCCGATATTGCTGACGCCATGATTACGTATGAAAACGTCAGCCCGGCTTTAGACTTTGATACGGACGCCACTTACAAAGTTAGTCCTCAGCGGCTTCTCTGGCATCTCCTCAAGCTTGGTTTTCAGGGGCAGCTAAACGAATACCTTGGGGTCTTCTGGTGGAATCAGCGGAAGCGCGTGAATGGCGCCTGGAATTCCGCAATCGTCACCTTTGGCGGCCCTTGGGCTGACGGCGACAGTGCAACCGTCTCTATCGGCGGCTTCACAATGAGGAAGTCGGTTTTGATTTGGGATACGACCGACACAATCGCAGAGCACTTCGTCTACTTTATTAACTCGGCGAGTGTTTCCATGTGGGCTGAGAAGACCGGCGCCGGTCAGATCACCATTCACACGCGAACCCCGAACTGGGGCGACACTCTACAAGTTTCCCCCGATGGAAGCGTCACAATATCGGACGGTAGTAATCTCGACAAAGGCACGGATGGCATTTGGCAGGTCGATCCGTCGGCTTCCAATCCCATCAACTTTCCGGTGCGGCAGTGGCATAGCGACCTATTTAATGAGGTGAAAACCGCCGGCCTGCTCATCACGAGTTCATTTTCCATGGAGCTTGTCAATCCGCCCGACGACGGTACTGTCGCGAATGCGTGGCAAGCCCGTTTCTATGACGGCAGTGCGCCTACAACCGACACGGGATTCGCCAGTCTCTTTTCTTCGCAGTGCGCCTTCATCGACAACATGACGGAGTTTCAGAAATCCGTTTACAGCGTAATGGCGGGCCTGCAGAGTAACGCGGGTCTCACGCCGTGGCTTCAATTTGGCGAATTTCTTTGGTGGTTCTACTCTTCATTTGCTCAGCCGGTGGACTCCTGTTCTTCCACGAATCCGGTAGGTATTGGCGTTTTGCAACCTCACGGGATGAATACCGGAGATCGTGTCGTGATCAGCGGAGTGCAGGGATGTTCGGCCGCAAACGGGACCTGGCCCATTACGGTGACAGATACCACGCATTTCACGATTCCCGTTTCGCCGAATGGAGATTGGGTGGCTACATCCGGGCAAGTCCGCGGCGGCTCTATGGCCTACTACGATGCGGTCACAACGGCGGCTGCGGAGTCCGCTCTTGGCCGGCCGCTCTACAAATTTACTTGTCAGGATGACGACCCCACTGCCAACGGCGGCGCCGACGCGAGTTTCCTCGCCGCTCGCCTCAAAGCTCACGTCGATGCCATTCGAGGCGCTGTTCTCGCGCAATATCCAAATGCCAAATTCGAAATACTTTATCCAAACGACGTGAACAATGCGATCTGTTTGCTCGGCGTTGGGATTCAATATGCACAAGGCGGCCGTTTGAATGCGGCTGTAAATTTGCCACCGGAATGGCGCGCGAAAGAAGGCAGTGGACTCGACCGATTCAAGGTGGAGGCTCTCAGTTGGGGCGCGACTTACCTCAACATGGACTTAGCCAATCAAGCCATCGTGTTTGCACTCACGAGCCCGATGTCGTGGGACAAAGCAGATGTAGCTTACCTGATTCCGTGGTTCAGCGGGACGTGCCCCTGGCCTCGTGAATTTGCGCTAGCAAGCACGCGAGGATTGCAACTCATTAACCTCTGGGCCTACGACCACCTTGCCTTGATGTCGTGGCCGCTGCCATTCCCAACCTGGCTCCAACGATCTTCCTTCGGCGGCTAAAGTTTTGCGAAAACGCGCAACAGTGGATAGAATGCCTCTAGCCGCTCGAACTGAGGTTTCCAATATGCCTGTAGCAGCACTCACCACCGCCGATGCACTTAATCTGTTTTATCCGGCTGCGAATGCAGCCTACGGATGCCAGGATCCACTCCATCTGATACCCGGAAACGGCTTCGTCTTCGCTAAGCAGATCATAGTGGACCCACAGAAAGCCGCGCAGGTGCCTCCTCAGCACTTGCCCATGCTTGCGAGCATGCTCAAATTGAGTCCTATATTTGGCTTCGTTGCAAGCCGTCCGGGTGCGACTCTTGTATCTATTCGCGGCACCGAAAGTCCGGGAGAGTGGCTCTGCGATTTCGAAGCTGCTCCGGCGAGCTGCAAAATCGGGACCGGGACAGTACACGAAGGCTTCCAAAAAGTCTACGAAGTGATTCAAAACAGCGCCATCGAGTCGGTTCGCAGCGTTTTAAAAACCGGCGACAAACTGCTTGTCACGGGGCACTCTCTGGGCGCGGCGCTGGCGATTCTGTTTGCGAACGATGCCGTTTCAATCACGCAGAATCTTCAAGTCTGCACGTTTGCCGGGCCCCGCACGGGATTAGACGATTTCGTAACTTCCTATAACCAGCGTATTCCCGACACGCTCCGGGTCGTAAATCGGTGGGATATCGTCCCGAATGTACCCGTTCCCGCTCCGCCTCTATGCCTCTACGAGCATGTCGGTTCGCTGCTGGCGATCGACGGCGGTTTCACGCTGGATTTAGGCCACGCACATTCTTTACCGTTGTCGTATCTCCCGGGACTCAAGAAGGAATCCGGTCAACCGCGCGTAGCAGCGGCGGTGAGCTAGATCGGCGGATGATCACACGCACTCTTAGCCGCGAATACCGGCTGCAGTGTGGGCGGAATCAACGGGAACGGCTAAGCCGGTCGAAGCTCGGCGACTTGCGCGGACACAAACGCGCGTTCAATCCAATTGAGCTGCTTCTTAGCACAACCGAAGGCCGCGTTCCTGCGTTATTGCCAATTAAGTATTCGCGCATGTCTGCCTCGCCCTTCTCGTTCTTCCGGGGCGCCGTTTCGATCATGGCTGCCGATCTGGCCAGCCAGCCGCATACCGGCTTGATGGTTCAGCTCTGCGGCGATGCGCACGTGCAAAACCTCGGATCGTTTGAAGCACCCGACGCACGAGTGGTCTTCGACATCAACGATTTTGATGAAACAGTGCCAGGCCCCTGGGAGTGGGACGTCAAGCGAATGGCGGCAAGTATCGTGCTGGCAGGTTTTGAATCGAGCCATCGGCGATCGGCATGCGCCGTGGCAGTGGAGGTCTTTGCCGCCAGCTACTGCAAGTGGATCGAGGAACTGGCCGAACAAGCAATTCTGGTAGCGGCTCGTCATCAGATTCACCGCGTAGGGAAGATACAAGCTGTTTCGTCGGCATTACAACAGGCCGAGCGAGCCAGGCCTTCCGATCTGTTGCGAAAATACACCGAAACCAATTCTCGCGGGCAGCGGCACTTTAAGAAAGTGGAGCATATTCTATGGAGAATTCAAGGCAAACAGAAACAAGGCGTTCTGGATGCCTTACCGTCTTATCGTGATTCTCTCGCACCGGATCGCCTGCATCTCTTCAGCTTTTTCGAGACGCGCGATGTCGCCTTCAAAGTTGTAGGAACAGGAAGCGTAGGGCTTCGCGACTATGTAGTGTTGATGGACGGCAATGGACCGGACGATCCTCTGTTTCTGCAAATCAAACAAGAGGTGGCGTCGGCGTATGCACCTTATCTGAAGAACACGCACTATTCCCACCAAGGGCAACGCGTGGCGGAGGGACAGCGTAAGATTCAGTCGCAATCCGATCTGTTGCTGGGATGGACACGCATAGGCGAACACGACTATCTGGTGCGCCAATTGAACGATCACAAAGGCGGGGTCGATCTGGCGGCGCTTACCGGAAGCGGGTTGAGCAGTCTAGGTACGATAGCAGGCGAATTACTTGCCCGCGGGCACGCACGATCGGGAGATGCGCTGACGATCAAAGGGTATATCGGAAGCTGCGGCAAGGTGGTGAAGGCGATCGTGCAGTACGGGCTGGAGTACGCCGCGGTGGCGCAAGCCGACTTCGAGTTGTTTCAGAAAGCCGTTAAACAAGGACGCGTGAAGGTCGCGCCACAGTGATGCAACGCGCGTGTTCACTCGGACCGTGAGTCGCCCTTGCGGTCGATCCATTTTTTCAAAGGCAATAAGGCACGCAAGGTAAACAGGTTGAGCAGAGCGAGTGTTACCGCGATGCCGTAATGATCCATCGCAACGGCGGCGCCAATGACGCCCGCGTTCCAGACGCTTGCGGCGGTTGCCGTTCCGCGGATGCTTGCACCTTCTTTAAGAATCGCGCCGCCACCGATGAACCCAATTCCCGTAATCAGGCCCTGAAGCAATCGGGATTGAGCCGCCGCATCCGGCTGGGAACCGAGCAGGAGCAAGTATCCGCAACTACCGATCCCAACGATCGGAAACGTGCGGACACCCGTACCGTGCCCTTCGCGCTCACTCTCCCAACCTATAGTGGCCGTCAATAAAAAAGCGATGCCGACGTGCTCAAAATTACTCCAGACTTCCTGCCAGATACCGGGTAGCTGAATCATCTGTTGAACTTCCCTAAATTTTTCCGATCGCCTGCCCAAACGCGATCAGGTTGCCGTCAGGCGCAAGTACAAGCAACTCCCGTTGTCCGTAGCTCTGGTTCACCGGCCCGTAGACATCGCCCGTTGGCAGAGCGTCGAGCTTTGGTTTGAGTTCCGCATAGAGCAGATCGACATCGCGAACATCGATATAGTATGCGAAGCGTCGAGTACCGGGCGGGGCTGCATCCTCGCCTGTTTGCTCGAGCAGACGGAAGCCCACCGTCTCGCGTTGCAGGTAGGCGTAGTTTGCAGCGCGAAAAAGCGTTTCGAATCCCAACGTTTCCGTGAAGAACGCGATGGCCCGGTCGAGATCGTCGACGTGCATGAAAGGTGTGATTTGGATAAAGTTCGACAACGGGTTGGCTCACTTTCCCGCGGGATGCAGAATCAACTTTTGTACGCGCCAATTTAGAAGCTCGGCGGCATATATTTCATTTTCCGATGGGCATGCAAGCTCGTGAATCCAGCCGAATTGTTTTAACTGCCGACCGGAACGGCCAAACATGCCGAGCACCTTGCCGTCGAGAGATAACTTATAAATTCGTCCGGGGAATGCATCCGCGCTGTAGAGATACTGGTGCGGGCCAGGCGTGATGCAGATGGCCCAGGGAGAGCCTGGCTGCATGGTTGCCGATGCGCGGGGGCCGGGACGAGCGCCCATCCAAGGCTGCGCGTCAGGGGGCGCCGGCACGTCGATTGTCATTTCCCGAAGGAAATTTCCTTCGTGGTCGAATACCTGTATGCGGCGATTTCCGCGATCGGCGACATAGATATTTCCGTCCGCATCCGCCGCGATGCTGTGCGGCGTATTGAACTCGCCCGGATTCTTGCCGAATTCTCCCCACTGCTTCACCCAGTCGCCGTTCTTATCGTATTTGGCGACTCGCGAGTTGATGTAGCCGTCGCTGATGAAGATCTCGCCCTCGCCGTCCCAAGTGACATCGGTAGGCTGCCGGAACTCGCCGTCGATAGCGGAACGCGGAGGCTTGACGTGCGTCCACGGGCCGTCATTTTCATCCGCAGCTTCTTTCTTGCGCCCGAATAGCATCACGACGCGGCCTTGCGGATTGAACTTTACAATCATGTCCGATCCTTTATCGATCACCCAGATGTTGTCATTCCTATCGACACGGACAGCGTGCGCGAAAGACCAGGCATACAGATTCTTGCCGATCTCGCGGATGTATTTTCCATCGCGTCCGAACTCGAGCAGTTGCGCCGCGGCTGCGCCGTAGGCGGGACCAGTCGTGTTGCCGCGCGACAGCACGAAAATATGCCCTTTCGAGTTGACCGCAACACCGGCGGCTTCACCCAAATACAGGTCCGGCGGCAGCTTCAAGAAATTGGCCACCGAGTCATATGGAATTTCGGGCACAGAGTCTTGCGCATACACCGCGCTCAGCGATAACAGCGTCAGCATCCAATAAGTTTTCAAGACACGCTCCTCACGCGAGAGTACACCAAACGGCCTGGAACGGATATGATGCTGTAGCGGAGAGCGGAACGAATGCGTAAAATTGCGATGGCGATTGGAATCTTGACGGCAGCGGGCGCGCTACCCGCGTTTGCAGCAAGCTGCGAAACGCTAGCGGGGACGGCGCCGCCGGATACGACGATTATGGTTGCCGAATCTGTTGCCGCCGGAAAATTTATTCCGCCATACGGCGAGCCTATCGAGAACGCGCCCGCGTTCTGCCGCGTGGCGGGCGTCATCCGGCCTAGCAGCGATTCCTATATTCGCTTTGAGGTCTGGATGCCGGCATCGGGCTGGAACGGGAAGTTCCTGGGCGTAGGAAACGGCGGGTTCGCGGGCTCCATCGGGTATGGCTCCATGGGCGGCAATCTGAAGCGCGGTTATGCGACGGCTGGAACAGACACCGGGCACGAAGGCGATGCCGTGGATGCAAGCTGGGCTTACAAGCATCCCGAGAAAGTGATCGATTTCGGATATCGCGCACTGCACGAGACGACCGTGAACGCGAAACGTCTGATTGAGGCATTCTATGGAAGGCCGGTGAGCCGCTCGTATTTCGACAGTTGCTCCGATGGCGGCCGTGAAGCATTGATGGAAGCGCAGCGCTTCCCTAGGGATTTCGACGGCATTTTGGCGGGCGCCCCGGCGAACTTCTGGACACACATGCTGGCTTCCGGCGTCGATGCCGCAAAGACAATGTACGGCAACCCGGCCGCATACATCTCGAGCATGAAAATTCCGGCGATCAGCGCGGCGGTGCTGGCGGCGTGCGACGCTCAGGACGGAGTGAAAGACGGAGTTGTCGGCGACCCACGGCAATGTCATTTCGATCCGGCCGTGCTGCTGTGCAAGGGCGTAGAATCGCGCAACTGCCTGACAGCTCCGCAGCTTGCATCGCTGAAAAAAATCTATGCGGGCGCAAGCGGTTCGCACGGTGAGCCGATCTTTCCCGGTTTTCTGCCGGGCGGCGAAGGCGGGCAAAATGGCTGGCCGGGCTGGGTGACGGGCCAAGGACCGGGAATCAGCTTCGCCGCCGGCTACGTTGAAAATTATTTCCGGTATATGGTCGTGGAAGATCCGGCGTGGAGTCCCTTGACGGCAGACATCGACACCGCCATGCGCGCGGCGGATCAGAAGACCGCGCACGCTCTGAATGCAGTAGATCCGGATTTGCAGCGCTTCCGCGAGCGCGGCGGCAAGTTGGTCCTCTATCACGGCTGGAACGATTCCGCAATTTCCCCTTCGAATACGGTGAACTATTACAACAGCGTGATCGCGGCCATGGGCGCGCGGGATACGGAAAAGTTTGTGCGCCTTTACATGGTTCCGGGAATGCAGCACTGCCAGGGCGGCCCGGGCGCAACGTCGTTTGGGCAGCTCGGGTCAACTACGTCGAAAGGACCGGAACACGGCGTATACACTGCGCTGGAAACCTGGGTGGAACAGGGCACGGCCCCGGATGAAATTGTTGCGACCAAGTATGCCGGAGGCGCCGGACCGCGCCGCGTCGTGATGACTCGTCCGCTGTGCCCGTATCCTCAAATTGCGAAATATAAAGGCTCGGGCGATACGAACGATTCCGCGAATTTTGTTTGCGCCGCTCCGTAAGCGTCAGCGCGTGGCTTTGGTTTGCGCAATCAAAACAGCCGCGCTGGAATCCATTGCATCGAAATAAGAATTGAAGCGCCGCGGTTCCGCTGCGTGGTCGTACGGCTTCAAATTATTCGCCCAGCGGTATCCGATCGGCTCATACCAAAGCTCGGCGGAAATCTCATAGGGACCTTCCGCATTACCGAGGGAAACGGAATACCGAACGCGGCTGCCCGTATCCGTGAATCCCGTATCGGTGGATGCCGCGCCGTACACCGCAATATCCTTGTCCGCCGTGTTCTTATCGAATCCATGCGGCAGCAGACGATTGTCTTTGATGTATCCCACGGCCGAAAGAAGGCCCGTGGTCACATGGCCGGCCGAGTCTTTCAGAATCGATTCATAGATTTCGACTTCATCGCTGCGCGTGATTTCCGCGTAGTGGGGCTCGAAGCGCGCCGGATCGGCATCGTTGTCGTTGCCTTGAATGGAACCGTCCGGGTTCAAAGCTCCCGATTCGAAGACTACCCGATGATTGCGGTCGCGCACCACAAAATGGAGCCACGCCCGCCGCGACGGAAACGCGGTTGGGAATTTATGCCCGGCCAGGTTCTCAACCGACACATCCGCGCGCAAGCGGCCGGACGCGATCGCGACCGAATCGATGCTCAGCCGCGCAGTTCGCGCCCGCAGAAAATCGATTGTGCCTTCGCGAGCTGTTGCCAACTCGTTGGGAAGCGCCGAAACTTCCAGATCGTCGCGATACTGGTTCAGCATGCCTTGCATAAAAAAGTTCGCAGCGACAAAAACGTGCTTGTGCAGACCCTCGCGCGGCACTCCCAAAACTTTCGCAATCGGCACAGCTTCGTTGACCTCCGGCATGTGGCAATATTGGCAGCTCTGTTTATCCCGGTAATCGCTGTGCAGCCATTCGGGATAGGGCATCTGTTCCGGCAACTGGCCGATAATTTTGCCACCCGCCCCTCGCGCCTCGGTAAACAGCGTATGGCACGTCGCGCAAAGCTGCGCGTCCCGTATGTGGTCGTCGGTCGTCTGGATGAATCCTCCGGTCGACGATTGCATGACGAGCTTTTGCCCGCTCTGGATCACAAACGGCCCGTATTCGGGATGATCGTTCGCTGATTCTGGCGCATCGACGACGAATCCGCCGTTGAAGCTCGCGCGCGTTCCGAGTTTCTCCTTCCCAATCTGGTGGCACACGGAACAGGTGACGCCATCTTCGGCTTGCGATCCCTCTTTCTTGTCGCGGTCGAACGGCAGATGAACGAAAATCTGCCCGAGCTGCCCCTGCAGCTTGGCTTGATACCGGGGAATCGGCATGTGACACACCGAGCATTCATCTTCAATCGCGGGCCGCGACTCGGGATGGTCCAGCGTTTCGCGCCGGACGCTTGCCTGCCAGTATGGATCGCGCGAGGAGTTCGCCATAATGCTGGCCCGCCAATCGAACCCGATGGACACGTCTTCGCCCGACGGCGTGGTGAGGCCATTGTGACAAGCGATGCAGCGGTCAGAAGTTTGAAACTCTACTCCAGGCTTGTGCTGCTTGCATTGAGCGGATAGCGGTAACAGCAGCAACATCGCGGATGGAACAGCCAGCCTCATTACCATCCCTCCGTGAGCTTCCCATCCTGCCAATCCCAAAGCAGGTAGAACATAACCTGCATGGAACGGCCCGCGGTGTTTGTCACTGGAATACGAACGCCGATATCCGCGCGAACATGCTGGCGCTTGCTCAAGGTGACCTGCAGTTGCGGCAGGATATCCCAATCGGTTCGCGCTCCGGTTGCGAAATCCCGGTCGGCAAGCATCTCCACCATCGGCGACCACAATCGTCCCAGCCCCTCTGACTGGCTGAAGCTCTTTCCCACGACACTTCGCCAGAACGCGTCTCGGGGAGCTTTGGCGGTATCGGTGGGCAAGTCGCTTCCGGCCTGAAACTGGAGGAACGTGTTGGCGGGCAACAACTGGTCATAGGCCGCAAACGTCTCGAACGTAGTGACGCCAGACCCGAGGCCGTGAGCCACGTTTCCAGCGGGGAAAATGCCTTCACCCTGGACCGTGAAGATGGAGCCTGATCGCAAACTCGAAAAGATCTCGCGCTTCAATCCCAATACCGAGTCGCCAAAACCGCCGTACCAGACATGATTCTGATCCACAAAATCGACCGGCACGGAGACGTCGATCTGATTCTTCTTTCCGAATCGCTGCTCATACTCGACTTCGTTTCCGACTGCCGGAGCGCCTTGCGCGTTGACGGTCGTCGTGAGAATCACTTCGTCCTCCGGATAAGCTTTCTCCGTGACCATCGCACGCGGCAGATTCAGCTCGCCGCGCGGCCACCCGGATTCGCGGCAGAAGCCGCGCAGATATTGAATCACCATGTCCATTTGCCGGGAAGTCAACGCTTCCCGGAAGGACGGCATGATCTGAGAAAACCCGCGAAACGGTCCGCCGTTGCGGATGACAGCCTTGTAATCGGTATCCAATTCGGCCGTAGTTTGATCGCAGCGCGTGAAATCGGGAAAACTATCCGGCGGCTTAAAGCCAAGCGTCGACTGCGTCATTCCCTTGCCGTCCGGACCATGGCATGCAACGCAGGCAGTCTCGTAGATCTGCTTGCCGGTATTGAGCCGCAATACGGAATTGTCCTGCTTATTGGCGAACAGCGTCACCGTCCCGCCGCAGAGGAGCAGCAGTAGCAGCGCCTCGCAGGGGGCGGCGAGTTGCTTATTCCGACCTAAAATGGCGAGCCTCAGTCACCTTTGGAGTTTTTTCCTGCAGAGTTACCGTCACGTGGTGGATGCCATTTTCGTCCTGCTCCACTACATGAACGTCGCTCATCTTCTCAACACCGGGTGCGATGGAATACACGGCGTCCTTCTTGGTGAGGTCGAATTTCACTTCCACTTTAGGCAGTTTGCGTATAGTCAGCAGATTTCCCGGCTCATAACTTTGAACCTCTCCGTCCCATTCATGGGCTTTACTCTCCTGTTGGGCCGCGAGGCTAGTTGAAACTCGCGGCGCCGTCGTCCAGGCGGAAGAGCTTGCGCCAAGCAATACTGTCCAGGCGATTGCGGCGAAGAGACCGATACCTAGCAAGTGAACCCCTGGTTGGATTTTAGACTGCGCGGCGATTTGACACCATAAGAAAAGCATCTTACTCTCATCACAGGCCGGCTTTCAAACGGATGGCGGTTTCCATCAAAGACATCGCGCGCCTGGCGGGCGTTTCGCACTCAACCGTTTCGCGCGCGTTGCGAAATAGCCCGCTGATTCCTCCGCGCACCGCGCAGCGCATCCAGAGGATCGCGAATGAGGCGGGATATTCAGCCAGCGCCATCGCCCGCAGCCTCGTCACGCGCAAGACGAACGCTATCGGCGTGGTCGTCACCTCCATTGCAGATCCGTTCAATGGCGAGGTAGTCAATGGCATCGAAGAGGTCGCGAATCAGCATGGCTACTCCGTGATTCTCGCGAATTCACAAGCCAATCCGGAACGCGAAGTGACGGTCGTGCGCTCTTTTCGCGAGCGGCGGGTGGATGGAATCCTGGTCGCATCCTCTCGCGTCGGTGCGCTGTATGTGCCGCTCCTTTCGGAATTGCGGATTCCAATTGTTCTCATCAACAATCAGCATCCCAGCGAATTCGTGCACTCCATCACCATCGACAATGTGCAAGGCGCATACGATGTCACGCGCCACTTGATTGGCCTTGGGCATGAAAAGATCGCCTATTTGGGCGATCGTTTCGGCTTGCAATCCGATGCGGAACGCTTTTCGGGTTTTCAAAAAGCGATGAACGAGGCGGCGCTTCCCATTGCGGAAGGTTTCGTCGTACGCGGCGATGGCAAGCCGCAAGGAGCCATGCTGGCTGCTCGGGATCTGCTCTCGCGCTCCAATCGTCCTACGGCGGTGGTCTGCTACAACGATATGTCCGCGCTCGGAGTCCTTCAGGAGGCCGAAGCGAGGCGCCTCGCGGTCCCGCAGGATCTCTCCGTCGCCGGCTTCGACGATATTTTTTTCGCTTCGCTGCTAAAGCCGCCGTTGACCACCGTTCGCCAGCCGAAGAGAGAAATCGGGGAGCGCGCAACCGAACTGCTGCTCGCGCTGCTCGAAGGCGAGGAGGCGGAAAAAACCGCCGTCATTCCCGGAGAGCTGGTCGTGCGAGGCTCTACCGCCAGACCGCGATAAATCGCTTACCAGTCGATCTGCTGCGGAAAAAACTCCGCCACCAGGTCCTCGTAATACGGCTTGATTTCCTTGACGTCAGGCCTCTCGCGGCCCTTCGAATACAAATCGTATGGATTGAACTTATGAACCCACTCGAACATCTTTTCGTCGTGTTCGTTCATTAAGTGCCGATACGCGCCGTGCCGGTGCGCCGCGTAGAACGAGTGATAGCGCAGCATGTATTGCGCCGGTTCGGGCAAATAGTTGCGCGTGACGGTGTAAATGTATTCATCGTGCCCCCAGGAAAGGTGCACTTTGTCGAGACCACAGTGCGGTTTGTAGATTCCGTACTCGGTCTGGTATTCCGCAACTTTACTATCGGGATTACTCGCAAAGAACTCCGGAAAAACAATCTGGTCCGACCACGCGCAGCCCACCGGAAACGTATCTCCCACGACCGCCCACTGCGGCTCGCCATAAAGGCACAAGACCTTGCCCAGATCATGCACAAAGCCTGCCAGAACAAACCAGCGCGGATGCCCATCCTTGCGTATCGCTTCGGAGGTTTGGAGCAAATGCTCAATTTGCGTCAGATCGGTATCCGGATCGCTGTCGTCCACCAGCGTATTTAAGTAATCCGCCATCTCCCAGATGCTCTTCTTGCCGCGCGTCAGACCGCAATACTCGGCTTTCTTTTCCAACACCAGGCTCAGCGTCTGGTACTTGTGATTCTGCCGGTAAAACTCCGTGACCGTGGGGTTCGCGTCTTGCTTGTAGTTGCGAAACTCCTCTTCCGACTTGCCCTGCTTATAGCGCGTTGCGACAAAATCGTCCCATTCGTCAAGCTCTCTAAGCGGCTGTGTTTCGAGTACTGTTTCCATTAACGCGACCTCCAAACTCCATTATGCACACGTGTGCGTTCCTGCCGCAACCGGCCCCTCAGCGCTCCGGATTCTTCGGCAGGCTGATCATATTCGCAAATAGCCGGTACGCTCCTGGAACTCCTTCCGGAAGCTCGCGATAAAACGCCCAGGCGTTGTAGATGTAAATACCTTTTCCGTACTTTGCGTACAGCAAACCACCCTCTTGTGGCGCCTGCCCCTGGTCGTGAGCTTCCAACAGCGGCTGATACTGCGAATCCCAGGATTTCATCCACTTCGAGCCGCGCTCCTCTACCCATCCGCTGAAATCGGCCTCCGAAATCTTATTCGGCCAATTGAAAATCGGATTCGACGGCGCGAGAATCTGCACCTTCGACGCTTCGTCTGTCACTTCTTCCGGATTCGACGTCATGCTGTACGGATACGGCCCGTAATTCTTATCGAATTCCGGCGTATTGTATTGCACAATTACTACGCCGCCGTTCTTCACGTAATCCAGCAATCGATGGTTGTAAGTTCTAAGATCGTCGCGAACGGCGTAAGTGCGCACGCCTAATAGGATGACGTCGTACTTACTCAGATCTCCCGTTGCAATATCCGCTGGACCTAGAAAACTGACATGAATGCCGAAATGCTCGAGCGAGGCTGGGAACATCGTCGCCGCTGCCCATCACATATGCGACTTTCAGATCGGGCGCTACCTTCACATCCACGCCCGTCAACCGGTACGTCGCCGGCTTATACAGAAAATACGGCCGTAGCGTGGGATAGCCCGTCGTGACGTACCCCTCGTTATATTGATGGCCGCCGTACTCTGCCACCGCCGTAATCTGGTACGGCTTCTCGGCAAGATTCGCAGGCGTGATCTCGAAGGTAGCCGATTCGTCCTGCCCATCCGCCGATGTCGCAAAGTTCGCCGTTTCCGGCTCCGCTTTCCAGCCGCTCGGCAGATCCAGTTTTACCGTGCCCTGCGCCGCTCCCTTCACATTGCTGTGAACTACCGCCGTCACCGGAAAAGATTGGGACGTCAGCGGCACGATTCCAGCTTGCGGCGTGATGTTTACACCGATCGCCGGTCCCACAGTCAGCGGAAGATAGACGCTTCCCTCCCCCGTGACCCGCTGGATGGTCTGAACGTACTGTCCGATTCGGATGGGCGCGCCTTCGTAGCTGAATTCCGCCCAAGCTGCCAATGGATACGGAGCGAGCGGTCGATTCAAAAAGCGTTTGTCGAGAATGTCGTAATAGGATTGCTCAATGTTGGGCCGCGAAAAATAAGGGCGCGTGAAAGTCGCATTCTCCGGAACCGTCACGGAGAAATCCATCTCTGCAGGCTTATCGTCCGAGAGAACGCCCGCGCTCCCGGCGCTCGACGACACAGGCCATGCCTCGTTCTGCATGTAAGATTCGACGCTGGCCTTCTCCAGCGTCACTGGACTGGCGCTCTGGTTGACGACGTGTACTTTCACCCCGAACTTCTGGCCTGGTATCGCCATTCGGAATGTTTCCGCGTCTCCCAGGAACATCGCCATCAGCGGATTCTGCTTAGTTGCCGGCGCAACTACCGCGTCGAGCGATAACCCGAGCGCCTCCGCCAGCGCATTGTTGAACTGTACCCGCTTGATTTCCAATTCGTGCCGTATGTTGTATTTCGAATCTGCCGATAAGTTGCTCTTTTCGACTTGATCGAGCAACGCAATGGTTTCTTTCAGACCCTGCGCCAACGCTGGAGCGGTTTTCTCCGGATGAGCAGCCGTAAAAGCGCCCATCGCCTGTTCTACCGATGCGTTGATTTTTTCGAGCCCTGCTTTCAGGAAGTCCGCATCGCCACCTTGCGCCAGAGACGCAATACCTCCAATCGAGGTATCGATGCCCTCAAAAAAGCTCGATTCTTTCTCCGGCGATTCGACTACGGAACCAAATCGGTGATACGGGACTGAGCATCTGGCCCGCTCTTGGAATGGACCCGCCGCCGTTCTGCGATTTCTGATACGCAAGCCCTTCGCGCGAAAGCTGAACGTACGACATCCCGAGCACCGGATCGTAATCTCCCTCCGGAATCTCGACGTTGGTCGACAGGCTCGGCGCCCCTGGCCGGAATCGGAACGGCACGCGCGCGTAATCTTTCAGCGGCGTCCATGGCTTCAATCCGGCCGCGATCTGATCGGGAAACACGTTCGGATCTCCCGCGGCTTTGAAAACTTCCTTCGCCATCAATCCCGCCGTCTGATGATTGCCGTGCCCGTCGCTCGGTCCCCCGACGAACACCGAAGTAATCACCAGCGGGCGCTCCATCCGGACCACGCGAACTACGTCGTAGAGAACCCGATCGTGCGTCCACTTACTGATCGATTCCGCCATGGTCTTGGAGAAACCATAATCGACCACCCGCGTCCAGTACTGCTTCACTCCGTAATACTCGCCGGCCTTCAGCAGTTCCATCGTCCGAACCAGCCCAAGCGCATCGAAATAATCGGACGACATCACGTTTGCGCCACCCTCGCCGCGATTCAGCGTCAGCAGCGCAACGCGCGCGCCCTGCCCTCGCGATTCGTAGGCGAGCATGCCGCCATCTTCATCGTCCGGATGCGCAGTTACCATGATCAGGCTGGCGCGGGTATGCAGCTTCTTCAGGCTTTGCCACAGCGCGGCCGAACCGCGATTCGCCGCAATCTCCTGCGCTCTGGGCGTGGGCTCAATCGAAGTTGAATAAGGAAGCTGCGCGAACGCGCAGGTCGCTACGAATAAACCAAGGAATCGTTTCATTAGAAGTAAAGCTTCAAAGCCAACTGAATCTCCCGAGGATCGGTGACGGTGCCGAATACCTTCCCGAACGAACCCAAGGAAGATGGCGAATAGCCGGAGTTTGGATTGTTAAAGTTCGCATGATTAAAGGCGTTGAAGAACTCGCCGCGCAGCTCGAACACGTATCGCTCTGTGATCGGAAAATGTTTGAACAGGCTCAGATCGACGTTTTCCAATCCAGGCCCGTGAAACGAGCGCGGCGCGCACGTGCCGAACGTGCCGACAGCCGGAAGCGCAAACGCGGCCGGATTGATGAAAAATCCAGGAGCTGCCCGCCGGCGATTTGCGATGGATCGGTGCTCGCGCCGGCGAACGCGTTGCCGATGCAGCTCGCGCGGCTGGCGTGATTCGCTCCGGTTCCGCTCTCGTCGGGCGCGGTCACTGTAAATGGCGTCCCCGTTTCGAGCGTCAGAATACCGTTCACCTGCCAGCCTCCAATCAGCCGGCTCGCCATGTTGTCGTTGTTCAGAATCATCCCGCCTTTGCCGATCGGCAGACTGTAGAGAACGTTGCCAACGAAGCGATGCGTCACATCGAATGGAGAAAAACTGCGTTCCAGGCTGTAGTTGTAGGCATAGGCCGGCGTCGATCCGCCCGTCAGATTATCCACGTAATCGGAGAAATTCTTGCTGAAGGTGTAGCTGATTCCGTAGGAGAGGCCCTGTCGAGAAACGCTTTCGCAGCGAAACCAGCAGCGCGTTGTAATTGGCATTGCCGTCGTCGGTCGACATTTCCAGGAAAGCGTGGGTCCCGGAGACGCTCGTTTGGCTGGTGTTGAGATTCGGATACGGGAACAGAATAATGGGCTGGCCATTCGCGCTATAGCCCTCGATGATGGCTTGATTTGAATTCCGCAGCCGGTTTTCCTTGCGTCCGAAATTCCCGACATAAGAGATATCGAGTACCGTGGTTTGCGAAATCTCAAATTCCGGACCGAAGCTGGCCTGCTCGCACATACGGCGTGCGCTGATTCGGATCCTGCGCGCGGATTTGCAATTTCGGCAAACTGACCAGCGCCGGCCCGAATTGCGCGGCCGGGAAGCCGTTGCTCAGGATGAACGCGGGCGTGGTGCTCGGGAACGATTGCGTCAAGGATTCATCCAGAAAGAACGGGGGATTTTCTCCCAGTACGCTCTCCGACCCGATGCGCACATCGTGTTGATAGAAGATCCCGTACCCGCCGCGAAACACGAGTTTGCGAGAGAGCTTGATAGCTGAAACCGAAGCGCGGAGCAAAATCGTTCTTGTCCGGATGAATCAGCGATCGTTGATACCAATCGCCATTCGTCGCCGATACGAATCCGCCGCCGTTTGCCGGAGTGAAATTAGACAGCTCGTTTCCGTGATTCAGCAGCGGCGAGAACAGCTCGTACCGCACGCCATAGTTGATCGTCAGATTCGGCCGCACGCGCCAACTGTCCTGCGCAAAAAAGCTGTCGGCGACTTTGTAGTTATGAACAACCGTCGGCGTGGTAAAAGCCGCGCTGCTGACATCGCCTAGCAGAAAATCCGCTGCGCCGAAGCCGCTGTTGCCGGTATAAATGCCGCTCGCCGTAATCTGCCCCTGCAGCGATTGCGCATCCAGAAAATTGTCGCTCTCGTGCCGGAACTCGTAGCCGAATTTGAAGCTGTGATTGCCCTTCAACCAGCTCAAGCGTATCGATCAATTGCCACACTTGCGCGATCTGAACCTGCGGACGCCACGGCGCCGTCCCCAGCCGTTGAAACCCGCCGCTGATATTGATGGGCGGAATGCCGGCGTCGAATGGACCGGCCGGTATGCCGCTCAGCCCGTATTGCGAAGCCGCCGAAGTCCCAACCTGTAAGCCCAGCGGATCGCTATGCGCGTTATCGCGGCTGAATCCACCCCTTAGCTCATTCACCACCGAAGGCGAGAGCACGTCTGTCCACGACAGCGCCACAGATTTCCCCAGAATGAAATACTGCGTAGCGAAATTTCCGTTTCCGGCGAGCGGGTTTCCGGTCCACGGCGGGTCCTGCCGGTTCACCGTGTAATCGCTGAACCGCCCGAAAATGCGGTTGTTCTGATTGATGGTGTGGTCGACGCGCACGTCATAGGAGTACGTATCGTTCGGCACCGAATACACGAACTGGTAATTCGGCGCGCCGCGTCCAACTCCCCGGCGATTCCTTGCGTCGCCACCGACGGACGGAATGTTCGGATCGGGATACAGGCTCAGCAGCTTCAGCCCCGTAGGATCGAGACAGGATGGCGCAATCACGTTTCCCGAAATGCAGCCCGCCTGCCCCGGTACCGAAGAGTTGGGCAGCGTGTTCTTCAGCTCCGTGAAGTTGCCGGTTTTCATCAGCGGCGTCGGAACCGTGGACAGCGTGGTCGTGGCCTTGCGGCTGAGGAATCCCTGCGCATCGACGAAAAAGAAGGTCTTGTCTTTGATAATCGGGCCGCCGAACGTTCCGCCAAACTGGTTCTGGCTGAAATGGCCGCGCGGAACTCCGCCGCAGATTATTGAAGAACGAGTTCGCATCCAGGTCGTTGTTCCGCAGGAACTCCCACAAATCGCCATGGAACGCGTTGCTTCCGCTCTTAATGGACGCATTGATCACCGCCCCCGCCGAGGTTCCAAATTCAGCCGAGTACGTGCGCGTCTGCACGCGGAACTCCTGCAGGGCGTCGGGCGGCGGCTGCACGGTTTGAACCGATCCCTCCTGCAGATTGGTCGAACCGGAATTGTTATCCACGCCATCCAGAGAAAAATAGTTTTGCGTCTCCAGATTGCCGTTGGAACTGAAACGGTCCGGCGCCGTGTTGTTGGGATTTGTGAGGTTCTTTTGAATCCCCGGCTCCAGCAGCGCCAAATCCGCATAGCGCCGCCCATTCAGAGGCAGGTCTTCAATTTGTCGGGAACTGACCACCCCGCCGAGCGTCGCGGTCTGGGTATCGAGCAACGGCGCGGTCGATTGCACTTCGATGGTTTGATTCACGTTTCCCACCTGCAGCGTGAAATCCACCGAAGGCCGCGACTGCACATCGATGTGAACATTCGGAAACACCTGCGCCGAAAAACCGCTCGCCACCGCCTTCACGTTGTAATCGCCCGTGTGCAGCGCATTGAACTGGTACTCGCCTACGCTATTAGTCGTCGTCGTAAGCGTGATATTGGTGGCGGGATTCGTGGCCGTGACGGTAGCCTTCGGGACCGCCGCGCCGCTCGCATCGCGAACCGTTCCGACAATCGATCCCGTATCGATTTGCGCCAGCGCGGCACTTGCGAGCAAAGTAAGCACCGCAACACCTCGCACGATATGCCTCGTCATTTTTTCCACCCCCTAAGCGACCTGCTATGAAGCTGTAAGTTTATGCAATATCACAAATATGCAAACGTGTGCAAGGATAATTTTTACTTTGCCGAGAGATCGAGTCCCGCCAGCGCATTCAACCCCAGCGCCGTTTGCTCGGACATCTTCCGAAGCATCGTGTTGCGCCGCTCCATTTCCTTTTCCGCCAGTTCCGTGAGTCCGAGTTTTTTGTAGAGAAGCCCGAGTCGATAAAGATTCTGGGGGGTTGGATCGAGCCGGACGCACGCCTCCATTTCCGTTCGAGCTTGCGCCGCATGCCCGCTCCATTCGTACGCGCGCCCGAGTTCGCAGCGCCCCAGCGCGTCATCCGCCGGTGTAAGCTTCAGAACCGCCATGGCTTTTGCTGTAAGCTTTTCATCGCCGCTCTGCCGGGCGGCGCGCAGCTCAAGCGCGCTGCACACAATTCGATTCCAACCGCAGAGATCGTCGATGGTCCGTCGGGGCGGCTGCGCCGACGATTGCAGCACGATCTTGGCCAACGCGCCATAGGGGGCTTCCAGTTTCGGATCGACCGCGATCGCCTCTTCGAGCGAATGCACGGCGTCTTCCGTGTACCCCTCGGCGTACTGCGCGATCCCGCACAAGGTGCGGATCTTCGCGGATTTCGGCAGCACTGCCTCCGCCCGTTGCAAGATTTCAATTGCCTGCTGAAATCTCTGGTGTTCGATCAGCTCT
This sequence comes from uncultured Acidobacteriaceae bacterium, assembly GCA_963787545.1. Lineage (GTDB taxonomy): Bacteria > Acidobacteriota > Terriglobia > Bryobacterales > Bryobacteraceae > Bog-105. The sequence continues at coordinate 24,765 of CAWBDW010000083.1, forward strand.
AACCCAAGCGCAACGCGAAAGCGCTCCTCGTCCGGCGCGAGCGCCACTGCCGCCTGGTACGCCTTTGCGGCTTCGACAGATTCGCCGCGCTTTTCTTGTATATCGCCGATCAGCGCCTCCCGCGTCGCGCTTTCCGGACTCGCTCGCGCGTGCGAAAGCGCATCGTCGAGTTGTCCGGCCTGCAGTTCCGCGACCGCAACGGCCAGTAATAATTTCGGATCGTCCGGCGCCAGCGCGAGAGCGGCGCGCACCTCGCTGACCGCGGTTTCCGGCTCATCCAAGCCGGAGGCGATGGCTGCCTTCAGGCGATGGAACGCAATCCGCTGATCGATTTGTATTGGCTCCGCCGCGCCCGCCAGCGCCTTCCGTGCTTGCGCGTAGCGGCCCTCGCGCGTCAAATCGACAGCTTTCTGCAAGGCCGATTGCGCCGCCAAATAAGCCGGGGAAATCAGCCAAATCGCAACTGCCCAGCGCAAAACATCGCCCAAAGCATCCGTATGATAACGTATGGCGTTGCCTGAAGCCCGAACTCCTCATCTGGTCCGCGGCGTCGGTCTTTTCGGCGCAACATCGGCGAACATGCTCGAGATGATCGGCGTAGGGCCGTTCATCACCATTCCGATTTTGCTCGCCAAAACAAATGGCCCGCAAGCCATCCTGGGCTGGGTTTTAGGAGCCATCGTGGCCATCTGCGACGGAATGGTCTGGGCGGAACTGGGTGCCGCGATGCCGGGCACCGGCGGCCCGTATCGTTATTTATCGGAAGCCTATAGTCCGAATCGCATGGGTCGTCTCATGAGTTTTCTCTTCATCTGGGAAACCATCTTTCTCGCGCCTCTCTCCATCGGTTCGGGCGCGGTGGGTTTCGCGCAGTACGCTAGATTTCTGGTGCACGATATACCGCTGTGGCAGGAGAAACTCGTCGCCATGGCGATCTGCATTCTCATCACGGTTCTGCTCTACCGCGATATCCGCACAGTTGGAAAGCTCTCGGTCGTCATGTGGCTGGTCGTGCTCGGCACGGTGGGATGGATTTGCATCGCGGGTCTCGCGAATTTCGATCCTCATCGCGCGTTCAGCATCCCGCCCGGCGCGCTCACTCCCTCGCGTTCGTTGTTTTTTGGCCTGGGAGGCGCAACGCTTATCGCGATGTACGATTACGGTGGCTACAACAACGTCTGCTTCTTCGGCGGAGAGGTCCGCAATCCGGCCCGCGTCATTCCCCGCTCTATCCTGATCTCGGTCCTTGCCGTCGCGGTCTTGTATCTCACCATGAACATCACCATCATCGGCGTGGTGCCCTGGCAGGAAGCGGAGCACTCCACCTCCATCGTTTCCGATTTCGTGAACCGCCTGTACGGTATGAAAGCCGCGCAGATCGCCACCATTCTTGTGCTATGGACGACATTCGCTTCCATCTTTGCGGTGCTGCTCGGCTACTCTCGTGTCCCCTACGCCGCCGCGCGCGATGGCCGTTTCTTCAAGCCGTTTGCGCGGTTGCACTCGAAGCACAATTTTCCAACTTTCTCGGTGGTTTTCATCGGCATCGCCTCCGCTTGCGCCTGCCTGCTCAATCTGGAGGTGCTCATCAACGCGCTCATCGTGATTCAGGTGCTTATTCAATTCATGGCGCAAGTTGTAGCCGTAACGCTGATACGCAAAAACAGGCCGGATATCGAGCGTCCCTTCAAGATGCCGCTCTATCCGGTCACCAGCATCATCGCGTTTCTTGGCTGGCTGTATATTCTTGTCGCCAGCGGATGGCCCTACATCGCCGCCGGTTTCGCCTTGCTGATCCTAGGCATTGGCGCGTATCTCTGGCGCGCGCGCGCCACTTGCGAGTGGCCGTTCGAAGCGGTCGAGGTTGGCGCTTGAGCGAACTCGACGTGCTGGTCGCGGGCGAGATTTTTGTGGACTGGATTTTCAGCGGCATCGATGCCTGGCCTGCACCGGGAAAAGAAGTTTTCGCTAGCGGATTGCATCGCGCCATCGGAGGAGGAACGGCTATCACGGCCTGTGCGCTCGCGCGGCTTGGGTTGCGCTGTGGCGTGCTCGCAGCCGTCGGCGCCGATACCGGCGATTGGATCGCTTCCTCGCTGAACGATTGCGGAGTAGACACCGGCGAAATGCAATTCGATGCCATCGAACCCAGCGGCATTACTGTAGTCGCGAGCCGCTATGATGACAGAGCTTTCCTCACTTATCCTGGCACAAATCGGCGCTTTCCCGAACTGTTGCTCGCCCGCTTCGCTTCTTCGATCCCACGGGCGCGGCATATTCATCTCGCTTTTCCGCCGCCGCTCGGCACTGCCGCAGCCATTGCGGATAAAATTCACGCGCAGGGCGCTACGCTTTCACTCGATGTCGGTTGGCATCAGGACTGGCTTTCCGATTCGCGCGCGCTCCCTCTGCTGCGCGGCGTGGATATCTTCTTTCCCAATCTACTCGAAGCCCGCTACATGACCGGCGAACAGGATCCCGCCGCGATCTTGCGCCACTTCGCCGCAGCGGGCCTGCAACATGTTGCTCTGAAACTTGGCTCGGAAGGCGCCGCGTTGCTTTGGGAGGGCGCGACCTGGTTCGCTAATCCTTATCCCGTCGAGCCGGTCGATACCACGGGAGCGGGCGACTGTTTCGATGCCGGATTCCTCGACGCCTGGCTCAAGCGCGAGTCGCCGGCCCACTGCCTTCGTCAAGCTAATATCTGTGGCGCACTCTCCACCGCAGCGCACGGCGGGATCGCCGGCTTCCCGGATCGGGAACGCCTTATAACGGAACTGGAGAAGACACGCTCATGAAGGTTGCCATTATCGGCGGCGGCGGCATCCGTACACCGCTCATCATTTATGGCCTGGCGCAAGCGCAAGCCGCTCTGCGCACCACCGAAGTCGCGCTGTTCGATATCGACGAAGCGCGGCTCGCCGTAGTAGCGCGCCTTTGTTGCGAAGTTTTGCGCAGCTTCGAAAATCCGTTCGAGATCCGCACTACCACTCGTCTCGAAGACGCCGCGGCTGGCGCCGCATTCGTGCTGAATAGCATCCGCGTAGGCGGCATGGCGGCGCGCGCGCGCGACGAACGAGTCGCCATCGAGCATGGTCTCGCGGGCCAGGAGACGACCGGTCCGGGCGGCGCTGCCATGGCTCTCCGCACTGTGCCCGTGACGCTCGCCTACGCCAAAATCATCGAAACCGCCGCACCCGGCGCTTGGTTCATAAACTTCACCAACCCGGCGGGTCTCGTCACGCAAGCGCTAACCCAGAACACCGCGTTGAAAGTTATCGGCATCTGCGATACGCCGAGCGAACTTTTCCACTCCATCGCAACCGCGCTTGGTGAACCGCAAAACGAAATGAGTTTCGATTATGCCGGCCTGAATCACTTAGGCTGGGTGCGCGGCGTCACGCTCCGGGGCGAAGACATAACCGAACGAATCCTCGAAGACACCGCCCTCCTGCGCCGCCTCTATTCCGCCGATCTGTTCGATCCGGAATTGATTCAAGCGCTGCGCTTGATCCCGACAGAATATCTGTTCTTCTATTACAGCCAGCGCCGGGCGTATGAAAACCAATTGCGCGCCGGAGCAAGCCGCGGCGAAGAATTAAAACGCCTGAATGCGGATTTATTTCACGAGCTGGAAAATCAGACGGGCGCCGAAGCATTGACAACTTACACCGCCTATTTGATGCGCCGCAACGCCTCTTATATGAAGCTCGAAGCCCAGGCAGGCTCCACGTTCACTCCGCTAACGCAGCAGGAAGATCCCTTCGCGATCGCGACCGGCTATCACCGCATCGCGCTCCAGGTGATGACCGGCTTGTTATCGGACCAGCCGCGCGAGATTGTCGTCAACGTTCCAAATGGCGCTTCGATTCCCGATCTCTATCCCGAGGACACAGTCGAAGTGCCCTGCAAAGTTGACCGCCAAGGTGCACATCCAAAAATCGTCGGCCAACTGCCCGATTCCGTGCGCGGCCTGGTGCAATCCGTCAAAGCCTACGAGCGAACGCTCATCCAAGCCGCCATTTCCGGTTCGACCCGTGCCGCACGGCTGGCATTGCTGGAATACCCGATCATCGGGCAGTGGGAATTAGGCGGTGAGATCTTGCATTCTCTTTGCGAAAGCGATTCCCAGTTCCTCGGATATCTCGATGATAACGGTGTACAGAATCGTCATTAGAATTTTCGGGGTGGGGCGGACGATCTTGTCGTCTGCGTTTTGCCGGTAGCGCCGAGGTGCGCGCTCGTTTTCGAGCGGCCCTACTCAGAACTAACAACATCTCGGCGATATTCTCACCTAAGTTGGATTTCACTCCGGTCCCACAAAGTCGTCATGCAATAATCCAAACCGACGTTTGCCAACGTCGCAAGCAAAAGAGATGACACCGAGACTTCCCACACATATTCAGCTAATGAAACCGCTCCTCCAAGCGTTGCAAGCGCTTGGAGGTTCCGGTTCTATCGAGGAAATTTACGACAAAGTTGTCGAGGCGGAACGCTTCCCAGAAGATATTCTCTCTCAACTCCATGATCCTGAAAAGAGCAATCAGACAGAGATTGCCTATCGATTGGCTTGGGCGCGTACTTACCTTAAGAAATATGGATGGCTAGAAAATTCTAACCGAGGAATTTGGTCGCTAAATGGAAAGGGAGAACTCGACAAGTTTGACCCGCAAGCAGTCGTGCACGCTATACGTTCGATGTACAGGGATAGCACCAAAGCCACCGCAGGGCCTACGGATGCTATTTCGCTTGCAGATATATCCGAAGGACATGTATCCGAAGAACAGGAATGGAAGCAAAAATTGCATGGCATTCTGACGCAGAATCTAAATCCAGCAGCGTTTGAGCGCCTTGTTCAACGTGTGCTGAGAGAGGCAGGTTTCACCCAAGTCGAAGTCATTGGTCGTACAGGTGACGGAGGAATTGATGGACGCGGCATCGCGCGGATTCACGGACTTATGAGCTTCCATGTGCTCTTTCAGTGCAAGAGATATAAGGGCTCTGTTGGCCCAGGGGAAATCAGAGATTTTCGCGGAGCGATGATGGGCCGCGCCGACAAAGGTCTGTTCATCACAACTGGAACATTCACGCCCGGCGCAGTGAAAGAAGCAACGCGAGACGGCGCGCCCCCGATTGACCTTCTTGACGGCGACGAGTTCGCTCAGAAACTCAGGGAGTTGGGTCTAGGTGTTTCAACAAAAACTGTTGAGGTCTATACCGTCGAGGACGCTTGGTTCTCAACCCTCTAGTGTAGAAAGCTGCAGTTGCAAGTACGGCCGGTCGTATGATGGAGATCGACTCGAAAAGGCCTTTTTCGTTGAGAATTCTCCAGCGCTCGTCTCGAGCGGCTATATTTGCGGTTGTTTTTCTTTCTGCCCTGAGTGCTTTCGAAAATCCATCTCCGGAGGCATCGGTGCTGCCGCTGGACCGCGGAGCGGCCGGTGTGTGGCATGCGTTGCAGGCGCTCCGCACGCGAGCCAGCCTGATCATGATTACAGCCCATCCCGACGACGAGGATGGGGGCATGTTGGCCTATGAGTCGCGGGGCCAGGGCGCGCGTGTTTCGCTGTTGACGCTCAACCGCGGCGAAAGCGGTGCAAACGTAATGTCGCCCGATTTTTTCGATGCACTCGGGCTCGTCCGCACCGAAGAATTGCTCGCCGCCGATCGCTACTACGGAGCGAAGCAATATTTTACGCGCGTCGTCAATTATGGATTCTCTAAAACAAAAGAAGAGAGTTACCAAAACTGGTCGCACGATCGCGTGCTCTACGATGCTGTGCGTGTGATTCGCATGACTCGTCCGCTGGTGGTAACTTCCGTGTTCATCGGAGGTCCCAGCGACGGCCACGGGAATCATCAGGTGGCGGGAGAAACCGCGCAAGAGGTCTTTCGCGCCGCCGGTGATCCCAACATGTTTCCGGATCAGATCAAGGCTGGTCTCCGACCGTGGAGTCCGCTCAAAATGTATGCGCGTATTCCGCGGGCGAGAGTCACAGGTAAGGGCGTCTACGATTACGCTACGCATCACTGGGCACCAGCCCGCGTCTTCGATTACATTCACCAGAAATGGCTCCCCTGGAATGTCAGCGCGGATGTGAATGTCCCGGAGGGCGAGCTCGACCCGGTCGCCGGCGTGTCCTATCTCCAAATCGCACGCCACGGCCTGGGTTTCCAGAAATCCCAGAACGGCGGAACCAGCATTCCTCCGGCTGGCGAAATGACGGCAGCGTATCACCGTTTTGATTCCGTCCCGGCGAGGGGCCCCGAGTCGTCGTTTTTCGATGGCATCGATATTTCGCTCGAAGGCATTGCATCGCTTGCAGGCGAAACACATCCCGCATTTCTGCGGAACGGCCTTTCCGAAATCAACGCGGCCGTCGAAGGAGCCGTGAACAACTTCCGGGCCGCCGAACCCGCCCGAATTGCTCCCATGCTCGCGGAGGGCTTGAAGGAAACGGATCGACTTATATCGCAAGTCGAAAGCAGTAACATGACGGATCGCGAAAAGTACGATGTGCTCTATGAACTGCGTGTCAAGCGCGAGCAATTCAACACGGCTCTTGTGCGTGCTTTGGACATTACGTTGGAAGCCACCGTCGCCCGCGACACTTCGCGAACGGTTATTCCGGGACAGCAATTCGGCGTGACGGTTCACCTCAACAATGCCAGCGCGCAGCCGGTTCAAGTCGAACAGGTCGAATTGCAGACGCCGGTAGGAGAGAACTGGCCCGTTCACGTCGAAACTGCCGCACCGGACGCGCTTGCAGACAACAAACCTGCTACTGCATCTTTTAGAGTTACGGTTCCGGAGAATGCCGCGGCCACCCGACCTTATTTCACGCGCGGCAACGTCGAACAAGGCTGGTATGAAATTAAGGACGCGCGCTATCTGAACCAGCCGCTCGCTCCGTATCCGGTCGCGGCCTGGGCGGAACTGAGCTACAACGGGGCGCCTATCCGGATTGGACAGGTGGTGCAAACGATCGAACATATTTCGGGTGAAGGATCGGTGCCACAGCCGCTGGTTGTGGCGCCCACAATCTCGATCGCCGCCTCTCGGGCCGCGGGAATAATTCCGCTGAACTCAGAATTCTTCACAATCGCAGCGGAGGTTCGCAGCGCAGTGAAAGGCCCGGCATCGGGCACAGTCCATCTAGAGTTGCCCGCCGGATGGCGTTCGGATCCGCCCTCGGCCACTTTCGCGACGACAAAAGATGGCGATGAACAACGCATCGCATTTCGCGTGTTTCCATCGCATGCCCGCGAACAGGAGTACACGCTTACTGCCGTGGCAACCTGGAGCGGCCGCGAATATCGGGAAGGCTTCCGCGTAACCGGATATCCAGGATTGCGCCCGTACTTCCTGTATCGTCCATCCACTTACAAGGCTGCAGCCGTCGATGTCAGCGTCGCGCCAGATCTGAAGATCGGCTACGTGATGGGCAGCGGCGATGACGTTCCGCAATCGCTCGGGAATCTCGGCGTTCACCCCAAACTGCTGACCTCCGACGATCTCGCTTCGGGCGATCTCAGCCAATACGATGCCATCGTGCTCGGCATCCGTGCGTACGCCGTTCGCGACGATCTGAAGGCCAACAATGCGCGCCTGCTCGATTACGTCAAAAGCGGCGGTGTTGTCATCGTGCAGTACAACACCCCCGAATTCGATCACGACTTCGGCCCGTACCCGTACAAGATGACCAACGACCCCGAAGAAGTAACGGATGAAACGTCCAAAGTGGAAATTCTCGATCCGAACAACCCCGTGTTCTCATGGCCGAATAGAATTACCGAAAAGGATTTCCAGGGCTGGGTCGCCGAGCGCGGATCGAAATTCATGTCCTCCTGGGACCCGCGTTACGAACCGCTGCTCGAAACCCACGACCCCGGACAGGACCCGCAGAAAGGCGGCCTGCTGTACGCCAGATATGGGCGAGGCGTGTACGTCTACAACGCTTACGCATTTTACCGGCAGTTACCGGAAGGCGTGCCGGGCGCCTATCGCATTTTCGCGAACTTGATTTCGCTCCCAAAGAATCCGGGAGTCAGAATTGAAAGTAAATGATGGATCGCCGATCTTTTGTAAAGTCTGCCGTGAGCGTGAGCGCATTTTCTTACAGCCGTATCCTCGGCGCTAACGACCGCATCCGACTAGGGCAGATTGGCTGCGGAGACCGTAGTCACGGCCATGTTCATATGGTGCAGCTTGCTTCCGCCCGCACGCCTGTCGAGACCGTAGCGGTTTGCGATCTTTGGACGCTGGCACGCGAACGCCGCGCCGCTCAAGTCGCTGAAGCGTTCGGCCAGCGCCCGGAGACGTACAAATATTACGAAGACCTGCTCGCCCGGCCCGATATCGACGGCGTGATGATTGCGACCGCCGATTTCCAGCATGCGCAACACTGTGCGGATGTGGTCCGCGCCGGTAAGGATTGCTATGTCGAGAAGCCTTTCGCGAATTCCCTCAAAGATGCCAAAGAAACCCGTGCGGCCGTCAAGAATTCAAAGCAAGTGGTGCAGATGGGAACACAGCATCGTACGCAGCCGTATCCGCTGGCGGTCCGCGATTTGATCCATTCCGGACGCATCGGTCCCATCGTGAAGATCTCGCAGGAATGGGACGTCAATATGGAGCGTTGGCGCGGCCGTCCGGCGGTGAAGGAATTGCGCGAGCAGGATACGGATTGGAAGCGGTGGCTGCTGGACCGGCCGTATCAACCCTTCGACCCGAAGGTCTATCTTGAATTTCGCCTCTACCGGAACTTCTCGTCCGGCATTTTCGATCAGTGGATGAGCCATGCCAGCGATCTGGTCCACCTCTGGACGGGGGAAAAACTTCCGGTCAGTGCTTCGGCGAACGGCGGAATTATGGTGTGGCGAGACGGACGGGAAAATCCCGATACGTGCAGTGTCGTGTTCACTTATCCGCAGGGATTTCTTCATACTTACACCACCACTTTCGGAAACAGTTACCGGAGCTTCACGCGTATTCAGGGTACGCAGGGAACCATGGATAACTTCGGCGGAGAAGGCGCGTCGCTGTTCCTCTTAACGAAAGAAGGCGGGAGGCAGGAGCCCGATCCCGCGGGCGATATCGCGCGGCCGCGCTATCTCGCTCCCCCAGCGATGGGTCCGGCAGAGGATCGCGGACAAATTGTCCAAGTGCCTGGAGCGCCTACACCGGATTCCATCGGCCCCAATGACGACGATGCGCATCATGTGGAAGATTGGCTAGCGGCCATGCGCGCACGGCGGGAGCCCAGCGCGACGGTCGATAACGGCTTCGCGCATTCGGTCGCCTGCATGATGGCCGCTGAATCGCTTTGGAAAGGAAGTCGCGTCTACTGGGATTCGCAAAACGAAGAGATCGTCAACAGACCCGGCCCCCACGACTTCGGCCATACGTAGTAATGCTAGACTACTGGGTCATGCGTTTTCTCATTGTTGCAGCCCTTCTGTTGCCTGTTAGCGCGCTGGGTCAACAGATTGAACAACTGGTGGACCAGCATAGCGCCGAGTATGTGCAAGCGTCGAGGGAGATCTGGGGGTACGCCGAACTCGGATATCACGAAGAGAAAAGCTCGGCGCTGTTGCAGCGCGATTTGAAGGCGGCAGGTTTTCAGGTTGAATCGGGCGTGGCGGACGAGCCTACTGCTTTCATCGCCAGCTACGGCCAAGGCAAACCTGTCATCGGCATCCTGGGCGAATTCGATGCGCTGCCTGGGCTTTCGCAAGCCGCAGTACCCGATCGCAGTCCGGTAGTGGCTGGAGCGCCGGGCCATGGCTGCGGACATAACCTGCTGGGATCGGGCGCGGCGCTGGCGGCAGTGGCGCTGAAAGATTACATGGAGACCCATCATGTCGCGGGTACGCTGCGCTATTACGGCACTCCCGCAGAAGAAGGCGGGGACGGCAAGGTCTACATGGTGAGAGCGGGGCTGTTTCGCGATGTGGATGTGGTTTTGCATTGGCACCCCGGCGACCGCAATGGCGTGATAAACGGCGGGGCGCTGGCGATCACGGCAGCGAAATTCAAATTTCATGGCATTGCGGCGCACGCGGCTTTCGCTCCGGAACGCGGACGTTCCGCTCTGGACGCGGTGATGTTGATGGGCAACGGGATTGAATTTTTGCGCGAACATGTCCCTAGCAACACGCGCATGCACTACATCATTACGAACGGGGGCGCGGCGCCGAACGTGGTTCCGGAGACGGCGGAACTTTATCTGATGGCGCGCAACCCGACGCTTACGACGCTGGACGGAATCTGGGCGCGCATTCTCAAGATTGGCCAGGGCGCCGCGCTGATGACGGAGACCACACTCGATGTGAAGATCGTCAGCAGTGACGACAATATTCTTGCCAACGATGCGCTGGCGAAAGTGGCGCACCAGAGCCTTGAACAGGTTGGCGGTTTTCGTTATAGCGCGGAAGAAGAGCATTTCGCGGAGGAATTGCAGAAGAGCTTACCGGCGAGTGGGCGGGGTGATCTTTCGTCCACCGACACGATTGCGCCGCTGCGTCCGTACGATCCGAATGCACCCGCAGCTTCGACGGACGTGGGCGACGTGAGCTGGAACGTGCCGACTATCGGCTTCACGGCTGCGACGTTTGTGCCCGGCGTGGTGCCGCACACCTGGCAAGCGGCGGCGTGCGCGGGCATGAGCATCGGCCAGAAGGGGATGGTGGTGGCTGCCAAGGCGCTTGCGGTTACGGGAGCGGATTTGTTCTCGAATCCGCAATTGGTTCAAGATGCTAAAGCCGATTTTGCGCGGGAGCTGAAGGGCAAGAGTTACAGGTCTGAGATTCCGGCGGGGCAGAAGCCGCCGATCGATTACCGCGAGAGTCAGTGAACGCCAGTTAAGAGAAAAGACTGTTCAGCCAGTCTTCGAACGATTGCCAATACATTTCGAGCCAATTCGGGGAGGGTTCGTCCGGGAAGCGGGTGACGCGGCGAAAATTCTTGGGCGGTTCGAAGAGTTGCGGGGATAAATTTGCTTCCGAAAGTCCGGTGACTTTGACGGTTTCTTCGCTGACATCGGTTCGGCCTGGGCGGAGGAAGTTGCGCGTTGTAATTTTCTTTTGGACTGCGAGGCCGGTGAGCGGCGCGCCGGTGTGATTCACTTTTATGATTGGCTGCGGATTGCCGGCGGCGAGGATGTATCCGACGGCGGTGCTTTGGGGAGGCAAGTTGGGGACATCGATGTACCAGGCGTCGGTGGACGATTCGGATTCGACGACTGACTCGCGGTAGCGCTTTTCCGAGGTGATGAGATGGCGCGCGGTGCGGCCGAAGAAGGTCTGGCGCTCGCCGGTGTCGCGCGTGGCGATGTCGATGCGTATTACTGGCGCGGTAACGGGCTTTGGCGCGATCGCTGCCTGAGGCGGCACCGGGTGAGGGTACATTACGACGTACTCGCGGCGGTCCAAATCCCAGATGGTCTGACTGCGTTTGTTCTTGTCGACTATTACGACCAGGCGCCTTGTGGAGGGACCGGATGTTTCGCTTTCATGGCGCCACAGCCCGGGTTTGAAGTATTCGGTCTCGACGGATCGATAGCCGGGCAACGTTGTGACGATGGTTATTTTCCAGTCGGCTTGTAGCGGGGCGAGCGCGGCGATCAATCCGAAGAGGACGAGAGCCGCGGTGCGCGAAAAGGGCACTTTTTGAAAATAGCAGGACAGATGCCAGCGCGGGCACAACCCCGCGGGGCTAGCCCGTTGGGAGTTTGGAGGTGTTCCAGCCTCCGCCCAGGGCTTTGATGAGCTGGACGCTGGCATCCATGCGGCGGCGGAGGATGTCGACTTCGGTTCTTTGGTTGGTGAGCGCGATGCTTTGGGCGGTGATGACTTCGAGATAGGTAACTAATCCGCCCTTATAGCGGTTCATGGAAAGCTGAAGGGAGTTTTCGGCGGCGGCGGTGGCTTCGTGCTGGGTTCCGGCTTCCTGGTCGAGAACGCGCAGGGTGGACAGATTGTCTTCCACTTCCTGAAACGCGGTGAGCGCGGTCTGGCGGTAGTTGGCGACGGTGGCATCATAGCCCGCGACAGCGCTCTCAACCCCTGCGCGGCGGCGGCCCGCATCGAAAATGGTTTCGGCGATCTGCGGGCCGACCGACCAGAAGCGGCTGGGCCAGGTGAACCAGTTGACGATGTTTCCAGCTTGCAAGCCGCCGGTTGCGGTAATCACGAGATCGGGCCAGAAAGCGGCTTTGGCGATCCCGATCTGCTCATTGGCTGCGGCGACTTGTCTTTCCGCGGAGGCGATGTCGGGGCGGCGCTCTAATAGCTGCGCGGGGAGGCTGACGGGAATCGGAGGCGGCTCCTGGTGGAGCGGCTTGGCGGGCAATTGGAATTCTTCGGGCGGCTTGCCGAGTAGCACCGCGATGGCATGCGCATATTGGGCCTGGGCGACGCCGAGATCGATATCCTGTGCCTGAGTTTGATTGAGCTGGGTTTGCGCCTGCGCCACTTCCGCTTTGGTGGCGACGCCTCCGTTATAGCGGTTGATGGTCAACTGCAAGGCGCGCTGGTAGGCGACCACGGTGTCGTCGAGTAACTCCTTTTCGGCGTCGAGGCTGCGCGCTTCGAAGTAATCGACGGCGAGCTCGGTCTGGAGCTGCAGTTTGACGTTTTCGAGATCGGCGGCGGAAGCCTGGAACTGCGCGCGGGCGGAGGCGATGGTGCGGCGGATCCGGCCCCAGAAATCGAGATCCCAAGAGACGTCGATGGGGGCAATGAAATCGGCATATTGACGGCCCGGGAAGCCCGAGGGGCTGTTGCCGGAGAGGCGATTGTGGGTAATTTGGGGCGCCACGCTGACGGTGGGGTAGAGATTGGATTGATTAATGCGGATGGCGGCGCGGGCTTGGCGGAAATTGGCTTCGGCGACTTTCAGAGTTTGGTTGGCGAGCGGGACTTGCTGCTCGAAGGCGTTGAGTTGGGGGTCGCCGAAAATTTCCCACCAGGCGGCGCGAATCTGGGAATCGGCAGGCTGGGCGGTTTGCCAGCCGCTTATTTCCTGGAAGCTGGGAGCGGCGGGAACGCTGGGTTTGGAATATTTGGGGCCGACGGTGCAACTGGCGAGGAGCGCCACTAGGGCTAGGACGGGGAGAACTGCCTTCATCTTGGAGCGAATCTCTATTTTACAGGTGCAAGTTACTGGCGGGGTTGGATTTGCCAAACGAAGTGGGAGTGCCGGCTAGAAAGCCCGCACGGCAAAAAGCGCAGATCAAATCTTCACTGCTACGAACCGCAGGCGGCGATAGTCGGCATGCCAGTTGCCCTCTCGATACAGCACGGGTTTTAATTCCTGTACCATTTCGCGGAGTGCAAGCTCTTGCTTTGCGGCGGGCAGCGTCTCCAGGTAGTACCACTTGAACTGCCGGATCCAGTTCTCCATTCCGTTGTCCCCGTCGAGCGGCGTCGGTCTGTCAAACAGGACGGCTGAGCGCATTTCGAGAGGGTGCGTTTCGAGCACGCTGGCGTATTCGCTTATCGAGGGATAAAACGTGCGGCGTTCCGGGAGAGGCCCGGTATGATAGCGGGCTGCTATGGATTCGACGGCTCTCTCGATATTCGCGATGTTGCCCTTGCCGCCCAACTCCGCGACAAATCTTCCACCCGTGCGCAAGGCGCGCGCCACTGCCTGGGCGACGCCGGACGCATCCGGCATCCAATGCAATGCGGCGTTCGAAAATACCGCGTCGAATTCGTGCTCGAATGAGAGCCGCGCGGCGTCTTGCAGCACGAACTGCAATTGCGGATAATTTTGGCGCGCTTGTCCGATCATTTCCGGCGAAGCATCTAAACCCACCACTTCCGCTCCGCGTTCGGAGATTCTGTGCGTCAACTGTCCCGGACCGCAACCGAGATCGAGAATGCGCTCGCCCGGCTGCGGATCGAGCAGATCGATCAGGCCCTCCCCTAGTTGCCATACGAACGAATGCTGCGCTTCGTATCGTTCCGGATCCCAGGCCGCTTGCTTCGGCATAAAGAGCTAGAGGCGCGGTTTTACCTGATAGAGCAGCAGGTAAACGATTACGCCGGTCACGCTGACGTACAGCCAGATGGGGAAGGTCCACTTTGCAAGAGCGCGATGTTTCTGAAATTTCCCCCGGAGCGCCAGCACCAGCGTAATGGTTGCCAGGAACGGCACGGTCGCGGCGAGAGCCACGTGCGTGGCGAGAATGGGCAAGTACACCGTTCTGACCCAGCCGGGTTTATCGAATCTCACTTCGCCGACATTGTAGTGATACACGAGATAGCACACCAGGAACACGCAAGAAACGACAAATGCCGATATCATCATCTGCCTATGGCGCCGAATATTGTATTGCCCGATGAAAAAATGCCCAGTAACTAGCAGAATGGCCGCCAAACCATTCAGCGTGGCATCGACGAGCGGCAGATCGTGTATGCCGAGAAACGCGACCGGCATCAGGACCGCGCGTTCCGCAATACTTCCACGTCGCTCAGGAGCTTCGAAAGATCGTCCCGAGTCGGAGCTTGAGTAATAGCCGCGAATATCGCCGCTCTTGTCGACCAGAATGAACTTGGTGCTGTGCTCGATTTTGCCGATTTCATTTCCGACGTGGAATGTTTTATCGGCGATCAGATGCACCGAGGCGGGGGTTCCCGTCAAGAAGACCCAGTGCGCAGTCGGCCCGCCAAAGCGACTTGCAAAGTCGTTCAGGACGGGTGGCGAATCGTGCTGTGGATCGACCGAGAAGGAGACCAGCTCGACATCTTGCATGCCCCGCACTTCTTTTTCGAGCTTGTGCATCTGGGCCGTCATTCGCGGACAGGCAAGGGGGCAGGTGGTGTAAATGAAATCGGCGATCCACACTTTGCCGGCCAGGTCTTCGCCGCGAAAGCTGTGGCCGGTGGAATCGGTCATGGAAAACGCGGGTACTTTGTCGTAGTTGGGCAGCTTGCTGGCGGGGTCGGTACACCCGGTAGAGAGAATAGCCGCCGTGAAGAGGAAAGCAAGCGCTATTTTCAACCGCAAGGTCACAGCCGGATTGGATCGAGAATCATCAGCACGTACAAGGCAGGCAGATAGACGACCGAGGTCAATAGCACTCTGCGGGCTCGTACTTTGGTCCGGTCGAGCGAAACGCGAATCCCGGAATAGAGGAAGACTAACCCGAGAATCAGCGCACCGATCATATAAATTGTGCCGGTCATGCCCATCCATTTCGGCAACAGGCTGATGGGGATCAGCAGAACGGAATAGAGCAGAATCTGGCGGGCGGTCGATCCGCCATCGGGCTCGACGACGGGCAACATGCGAATGCCGGCGCGCGAATAATCTTCGCGATACATCCATGCGATTGCATAAAAATGAGGAAACTGCCACAGGAACAGAATGGCGGCCAGCACCCAGGCTTCAGGAGTCAACTTATTTGCCGCGGCGGCGTAGCCGATCAGAGGCGGCATGGCTCCCGGGACTGCGCCGATGGTGGTCGACCACCAGGTTTTCTGCTTGAGCGGCGTGTACAGGCCGAGATACATCAGCAGGGTGGCGATGCCGAGCGCCGAGGAGAGCCAATTCACGCCGAATCCCAATTCCAATCCGCCCGCGATCGCCAAACCGATTCCGAACCAGAGCGCTTCTTTCGGACGCAAGCGCCCGGAAGGCAAGGGGCGACGTTGGGTGCGCCGCATCTGCCGGTCGGCTTCGCGTTCGTACCATTGGTTCAGCGCGGCTGTCCCGGAGGCGATGAGCGCGGTGCCAATCAAGGTGTGGAATACGGCCCAGACGGTCCAAGCGCCGGAGTGTCCGAAGTAATACCCAACAGCGGTGCTCATGACGATGAGCCAGGTGATGCGAGGTTTAGTGAGCTCGATGTATTCTTTCACTGTCTATCGTTTAGGACAAGAACCGGCGTTGCGAGGACGTGGGGCGAATGAGTTTGGATCGCAAGAGACCAACACTGACAGTGTACTCCTTCTTGTTTCGCAAGAATCGGCAGCACGGCCTGGGTTGGCTGCTTTGGTGTAATAATTCTGTACCTCATTCGAAATCATGACAAAAACTCAGGTCAAAACTCCACTCGTGGAACTCGATGGCGATGAGATGACGCGCGTCATCTGGGCCATGATCAAGGAGCTGCTGATTCTGCCGCATCTGAGTATCGATTTGAAATATTTCGATCTCTCGGTTGAGCATCGCGATGCTACCGAAGACCAGATCACCGTCGATGCGGCTCATGCGATCCAACATTACGGAGTGGGCGTTAAATGCGCCACCATTACGCCCGATGAAGCGCGGGTGAAGGAATTCGGTCTCAAACAGATGTGGAAGTCGCCTAACGGAACGATCCGCAACATTCTGGACGGGACTATTTTCCGCGAACCGATCCTGTGCCGCAACGTGCCGCGCTATGTGCCGGGCTGGGTGAAGCCGATTGTGGTCGGGCGCCACGCGTTCGGCGATCAGTACCGCGCTACCGATTTCGTGGTGAAGGAGCCGGGCAAACTGACTCTGACGTTCACGCCCAAAAACGGCGCGGCGGCGACGCATGAGGTGTTCGAGTTCAAAGGCTCCGGTGTCGCGCTCGCCATGTACAACCTGGATGAATCGATCGCGGGTTTCGCGCGCGCGTGTTTCAACTACGGTCTTTCCCGCCGGCTTCCGGTCTATCATTCGACCAAGAACACCATCCTGAAGAGATACGACGGCCGTTTCAAAGATATCTTTCAATCCATTTACGAAAAAGAGTTCAAAGAGAAATACGCGGGCGCAGAGCTTGCATACGAGCATCGTCTGATCGACGATGTGGTGGCGTTCGCGATTAAATCGGAAGGTGGATTCGTCTGGGCCTGCAAAAACTACGATGGCGATGTGCAGTCTGACATGGTCGCGCAAGGCTTCGGATCGCTGGGGCTGATGACTTCGGTGCTGATTACGCCCGACGGGAAAACGGTGGAAACCGAGGCGGCGCACGGCACAGTAACGCGGCATTACCGCGAACATCAGAAAGGCAGGGACACTTCCACTAATCCCATTGCGTCGATTTTTGCGTGGAGCTCGGCGTTGCGGTATCGCGGGCAATTCGATAACACTCCCGAGGTTTCGGCCTTTGCCGAAACGCTGGAGAAAGCGACTGTCGGCACGGTGGAGGCGGGATTCATGACGAAAGATCTGGCGCTGCTGGTTGGCAAGCAGCAAAAATGGCTGACCACGCGGCAATATCTGGAAAAAGTAGCCGAGCGGTTACAGAGCGCAGCATGAAGGCGCCCGAACGTCCGCTGGCCGGAGTGATCATGGGCAGCAAATCCGATTGGGAAACGATGCAGCAAACCAGCGCGACGTTGGAGAAGCTCGGCATTGCGCACGAATGCCGCGTGGTGTCAGCGCATCGCACGCCGGATTGGATGGCCGAATATGCAAAAAGCGCACGCGAACGAGGAATCGAAGTGGTGATCGCAGCGGCGGGCGGCGCGGCCCACCTGCCAGGCATGGTTGCCGCGCACACTACGCTGCCGGTGCTCGGCGTGCCGATCAAAAGCAGCGTGCTAAATGGAGTGGATTCGCTACTCTCGATCGTTCAGATGCCCGCGGGCGTTCCGGTCGGCACGCTGGCGATCGGCAATGCGGGAGCGGTGAACGCGGCCCTGCTCGCAGCCGCTATTCTGGCCAACAAATATCCCGAAATCCTCAACCGCCTGGAAGCCTTGCGGCGCGAGCAAACGGCTTCTGTTCTCGAGCAGCGCTTGCCCTGATGCATTCGAATAGCCGCACTCCGGTTTTGCCGGGCAGCGCCGTCGGCGTGCTGGGCAGCGGGCAGCTTGGCCGAATGTTCGCGATGGCCGCGCGGCGCATGGGCTACCGGGTTCACACGTTCTCGCCGGACCAAGACACGCCTACCGGGCAAGTGGCCGATGTTGAAGTCACCGCGCTATATGAAGACCTGGATGCGGTGCGGGAGTTTGCACGCGGCGTCTCAGTGGTGACCTTTGAATTTGAAAATGTGCCGGCTGCGACGGCTGCCGCGGCCGCCGAATGCGCGCCGGTTCGTCCCAGCGGTCACGTGTTGCATATCAGCCAGCATCGTCTTCGCGAGAAAACGTTTTTATCGGAGGCGCATCTGCCGGTCACGCCCTTTCGGCGCGTTCGAAATTTAGAAGAATTGCGGCAAGCGGCCGGCGAGCTTGGCCTGCCCGCGATCCTCAAAACGGCCGATTTCGGCTACGACGGTAAAGGCCAATTTCGCATCCGAAACGCGCAGGAATTTCAAGATGCCTGGAGCGCAGTAGGACAGCGCGAGGCCGTTCTGGAAACGTTTATCGACTTCGAGCGCGAGATCTCGATTGTCGCGGCGCGCTCTATCGATGGCGAATTCGTGCATTACGGTCCGGTTGAAAATCGTCACGTGAACGGCATCCTCGACACGTCCATTGCGCCCGCTTCGGTGTCCGAACAAGTGGCGCGCGAGGCGATAGAAATCGCCAGAGCGGTTCTCGAAAAGCTGGAAGTCGTGGGCGTGCTGTGCGTTGAATTTTTCGTCTCGAGGGAAGGCCGCCTGCTCATCAATGAGCTTGCGCCGCGTCCGCATAATTCGGGGCATTTCAGCTTCGATGCCAATTTGACCAGCCAGTTCGAACAGCAGCTAAGGACGGTTTGCCTTCTGCCGCTTGGGGCGGTGACGCAATTCTCGCCGGCCGCGATGGTCAACCTGCTGGGCGATTTGTGGAGCAACGGCGAGCCGGACTGGATGAGCGCGGTCTCGACGGCGGACGTAAAACTACACCTGTACGGCAAATTGCAAGCACGGCCGGGCCGCAAGATGGGTCATCTTACCGCGTTGGCGGCGAGCACCGGGCAAGCGCTGCGGGATGCGCAGCGGGCCCGCGATAGGCTGCGGCGGGATTAAGCGGCGTCCGCAACTTCCAAATGCAAATCGCCGCTTGCGCGATCGTATGGCAGAGGGCCGGCGATGGGCAAACGCAGGGTGAAGGTGCTGCCTACGCCCTCATCGCTTTCGAGCGTGAGTTCCCCGCCCATCTGCTTTGCCAGGCGAATGCAAATGGTGAGGCCGAGCCCGGTGCCGCCGTACTTTCGGGTGGTGGAACCGTCCGCCTGGCGAAACGGCTCGAATACGGCCTCGCGTTGTTCCCGTGGGATGCCAATGCCGGTATCGCTCACCTGAAAGAGAAGCGCATCGCCGCAGTCGATCCGTCGATACGCTTAAGCGAATGGCGCCGTGCTCGGTGAATTTTACGGCGTTGCTCATCAGGTTCGCGAGAATCTGGCGCAGACGCAGGGCATCGCCATCGATCACCTCCGGGACACTTGCATCGATTGTGAGATCGAAATCCAGGTTCTTTTTCGCCGCGGCGATGGCGAAACCGGCGCTTGCCTCTTCGACACAGTGACGCACCGAAAACGGAAGGCACTCGAGCGTGAGGCCGCCCGCCTCAATCTTTGAAAAATCCAGAACGTCGTTGACCAGGGCCAGCAGAGATTTCGCGGAGGATTCCACCAAGTCCAGATACTCGCGCTGCTCGGAAGTCAACTCGCTTTGCAGGGTGAGACCGGTCATTCCAATCACGCCGTGCAGCGGCGTTCGGATCTCATGGCTGATATTGGCGAGGAACTCGTCTTTGGCGCGATTGCTGGCTTGCGCTTTCACCAGCAGTTTTTCGATCTGCTGCTTCTGGCGCACTACCGTTTCTTTCTCTTTGCGGATTTCCCAGGTCTTCAACATCACCGCCAGCGATAGCTCATTCCGCTGCGCCTCTAAGCGCTTCATGCGGCCTCGCCAGCGCTGGATTAGGATCACGACGGCTACGGTGAAGGCTCCCACCGCGGCGGCGGCGATTTCGCGCAAATAGAAATCGGGCAGGCTTCCGGAAAGGCGCGGGAGGCCGTAAGCCTTTAGCGCGGCTGGAGCTACGGCTAGAAACAGCAGCATTCCCAGACGTCGCAAATGCCCGAATCTGCCTGTGTCGTTCACTTTCGTAGTCCGATGTCCACTTATAGGTCGTATCGCCCAAGTTCCGGCGCCCTGTAGGCGGAGGACGAGGGATTGTGTACGTTTGTAAACTGGGACTTGAGAATTTGCTACTTCGATGCATTCTCCGGCATTAGCGGCGACATGATGGTTGGGGCGCTGGTGGACGCCGGGGCCGATTGGAACGCGCTTCAGGCCACGCTTCAGAGCCTGAATTTGGGCGCGTCTTTTCGTATCGATAAAACAAAACGAAAAGGCATCGCGGCTTCGAAGTTCGTGGTCGAAAGCGCCGATCAAAGCAAACACCGGCACCTGCCGCAAATCGAAGACATCATCGCCCGAGGCGAACTCAGCGAACCGGCTCGCCAGAACGCCCTAGCCGTATTCCGCACGCTTGGGAGAAGCGGAAGCGAACGTGCACGGCGTCGCGATTGAGAGGATCCATTTTCACGAAGTAGGGGCGGTCGATTCCATCTGCGACATCGTGGGCGCGTGCGCGGCGCTCGAGTTACTGGGCATTGAGGAGATTCGCTGCTCCCGCATCAATGTTGGCAGCGGAACGGTGAACACCGAGCATGGCGTTCTGCCGGTACCCACGCCCGCCACCGCGTACCTATTGAAAGACCGGCCGATCTATTGCGCCGGACCGGAGACGGAACTCACTACACCCACGGGGGCGGCTCTGCTGGCGACGCTCGCCGGGGATTTCGAGGGGGTTCCGGCCGTGCGCTTGCGCTCGCAAGGATTTGGCGCGGGCGACAAAGATTTTCCAATGCAGGCTAACGTTTTGCGCGCACTGATTGGCGAGGGCGTCGAAGTCTCCGAAGCTGCTTCGGTGACAATTCTGGAAGCTAATATCGACGATTCGACTCCGCAGGTTCTGGCTTACGCGATGGAACGGCTGCTCGAAGCCGGCGCTCTGGATGTCGCGCTCACGCCGATCTTCATGAAGAAGAATCGCCCAGCAACGCTTATTTCCGTCATTGCAGCGCCGGAGCGCGCCGAGGAACTGCTCGCCATTCTGTTTGCGGAGACCACCACGCTTAGGAGTTCGCATGTCGCGCGCCGAGCGCCGCGTGCTCTCGCGAAAATTCGCCGAAGTCGAAACTTTATATGGCCGCGTGCGCATCAAGTACACGGAAAACGGCGCGTTTGCGCCCGAGTACGAAGATTGCCGCCGCGCCGCCGCCGAAAAGGGCGTTCCGCTTCGAACCGTAATCGCCGAAGCGAGCGCCGCGTTCCGCAGCCGTCTTCATCCCTGACTAACAATGAGCCAAGGCAAGTATTACCTCACCACGCCGATTTATTACGTGAATGCAGCGCCGCACATCGGGACGGTTTACAGCACATTCACCGCGGATCTCATCAAGCGATTCAAGAAGCAGCGCGGATACGATCCGGTCGTGTTCACCACCGGCTCCGACGAGCACGGCCAAAATGTGGAGCGCGCCGCTAAGGCAATCGGCAAGACTCCGGAAGAATACGCCACAGCCATCGCGAACGAATTCGTCAACCAATGGCAGAGGCTTGGGATTTCCTACGATCACTTCATCCGCACTTCCGATCCGAAGCATTTCGCGGTGGTCCGCGATCTGTTCGAGCGCTGCGAAAAAAACGGCTATATCTACAAGGGCTCCTACACCGGGCAGTACTGCTTTTTCGATGAGCTTTACGTCAATGACGCCAAACCCGGCGATCCATGCCCGGACTGCGGCCGCATCACCGAAACCGTCACGGAAGAAAATTACTTCTTCAAGCTATCCGCGTTTCAAGATAAACTTCTCGACCTTTATAACCGCGAGCCCGATTTCGTTCAGCCCGACACGCGCCGCAATGAATTGACGGCGTTCGTCAAGCAAGGACTCAACGATCTTTCCATCACCAGGACGAACATCCACTGGGGCATACCGGTTCCGGTGGAGGGCAAGCACGTTTTTTATGTTTGGTTCGATGCGCTGATTTCGTATATGAGCGCCGTTCAGGGACAGGCGCTGTGGCCGGCGGATCTGCACTTGATCGGAAAAGATATTTTGCGTTTTCACGCCATCTATTGGCCTGCATTCCTGATGGCCGCCGAACTGCCTTTGCCGAAAAAGATCTTTGCGCACGGCTGGATTCTGGTGCAGGAGAGCAAGATGAGCAAATCGCGCGGCAACGTGGTGCGGCCGGGCCCGATCGCGCAGGTGATGGGCAATGGGAGCGAGCTGGCTGGCGCCGATGCTCTGCGTTATTTCCTGTGGCGCGAAATTCCTTTCGGGCAGGACGGTAATTTCAGCTACGACGCGCTTATCGAACGCTATAACGCGGATCTCGCCAACGGCATCGGTAATCTGGCAAGCCGCACGCTCGCGATGATTCATCAGTATTCGAACGGAAAGATTCCGAATGCGGAGGGCGATGCAACCGTTGCCGGGAGCGCGGCGCAAACGAGCGAAGCGGTTGCCGTTTTTTTCAACTCATTCGATTTCACTCGCGGTTTGGAAGCGGTTCTCGCTTTCGCTTCCCAGATAGACCGGTTCATTGTGGAGCGCGCGCCGTGGAAACTGGCGAAGCAGCGGGCCGACGACCCCGCGGCCGGACTGGAGCTTTCTAAGACGCTCTACACGGCCGCCGAAAGCCTGCGGTTCATTTGCATCTGGCTGTATCCGGTGATGCCGGTAACGATGTGCAGGGTGTGGGAACAGCTCGGCATGACGGAGCCGCTGGATCAAATCCGCACGCGAGATCTGCGTTGGGGCGATCTGGCGGCGCATCAGCGAGTCCATAAACCGGAGGCGGTGTTTCCGCGCATCGACGCGAAGGTGGCGATCGAAAAGATGCAACAGCTCGAGGTGCTGGAAAAAAACAGACAAAACGCACTGCTTGGGAAAAAGCCGGAACCGGCTGCCGAAGCGGAAAGCGGAGCGAATCTGATATCCATCGATGACTTCTCTAAAGTCGATTTGCGCGTTGGTGAGGTGAAATTTGCGGAAGCGGTAAAGGGGTCCGACAAACTGCTGCATCTTAAAGTGGATATCGGCGAAGCGGAACCGCGTACGATTGTCGCGGGCATCGCGCTGGCTTACAAACCAGAAGAACTCGTCGGACGCAAGGTGATTATCGTCACGAATCTGCAGCCGCGCAAGCTGCGCGGATTGACTTCGCAAGGCATGATCGTGGCAGCGAGCCTGGAAGGCGGCCGGCCTGTGCTGGCGGGATTTCTCGAAGACGTGCCGGTTGGCGCGCGGCTGAAGTAACGGGCGTGCAACTGGTCGATTCGCACTGCCATCTCGACGATAAGCAATTCGACGGCGACCGTTCCGCGGTAATCGAGCGGGCCCGCAACGCGGGAGTCCAATATATGCTCGCCATCGGCACCGGCAATGGGCCGCCCGATCTGGAAGCGGCGATTCGCGTTGCCGACTCTTACCCATTCGTCTTCGCAACCGTTGGAGTGCATCCTAACGATGCGCCCAAGGCGGACGCCCACACGATTGGAGAACTGAAGCGATTGTTGGAGCATCCGAAAGTGGTGGCGATGGGCGAGATTGGGCTCGATTATCACTGGGGTGTTCCCAAAGAAACGCAGCTTCCCGTTTTCATTCAACAGTTGGGAATCGCGGCCGCGGCTGGCATGCCAGTCGTGATTCATACGCGCGACGCATGGGACGACACCATCGAAGTTCTGCGCCAACACTGGGCGCCGGTGAAGCTGCCGTGCATTCTGCACTGCTTTACGGGAAATGCCGCGCAAGCGCGCCAATGCCTAGAGCTTGGCTTTTATCTCGCTTTTGGCGGCGTTACGACATTTTCCGAAGGCGAGCGAACTCCGCGAAGCCGCCGCAATGGTTCCAGGGGACCGGCTGCTGCTGGAAACCGATTCGCCCTATCTTGCGCCGGTTCCCCATCGCGGCAAGCGCAACGAGCCGGCGTTCGTGGCGCACACCGCAGGCGTTGTCGCGGGGGCTCGCGGTGTTGCGGTGGAAGAACTCGCGGCGGAAACCAGCGCCACGTTCGAGCGCGTGTTCGACCTCAGTGGCCAGCTACACTGAGGTTGCGTATCGGCATGGAATCGATGTTCAGCCATCTGCGGCAATCGCTCAGCGCGCGGGAAGCGTTCGAGTTGGTGCAGCCGGATCTGGAACAAGTCGAACGCGAGATCAGCGTGGAAACGGTGGCTTCGGTTGAGGCTATCACGGCCATCAATCAATATCTGCAGACCGGAGGCGGCAAGCGGCTGCGTCCGGCTCTGCTGCTGCTGTGCAACCGGCTGTTCGGCGATTCCACCGCTGGCGCCCGCCGCCTCGCCGCCGTAGTGGAGATGATCCATTCCGCGACGCTGGTTCACGACGATGTGATCGATGTCGCGAGAACGCGCCGCGGGCGTCCGTCGACGAACGTAGTTTGGGGCAATCACATTTCGGTGCTGTCCGGCGATTGGCTTTACATGCAGGCGTTCCAGGTCGCTCTGCGCGAGCGGAATTTTCGTATTCTCGATGCGCTGATTTCGCTGACGCAGATGATGGTGGAGGGTGAACTGCTGCAACTCGAGCGGCTGCATCGCGTGGACATTACCGAGGCCGACTATATGGAACTGGTCGACCGCAAAACCGCCAGCCTTTTTTCCGCCTGCGCCTGCCTGGGTGCGATTTCGGGCGGGGCCGATGAAGCTACGGAAGCGAAGTTGAGCGACTTCGCCTGGAATCTGGGGATGGCGTTTCAATTGGTGGACGATATTCTGGATTTCACTTCCACCGAAAAGATTCTGGGTAAGCCTTCGGGGAACGATTTGCGCGAAGGCAAAGTTACACTGCCAATGATTTATGCTCTGGAAGCGGCTTCGGCTGAAGAGCGGCAAGCTATCGAGACTGTCGTTGCCGATGCCGCGTATGAGCAGGTGCCGTTCATGCGCATCCGCCAAATGCTGGAGCGGCACGGCGCGGTTGCGCGAGTGTATGAACGGGCACACGCGTTCACTGAAAAATCGCGCGCCATTCTGGATGAGTTTCCGCGTTCGGCGGCGCAACGGTCTTTGCTGGCGATTGTCGATCTGGTTACGGAACGGAGTTCGTAACGTTTTACTCCGTCACGAGACGGGTCTTTTTTCTCTGGCCCATTCCGGCGACTACTTGCGCGTGGTTTAAGGCCGCTGTCAAGGCGGTGCCGCCGAGGATGTTTCCGATCAGCGTGGGAAGCAGGTAGCCCCAGGCAACATGGATCCAACTCTGCGCGCCCACCATGGGCAGAAACAGCACTTCCACCGCACCCGCGATGATGTGAGTCAAATTCGCCAGGCCGACGATGTACGTGAGGAGAATAATAATCAGCGTGCGACCGGTATCGACCGCGGCCAGCAGCCAGACCATCAATGCGATCAACCATCCGGCGAAAATGCCGCGCAGAAGAGCTGCGCTAAACGTCACTTCCATCGCCTTTTTAGCGAGCGAGAGCATGGCGGCTTGCACATCCGGCGCAAAGATGGGCGTATTTCCGGCCACCCAGGCGAATAGGTGAGCGCCCGCCAGGTTCGCGATCAGAACCACCACCCACAATCGCAGAACCTGCACGAATGTGCTTAAGTTTCGTCTCGCCAGCAGCGGAATGATGACGGTGAGGGTGTTCTCAGTAAAAAGCTGCTGGCGTCCGACGATGACCAGCAGGAAACCCAATGGATAACCAAGGCTGACGATCAGCGTGCGCCAGGGAGCGTCCGGCAAATAGGTTCGGAAAAGCGCCTCCCCGACGAAAGAGAAACCCATGGAGAGCCCGGCCGCAAAACCCGACCAGGCCAGCGCAGATGTCGGCCGCCGCAGCTCTTCTTCGCCGTCGTGCCGGATCGCTTCATGCACCACGTCGACGCTGACGGAAGTGCGGTCTTGCGCCTCTTCGCGCTGCTTTTCGGTCAGCTCCGGTGCAACAACGTCCTCTTCGTCCTGATCTTCGCCGAGCATGATTTACGGTATCAATGTTCGCAAAACTGCGTGATAATCGAGGAGAGTGCGAGAGGCTGGAAAACGATGCTGATCCGCGTTGTCCTATCTACCGCGATCACGTGTGGGGTTGCGCTTGCTGCCGTGCAGCAGCCTTCGAATGAGAATAAACCTGCGCCGAATACGCTGCCACGGCCTCTGTCCTCGGCAATCGATCGGCTGGTAACTGGCAATTGGGCCAAGCAGATTCCGGTGAAACTGCCTGATTACACGCCGCGGATCTTCGCGTTAGCGCAGGCCGCGTTAGCGCAGGCCGGGCAAACTGCCAGGGTGTGCTCGATTCCACTTGAAGAATACAGAATTCCGGCCGGCACGCACTTCTTCATCCGGAAACTGCCCGTTCCGGCTGAGCGAACTCAAATAGATGGAATGCCGACCGTTCGAGCGCGTGTTTGCGGAGAAGCTGGGAATCCTCGCGTCCGTTAATTTAATCTCTGGCCACGCTCTTGCCGGCCAACCCGACGTAACTCGCAGCGGCAAGCAAATGGCGATCATTGGTCCAGATCTCCGTTTCGCCTGCATTCAATGAAGATGCCAGATGGATCGCGTCGCCAGCTCGCAACGGGACCCCCGGCGCTCGCATCAACTCCAATTTTGGCGTTCCTTTTCGAGATATCCGTCTTGATATGCTCGTTCGGCCAAGCCCCGGATGGCGGCATGATGCGATTCCGGCTTTTGCAGCACAATCACTTTGGTTCCGCGCGCGACTATTAGAAGTTTGTCGCCGGGTTTCAGTCCGAGGGCCTGCCGCGCTTCCTTCGGAATTACGATCTGGTTCTTTGCAGAAAGAGTCGATTCGCTCATCGCTTTAAATCTTAGGGGATAGTAGAGCGAGCTAAGAGGTGTAATCTCAGACATTACTGGCACGCGACAATCTGGCCCCGTTTAAGAACTGTCATATTGATACGAACGGTGTTTTCCCGTGGTAACAACACTGGTTTTATTCGCTCCGCCTGGTATCCCCGGCGCGATATTCGCAAGTCATAATAGCCGGCGGGTATATCGCCGACCTCGAATTTTCCTGTCGCGTCAGAACTGCACATGAAGCTCAACCGCGGCTTACCTGCATTCACCACCGTAACTTCGGCCTTTGCGACGGGCTTTTTGTCCCAATAACCCGCGATGACGCCGGCGAGCCGCGGACCTTTCTCACCCGCAGACCCGTACGTGATTGAAGGATGCGGGCCGCAATAATCCATATCGGGCATGCTCCCAAGCTTGAGAACAATCGCGATCGATTGACGGGCAGTGTTCGAAATATCTATGGGAAGCCTCTGTTTCACGAAACCTGGAGCTGAGACTTCAAGTTCATACAACCCGCGCGGCACGCTGCCAAACAAAAAGCGCCCGTTTGTGTTCGACCGCGTTTGAAACACCCGGTCCAGCGAACTCAGCAGCACCGATACACCTGCAAGGGGCGCTGAGGCTGGGTCGCTAATCGAGCCGGTCAATTGGCCATCGTCTGCGCCATGGATTGGGGTACCAATCAAGAGCAACGACAATATCCAAACAGGCAATCTAATCGCAAGCAGACTCATAGTCGTCAGGATATGACGCCCACTGGGAGGATGTGGGCGTGCCTTATCTTGAAGACGTGCAGATCTCTCGTCGCGCAGTCGTCGTCGGAAGCGGTCCTAATGGCTTGGCTGCGGCTATCGTTCTGGCGCAAGCCGGTTTGAGGGTTGAGGTACGCGAGGCCGAAGCCCAGGCCGGCGGCGGGGCGCGTTCGTTTGAGTTGACCCTGCCCGGATTCGTTCATGATCTATGCTCGGCCATTCATCCGCTGGCGGTTTCGTCGCCGTTTTTTTCCACGCTTCCGCTCTCCTCTTACGGTCTGAATTGGATCTTCCCGCCCGCCGAACTTGCGCATCCGCTGGACGACGGCACTGCGGTCGTGATGGAGCGCGACGTCTCTGCTACCGCCGCGCAATTCGGGTCGGATGCCGCGGCTTACCGCGGCTTGTTCCAACCGCTGGTGGAACACTGGTCCACACTTCTGCCGAACGTCCTTCGACCGCTGCGCATCCCGCATCGTCCGTTTCTGCTTGCTCAATTCGGCTTGCGCGCGATCCAGCCCGCAACTGTGCTGGCGCGAAACACGTTTCGCAATCGACGCGCTCAGGCCTTATTTGCGGGACTCGAGCGCGCATTCCATTCTGAGGCTGGAAGCGCCGCTCAGCTCTGCGTTTCGGGCTGATCCTCGGTGGAGCCGCGCATGCTGTTGGCTGGCCGATTCCCCGCGGCGGCTCGCAGCAAATCACGAATGCCCTGGCGGGCGTGGTTGCTTCTTATGGCGGCCGGATCGTCACCAGCTCGCGAGTCGAAAGGCTTGACGCGCTGGAGAATCCCGATCTGATCTTGTGCGACGTCACGCCACGCCAGTTTCTTCGAATGGCCGATCTGCGGGATCACCGTCCGTTTCAGCGGCTGCTCGAGCAATACCGCTATGGGCCGGGTGTCTATAAGGTCGACTGGGCTTTGCGTGAACCGATCCCTTGGACGGCGAAAGATTGCCTGCGCGCCGGAACCGTTCACCTGGGGGGTACGCTGGAAGAAATCGCCGCGTCCGAACGCGCTGCGTGGGAAGGCCGGGCTCCCGAGAAGCCGTTCGTATTGCTCGCGCAACAGAGTCTCTTCGATCCGACGCGCGCGCCCGCGGGACTGCATACCGCCTGGGCGTACTGCCACGTCCCCAATGGCTGGCCGCATCCCGTGCTGAGTGAAATCGAAGCGCAAGTGGAACGCTTCGCGCCCGGCTTTCGCGAATGCATTCTTGCGCGCGCGGTGCACACTCCGGCGGACATGGAGCGCGGGAACGCGAATCTGATTGGAGGCGATATCAATTGCGGCTCGCCCGATCCGAAACAGTTCGCTCTGCGGCCGACCTGGCGCCGTTATGGCACACCGCTCAAAGGCGTCTATCTCTGTTCGTCTTCGACGCCGCCCGGCGGAGGCGTGCACGGCATGTGCGGCTACTTCGGCGCCAAAGCCGCGCTGCGCTGGCTGCAGCGCGCGACCCGTTAGCCGCCGACCTTCTCCTTTATGCAGACCAGCTTGAGCTCGGTCCCGCCTTTCGGCGTCGTAATGTGGCTCGTGATAGTGAGCGTCTGGCCGTCGCCGGAGAGTTCCCAACGGTCCTCGACTACTTCCTGCTCGCCGTTCGACATTTTGAGGGTGGTTCGAATCATGAGCGCCGGGCCATCCCAAAACGACTTGCTCACCGCGTCGTGCCCGTGAATGCTGTTGGTCGATTCCGATCCATCGGTGAAATAACTGACGTCGGCGCTGGTGGTGTTTCTTCCAGTCGTCTGAATGGTGTGGACATTCATCGTGACACCGCGCTGGTCCACGACCTCGACGATCATGTCCGGCATGGTCGCTCGCGCGAAGTTGCTCTTGTCTTTCACCATCCGCCAGCGGCCGGAAAAATTCGTGTGCGGCGGCTGAGCAAAGGCACAGAGCGGCAGAACGAGCGCTGCGAGCGCGCACAAGAGCGCGAGTTTCCGAACTGAATGCATGTTCAAATGCTGCTTACTGCGGCGACATGACGAGCAGCTTGAAGGTGCCCGGAACCATGTGCGGCCTGGGACGAGGATTGGCCGCGGTGGCAGCCGGCGCCGGACCAAACTCCGCATCGGACAGATAGACGGTGTGCGTGCGCAAATCGAGCGCCATGGTGCGCGCGCCTCGTTCGGTCTGCGCGTTCTCGACCACGCTGTACTTGTCGGGCGATTCCTCGCGAACGACGGTCAGGGTCGCATCGCGTCCGTTCGGAGCGAAGGCCAGCTTGGTTTCCGGATCGAAAGCCGCCGCATCCGTTCCCGCTCCCGTCGGAACCGTGGTGATGATTTTTCCGGAATCGGCGTCTACCACTGCCATGACCTTGTTTTCACAAACCGGAAACAGGCGGTGGTTGCTGGCGTCAATCGCGAGTCCCGAAGGCGAATCGCATTGAGGCGAGAGCGACCAGCGATTCTTGATCTGCAGCGTTTTCGGATCGAAGCGCACCAGCTCGCTCTTGTCTTCGATGTTTACGTAGACGTTGCCGGAGCCGTCGGTTGCGGGAAACTCCGGTTTGCCGCCGAGTTCCATGGTCCCCGCCACCTTGCCCGTTTCAGCATCGATGGCGGTCATGTTTTGGCTGCGGCCATTGAAGGCGAACACGCGTTTGCTGAACGGATCGTAGACAATGCCGTCCGGATTGGTTCCCGCTTTGGCGGTAGAAATAGTGTGCAGATCTTTCGTATCGAAAATGGTGACTCGATTATCGCGGCCATCGCTGATGAAGCCGCGCCCCAAATCGTCGGCGATGGCGATTCCGTGTACTCCGTTCGTGTTTGGGATCTTGCCAATCACGGCTTGCGTATCGAGATTCAGCACGTCGACTTCGGTTGCGTGCGAAACGTAGAGCTGCCGGTTGGCGGAATCGGCGAACAGATAATCCCAGCCGCCTTCGCCAGAAATTGGAATGCTCTTCACGAGTTTGTACGAGCCCGCCGCCACGGCGACGGCGGCGAGCGAGGAAATCAGCGCAAATTTACCCAAGGTCATGAACATAGCTTATCTATTTGTTTCCAAGCTGGTCTTTTTCCCAGTCAGTTGTGTTGCAGGCGGTCGTCTCCTAGCCAACATCTTCACCCCAGACTAGAGAAGATTTTTTGAGCTTAAGCCTCTAATTGCGCTAGAGGGAGCGGCCGATAAGAGTAGATGTAGAACGTGACTGCTCCCAGGACATCTGCTCTGAGGAACTCTATGACCAATATTGCAAACAGCAGCATTGATCCGGCCACTCCGGCCGCCGAGAATCCGTTGCAGGATATCGAAGCGTTCCAGCTTTCCAAACTCAGCTCGATTCTCAACGGCCTCGAAGGTGGGGCAAGCGCCATCCGCCGCCACGTCGTAGAAGCCATGCGATCCGTCCGCTCCGGCACCTACCGTATCGATCCGCTGCAGCTAAGCCGCCGGATTGTCGGCGAAGCGCTGGGCTCGAGTTAAAGCAACCCGGTTCCGGGCGCTTTCCTTGACAGCTTAGGAGAGATGTGTTACTTTCCTGAGTGTCTTGGCTTCTTTTCGCTCGCTCGCTGCGGCTCTTTTTCATCGCTCCCGGCTAGAGGGCGAGATGGACGAGGAGCTTCGCTCGCACATTCAAAATCGCGCTGCCGATCTGGAGTGTTCCGGTCTCTCCAGCGCCGAAGCCGAGCGCCGAGCGCGAATCGAGTTCGGCGGTTATCGGCGATTCCAGGAGGAATGCCGTGAGGCTCTCGGTACGCATTTCTTCGAGAGCCTCGTGCAAGACATACGCTTCGGCTTACGCATGCTGCGCAGGTCTCCGGGCTTTACCGTGATCGCGGTTGTAACGCTGGCGCTCGGCATCGGGGCGAACGCGGCGATTTTCAGCATTGTCGATATGGTGTTACTTCGGCCGCTTCCTTTCAGAGACGCAAACCGCCTGGTCGATATAACGGAGTACAGCCCCGGCAAAGTGGAGAGCGCGGGCGTGCCCTACCCCGACTATCTTGTTTGGAAACAGCAAAACACCGTTTTCGAGGACACGGCCGCATATTTTCTGATTCGCGCGTCGAACGATATTGTTCTGGGCGGGCCATTTTCGGCCGAGCGCGCGCGCTATTCGACCGTCACGAATAGCTTCTTCACGATCCTCGGCGTGCAACCGGTCCTGGGTCATGGCTTCGCCGCGTCCGATGAAATTGCAGGCGGCGCAAAAGTTTTTCTTGCCAGTGACGCGCTTTGGCACGGCGTGCTGGGCGGCGATCCGCACGTCATTGGGAAAACATATAGGCTGGACGGCGAGAATTACACGCTCGCCGGTGTGATGCCCGCACGTTTTGATTTCCCGAAGGGATGCGGCGTTTGGATTCCTACCAGCACGCTCGGCCAATTCGGGATGCATGATCGCGTTTCGCATCCATTTCACGTGCTGGGGCGCTTGCGGCGAGGAGTGAATCTCGCCCAAGCCGAGGCGCAGATCGGGAGCATTCAAAAGCATCTCGGAGAAATGTATCCGAATACCGATGCGGATTGGCACGTACGGGCGCAGCCGCTGCTCGATGAAGTTTCCGGTAATGTGCGCGCGTCGTTATTTGTGCTGCTCGGGGCGGTAGGATTTATTCTGCTGATCGCCTGCGCAAACGTTGTGAATCTGATGTTGGCGCGCGCTTCGGCTCGCGAACAGGAATTTGCGATCCGCACCGCTCTCGGGGCCGGCCGCATGCGTTTGCTCCGTCAGAATCTGACGGAAAGTTTTGTAATCGCCGGTATGAGCATTGGCCTTGCGGTGCTGCTCGCCAAGTGGGGGTTGGCGGCGATCGTTTCGCTGACGTCTATTCAGTTGCCGCGGATGGAATCGTTTCAGTTGAGCGTTCCTGTGCTGGCGTTCCTGGCGGCAATCGCCATCTTCACGACGCTGCTGGTTGGATTGGCGCCCGCGCTGCAAGCGACGCGGCCAGATCCGCAGAGCGCGCTTCGCGGCGGCCAGCGCAGCGGCGGGACCGACCGGCGAACCCAGAAACTGCGCGACGGCCTGGTGGTCTCCGAAGTGGCGCTGGCTTTGCTGCTGCTGTGCGGGGCAGGCTTGATGCTCAGGAGCTTCGTGCGAATGAATCGCGTGAATCCTGGTTTTCAGCCGGGCCATTTGCTCACCATGAAAATCGCTCTTCCCGGCGCGTCCTATCCCAAGGCCGAGCAAACGTCGGTTTTTCTCGACCGGCTACTCGAACGGGTTCGGTCGATTCCCGGCGTGCAGGATGCCGCCGCAAGCACCATCGTGCCGCTGAGCGGGGAATCAGACTGGGGCAGTTTTCAAATTGCGGGGCGCACAACGGAGGAGTGGGCGCACGCACCCGCCGCAGACGGCCGGGGAATCAGCATCAATTATTTCCGGACGCTCGGGATTCCGTTGCTGCGCGGGCGCGAATTCACGGCCGCGGACGCGCGGAATAAGAACACGCTTATCGTCAACGAAGCGATGGCGAAAAAATTCTGGCCGGGAGCAGATCCCATTGGCCAGCGGATCGTCTCAATAGACGAGCGCTCGATTCCGCGCGAGATAGTTGGTGTTGTGGCGGACGTGAAGAGTTTCGGCTTGGACGCCGCAAGCAAGCCGGAGATGTACACGCCGTACCGGGGCGGATGGTACATGAATTTATTGCTGCGGACGAGCCAGAACCCAAACGGCGTCGTTTCGGCAGTGCGCGAGCGGGTAGCTGCGCTCGACAAGGGCGTGCCGGTTTACCAGGTCGCGACGATGGATCAGATGCTGAGCAGTTCCGTTGCGCAGCCGCGATTCAATTTGTTGGGGCTCGTCCTTTTTGCCGCGCTGGCGCTGGCCCTCGCGGCCGTGGGCCTTTACGCCGTTCTCTCTTTTACGGTGGGCCGGCGGACGCACGAGATCGGCATACGGCTGGCGCTCGGTGCGGAGCGGAGGCAGATTTTGCATCTGATTGCACGGCAGGGAATGAGACTTGTGGCGATCGGTTTGGCGCTTGGTCTGTTGGCGTCTTTCCTGCTGACGCGTTTAATGGCGAGTCTGCTCTTCGGTGTGAGTGCGACGGACCCGATGACTTTTGGCGGCGTTGCGATTCTGCTGGTGCTTGTGGCGCTTGCGGCTTGTTTTGTCCCCGCGCGGCGGGCTATGCGGGTTGATCCTATGGATGCGCTTCGGCATGAATAGCGGGGCCGAAAACCGCTTTTTCGGGCGTGGCCCGGTACGAGTCTTGGACTTGTGGCGAAGGAAAAGCGTCCCGCTCCCTCACGGTCGCGGTTCTGTAGCGATTTACATCTTTAGCGCGACCCGGCGTCGCCCCAGCCTAGATTTGCTCCGGAACCATACGTGAACCACGACTGCAGGACTTCGTCCCGCGCGTCTTCGAGCGCTATGCAATGAAACGAGCCGCGCCCTGGTCTTCCGAAGGGCAGATCGGTCAGGTCTAATCGCTTTCCCGGCTGCCCATTCACGGTCACCGGATATTGGGACCAGACCGGGAATCGCGCGAAATACAGGAAATAGCGAAACGCTTCCACTTTTTTCGCATGCTCCAGAGCGGCCGTAACTGCGGGCTTATAAAAGCGGGTTGCATTCTCTACATTGAGCTGCCCGAATGCATTCAGCGGCATTACGCGATAATCCGCGGCGGTTTCCACAATGCCCGTCCAGCCCACCGGGGTGAATGGATCGGGTACGGCGACAGCCTGCAGGGCCGGAGCATCCGCATACAGACGGGATTGCATTTGCGCCACCACCCGCAGATGCAAAACGGCGCGGGTGCCATCGAAAAGCGCGAGAAACACCAACGCGAAAATCGCGATACCGCGCCCCGGCGACGTGCGATCCCCAATCTCTCCGCTTACCAGGCGCGCAAACGATGGCCACACCGCCGCAAAAACAAGGATCGCCAAAATGTAGGTATCGAAAAGACTAGTCCAATCCAGATGGAACCAGCGGGAGGAAAAAGGCAGCAGCAGACGAATACCGTAGCTATTCGTCCAGTCGATAAGCAGGTGGCCGCCGACTCCAGCGCAGCACAGCAGCCAGGCGTTTAGCCAGGGCAAGCGCTCACGGTAAATGGCGGCTACGACCAGCACACTCAAGAGCGCCATCGCCGGCAGACCGAGCAGCGAATGCGTATAGCCGCGATGCGCTTCCAGATAGGCCAGCCCGCCGCGGCTGAGCGCAACGATATCGATGTCCGGCGCGTTCGCGGACAGAATCAAGAGCAACGTCGCGCGCGGCGAAAAGCGGTTCAGCCCCGCGCGCGCCATGGCAAGGCCCACCAGCGAATGGGTGACGTTGTCCATTGCGTCGCGCTCAGGCGCAAGCGGGAACCGCGAGATGGGATTGCTCGCGCGCGAGATACTCGGGCCGCGCCAGCAGCGTGATGGCGTCGTTCACGATTTCCGCCGTTATGGGCAGCGTGCCGGCCAATTCTCCATCCACTTGGACATACATCCGGCGGCCGCGCGGGTGTTGGCAAACCACCGATCGGCCACGGATTACCGTACAGCCTTTCATGCGATCGACCCGCCTGATTGCGACCCCGACCAGATAGCTAAGATAGCGCGCGCTTACCGTTCCGCGAAACAGGACCACTTCGAAATCGTTGCGCAGCAGCGAAGCGCCGCGTGCAATCTCCAGGTCGCCTCCGTAGTTGCGAACCCGGCTTACCAGAGCGAAGCTGGCTTCGAAGCTTTGGCCGTCCACGGTGACTTCGAATTCGTCGAGCGGCCGGAAGACGTGGGAGAATCCCGCGACGTAATACGCGAATTTACCGGTTGCCGCTTTCAGCCGGTAATTCAAGCCGGCGATAATTTCGGCGTCCAGCCCGGCGCCCACCATGCAGAGGAAACAGCGCGGCGCGGAATCTCCAACGCGCAATCCTCCCGCCGCGATGCGATAGGGCCGGAGCTGTGAAATCTGCGCCGCCGCCCGCTCCAGATGTAGCGGCAATCGCATTTCGCGCGCCAAGACATTGGCCGTTCCTCCTGGAAGAATTGCAAGCGGCACTCCGGTCTGCAACATTCCATTCGCGACTTCATTAATCGTGCCGTCGCCGCCGGCGGCAACGATGAGATCGCAGCCCGCATCGATTTCTTGCCGCGCCTGAGCTCCCGCTGTCCCCGGCCCGATGGTCGAAATCAGCTTCGCTTCGACGCCTTGCCGCGCTAGTACGGCGATGCTACGTTGGAGCAGGTGCTGCCGGCGCGCTAAACCTCGTGCAACCGGATTGTAAATGATGGCTGCGCGTTTCGCGTCGAAAAATTCCAAGCGTCACCATTATAGGTTCAGCCATGAAAGAGTCGCTCCCCAGACGCGCGGAAGAATTGCGCAAACAGCTCGAGCGTCACGAATACCTGTACTACGTGCTCGACCAGCCCGAGATTTCGGATGCCGAATACGATGGCCTGATGCGCGAATTGCGCGGTTTAGAAGATGCCCACCCGGAGCTGCGCACGGCCGATTCCCCGACACAGCGCGTGGGAGGGCAGCCACGCGAAGGCTTTGTCAAGGTGCCGCACAGCTCGCCCATGCTGAGTCTCGACAATGCTCTGAATGAGGCGGAGCTTCGCGAATTCGATGGCCGTATCCGCACCCTTCTGAAATCGGAGAGCTATGAGTATGTTGCCGAGCTGAAGCTGGACGGCTTGTCGATGGCTGCCTATTTCGATAGCGGCCGTTTTACACAGGCGCTCACCCGCGGCGATGGGCGAGTCGGGGAAGACGTAACCGAAAACGCCCGGACGATCCGCTCTCTTCCGCTTCGCTTGAAAGATCACGCGATCGGGGAAGCGCGTTTTGAAGTGCGTGGCGAAGTGGTGATGCAGCGACGTTCTTTCGAGCGCTTGAATGACGAGCGCGAGCAGGCCGGTCTTGCACGTTTTGCGAATCCGCGCAATGCAGCCGCCGGCGCGCTGCGGGCCCTCGATCCGGCTGTTACGGCGGCGCGCCAGCTCGACTATTTCACGTACTTCCTGCTGCACGATGGGCGTCCTCTACTGGATAGCCAATGGGAAACGCTGGAGACGCTGCACGCCGCGCATTTCAAAGTGAATCCATACCGCAAAAAATGCGCGGGGCTG
The DNA here is from genome assembly GCA_963787545.1 of uncultured Acidobacteriaceae bacterium. Lineage (GTDB taxonomy): Bacteria > Acidobacteriota > Terriglobia > Bryobacterales > Bryobacteraceae > Bog-105. Next base: position 61,291 of record CAWBDW010000083.1, read on the forward strand.
GAGGAGCTGCTCTCTTTCATTCGCGATTGGGAGACGCGGCGCGACACTCTGCCTTACGAGATCGATGGCGTGGTGGCGAAGATCGATTCGGTCGAGCGGCAGCAAAAACTCGGTTGGACTGCCAAAGCGCCGCGTTGGGCCATCGCGTTCAAATATCCGGCGCGCCAGGCGCAAACGGTTCTTGAAAACATTGAGGTATATGTGGGACGCACGGGAGCGCTCACGCCGGTAGCGCATCTGAAGCCGGTGAGCCTGAGCGGTGTCACAGTATCACGCGCCACTCTGCATAACGAAGACGAGATCGCGCGGCTGGGCGTCGAAATCGGCGATACGGTGCTGGTGGAACGCAGCGGCGACGTGATTCCCAAAATCGTGCGAGTGGTGGAACAGGGCGCACGCCGCCGTAAATTCGTTATGCCCGCAGTTTGCCCGGTCTGTGGCGGCCACGTGGTGCGCGAGGAGGGCGAAGCCGCCAGCCGCTGTGTAAATACGAACTGCCCGGCGCGTCTTCGTGAATCGCTGCTGCATTTTGCCGCGCGCGGTGTGATGGATATCGATGGGATGGGTTATGCGCTGGTGGATCAGTTGCTGAATTGCGGCCTGGTGCACAATATTGCCGAATCTGTACGACCTCACTGCCGAGCAGCTTGCCGGTCTGGAGCGCATGGGCCAGAAGTCGGCGTCGAAGGTCGTCCGCAATATCGATCAATCGCGTTCCCAACCGCTCTCGCGCGTGCTGAACGGCCTCGGCATTCCGTTCGTGGGCGAGCGCACGGCGCAAATTCTTGCATCGCACTTCGGGAGTCTCGACGAAATCGCCGCCGCTTCGGCTGAGGATTTGCAGGAAGCGAACGAAATCGGCCCCAAGGTGGCGGATGCGATCCGCCAATTCTTCGCGGAAGAGCGAAATCGCGAATTGGTGGAGCGTCTTCGCGCCGCCGGGCTGCGCTTCACCGCGCCGAAGGAACGAAAGAAACAGGGACCACTCACAGGCCTCGTGTTCGTCCTGACCGGCACGCTTCCTACGTTGAAGCGCGAAGAGGCCAAAGAGCGCATTGAATCGGCGGGCGGAAAGGTGGCCGGATCGGTGAGCGGCAAGACGAATTATGTTGTCGCGGGAGAGGACGCCGGCTCCAAGCTCGACAAAGCGCGTGAACTGAAGATCCCTGTTCTCGACGAAGGCGGCCTTTTCGCTATGCTGAGGGCGGACACGGAAGGCTGATTCCGGAGTGAAAGCTGACGCATTCTTCTAATACTCTTGTCTCCGCATGGAAACACGTAAGCGCTGTTTTACTCTCATGGGGACCTCACGGGTTGTTCGTGCTCGCCATTCTCGACTCGGCCGGGCTTCCGGTTGTTGGCGGCGTGGATGCACTTCTCATCGCGATGGCCGTCCAAGCGCCGCGCGTGGCTTATCTCGCCGCATTGTGGGCCATTCTCGGTTCCATTGCCGGTAGCCTCATTCTTTTCGGCATTGCGCGTAAAGGCGGCGAGGTGCTGCTGCAAAAACATATCAGCTCGCGTCGCGGGAAGCGTTTGCACGCCTGGTTTGAACGCTACGGCCTTATAACTGTTTTTATTCCCGCGATCTCTCCCGTTCCTCTGCCGATGAAAGTTCCGGTTTTCTGCGCGGGCGCTTTGGAGGTTCGGTGGTCCTATTTCGCGGTGGTGGTGGCTGCCGCTCGAGCGCTGCGCTATTTTGCGCTCGCCTATCTCGGAGTGCACTACGGCCGCGAGACCTTCCGATTTCTGACGGCTCACGCGGTCGAAGTGAGCGCTATCGCGGCCGGCGCGACCATCCTGGCCATCATTGCTTTGCAAATTGTCACTCGCCGCCAAGCCGCACGTTCGAAATCTGCCATCATGAGCAAGTAATTATGGCCAGCAGCATGCCGCGGATGGTTCTGTTGGTTGTTTCCGTTTTCGGCTGCCGCGCCGCGGATAATCCTCACCAGATTCTCGTCCGGATCGCTCAAAACGTTGCCGCCCAACTGGCGAAATCGTCTAACTACACGTGCGTCGAGACCATCGATCGAACTTACTTTGAAAGCAAGCGACCTGCCCTGATCGGATGCGCCGTCGCAGTCAGCGCCAGATATCGCGAAAAATATCTGCACGATCGTCTCCGGCTCGATATCGCGGTTTCCGAAGGCCGTGAGATTTACTCCTGGCACGCTGCAAAAAGGTTTGCTTCTTCTTCGGTAGGGGAAGTCGTCCGGAGCGGTCCGATCTCCTCCGGCAACTTCATTGGATATTTGGATAACATCTTCTTGCAGCGCGGCGTTCTCTTTTACTATTCCGGTGAATCCCAGAAGAACGGCCTGGCGATCTACAAATTCAAGTACACGGTCCCGCTTGACAAAAGCGGGTATCACGTGCAAACCGGAAACGGGAATCCGATCGTGGCATTTCATGGATCGTTCACCGCGAACGCGGCCGATTATCAAATGGAGTCCTTGCAGGTTATTGCCGATATGCCGCCCAATCACCCGGACCTCTGCACCGTCGAAACAGATGTCAGCCTATCAACTAGTCAACATCTCCGGCCGCCCTTCGCTTATCCCGGCCAATTTCGTGTTGAGCACGAGCACGCCGTCCCACATCTTTACGATCAGCCGTAGCGAATATGCTCAATGCCGCGAATTTCGAGGCGAGTCCACTTTGCTGTTTCACGCAAACAATACAAGCGCGGTCGCATCTGCGGAAGATCCCTCCGCGCCTGCTCAATGGCTCCCCGCCGGTCTTGTTTTGCGCGTCGGGCTGCGCACCTCCGGTTGACGATCGCACGTCTTTTACCGGAGATCCTGTCGAAGGGGTGCTGCTGGATCCGGTGCTGGTGCCGGGAACGGATACTGTGCTTCCCAAGAACGCGGTCCTTGATGGCGTGATCACACGGCTGGAGCACCATTATCAGCCTTGGAACCATTATCTGGTCGACATCCAGTTTGAACATCTCACCTATGCAAAGCATTCATTCCGGCGTGAGAGCTTTGCCGCAAACTCCAAAGAAAAGCTTTCAGGAGCTCGAAAGTGTTTATGGCTCTCCGCTGCCCGCCTGGGTTTTTGACGAAGTGCAAACGGGCGTTGTTCGCAATCGGGTCTTCGCATGTTCATTTCGACCATCGGTTCGTTGGGAATTTGGAAGACCACCAGTCCGCGTGAAGCGAAATAGATTCAGCGACAGTACGAAATTAAGGCAAATTGGCAATCCGCTCCCCTGACGGTGGCGGTTCTGAAGTACTGTGGGATTAAACCCTGCCGAGCATGGTCGGTTACAGTAATTGGCGCGATCCCGTCCTGATTAACACCGTCGGGCATACCGCTGGTGTGCTCCTGTTTGGTCTGATCGTCGCTCTATTGATTCGGGATTGGCGTACGCACGGTGTGCGCCAGATAAAACTTTCGTTGATCGCAGCAGTACTGGCATTCGGTTGGAACGCCGGTTCGCTTATCGTGCTCGCGTCACCCGAGCCTGGTTCCAAACTGATCGGAATTGTAGTAACGGCGAGTTTTTCCATGCTGAGCCTGCTTCCGGCAGTTCTGCTTCAGGTTGTGGCCCAGGGGCAAAGACGTCTGATTGTGGCGGCCGGCTACTTCGTCAGCGGGTGTGCGGTCGCGTTGCACTTCAGCGAGGTGTTCTCTTCGAAGGCCGGCCTGCACCAGGCGGGTCTGGTTTTGATTGTAGCTGGTTTTGGCATTCTCACAGTTACAGTGCTTCTGCTGGGGCGCCGTGCTAGTTCGAAGGTGCCGGCGGAAAGATCGGAATGGATTTCCCCTGCGTGTCTTCTGCTCTTCACCAGCTCTTTCCTGCATTTCGGTTATCAGCACGTCAGTTCACCTTGGACGGCGGAAATTGCCTGGCACCATATCGGAATTCCCGTAGCCTTGATCGTGCTCTTGCGAGATTACCGGTTTCTGCTGCTCGATACGTTAATTCGCTTTCTGGTGAACTCCGGATTGGCGGCGGTTTACATTACCGCGATCCTGGTGCTCAACCGGCGATTCCGACTATGGGACCTTATTCATTCCAGTATGTTCCTGACCGGGATCTCTCTTGTCGCGCTCTGCTTATCGCTGATCCTGTTTGCCCATCTTAGAAACGCTCTGCAAGCCTGGGTGAGCCGCGTTGTGTTCCGGCGGCAGAGCGTAGACGATTGCGTGAACTCGATTGTAAAGCTGGCATTGTCCGCCCGTTCCGAAGAGGAATTACTCGCGCGCGCGGCCCGGCAAGCGGCGGACCACTTGCGAACGGACCGCTTCGCAATTGTCACCGGCTTCGATGAGAAAGAAGCACCTGCAAGGCCTTCCGTACTGTTCCGTGAAGAGGATCGCAACGGAGTTCGGGGCGAGGACTTTCACGCCGAAGCGCAGATCCCGCTGCGATTCTCGAGCGGCGATACACGCTGCCTCATCGTAGGAGCACGCCGCGGCGGCAGACGATATTGGAGTGACGATCTCGACGACATGCGCCGGTTGGGAGCGGCGATTGTCGAGCAGGTCGAACGTTTCCGGGCTGAGGAGTTGAAGCGGCTGGTGAGCCAGGCGGAGTTGCGGGCCCTGCAAGCTCAAATCAATCCGCATTTTCTGTTTAATGCATTGAATACGCTTTATGGCACTATTGACCGGCGCTCGCGCGAGGCACGCGGCATCGTGCTAAATCTGGCAGACATATTTCGCTATTTCCTGCAGGGCGATCGGACCGTTATAGCTCTGTCGGAAGAACTCAGAATCGTCCAGGCGTATCTCGAGATTGAAGCTCTACGGTTGGGAGACCGGTTGGAAACAGAGGTGATCGTTAGCGAATCGGCTGGAGCCACATTGATTCCCATTCTTTCGATCCAGCCGCTTGTCGAAAATGCCGTGAAGCACGGAATAGCCGGGAAACCGGGGCGCAGCCGGATTTGCGTGAAAGCGGAGAAAATGGCGGCGGGTCTGCGCGTAACGATAGAGGACACAGGCGTTGGTTTCGAACGGAGCCGAACCGGATCGCGAGGCGGGACGGGCCTGGGTCTTGAAAACGTTCGACGCCGCTTGGCGCTGTGTTATGGCCCGGCCGCCGATCTGCAAATTCAATCGAGCGGAGCGGGAACGACTGTAACCTTTCTGATCCCCAATTCCGCGCGTCCGGAACAAGCTGCCGCGGACGCTGAGCGGGAAGACCTTCCGCTCACTGCCGGAAACAACCCGGAAATCGCGCAAGAATGGTCCGTTTAGCGATAAATAGTAGCCATTTTGTATGGCCGGATGTAAGGTAGCGTATTCCTTCGATGCGCGCACTTATCGTCGATGATGAACCAGTTGCCCGCAAAGTGCTTCGCGAAGAATTAGAGCTGCTGGACTCTATCGACGTGGTTGGCGAAGCCGACAACGGTGAAGTTGCGCTTCGGAAGATCTCATCCATCAAACCAGATCTCGTTTTTCTCGATATTCAAATGCCAGTAATGGGCGGGTTCGAAATCCTGGATCATTTGAACGGTGGATATCTGCCGGCGATCATCATGGTCACGGCGTACGACCAATACGCTATCCGGGCCTTTGAGGCGGGAGCGATTGACTACCTGCTCAAACCCATCAGCCAGCAGCGACTGCTGCAGGCGATTGAGCGTGCAAAACGGATTTCGCGGAGTCCTCTGCAAGCCGCCGAGAACCTGACTCAACTACAGGGTCTCTCCCCAGCCGCAGGTCAAACCGGGCCGAGAGTCCGCAAAATCGTGGGTAGGCTAGGCGACGAATACTTTCTCCTTAGCCCGAGCGACGTGCTGGCTTTTCAAGCGGAGGGAGACACGACATGGATTATTACATCCAAACAACGTTACGTTGCTACTCAGAACTTGAGAGCAATTGAAGAGCGATTGCAGAATACCGCGTTTCGCCGGATTCATAGGAACGCGCTGGTGAACGTTGAGCAAATCCGAAAGATGAGCATCATCACCAGCCAGCGCTGGCTCGTCACGCTCAACAACGGTCAGGAATTCGTAGTTAGTAAGCGCCAGGCCAGGAATGTGCGCGACGTTCTGAACTGGTAATCCGCTCATTTGAAGAAATAGCTCGTTGGCGGTTTAGAGTCATCCGCCGATCGGATTCTTTTAGACATCCTTCCGTTTACCTCGCACAATGCAGAAATGATGAAGTTCGCTTCCGCTGTGTTGGTGTGTCTCGTCGCGTTCAGTTGCTCATTTCCCGCTCAAGCTCAATCGGTGAGCAGTTCGGGAACGATTCGGGGATCGATTCTGGACCCGTCGGGGGCAGCCATCAAGGGCGCCGTGGTGGAGATTCACAACCCGGTTTCCGGATACGATCGAGCTGCCGCCACTGACGAGCAGGGGAAATTCGAGGTCACCAATGTTCCGTATAACAACTATCACTTGACTGTTGCGGCATCCGGCTTTCAGTCAATTGCTCAGGATGTGGACGTGCGCTCACCGGTACCGCTCGAGTTGAATATCGGCTTGAAACTCGGCACCTCGACAACTACGGTGAACGTGGAAGCGGGCGGTGATCTGGTCGAAACCGAACCTACCACGCACACCGATGTGGACAGGGCGCTATTTAATAAGCTTCCTCTCGAAAGTCAGTCTTCCTCACTGAGTTCGCTGGTCACGCTGGCAACGCCAGGGGTTGCCGCCGACTCAAACGGCCTGTTTCACGGACTCGGCGATCACGCGTCTAACTCATTCTCCATAGACGGGCAGCCGGTTACGGACCAGCAAAGCAAAATTTTTTCCAACCAGCTTCCGGTGGATGCGGTGCAGTCGATGGAGGTGATCGAAGGTGCGCCTCCGGCGGAATATGGGGATAAGACCAGTTTGGTAATTGTGGTGAACACGCGCTCGGGCCTGGGAGTTACACAGCCTCACGGTGACGTAACCGCGTCTTACGGGACATTTGGGACTTCCAGCGGGGCGGCCGATCTGGCTTACGGCGGGCAGAAATGGGGCAATTTCATTTCCGCCAACGGGATGAACACGGGCAGATTTTTAGACGGTCCGGAGTTCCAGGTGTTCCACGACCATGGCAACGAGGAGAACTTATTCGACCGGGTGGATTATAAGCCGTCCACCGCGGATACGATCAACGTGAATCTGCAGTTGACGCGGTCCTGGTTCCAGACGCCAAATTCGTACGACGCGCAAAATGCGACGGCATGGTCCGGACTGGTGGTCGACAACGGCGGGCTCGGTCCCAACGGTGTTCCGGTCGGCTCCACGGACCAACGTTCGAAAATAAGAACTTTTAACATTGCGCCCACATGGACGCATCTGATCAATCCGCATATGCTGTTTACAATCGGCGGCTTCGCGCGGCAAGATCAATACAATTATTATCCGAGCGATAATCCATACGCCGATTTGCATACCCGACCTTCAGAGTACGAGCATTGGTCAGAATCGCAGGTTAACGGATCTTGGGCTTCGCGGAGATTTGTCTTACGTGAGAGGAATTCATAACATAAAGGCCGGAGTTACTTTTCAGGACACAATTCTAACGGAAAGAGACGCCTTCGGAATCGTCGATCCGACATTGAACGCCGTATGCTTGAACGGCGACGGAAGCGCTGACACGGACCCGGCGGTAACGGATCCTGCGCAATGCGGCGGGGCGCTCACGGCGAATCCCGGATATGTGCCTCTGCTTGCCTCTTATGACTTAACCAGGCCGGGCCCCGGCGTCGGCCCGTACTCGTACTTTGGACATGCCGACATTCAGGGAAACGGCCTTGTATATCGAGGACACGATATCGCTAAAGAACTGGACTTTAAACCTGGGCCTTCGCGGTGACATCTATGATGGCATCACCAAGGCGACTCAAGCGGAGCCGCGCGTTGGAATCGCGTACAACATCAAACCGACCAGTACCGTGCTGCGGGTCTCCTATGCTCGCACTCTCGAAACGCCATTCAACGAAAACCTGGTGCTTTCCAGTACCGGATGCAATGATGCGGTGGTAAACGCGCTTCAATCGTCCATACAAGGGCTATCCTTGCATCACAAATCCGCTGAGTCCCGGTACGCGCAATGAGTTCCACGCCGGTTTTTCGCAGGCCTTCGGGAGATATTTCGTGCTGGACGCCGAATACATCTGGAAATACACGCACTTGGCCTATGACTTCAGCGTGTTTGGCAACACACCGATCACTTACCCTATCGAATGGAATAACTCGAAAATCCCCGGCTTTGCCATTCGCGGAAACATGCCAACTTTCCACGGGCTGACGGCATTTGTAGTGATGTCTCATGTCGCTGCCCGATTTTTCCAGCCGCAATTCAGCGGTATCGGCGTGACACCGGCCGGGCAAGGCGGCAATGGAGTATTCCGCATCGACCACGATGAAGCGTTTCAATCAGACGACGCATCTGCAATATCAGCCTTGGAAGACCGGGCCGTGGCTAAGCTTCAACTGGCGCTATGACAGCGGCCTTGTCGCCGGTCCGGTGCCGTGCGCGGGAGGTAATTGCAACAATGGCCCAAGTGGCACGGATACGATCGTGGATGTATCCGGGCTGACGCCGGATCAACAATTCGAAGCAGGGCTTTTTTGCGGGAGCGTGCGAGCCACCCCAACTATGCCGATCAGCCCAACAGGCTTGTGCGCCGCGTCGCAGTACGGCTCCAATCTTGTTAAGATTCCGGCACCCGGCACGGAAGACGACGATCACAACCCGCCGCGCATCCAAGCGCGGAATCTCTTCGACCTCGCGGTGGGCGACGACAATCTCTTCCACACCGAAAAATATAAATGGAGCGCCCGATTGGAAGTGATCAATCTGGCAAACGCATACGTGCTTTACAATTTCCTATCCACCTTCAGCGGAACCCATTACGTGACTCCGCGCACAATGACAGCGACCATCGGTTTTCACTTCTAAGTTTCTATGGAATCGGCGTTCGACGTTCAGCCTGATGTACGGGCGATCCCGCTTGCCGGAGCACTTTTGTCACGGGAGGTGGGTACGATAAAGGGGTGCCTCGAATTTCACGCCGCGCCTTCATTGCGCAATCGGCCGCTTTCGCCGCCGCGAGTCAAGCTAGTTTTGGAGATCCTCTTACGAAGAACGATCTCGGCGTTCAGCTGTACACGGTCAGAAAGATCATTCTCAACAATCCCGCCGCAGTCCTCAAACGCATTCAAGACATCGGCTACACCGAAGTGGAGGCCACCTACGACAACCTCGATCGTATCTGGCCCGCCTTGCAGCAAACCAAATTGAAAGCCGTCAGCGTGCATGTCGATGCGAAAGTGTTCACCGGCGATTCCGCCGACTCTGGATTCCGCGCTAAGCAGTTTGAAACAGCGCGGCTTCGAGTATGTGGTTTTGCCCTTTTATGAGACCGCTAAAGGCGGCGCGGATGGCGTGAAGCGCGCGGCGGAACTCATGAATAAGGCCGGCGAACAGGCGAACGCGAAAGGTCTGATTTTCTGCTATCACAATCACGCGCACGATTTTCAGCCAGTGAATGGAACTCCCGCTCTCGAGCTGCTACTGAAGCAAACCGACCCGAACCTGGTTCATCTGGAGATGGATATTTTCTGGGTTAGCGTGGCCGGCCAGAACCCGGTCGAACTGTTGAAAACCTATAGCGGACGCGTCCCGCTGCTTCACCTGAAAGACAAAGCTCGCGGCGTTCCAGTACAGTTCAACGAAAAGGTTCCGCCTACGGCATTCAAAGCCATCGGCAGCGGCAGCATTGACATTCCGGCAGTTCTGACCGCTGCCGATTCAGCCGGAGTGCGGCACTATTTCGTCGAACAGGATCAAACGCCGGGGAATCCTCTCGCCAGCTTGGGCCAAAGCTACAAATATCTAAGCTCGCACTTCTAAGCCCGTTCCTGATAAGTGCCCCCGGCCGTGCTGATCCGGATACGTTCGCCCTGGTTGATGAAGGGCGGCACTTGCACCACCAGACCGGTCTCCATCTTGGCGGGCTTGGTCACGTTCGATACGGTCGCGCCTTTTAAGCCCGGCTCGGTTTCGACAACCGTCATTTCGACGCTGGGCGGCAGTTCCACACTAATGGGTCTGCCTTCGTAAAACTCCACATTTACGCGGAGCTGCGGAATCAAATACAAGACGCCATCCCCGAGCATCTCTTTAGTGAAGTGGGTCTGTTCGTAGTTTTCGGTGTTCATGAAGTAGTACGACTCGCCGTCGTCGTACAAATACTCCATCTCATGCTCGTCGAGCGCAACTCTCTCCACCTTGTCTTCGGAAGAGAAGCGATGCTCCATCATGGAGCCCGACCGCAAATTGCGCATTTTGGCTTGCACAAACCCACGCAGATTGCCCGGCGTCCGATGCACCATGCTGAAGACCGAATGCAGCTCGTTATTAAACTTGACCACCATCCCGGGGCGCAATTGTGTTGCAGCAATCATGAAATGTTCAGTCTACCGCGAGCGGCAGATCTTTCCTTCAAAATACCTGCCCACGCGCAGCATACCCGCGGGGTCCGCGTGAGCCTCAACGCGCTGTTTTTTCTCGCGATAAACAAGAGTCTCGCCCGGCCGGAATTGCCAGAGAATCGCGGCCTCATTCACATTGAGTCGCGGCACGTCGATGCAAGTAGCGGTTGCCGGAATCAGCGTCAGATGACCGAATGTCTGCGTTACATTCCGCCAACCCGGCGCGCAATTTTGCTCCTCCACGCCATTTGTCGAAACCGCAATCCAGCACGCGTTCAAATCCCAATTCGTTCTGGCGAACAAGCGGCCTTTGGCGTCATAGGCCCACGGATCTAAATTCTGATAGCCGATTCCCGGAAGGTACGGATTGGCCCATAAAAACTCATACGCCACGCCTGGGCCTTCGTGGATCGTCTGCTGCCCTTCCATGGCCCATCCCTGCAGGAATTGAGAGCCCTGGAAGATTCGGATCGAGCCCCACCATCGCGAGCGCCGCCAGATGCGTCATTTCGTCGGGATGTTCTACAGCAGCGGGCTTCAAACTGAGGAGCAATTCAGATGGCAAGGTGGAGAAAAATTGCGCTGCTTCTTCGCGCAGATCGAGATGCTGGGCACTGCGCACGGCGGATAGATACTCGCACATCGCATAAAGCTCCGCGGCATTGGTGAAGCCTCCATTTTGCAGCCATTCGAGCAGCTTCGTCCGGCTCCCGTCAATGAACTGCTCGGGATCTTGCCCGGTTGCGATTTGCAGAAACAATGCATCGCGCGCGGCAATCGCGTCGGATGGCTTCGCTGGACACGGCGCGCCCGCGAGACTCCGCCGCTTCTCGGGCGAAATCAAATCGCCGGCCCAGTCGAGAACCAGCGCAACCTGCCTGCTCTCGCACGGATGCGCGACAGCCCACGCGACCGCTTCCCTGCCCCGTTTCGCATCCTGTGTTACGGCGTAATAGAGCGCCAGCTCGAAACCGCGTTCCGGCGAATCCGCATCGGACTGCACGCGGGTTTCGAAATTCGTCCAACGGACCGTCTGCCGCTGCCGGTCGAGCTGCAACCGATGCAGCCGCTGAGGACTCAACAGCAGTTTCTGCGCGGGCAATAATCCGCAAAGGCACCAGCTCAGAAGCAAAACAAACGCGCAGCGCAAGCAAACATTGTTCCACAAAACCGTTTTTCCCTTTCTGCTACCCTGAAAATTCCACCGGCTGCGATCCACCGGCCGTATTTGCCAATGCCGGCTCGGGTAAGTGAAACTTACGTCCTGCGCACCTATCCATTTCGCGAAGCGGATCTGATCGTCAGCTTTTTTACGCGCGATCAGGGCAAGCTTCGCGGGGTGGCCAGGCGGGCTCGTAAGCCAAAAAGCAGCTTCGGATCGGGACTGGAACGGCTTTCGCTAGTGAACTTATCGTATTCGCAAAAAGAGACGAGGGAATTGGTCAATCTGAACTCCTGCGATCTCATTCAGTCGCAGTTCGAGCTTGTCAAGGATTTTGAAACAAGCGTCGCGCTCGACTACATCGCCGAAGTCAGCGATCATCTTCTGCCTGCCCAGGAGCCGAACGAGCGCTTCTTCCGCCTCATTGCCGCCGTTCTCAACCACATGCACCAGCGCGCGCCCGGCGCTCTTTGGTCGGCGGTCGCGTATTTCTCCATCTGGGTGACGCGGCTTTCCGGTTTCCTGCCCGATCTGGCAACGCATCCGGATCGCCATCTGTCTTCTTTGTCGCGCGAGCTCGCGGCTGAAATGCTGCGCACACACATTGCAGATCTTCCCGCACGCGCCTGGAATCGCGACACCGCGCTAGACCTCCGCCGCTTCCTGATTCGCCAGATGGAAGAGCATGTCGAACGGCGTTTCAATACCCCGGCTCTGCTAGAGGCGCTCTAAGTCGAATGGACTCTTTCCAGGACACGATTCTCAAACTGAAGCGCTATTGGGCGGACCGCGGCGCCATTATTCAGGAGCCATATGATCTGGAAGTCGGGGCGGGCACCATGGCGCCGGAAACTTTTCTGCGCGTTCTCGGACCCAAGCCGTACAATGTCGCTTACGTACAGCCGAGCCGCCGTCCCGCCGATGGCCGCTACGGCGAGAATCCGAATCGCCTTTACAAGCACCAGCAGTTGCAAGTGATTCTGAAACCCACGCCGGACGACGTGCTCGACCGCTATCTCGGCAGCCTTGAAGCCATCGGGATCGATCTGCGCAAGCACGATATCAAGTTTGAAGAAGATAACTGGGAAGCGCCCACGCTCGGCGCTTGGGGCGTCGGCTGGCAGGTCATGCTCGACGGGCTCGAGATCACGCAGTTCACTTATTTTCAACAGTGCGGCGGCATGGATCTCGACTTAGTTCCCGCCGAAATCACTTACGGACTGGAGCGCATCGTCGCCTTCCTGCAGAATGTCGATACCGTCTATGACATCGAGTGGGCTCCCGGCGTGAAATACGCCGAGGTCCGCTTGATCGAAGAAGAGCAGTTCTCCGCTTACAACTTCGAATTCGCTAATGTGGACCGCCTGTGGCGTTTGTTTGCAGAACACGAAGCCGAATGCACGGAGCTGCTCGCGCAATTCGCGCCGCGAGAAACGGCGCTTCCCGCTGCTCGCCGCCTACGATCAGGTTCTCAAGTGCTCGCATATTTTTAATCTTCTCGACGCGCGCGGCGCGATCAGCGTCACGGAACGCGTGGGCATTATCGCGCGTGTTCGAAAAATCGCGGTTGCCGTTGCCGAAGCATGGGTCCAACAGCAATTTCCCGAAGAGGCGGTCGCGTAATGCCGGACTTTCTTCTCGAGATCGGCACCGAAGAGATTCCGGATTGGATGATCGGGCCGGCTCTCGAAGATCTCCGAACAAAATTTCAGGCCGCCTTCGGAGCGTTCGGTGGCTCGGCGCTGATTGTGGACGGCACGCCGCGCCGCCTCATGCTGCTGGCTAAGCAACTCGAACAACGCGCACCCGACGTGCAAACGGTGGTCGCCGGCCCATATCTTTCCGCGGGAGAAAAAGCGGCCGAGGGATTCGCACGCAAGTGCAACACTGGCGTTGCCGAATTGAGCAAGATGCAGGATGCCAAAGGCGAGCGCTTTGTGTTTCATCGCCTAGCAAAAGGTCAATCGGCTACTGAAGCCCTCCGGGAAAAACTGCCCGGCATCGTCGGCGGTATCCACTTTCCGAAAAGCATGTACTGGACCGGCAAAAACGGCGTGCGGTTTATCCGTCCGATACGCTGGATCGTCGCGCTTCTCGATGACGAATTGGTGCCGTTCGAAGCGGCAGGCTTGAAATCGGGCAATACGACGCGCGGGCACCGGGTTTTAGGGGCGAAAGCGCCGCTTGAGATAAATATCGCTAATTACCTAAAAACATTGGTGGATAACTTCGTCGTGGTTCGCGCTGAAGACCGCAAACAGCGCATCGAGGCCGGGCTTGGCCCAAACGTCCAAAAAGACGACGAACTGCTGCGCACGCTCGTCTATCTTACGGAATTTCCCACACCCATTCGCGGCAGTTTCGATCCGGCGCATCTGGAGCTGCCGAAGGAAATCCTCTCGACTGTGATGCGCCATCACCAGCGCTACTTTTCGGTCCTGATGAAGGACGGCTCGCTCGCCCCTGAATTCGTCGCCATCACGAACACAGATGGCGATCCCGATGGGCTCATTCGTCAGGGCAACGAACGCGTGCTGCGCGCTCGTTTCAATGATGCGCGTTTTTTCTGGCAGACAGATCAACAGAAGACACTCTTCGAGCGCGTTCGCGATCTGGAGAATGTCACATTTCACGTCAAACTCGGCAGTTATGCGCAGAAGACGATTCGCGTGACGCTTCTGGCTGAAACGCTGGCGGCCCAGACAGGCGCCGACGCGCAGATTGTCAGGCGAGCGGCGGAACTCTCGAAAGCCGATCTCACCACCGGCATGGTCAAGGAGTTCACCGAATTGCAGGGCGTGGTGGGCGGCCTCTATGCCAAAGCTCAGGGCGAGCCCGAAGCCGTCGTGACCGCCATCTACGACCATTACCAACCCGTGGGCATGGACGATTCCATTCCGCGCACCTTGGAAGGCCAGGTTCTTTCGATCGCCGACAAACTCGACACGCTCATCCAATGCTTTAAGATCGGCCTGATTCCAACTGGATCGAAAGATCCATTCGCACTCCGCCGCGCCGCGCAAGGCATTGTCAAAATTTTGTTCGAAGCGCATCTCCCGCTCCACATTATGAAGCTGGTACAGGACACCCCGCGCTGGCGCCGTTCCTGCAAGAGCGCATTGAATTCTATCTGCGCGACGTGCTCGATTTCGCTTACGACGAAGTAAACGCCACGCTGGTGCCGCCCATCGCGACGCTCGCTGATTTGGCCGAGCGCGTTGAGGCTATCCACTACATTCGTCCCACGGAAGATTTCGAACCGCTGGCCGCGAGTTTCAAACGCATCAAGAACATTCTGAAGCAGGCGCAGATCACTGACGACCGGGCCGCCCGATCCTGCGCTGCTGGCGGTTGGCCCCGAACGCGACCTCTATGAGGCTTTTCTCCGCGTCCGGGAAGCGACCAAAACCAGCACTTCGTATCGCGAAAAACTGGCCGCCATTGCCTCGCTACGGCCGCAGGTCGATCTCTTCTTCGATAAAATTCTAGTGAACGATCCAGATCCGGCGATCCGGCAGAACCGTCTGGCTTTGCTCTATGGGCTTTTGACCGAGTTCTCGACCATCGCCGACTTTTCCGAAATCGTAACCGAAGGCGCAAGTGGCGTCTAAGCTTTTCACAACTCGGATATTCCAAATCAGGAGACAACAGCTCTAATGAAGAAATACGTTTACTCGTTCGGCGCAGGAACTGCCGAAGGCGATGGCAAGATGCGCGACACGCTCGGCGGCAAAGGCGCCGGCCTTGCAGAAATGAGCAAGGCTGGGGTGCCTGTTCCGCCTGGCTTCACCATCTCCACCGAAGTTTGCAATCTATTTTTTGAGAATGGAAACAAAGTTCCGGCCGAAGTAGACGAGCAGATCGAAAAAGCTCTCGCGAAGCTCGAACAAGAGATGCACAAGAAGCTCGGCGGCGCCGACGACCCGCTGCTGGTGAGCGTTCGTTCCGGCGCAAAGTTTTCCATGCCGGGAATGATGAACACTATCCTTAACCTCGGCCTGAACGATCGAAGCACTGAGGGCTCTGGCCAACAAGACCGGCAATCCGCGCTTCGCCTACGATTGCTATCGCCGTTTCATCCAGATGTTCGGCGAGGTTGCGCTCGGCATCGATATGGCGAGATTCGATCACATCTTCGATTCACGCAAAGCCAAAGTGAAAGCGAAACTCGATACGGATCTCACGGCCGAAGATTTGAAATTCATCATCGGCGAATACAAAAAGCTGGTCAAAAAAGAGACCGGCCGCGAGTTTCCGCAGGATGCGCGCGAACAGCTCACGCTTGCACGCGACGCCGTTTTCAACTCCTGGAACACGCCCAAAGCGATCTACTATCGCCGCATGGAAAAGATTCCGGATTCCATTGGCACCGCCGCCAACGTTCAAACCATGGTCTTCGGGAACATGGGCGATAACTCCGGCACAGGTGTCGGCTTCACGCGCAATCCTTCCACGGGCGAAAAGACTTTCTACGGCGAATTTCTGGTCAACGCACAGGGCGAAGACGTGGTCGCCGGCATTCGCACTCCGCAGCCCATCGCTGAACTCGAACAGGTGATGCCTGAAGCCTACGCGCAGCTTCGGCAAATCACGAGCAATCTTGAAAAACATTATCGCGATGTGCAGGATTTCGAGTTCACTATCGAAGACGGCAAGCTCTACATGCTGCAAACCCGGAACGGAAAGCGCACCGGCCCGGCTGCCGTGCGCGCCGCCGTCGATATGGTCCAGGAAGGTTTGATCTCGAAACGCGATGCCGTGCAGCGCGTCGCGCCCGAATCAGCTCGACCAATTGCTGCATCCCGTGCTCGATCCGGCGGCACGAAAGAGCTTGCAGAAGATTGCGAGCGGTCTGCCCGCCTCGCCCGGCGCCGCCGTGGGACGTGCCGCCTTCTCCTCCGAAGACGCGGTGGAACTGGCGAAAGGCGGACCTGTTGTTTTGGTCCGCAAAGAAACCACTCCCGACGATATTCATGGCATGGACGTCTCGAAAGGCATTCTCACCGCTGTCGGCGGCCTCACGAGTCATGCGGCGGTTGTTGCGCGCGGCATGGGCCGCCCCTGCGTAGTCGGCGCTTCGTCGGTTTCGGTCAATGAAGCCGCCAAACAAGCGAGCATTCTTTTTGAAGGCAAGCGCCTGGTCCTCAACGAAGGCGATTGGATCTCGCTCGACGGCACGCTCGGCGAAGTTTATCTTGGGCAATGCAAGACCAATGAGCCCGATCCCAAATCGCACTACTTCGCCACTTTCATGGAATGGGCCGACGAGTTCCGCGGCGATTTCGGCGTTCGCGCAAATGCCGATATTCCACGCGATGCGAAACAAGCCCGCCTGTATGGCGCCGAAGGGATTGGCCTGTGCCGCACGGAGCATATGTTCTTCGCCGAAGACCGCATTCCGCACATGCAGGCCATGATTCTCGCGCGCGATGAAAAATCGCGCAAGAACGCTCTGAAGAAATTGCTGCCGATGCAGCGCAAGGATTTCGTCGGTCTGTTCGCCGCTATGGACGGCTTCCCGGTTGTGATTCGCACTCTCGATCCGCCACTCCACGAATTTCTGCCGAAGCGCGAAAACGTAATGGTCGATCTCGCCAAACTCCCGCACGCGTCTTCCAAAGAGAAAAAAGAAATGGCCTCGACTTATGGGGTCAGCGTCGGCGAACTGAAGAAGCATTTGCCTGAGCTGTTGCGAGCGCGTCGAAGAGCTGCACGAATTTAATCCAATGCTCGGACACCGCGGCTGCCGTCTTGGTATCACGTATCCCGAAGTTACGGAGATGCAGGTCCGCGCCATTTTCGAAGCCGCCGTCCAGGTTGCGAAAAAAGGCATCAAGGTCATTCCCGAAGTGATGATCCCGCTGATCGGCAACGTCAAAGAGCTAGAAAATCAAAAAGCTATCGTCACCAGGGTCGCGGAGGAAGTTCTCGGCGCGGCCGGTATGCGGAATCTCAAATACATGGTCGGCACGATGATCGAAATCCCCCGCGCGGCGATGACTGCGGATGAAGTAGCGCGCGAGGCGGATTTCTTCAGCTTCGGCACCAACGATCTGACGCAGACCACGATGGGCCTTTCGCGCGACGATTACACCAAGTTCTCCAAACAATATGAGAATTTGAAAATTTTCAAGGCAGACCCGTTCGCTGTGCTCGATCAGGATGGCGTTGGGAAGGTCATCGAATACGCCGTCAAACTTGGCCGCGGCGCACGCCCCGATCTCGAAGTTGGCATCTGCGGCGAACATGGCGGCGAGCCGAGTTCGGTCGAGTTCTGCTATCGAGTGGGCATGAACTATGTCTCGTGCTCGCCGTATCGCGTCCCCATCGCTCGCTTAGCCGCCGCCCAAGCCGCTATCGCCGCGGACAGCGGCAAAGCCGAAGCGCAGCGTACGGCATAAAATATGGGTGCGCAGAGGCGCGTCTCCCATATGAGAATATTTCCGATTCTGATTCTAGCCGCGTGCGGAGTCGCCGGAAGTCACGTCCGTGCTGCTGAGATTGCCCAGGCGTCTCCTGTTCTGATCGAGTTGTTTACGTCGGAGGGTTGTTCGAGCTGTCCTCCGGCCGATGCCCTGTTGCAAAAAATGGATGGTGCGCACCTTGCTTCCGGCGCTCCGTTGATTGTCCTCAGCGAGCATGTTGACTATTGGAATCACGACGGTTGGAAAGATCCATATTCGTCGTCTTTATTAACTGGCCGGCAGAGCGCGTATGCTCGTGCGCTTGGAATAAGCGATGTGTACACGCCGCAAATGATTGTTGATGGCACTGCCGAATTGCGACTTAACAAACCACGACAAATGGACCAAATGCTTCAGAAGGCCGCTGCGGCCCAAGCGCTTCCCGTGCACATTAAATCCGTAGCCATCGAAGGCAGGTAATCAGCCGATCCTTAGGGCGCGCATCGAAGCGGATAGCAATACCCAAAAGCATCGTGCTGATGTTTACGTGGCAGTCGCCCTCAACCATGCTGAGTCTCAGGTTTTGCGCGGAGAAAATAGCGGTCGCCGCCTGACGCATGTTGCCGTTGTAGAGTACCTCAAAAAAATTGGGAGCCTAAAAGCAGAGAAAAGTTTCAGTCAAGACTTCCAGTTGGAGCTGAAGCCCGGTACGGACCCCACTAACATCCGGATCATTGCCTTTGTTCAAGAGCCTGGACTTGGCAAGATCTTTGGAGCGGCAATGGAAAAAGTGCCATTCAAGTGATCTCCGGTCATGCCTTGTCTGCCGTCCATTCCCTCGGCCTCGTCGGCCTGCCCGCGCCTGTCCACGAACTCGCCGCCAAACGCTGGGACGCGCTGATCGTCGGCGCCGGGCACAATGGCCTCACGTGCGCCGCTTATCTCGCGCGCGCGGGCAAGCGCGTGCTGGTGCTCGAAAGCCGCGCAGCGCATTGGCGGAGCCTGCACCATCGAAGAACCTTGGCCCGGCGTCCGGATGTCGCCCTGCGCCTATCTCGCCGGCCTGCTGCATCCGCTCGTAATCGAAGAGCTGAACTTGGCGGCCCTCGGCTACTCCTGGTCTCCTGCAACTAACGGTCTTTTCGTTCCCTTCGAAGACGGCACGAGTATTCAGCTTTATGACGACGATGAACGCTGCGAAGCCGAACTGGCGCGCTTCTCTCCGCGCGACGTTTCAGGCTGGCGCGCCATGTCGGATATCATTCGACGCCTGCGCGATGCACTTCGTCCGCCTAACTGCGAGGACGTCTGGATCGGCGAGCCGCCTACTCGCGAACAACTGGAAGATCGCCTCGGTGGCGATGCGGAAGCCCGCGCGCTGCTTTTCGATTGGTCCATGGCCGAGTTCGTCGAACGCTATCTGTCCGATGAGCGGTTGCAAATCGCCTATCTCGGTCAAGGCGTAATTGGGACCAATGCCAGCCCCTTCGATCCCGGCACCGCGTCCATTCGATTCCATCATTCGTCGGGACGGTTAGGCGGTTTGGCCGGGCAATGGGGTTACGTGCAAGGCGGCATGGGCATGGTCTCGTTCTATTTGGCCGATGCCGCGCAGAATGCCGGCGCCCAGATCGCCTCCCGTGTGCGCGTGTCACAGATCGTTCCGGGCGAAGGCGTTTTGCTCGAATCCGGAGAACGCATCCATGCGCCCGTCGTGATCTCAAATGCCGATCCGCGCACGACTCTCGCTCTTCTCGGCGATTCAGCCGATCGAGGCTGGCGCGCTCAGGTAGAATCCGTACCCATCGAAGGCTGCACGCTGAAGCTCAATGTCTGGCTGCGCGAGCTGCCGAATTTCCGTGCACGCCCCGGTCTTTGCGAACCTCACCATTTCGCGCAGGTCAACACGCCACTTACGAAAGACGAGTGGAAAGCTGGCTATGCCGCCTCTCGCAGCCATTGCCTCCCCGTTCGCCTCTGGACCGAACTCTATTTCCAAACCGTGCATGACGCGACCGTCGCGCCAGCGGGCACGCATACCATGAGCATTTTTTCGCAATATGTGCCCTACCGTTTCCAACAAGGCGATTGGGATGACCATCGCGAATCCGCCAAAGCGCCTCGCGCTTGATGCGTTAGCGCGCTTCTGCAGCAATATCCCGGATGCCGTGATCGATGCGGAAGCGCTCGGCCCTCCGGATATCGAAAAGAAAGTCGGGCTCACCGGTGGACACATTTTTCAAGGCGAGTGCCTGCCGCGCTACATGTGGAGCAATCGCCTCCGCACTCGAACCGGCATGCCCGGCCTCTATCTCTGCGGCGCCTGTACGCACCCCGGCGGCAGCGTGATTGCTATCAACGGACGCAACGCCGCTATGGCCGTGCTCGCGGATTCCTGACGCCGAATTTTTTTCGCAGCCAGCGGTTCAGCACAAACACCAAAATCCCAAGCGGCACGAAAAGGAAATACGGCCAGTACGTCTCCCCCGCCGGTTCTGGTGGCAGAATATTGATTTCAGTCGAAGCCAACGCCGCGCCTTGCTTTTCGCTCACATCCACGCTTAGCGTCCACTCGCCCGTCGAGGGAATATTGAGATGAGCCGCATACAGCAGCTTGTTTGTCGCATTCGCATGCGTAGCGGGCGCCACTAGCTCAACGATTTTGCCGGGCGCCGATTGCTTCAGGTGCACGCTCACCTTAGCGTCGAGAACCGTGCTTTGATCGGTTTCCCTCTGCACCATCGTACTGATATCCGCGACGCCCACCCGCACCGGCGCCGGTTCGGCGAACGCGGTGATTACGAACGGTCCGGCCTGCTGGCGGAACAGCATGGTGCCGCCGTCTCCAAATACTACGCCTGCCGCCAGGAAAAATAGAGCCGCGCGCGTCAGCAAGATGTCCTCAATGCATCATGCCGCGCATTTGCATCGGCTGCAGCAAAATCCAGATTCCAGCCGCATACAAGGCCAGCGAGAATCCCGCCCACGGCGCAAGCAGCGCAACGGCGGTTCGCATTTCACCGGAAAACTGCTTCGCCACGCGCCACGCCACATACAAGCTAAGTAGCACGCCCGCATCCAGCAATACGATTTGGGCGGGCGTCAGCCAGCCCGGTACAAATGGCATCGAACTGGCCCACGGCGCATTCCATCCAATCGCGAGATGATACAGCAAATGCGCTGCCCACATCGCGACACCTACCGGAACCAGCGCGAAAATAAACCGCCGCGCCGCCCGGCCAACGCTATGCCGTAATCCTGCCAGCCGGTTGAGCGCCGCGCAGAAAAGCACCGCCGCTGCGGGCAAAAGCACTGCCCCGCCGATTACGAACGCGGCGACAGACCCGGGCGCTGCGTGCACCCATTGCATGACTGGATCGATCATGGCCGCTGCATTCACAAATGCACCGAATACCACAACCAGCGCCAACGCGGCCAGATCCGTTCGCTTCGACAGTCTTCCAATCGACGATCGGTACGGATCGTCCAGTAGCGCGCTCGCGGGCGCCGCCGGCAGCAGCGCAACATTATCGTGCGGGCAGGCCTTCACGCAATCCATGCAGAACGTGCAGTCCAGATTGCCCGTCTTCTTCGGTTGAAATAAATACAGCTCGCAGCCCCGAGCGTGCTCGTTCCCCTTGATGCAATCGTGCGTCCGGCAGGATTTGCACACCGCCGCGCTCCGCACGCGCACTTCGCGAGGCGACACCAGCGAACTGACAAAGTGATACTGCCCGATCGGACAGACATACTTACAAAAGCTGGCGCCCCGAAACAATCCGTCCACCAGCAGCGCGGCGGTGAAATATCCCGCGACGATCCAAGCCGTCAACCACGGACTGTTCCACAATCCAAACGCTTCGTATGCCCACAGGTAGACAACTAACAGCGCCATCGCCATCCATTTGGTGCGCAGCTGCCGCGGCCAACGCCATTTTGCCGGCAGAACCCATCTGCCCATATCCCGCACCAGCGTGAACGGACAGGCCATGCAGAACAAATTTCCCACGGCCAGCAGCGCTACGAGCGAAAGCGCACGCCAATGAATCCACGGCAGCACGCCCGCTAGATTCAAAGGCGCGACCTGTGTGCCGAAAAATCCATCCGCCATGACCGCCAGCGCAAGCACAAGCATTGCCACTTGCGCGCAGCGGCGCAGCACCGGCAATCTGAGACTTCCGCGCCTTAATGGAGGAGGCGCTTTCACCTGTCTTTGGACTTTCGCCCAGCTTGCCCTGCGCGGCGTTCCGGAAACCAGCCGCATGGTAAACACGATCGCGGGCAAAATATAGATGATGGATCCAGGCACCCACATGATGGCTCCCGCCAGCGTCTGATCGCTCTGCGCACTCATGCCGCCGGCGCGTACCGCCGCATAGCTCGGGTACAGCAATCTGCCGGAAAAAACGAAGCATGCGGCGATTGCGGTATTCAAGATGTCGGCGAACAGCAGATACGGAATGGGCGCCCAATTCGGAACGCGGCTCTTCCCCGGCCCGGGCTGCACCACCGGCCACCAGAACAAAATGCCAGTCCAAAAGAATGACGCATGCTGCGCGCCATGCCAGGCGGGCGATCGCAAGCGCCAGCTCATAAAAATACGGCAGATGCCAAACAATCGTGCTCACCGCGAAAATCAGCCACGCCACCGGCGGCGCAATCAGCCTCGCGCGCGAGCCGCCGCAACGCCGGCCATGCGAGAAATGGTCCCAGCGCTTCTTTCACGAACCGCTTCGGCAAGTCCGCGCAGCAGCGGCAGCACCGGATGCGCCCAGCAGCAGCAGCGGCGGCGCAATCATCAGCAGCAGCAAATGCTGCGTCATATGCGCCGATAGAAACAGGCTGTCGAAGGAATCGAGCGGCGACGCGATCGCCACGAACACAACCGCCAGCCCGCACAGGAACGCGCCGAGCCGCGCGCCATCTCGTTCGTCGCGCAACATGCGACGCCCGCGCAGCCACCCGCGCAGATAAATCAGCGCGGCCGCAAACAGCACCGCCAAGAATCGGAGATCGAGCTTCCAGGAAGCCAGCGCCGCACTTGCAACAGGATCCACTTCTCTTATTTTCGGGCTACGGACCGCCCCATCCCAAGGACCGCCAAATCGCGCGGCAAACGATTCTGCGGAGGCGCGGCATTTTTCGAGGGCGGCGTCGACTGCGGCCTCAGCGTCTCCATAAAATCGATCAGCGCTTCTACTTCCGCGGGCGTCAGCTTCTTTCCATAGGCCGGCATATTTCCACCGCCCTGGATGACCTGACGAACCATCTCGACTCTGGTGAGCCGCGTCGCGACGGCGTCGAGTGCCGGACCCCGTTCGCCACCGTGCTCACCTAGCGAATGGCAGTTGCGGCACTGTTTGTTCTGGAACACCAGCGCCCCGTGCATCTCGAGCGGCGTCCGTCCTTTAATAAACTTGACCGGCACCGGATCTCCGCTCCAGGCGTCCATGCGCGGCGACCACGGCGAAGTCTCCCCATAATAGGCAAGGGTGACGATCGCCAGCACAATCAAAATCACCGAAAGCACAGCGACCGGCCTACGCGCCGCGCTCTTCTCGCCGGTGTTCGAAATAAACGGCAGCAACAGAAGAAACAGAAGCAACGCCGCCGGCGCGAGAAACATTACGATGGTTTCCATCCAGTCGGGCAGCAGCGCCAGCGCGGCAAAAATCGAAAGAAAATAGAAATCGGGCCGCGGGCTTGCATCCACTAGCGTTGGATTCGGCTGTCCCACTGGCCCCTTCGGACCAAACGCCAGCGCGAATCCTAAAATCAACACGATGGTGATCGCCGCGAAAATCAGATCCTTCCCGATCGCTTGCGGCACGAACGGAACGCCTTCTTTCCGGATCAGCTCCGCATATTCGGCATCGTAAGTGGCGCGCCGCACTTTGTGGCCCGGCTTCGGATATTCGTTGATTCCTTTGGTCAACACCAGACGCAGATGCACGCTCACGAAAGCGATAATCAGCCCCGGAATGATAAACACGTGTAGCGTGAAGAAGCGCGATAACGTTTCGCCCGCTATTATGGGCCCGGCGAGCACCAGGTGCACCAGCCCGGCCCCCACCAGCGGAATCCGCCCTAGAATCGACGCGCCGATCGACAGCCCCCAATACGCGTCCTGATCGAAGCGCATCACCTGGCCGGTAAAGGCGAGCGCCAGCGTGCAGAGCAGCAGAAAAATGCCCGTCACCCAGGTCATTTCGCGCGGATATTTGTATGCTCCGAAAAGAAACACCTGGATCATGTGCGCGCTCATGAACGCCACCATGAAATTCGATCCCCAATAATGGACCGCGCGCAAATACCAGCCCCAAAACTGGACGTGATTCAAGTACTGCAAGCTGGTAAAGGCTTCGTTCGTCGAGGGTATGTAGACAAAAGCGAGGCATGCCCCGGTGATGACCTGAATCATGAAACAAAGCAGGGTAGCGCTGCCGAATACATAGAACCAGCTTCCTGAGCTCGCCGGCACTTCATGTCCCGCGGTGGAGGCGTACAGCGCGGTCAGATGCAGCCGGTCATCGAGCCAGACCGCCGCGTTTCTCAGCTTATTCATTCCAATCCTCTCGCCCTTACACCGGATTCGCGAGCGTCGGCATCTCTCCGCCGCGCACCCACAATTCGCCTTTTTCTACTTTGTATTTGTATTCGAACAGCCCTCGTGGAGGCGGCCCTGCCGCGCGCGACCCGTCCTCGTAATAAGCTCCCCCGTGGCAGGGACACAAAAATAATCCCGATTCTTGAAACCACCGTACCGGACACCCCAGATGCGCGCAGTTAATCGCGAAAACCTGAAACTGCGTCCCGGTCAACCGGCGCACCCAGCATGGAATATCCGCCGTCTGGCCGTCCCATGGCCGCGTGTACGGATTGCGATAGGTGGCGAGCCGCGTGGCGCGCTCCGGAAAATTTTCCAATGCCCCGAGCGAAATCCAGCTTCGCGGATCTTTCCTCTGCACAAAACTCGAGAACACAAATCCCACCAGCGGAATGGCCAGAAGCACGCCTGCCGCGACGTTCACCGCCACGCCGGCGGTAAACAGCCAGTCCCGCCTGCTCGGATTCTCTTTCGCTTCTTTCGCCAAGTCGTCCCGGCCGGCGATCTCTTCGTGATCGGGTCCTCTCATTTACCCCCTCCCTGGCTGCTGCCCCTCCATTTGTTTCCTTCGCCCTTCTGTTGGCGCGGACTCCCCGGTCCATATCCGCTCCCTTCAGCGATGGGAGCGCCAGCCGCCTGCAGCGCCGCGCTGGCTTCCGGCGGACGCTTGGAAACCAGATACGCCACCAGATCCGAAACGTCCTGATCCGTCAGCGCATGACCCATATTTAAGGTTCGATAATCGGGCATGCCTAAATCCGGCCGTCCGATAAGAATCGACGTACGCAGATTCTGGTCCGACACCAGCGACAAAAAATTCGGGTCCGTCACCGCGCCGATCGGAGCGCCGGGCCCATGGCACATGTAGCAATCGGTTGCGAACAGCTTCATCCCTCTTCGCGCATCGCCGCTATTTGCCTGCCCGCCATAAGAAGGATGCGTGTTCGCCGCATTCACCGGTCCCGCCCATTGGCTTTCGATCCCATTAACGAGCGCCGTAACCTGACGCGGCGTCAGTGGACCGCCTTGGCTCTTCGCAAAGGGCGGCATCGCGGTACCCGGCCGTCCGTTTTCGATAGTCTGCTGCAGCGTCTGTCTTGGGATGATCGACAAATACAGAGCGTCGTTCAAGATTCTGCCCGCTCCATTCCTTCCGTCGACACCGTGGCAGCCCGAGCAGTTTGTGCTATACAGCGTTTTAAAATCCGTAATCTGATCGGGCGCGGGCCGCGGAGCACCAGGCTTGCCCCACGGCTCACACGCCGTCGTCGACAGCAGCAATAAACCAGCGGCTGCCACTCGCCACTTTCGACCTCGTCCGTTCGCCGCGCGTGGCACGCTTAGTCCCGTTCCTTGGTCGTAGGCGGCTCATCAACGGGAAAGTGCAGAGCGGCTCTTTGCGCCAGGGGGCGCGATTGCAGCGTCTGGATATTCGTGCTCCGCGCAATCACATAACCGCCCACCAGCCCGAACGCCACCTGGCACGCTATGAACCACGGCCAGCTAATGCGTCCGTTCATAGCCGGATTCAGCACGCCGAGGGTTGTCGCTACCAGCCCGCTCCAGAAAAGTGGGACCAGAATTCCCGCCCACAATGGTGCATACTTCGGAAACATCGGCATAATCGCGGCGTAAACCACTCCCACCAGAATGGAGAGAATGCCGTGACCGATCAGAGCCGCCACAAAGGCCAGCGGATCGAAAGCTCGGAGTTGCTGCAGCGAAACGTCGCCCATGCCTGGAATCACTACTCCCGCAAGGAGATTGACCGGATACCAAATGCTGTGTTGCGCGATAAGGCCGTAGAGACACGCTAGAATCGCCATCGCTGCACCGCCTGCAAGTCCACCTTTCCATCCCGCCGAATACGGATGAACCCGCTCGGGAATGTGCATGCGATGTCCATGTTCCCCCGCTTGGAGCCTCAACACCGAACGCGCTTCGGCCACAATCGGCGCCGGCCGGTGCGCGGTATCGATCTCTAGCAGCTCGTGCTCTTCCACAGGAATGACGCTATGCCACCACTTCAGCGCTCCGGAGATTGCCACCAGAAATCCAACCGCGCTCACGGCCCAGTACGTCAGCAGGCCGCCGAACAGCAGCGTGATTCCAAACGCAAACACCATGGGCCAGAACGTGGGAGCCGGCAACTGGATGTGTGTCTCCCCGGTCCGCTCCGCCGCCTCGCCATGATGCCTTTCAATCGACATACGTTCGATTCTCTATCTGCCGATGACGTACACGACCGTAAAAACGATCACCCACACCGCGTCTACGAAGTGCCAGTACCACGATAAAAATTTCACTCGCCTCTTTTGCGTTTCGATCGGAAATCCGAACAGCGTCACGCCCAGCACCGTCAAAAGAAAAATCAGCCCCACCGTCACGTGACTGGCATGCAGCCCCACCAGCGAATAGAAGGTGGTACCGAATAGATTCGTGCTGATGGTTAAATGATCGTGCCAAATGAGCGTCCGCCATTCCAGACCCGTTGCCGTCAGGAACTCCAATCCCAGGCAAATCGTCACCACCCACCAAAGTTTGAAACGCCCCAGATGATTCTTCTCCAACGCATGCTCGGCCAAAACGATTGTCAAGCTGCTCGACAGCAGGCAAATGGTCGCGACGATCGGTATTTCGAGGACATCTTTCGGGAACGGACCGGTGATGCTTCTGCCGATATACAGCAGGTAGACGACAGCGAACAGCAGGAACAGCACCGATTCCGTGATGATCAGGAAAATAACCGCAATCGTGCCGCGGTCCGGCAGCTTCCATTCGCGTTCCAGCGTTAAAGAATCCGCTGTGAGTACGTTTTCCTCGCTCATCATTTCTCTAGTCGTACTTCCAATCCGGGTCCTGCGGATGCTTGAGATCCCATAGCGGCCGGCTGCTGCGCACCACCGGCAGTTTTTCGAAATTGTATTCGGGTGGAGGAGAGGTGGTGGACCACTCGAGCGTCCATCCGTCCCATGGATCGTCGCCCGCAGGCCGCCCCGAGATTGCCGACTGAATCATGTTCCAGACAAAAATGAGAATGCCGAACGCCATGACCAGCGCACCGATGGATGCGATCAGATTCCAAATTTCCCACCCACGCCCCGGCGCATACGTATAGACGCGGCGCGGCATGCCCAAAATACCGAGCACATGTATGGGCAGAAAAGTCACGTTAAATCCAATCACGAAGAGCCAGAAACACCATTTGCCCAGCGTCTCGTTGTACATCTTTCCCGTGACCTTCGGGAACCAATAGAACATACCAGCAAGCAGTCCGGTCACCAGGCCGCCCACCAGAGTGTAGTGAAAATGGGCAACTACAAAATGGGAATCGTGAAGCTGCCAGTCGAACGGCGCCACCGCAAGCATGATGCCGGTCAGCCCCGCCAGCAGAAACTGCAACAGGAACGCGCAGCAAAAAAGCATCGGCGTCGAAAAACGAATTTTGCCGCCATACATGGTCGCCGTCCAGTTGAAAATTTTAATGCCCGTGGGAATTCCCACCATCATGCTGGATGCCGCGAAGAAGGTGTTCGACCAGGAGGTCATTCCAACCGCGAACATGTGATGGGCCCAGACGCCCAGGCTGATAAAGCCGATCGCCACCACCGCGCCCACCATGGCCGCCCTGCCGAACAGCGGTTTGCGCGAAAAGACAGGGATCACTTCGGAAAGAATTGCGAATGCGGGAAAGATCAGGATGTAAACTTCCGGATGGCCAAAGATCCAGAACAAATGCTGCCAAAGCACCGCCGACCCGCCGGCTTGCGTATCGAAGAAATGCGCGCCCAGAAAGCGGTCGAGCAACAGCATGACTTGAGCTGCCGACAACGAAGGCAGCGCCACCACAACGAGCCACGCATCTATTAACATGACCCACACGAACATGGGCATTCTGCTCAGCGTCATGCCCGGACATCGCATACAGAATGTCGTTGCAATGACGTTGATGGCGGTGGCCATGCTGCCCAGTCCGGAAATCAGAATCCCGATTGTCCAGTAATCAGTGCTGGCGCCCCGCGAGAACGCTCTTTCGGTGAGCGGAGCATAGGCGAACCAGCCCACATCGGGCGCCGATCCGACTCCATATAATCCGCTGCCGCCGATGTAGCTGAAATAAAGAAGCAGGCCGCCGAAAAGAAAAATCCAGAACCCGAACGCGTTCAACCGCGGAAACGCCATATCGCGCGCGCCAATCATCAGCGGGATCAGGTAGTTTGAAAATCCGGCGATCATCGGCATGCCCACAAAGAACACCATGGTGCTGCCGTGCATGGTGAATAAACGGTTGTAGGTGTCCGGTCCAACCACCTGCCCGTTCGGAAACGCGAGTTGCCAGCGGATGACCAACGCCATGAGCCCCGCCGCAATCATGAAGAACAGCGCAGCCACGACGTACATCAGACCCAGCTTCTTGTGGTCGACGGTGGCCACCCATCTGTACAGGTGCTCCGCGAAGCCCCAGCCTTCTTCGTCAAGCTCCGGCCGTTCCAGCGGATAATCTATCGATGCCATCGATCCCTTGCTGTCCCTAATGCAGCGACTCGAGATACGAAACGACTGCGTCCAATTCCTGATTCGTCAATTTCATGCTCGGCATAAAGCAGCCCGGCTTCGCCTGCTGCGGATCGTTCACCCATTCGCGCAAATGCTCGTGCGTGTTGGTAAGCACTCCGGCGCCGATTGTTTGCCGGCTCATTAAGTGCGTAAGATCCGGCCCGAATTTGCCTACCGATGGCGTGCCTCGCACGGTGTGGCAATTGACGCAGGAAAGCGATTCGAACACTTGCTTTCCGTGCGCTGCGGCAGCATCGCTTACCGCATTTTCCCGCTGCGCCACCGCCCAATTGTTGAAATCCGCTTTCGGCTGAGCGATCACCCGCAGCCGCATGTTCGCGTGCTGCGTTCCGCAATATTCGGCGCAATTGCCCAGGAAAATGCCCGGCTCTTTCGGGTCGATCCAGGTATAGTTGGTGCGATTCGGAATCAGATCGGTTTTTCCCGCAAGCTGCGGCACCCAAAAGCTATGAATGACGTCCATGCTTTCCAGCTTCAGATATGTCGCCGTCGTCGCGTCCGGAGAAACCGGCACATGAATTTCATTCGCTGTCGTCACGTGAAAATCCGGGTACTCCACTTGCCACCACCATTGATGACCGATTAGTGTAATGTGCAGGGTGGATGGCGGCGGGCTGGCGTTTTGTACGCCCGCAATCACACGCGCCGACACCCCGATCAATACGAAGACAATCAGAATGGGAATCACCGTCCAGGCCACTTCAATCTGATTGCTCCCATAAACCTGTGGGGGCTCCTGACCGGATGCATCGCCCGCCTGATCGCGAAAACGCCAAATCGTATAAACAATTAGTCCGCCGACGAACACAAAGATCACGCCCGTGATTGCCAGCGTCAGCAGTGCGATATTCTTTTCCGACGTCCCCGGCGTCGCGAAAGGCCGGAACATGTTCGCGACCCGGTGCTCGGGAAGCCCCGAAAGTTGGGTCTGTAGCAATGCGGCGATTGCAAGCACGAAATCCTACTTTACCCCCCGCCGTCCAAAGACTCTCTACGCATTTCTACCAAGGTGGTATCGCGCGCAAACACCTATGATCGGGCCAGCAGGCGACCCCGTAGGATGAAAGTAATGCGCCTGCGCCTCACCTTAATAGCGGTCGGTCTGGTAACCGTTGGTGTTTGGCTGGGTTGGTATCTAGG
>CAWBDW010000084.1:0-33101 GCA_963787545.1 uncultured Acidobacteriaceae bacterium
TGCTGGGGCCTCTTGCCAAGGAAGGACCAACGGCAGCTGTTTGGCACGATCGGGAATTCAAGGATCAGAACCTTGACGCAGAGGTGGGCGTCTACCTGAAACACGCGGCGACGGCGCCAGCGGGACTGTACGTCTGCGAATTGCCGGCTTCCACAGTGGCGAGTACAGTGCACAAAGGGGCATTCAACCGCATTGGCGAGGCATATGGAGGGTTGCTCCGGTGGATCGAGGCGAACGGCTACCAAATAGGGGGGCCAACGCGTGAAATCTTCCTTCACATCGTAACGCCGGTAAGCCGGGAGAACGAGTCATACGTAACTGAAATTCAAGTGCCTGTAGTTAAGGTTTAGGACTTACGTTCAACCCTCCAACAGATAATCGGCTATTAGCCCTTGTGGTGTGCAACAGCAGGACTGCGTTTAGCAGAGTATCGCGTCACACTGCGTTGCTCAGCCAGTCCGTCATTGGCACACCACGGGCCGGTCGAGCATTGTCGAATCTATCACAACCACGTTCTCCCTGGGCACTAGGACGTGCTTGATCGTTTCTCGAAGATACCCGCTTCGCGTCAAAACAAGATCGTAATAGCCGGGCTTGATCCCCGCCAATACGAACCCGCCCTGCTTATCAGTAGTCGAATGTAGTAGCTTCCGGCCGTTCTCGTTACTCGCACTCATCGCCAGTTTCACATTTGCAAGTGGCCGTCCGTCGTTGAAGCCGGTGATGGTGCCAGTCACGCGAGCGCCTTTCTTGTCGACTGGTTTATAGTTGAGAGCGGCGTCAGGACCGCACGTCGCGTCGGAATTAGCAAGCTCCAGCACGATCCGTCTCTGTTCGGCTGATTTCTCTGAAACCGTTAAAGTCATCTGTTGCTCGATGAATCCTGGAGCCGTTACCGACAACTCATACGATCCCGGCATTACGTCATTAAAATCAAATTTTCCGTCGACCGCCGTCTTCGTTTGAAAAACACGCTCAAGCGAGATTAGTCGCACGGTCGCGCGAGAAACACCCGCCGACGCAGGGTCAAGAACCACTCCTCGCAGCTGCCCATTACTCATCAAGCTAAACAGGCAAGCCGCGATCGGAAGAAGCCCCATCTAACCAATTTACCGTAGAACGCAAAGTTCCACCCGCTTACGCTCATCGGCGATCCCTACGGCCGCTTCATCCACTTCTCATACTCCCGCGTATGCCGCGATTCCAAACTTACTTCCCGCCCCGCAATAAACATCTGCCTAATATTCGTCTTCGCTTCCATCGGATCGCCGTCCGTCAGAATAAAATCCGCCAGCTTACCCTTCTCAATCGAACCTAACCGATCCCCCACACCCAAAATCTCCGCGCTATTGATGGTCAGCGCCTTAAGCGCTTCCTCGTGCGGCAACCCGAACGCCACCGCTTGCGCCGCTTCGAACGGCACGTTGCGCGCAAACTCGACATCGAACGTTCCGAAACAAATCTTCACGCCCGCTTTATAGAAATCCTCCGGCAGCGTGTAGGGCGCGTCATACGGATCGTCGTCGTTCATCGGAAGTTGAAAAGTCTTGCCCAAAACCACCGGAATGTCGTGAGATTTCAGCAGCGGCCCCGCGCTCCCCAGCTCCCGCGGATCGGCAATGATGATCTTCACCTTCTCCTTGTCCGCGAATTCCACCGCATCTTTGATCATGCGCTCCCGTTCGGCGCGCACCAGCAGCGGCAGCTTGCCTTCAATCACCGGAATCATCGCCTCCAGCCGGATGTCGCGGCGGAAATCCGGACCCGGAGCCGATTTCTCCTTTTCATACGCCCGCGCCTTATCGAAAAATTCACTCATTTGCCGAAGCTGCTCTCGATACTGCCGCTCCTCTTCGGCATAACCGCGCACCGGCGTTCCCAGCAGTGCCGCAAACCGCGCCGGCACGTTCTGGATCTCCGGAAACAGCGTGTCCATTACGGCGCTCGGCTTTACCGCCATGTCTTCCCAGGTCCAGCCTTCCAGATGCATCACCGCGCCCTGGCCTGCAATCACGGTTCCTCCGCCGCCTCTGCGAAAACCGCGTCCGCCGCTTCCCGGAAGGCTCACCACCGTCGTAATCCCCGAAGCCCGCGTCACGTCGATGTGCTCGCTCGACGGATTAAACGCAACCTCCGCTCGCAACTCCGGATTGAATGTCCCGATCTCATCCAGATCCACCGTGTCGCGCAGCGACGATATCTCCGATAACCCCACATTCGTCGCGGCATTGATCAACCCCGGATACAACTGCAATCCGTGTCCATCGATGACGCGCGCGCCGTCTCTCGCCGTTAGCCGCTGCCCGATCTCGGCAATCTTCCCATCCAGCACCAGAACGGACCCGTTACGAATGTCCGGTCCTGTAACCGGATGTACCGTCACGTTCCGAATCAGCAGCGAATTCGCCTCCGCTCCCGCCACCATGCACGGCGCGGCGCAAGCCAGCACAATCGCAAACAGTTTCGACGTCCTCATTAGCGCGCCACCTCCTGCATCGGAGTAGCGGCGGGTGCGTTCCGCCGCGAGCCCGGCCCGCGCGTGCTCTGCGCATTCTCTTTATCGAGCAGCATCTTCTTCTCCCGCTCGAACTTCGGCCGCGTCTCCAGATCTTTATCGCGATCGAAATATTCGTGCCCATCGATCCAAACCTTCTGTACCTTTGAGAAGTTCGAAAGTGGATGCTTATCGAACAGCACCATGTCCGCCGACTTGCCCACCTCAATCGATCCCACTTTGTCGTCGATGCCGAGCTGTTTAGCCGGATTGATCGTCACTAGCGCCAGCGCCTCCGTCTCGCTCAATCCGCCGTAGCGCATACTCTTTGCCGCTTCCAGATTCAAATGGCGCTGCAATTCGTCGGAATCCGAATTGACCGAGACCACCACGCCTTTGCGCGTCAACATCGCGGCATTGTATGGCGTAGCATCATAGGCCTCGCTCTTGTACGCCCACCAGTCGCTGAACGTCGACACGCTTGCCCCGTGCGCTTTGATCTCATCCGCCACTTTGTACGCCTCGAGCGCATGCTGCAGCGTGCGCACTTTGAATCCCATCTCATCGGCCACCCGCAGCAGCATCAGAATTTCATCCGACCGGTAGCAGTGCGCATGCACATACCGCTTGCCTTGCATCACCTCCACCAGCGGCTCCAGCCGCAAATCTCTACGCGGAGGAATCGGATGCTCTCCGCGCGCCACTCGCTCGTTGTATTCCTTCCACGCCGCTTCATAATTCTTCGCTTCGGTGAAGCTTTCGCGAATCACTTCTTCGACGCCCATCCGCGTTCCGGGATAACGCCGCTGCGGCGCCGGTCCCTGGCTGAAAAAGTTTTGGCTCGGCTCTCCAGCCCGCTTCGGGTTCTCGCCCAACGCGAATTTAATGCCTGGTTTCGCGCCTTGAAATAACATTTCCTGCGCGTTCTTGCCCCAGCGCAGCTTGATAACTATCGTCTGCCCGCCAATCGCGTTCGCGCTTCCGTGCAGCACGTTCGAAACCGTCAACCCTCCGGCCAGCCCGCGATAAATATTGATATCGGATGGATTGATGACGTCTTTGATATTCACCATCGAGGAATCCGAAAGCGTGCCCTCATTCACGCCGCCTTCGATCGCCGTATGCGAGTGGCAATCGATGATGCCCGGCATCAGGTACTTGCCCGTGGCATCCACCACCGTGGCATCCGCCGGAGCGCTCACGTTCTTCCCCACCGCCGCAATCTTGCCGTTTTCAATCAGCACGCTGCCGTTCTCCACCGTTCCTTTTGTAACGGTCAGAACCGTGGCGTTACGAATCAAAATCGTTTGGGCGCGGCTCAAACCCGCGGCCGCCGCCAGCGCAAATAGAATCGATAACACGCGCCGCATTAGTTCTCTCCTCCGTCTCTTCTTGCAGGCCTCGCCGGCGGCCCTTCCTGTGCTTGCTTCGACGGTTCAAATTCATTCCCATCGATGAAGACATATTCAATGGTCGATTTATCGTCGAACACATCGCCCCGAATCACCACCAGGTTCGCGATCTTGCCTTTATCGATGCTCCCCAGCCGGTCCGCTACCCCATACACCTCCGCCGGAGTTAGCGTCAGCGCGCGAACCGCATCCGCCCGCGACAATCCGGCGTCGATCGATTTCCGAATCGCTTTTCGTAAATCCGGCGCGGTGTCCACGCCATCGGAGAAAAACGCGAACTTCACTCCCGCCTTCGCCAACATGCCAGGGACAGCCGGCGCTTTTTCTCGCATCAGCAGCTCGCGGTAATTCGGAACGTCCTCCGGATTCGGATCGCGCGGCTTCTCCGGCCATTTCAAACTCACCAGTACCGGCACATTCGCCTGCTTCAATTCATCCACGCGCTCATAGGCTTCGTGCGCCCCATAGATCGCGAACGGCACTTTGAGCTCGTGCCCGAAATTCAAGATGCGGTCGATCTGCTGCGCTTCATCGGCGGGCAGCAGCAGGCGCGGCGATTGCGCCAAGCCCTCCAGATCGTGATCGTATTCCGGTCTGCGATTTCCCGCCGGATTCGACGCGTAAACCTTTTTCGCCTGCTCATATTGATCCAGATCCAGATAGAGCTGCCGCACGTAAGCGATGTTTCCCATCAGAGAGGATGGAAACGAGCGCCCCATTCCTCCCGCTCCCATGCGGAACACGATCTGCTGCCCAATCGGCTGCTGTAGGACCATGTCGCGTCCGCGCTCTCCCGCCAGATTCACCAGCGCGCCTAGCCCTTCGAAAATGCCGCGGTTCGGAAACGTAGCCGCCGTGGTGAATCCCGCCGCCCGCGCCCCTTCGAGCCGGTTATCCGACGGGTTCACCAGGTCCGCCGCGCGCTCGAACGAGTAGGTTTCTGGCCGGTCTTCCGGCCCCCGGATTGGCGTGGGAGGCGCTTGTGCCGGCGTTTGTGCCTGCCCGCCCGCCGCTCTCCCGGCCGCCGGAGGAGTCGCGGCTGGAATCCCCCAGGTGCTCAAAGCATCGATGAAACCCGGATAAACCGTCAATCCCGCGCCGTCGATCACCCAGGCATCCGCCGGAATATCTACGTTCGTCCCCACAGCTTGAATCAAGCCGTCGCGCAGCACCACCGTCCCCTTGGGAACATCGGAGCCGCTGACCGTGACAATGTGCGCGTCTTTAATCGCCACCACCGCCGGCGATTCAGACCGGACGTTCAACTGTGCATACAACGGCGCGGCAGCCAATAATGCCGCAAACAGGCAGGAATTTTTCATGCGAGCGAATCCCCAGTCACAACATCGGAATAAATTCTAATATTGTGTCATAGGGAGGCGTATCCGCTTCGCCCGCAGTTACTTGGACGAAAGATAAAATTTGCCTCCCGGCACCCCCGCGCCCGATTCCGCCGCGCCGCCATGCTACCGTTCCGGCATGAACTCCAGTGATCGCCAAAAAGGGCCGATCGCCAAGCCTCTGGTGAAAGAGCTGGCGAATCGCCAAAAGGCGGATTCCAAACTTGCTAATCCTTCGGTGGATTCGAAGCCGCTACCCGCTCCCGATATGTATCAGGATCCGGGCGGCGGCTATAACCCCGATTTCACCTTTCCACAGGAATAAGTGGATGCGGGGCGGAAGTTTTCGTTTTCCGCCCCGCGCTTTGACACCAGCCCTCGCCTTCTCTATACTTTCGAGCATGGAAGTTGATTTCACCCCGGAGCAGGTCGCGCAACTTTCCCAGATCGCCAGCTATCACGGCACTGATCCTGAGCATCTGGTGAGAGATGCTGCGTTGCGCCTAATCGAACAGGACAAGCTCTTTCTCGAAGCGGTAGAGCGCGGGATTGAGCAAGCGGACCGGGGCGAGCTCATCGACCATGAGGAAGTGGTCGCCCGCTTCGAACGCAAATACCGCGGTTGATGCACATTCGCTGGACTCCAGAAGCGGCAGACGATCTCGATTCCATTTGCAGCCACATTGCGCAAGACAAACCCGAAGCCGCTCTAAACGTCGGGCGCAGTATTTACGAAGGGATTGCGCGGCTTACTGCCTTCCCGAATCGCGGACGGCAGGGACTTAAGCAAAATACCCGCGAACTGGTCTTTACGCCTCTTCCCTATATCGCGGTCTACCGAATTAAAGGACAAACCATTGAGATCCTCCACCTCTGGCATGGCGCGCAGCACAGAACCTGAAATTGTACGTGCCCACCCATTCTTTCGCTACACTGATTCCTTCACGCAGTGAACCAGCGAACCACCTATCGGGATGCCGGCGTCGACATCGAAGAAGCCGCGCGCGCCGTATCGCGCATCAAACGCCTCGCGGCCAAAACGCTCACTCCGCAAGTCCTCACCTCCATCGGTAGCTTCGGCGCCGGTTTCTCACTTAAAGGTTGGCGCGATCCGGTTCTCGTCAGTTCTGCCGATGGAGTCGGCACCAAGCTCAAGATCGCCTTCGCAACCGGCCGCCACGACACCATCGGCGAAGATCTCGTCAATCATTGCGTCAACGACATCGCCGTGCAAGGCGCGAAACCGCTCTTTTTCCTCGACTATTTCGCCGTCGCCAAGCTTGACGCCGAAGTCTGCGCCAGCGTCGTCGCCGGAATCGCCCGCGGCTGCAAACGGAACGGCTGCGCTCTCATTGGCGGCGAAACTGCGGAAATGCCCGGCTTGTACGCGCCCGGCGAATACGATCTCGCCGGCTTCATCGTAGGCGCGGTCGAGCGCAAACGCATGCTCACCGGCGCCGCCGTCGAACCCGGAGACCTGCTCCTCGGCCTGCCCTCCCAAGGACTCCACACCAATGGTTACTCGCTCGCCCGCAAGCTCCTTCCCGAACTTTCCCCGAATTTGGCCGACGAACTCCTCAAAATTCATCGTTCCTATCTCGCTCCTCTGCAAGCTCTTCAGAACGCGACCCTGCTCAAAGGCGCGGCCCACATCACCGGAGGCGGGCTGACGGACAACGTTCCTCGCATTCTGCCCAAGAACTGCATCGCCGAAATAGATCCCGCGTCGTGGCCGAAACAGGAAATATTCGAACTGCTCAAGCGCGTGGGCAATATTCCGGAAGATGACTTTCGCCGCACCTTCAATCTCGGCATAGGCATGGTGCTGGTCGTAGCGCCCAAGAAGATTGGGTTCGTTTCGCAAATTCTGAAGAAGCTGCGCGAGCCTTTTTACCAAATCGGCCAGGTCGCCCCCAGGAAGTCGAAACGGCAGCCAGGGGTCGTCTACCTGTGACCGGCCCAAAACGCGCTCGTCTGGGCATCCTTCTTTCTGGCCGCGGTTCCAATTTCGAAGCCATTGCGCAAAACGTTTTGGGCGGCCGCCTCGATTGCGAAATTGGGTTCGTTTTTTCAAATAAGCCGAGCGCGCCGGGCCTCGTTCGCGCCCGCGAATTGGGCCTACCGTGCGGTTCCATACAGTCAACCGGAGCCGATCGCGCCGCTTTCGATGCGCAAGTTGTTGATTTACTTGAAAAGCACCAGATCGATTGGGTTTGTCTCGCAGGATATATGCGCCTCCTGAGCGGACAGTTCGTTTGGAAATTTCAGGGCCGTATCCTCAATATCCATCCTTCGTTGCTCCCCGCCTTC
Organism: uncultured Acidobacteriaceae bacterium; assembly: GCA_963787545.1. Classification (GTDB taxonomy): domain Bacteria; phylum Acidobacteriota; class Terriglobia; order Bryobacterales; family Bryobacteraceae; genus Bog-105. The sequence goes on from CAWBDW010000084.1 coordinate 7,557, forward strand.
CCCGGTCTCGACGCCCAATACCAGGCGCTGGCTCACGGCGTCAAAATCACCGGCTGCACGGTTCACCTGGTCGACGAGCAACTCGACAGCGGTCCCATCCTCCTCCAATCCGCCGTCCCCGTCCTCGACGACGATACAGTCGAAAGCCTCTCCGCCCGAATATTAATTGAAGAACACAAAATTTATTCGGAAGCGATAGCCTGGCTCCTCAAAGGCAACTACCGTATCGAGGGCCGGCGAGTCCTCAAAACCTGAAATTCACAACTCGATGTCACCATTCAAAACCGTAATAGCTGTTGCCGTAGTCCTGATCCTGATCGTCTTTGGGTTCGTTTGGTTCTCCGGCAAGCATGTTGATCTCAAGCTTGCCGAGGCGGTGCCTGCCATTGGCGCCGAAACGCCGGTTCGGGTCGAAGCCGACGCTCCGCACGGAGTCAAATCCTTCTCGGCCTTCATCGAGCAGGATGGCCAGAGCCAGCCGGTTTACCACGATGAAACCAAGTCGAAGCAGACCAGCCGCATCTACAGCTTCATTGCCGGGAAAAAGCAGGCCGCGTTTCTCAAAGAAGGCTCGGCCCGGATGGTGCTGAAAGCAAGTTCGAACGATCTGCGCGGCAGCACCACAACCCTGTCTCGGGACATCCCCGTCGTGCTTCGCCCGCCCAGCATTGTCGCCGATGGCCGCCAGCACTACATTAATCAAGGTGGCTCCGAGCTGGTGATGCTCGATCTAGGCGGCAACTGGACGGATGCCGGAGTGAAAGTCGCCAACTACTCGGCCGGAACGTTCCCCATGCCGGGCCAGCCCGATAACAGCAGCCGGCGATTCTCCCTGTTTCCGTTTCCCTGGGATGTCTCGCCCGAAACCATCCCGCTCGCGTTCGCGCGCAACGCCGCCGGTACCGAAGTCACAACCACATTCTGGGTGAAAGTCTTTCCCAAGAAGTTCCGCGAAAGCACCATCCAGTTGAATGACCGCGAATTGCAAAAGGTCGATGGCGAGCTCGATCCCGATGGTACGGGCAGCTTAGTCGACCGGTTCGTCAGGCTGAATCGCGAAATGCGCCGCGCGAACGCCAAGCAGATCTATGATCTTCGCAACAACACCGAGAAGCGCATTCTTTGGTCAGGCCCATTTATCCCGGTGAAAGGCGCGCGCGAATCCTATTTCGCCGATAAGCGCAGCTACTACTATCAAGGCAAGAAAGTCGATGAGCAGGTCCACCTCGGATACGACCTCGCGCAGACGGCGAACATGCCCGTCAAGGCCGCGAATTCCGGAAAAGTGATCTACGCTTCGCGTCTCGGCCTGTATGGAAATTGCGTGATCCTCGACCACGGCTATTCGCTGCAGAGCCTCTACGGTCACATGAGCCGAATTCTCGTGAAGGTGGGCGACATGGTGCAGAAGGAACAGCAGATCGGCATCAGCGGCGCAACCGGTATGGCGTTCGGAGATCACGTGCACTTCAGCATGATGATCGCCGGCATCCAGGTGGATCCGAAAGAGTGGTGGGATGAGCATTGGATCCACGACCGCATCCTCAGTAAAATCGGTTCCGGACAACAGAACGAGCAACTCACGGCGTCCGCTCCAGCGCGCGCTGAGCGCGTGATACACAGGCGCAGGAAACGCCGTTAGCGCGTTGCTGTTTGGTTAGGAGTGGTCAGGTAACCCGAAACGTCGCTTCTGCCGACGTGATTCACCACAAGTTCCATAGGCGCTCCATCGCCAATGCGGATCGCCAAGGCTTGATCCATTCCAACGTGCTTCTTATCGAAGCGCTCTCCGGCTACTAGCAGGCTCACATCGTAGGTTCCCCGCTTTTCGTCTGTCCTCCAGATTCCGACGCTAATGGGGCCCACGCGTTGGTAGTGTTTGGAACGGGTGATCTCAAACGGGATATAGGCCTGAACCGCCTGTACGCTGGCTTTAGGATTGCTGGACGCGCTCGTTGCTGGTGCTGCGGCTGGAATAGCCGAGGCGGTTTGCCGTACGTACTGTTGTGTTTCGTAGCGGCTCACCTGGCGTGAGAACGCATGATCGCGTTCGCATAACAACAAAAACACCGCGATCGCGGAGAGCAGAGCCACCGTGAGCGCCAGCAAAACTGTCTTCCGCGTCTCCCAGCCTCGGGACGAATGCGAGGCGAACGGGCCAGGGTAATATCTCGCGGTTGCCATATCAGTCATAGATTTTACATCTTCTGTCCGTGTGACTTGTCGAACGCCGCCCAACGTTTCCTGAATCCGCAACGTCTAAAGCGCGAAACGCAGGCGTGAGGGGCGCATAAAAGGAGAACGATCGCTCCACGCGTGCGTATATATGAGCTGGGAGATCGGATTGCCGCTTCCGTTCGCGGGTAGTTTGCCGGAAAATCCTACCGACGAAGAGCTTGCCGAAGGCTGCAAGCGCGGCAACGTTCGCGCCTACGAGCGGCTCTATCACATGCACTCCGGGCGGATGAAGAGCTTTGCTTTTCATCTACTTGGAAGCCGCGCCGATGCAGAGGACGCGGTGCAGGAAGCATTCTTGAAAGTGTACAGAGGCGTGCGCGGGTTTGAGGGGCAGTCCTCGCTTGTAACTTGGGTTTACCGGATTCTGATCAACTGCTGCTACGATGCGTTGCGAAAACAGCAGCGCCTGGCTGAAAAGCCGACGGCGCGCGAATTTCGCAGCGAGACGAAACTGCCGCTGAAAATCGCGCTTGACCGGGCTCTGGCGCTGCTCAACGAGCGCCAGCGCATCGTCTTTCTGCTGTTCGAAGTGGAAGGCCTCAGGCATTCCGAGATCGCCGGGATTCTGCAATCGCCGGAAGGGACCTGCCGGAGCTGGCTTTTTGAAGCCAAACGTGAATTGAAACGAATGTTGACGGAGCAAAGGGCATGAAGTTCGAATGTGGCGATCTGGAACGCGCTCTCGCGATGTCGGAGCTGATGCCCGAAGCGCGCGAACACCTCAAGGAGTGTGCGGCTTGCCGCCGCGAATACCGGCTGTGGAACGAAATTTCAGCATCGGCAAAGGATCTGCATCAGGAATGGGAAAGCCCCGAGCTGTGGCCCAAAATTCGCAAGGCGCTCGAAGCCGAGCCGAAGCCGAAGCAGCCGACGGTTTGGTGGCGGGAGTGGAAGATGTGGACCGCCTCCGCCGCGGCGCTGGTTGCGGTTGTGATGGCCGCGCTGCTGCTGTTGCATCCCTGGCAGGCGAGCGCGCCGGCATCGAACACAGCGCCCCCGGGACAGACTGCGCAAGCTTCCGGGGACCGCGATTTTTTGACCGAACAGGCCTTGCAAGAGGTGGAGCGCACGGAAACGGCCTACCGCCAATCCATCGGCAAATTATCGCGCTTGGCCGCGCCGCAGCTCCAGAAACCGGCGACCGCGCTCGCGGTGAATTGCAAGGAAAAATTGCTGATGCTCGATTCGGCGATTTCCGACACGCGCGCCAACCTGGACCACAACCGTTTCAATGTCCGGCTGCAAACCGAATTAGCCGATTTGTACCGCGAAAAACAACAAACGCTGAAGGAGTTACTCACTCGTGACCGGAAAAATTAGCGTGCCCATTCTCGGTTTGCTGCTGGTGTTTTGCGCTTTCGGCCGCGAAGAGTATACGCGTACGTTCGACAAAACCATCACGCTGCGGCCCGGCGAGCGAGTCTATGTGGAGCATCGCTTCGGAGACGTGACTATCCACACGCACGCATCGCAGGATGTGGCGATTCATGCCGAGATCAAAGTCTCGGCGTCTGATGAAAATCAGGCTAAGAGCTTCGCGGATCGCGTCGAGATTTTCGTAGAGCCCGGCGCTTCGGAGCTCGCCATCCGGACACGCTACCCGCAGCATGAATCGAACTGGCTCGGCATGCGCAATGTTTCGTATCTCGTTCGCTACGACCTCACGATTCCCGAAACTGCGCCGCTCGAAGTGCGAAATTCCTTCGGAGCGGTTTCGGTCTCCGGCCTGAAGGCGAGCAGCGATATTATCAGCTCTCACGGACCTATCGATTTTCACGACGGGCGCGGAACACAGCGGCTCGAAAATTCGTTTGCCAAGGTGAGCGTCGGCAATAACACCGGAGACGTGGGCATCGAAACCAGCAATGGCCCGGTGGACGCGGAGAACATCGCGGGCGCGCTGAGTGTGCGCGATCGATTCGCCAATGTGACGGCGGCGCGCGTATCGAAAGGCGTAAGTGTGACCAGCAGTAACGGCAGCGTGCAGGTGACGGACTCGGGCGGAATCGGCACTGTGAAAAATTCTTTTGGCAGCGTGACGGTGCAGAATTTCAAAGGCGACATGACCGTCGACAATACGAATGGCGGAATCGACGCGGCGAACATTCAGGGAGCGGCCCAGCTCAATACCACCTTCGCAGAGGTGAAATTCTCCGATATTGGGCGGCAGCTATCCATTCGCGCGAGCAATTCGAGAGTTTCCGGGCAGCACGTCGGCGGCGCTTTGACGATCGTCAATTCGTTTGGCGCCGTGACTGCGAGCGATGTTCATGGCGTGGCATCCGTTCAATCGGGTAATGGGAGTGTTTCTCTGACCAATGTCCGAGGCCCAGCCGACGTGAAAACCAGTTTCGCCATGGTGCAGGCCAACGATATCGGCGGTGCATTAACGGTCGAAAACTCGAACGGCGGTGTCCAGGCAAGCAACACGCGCGGAGCCAACGTCACCACCAGCTTCGCGCCCGTAGAGCTGGACGGAATCTCCGGGCCCATTCGCGTCGTGAACCAAAATGGCGCGGTGGATGCAACCAGCGTAGCCAAAGGCGCTTGCCAGCCGATTAATATCCGCACGTCTTTTTCGACGCTGCGCATTCATTTGCCTGGCGATGCAAATTATCGTGTAGCGGCGCGAACCTCTTTCGGACGGATTCGGACGGATTTCCCGCTGTCTGTAGCCGGATCTCTGTCAAACGACGCCGTAAGCGGAACCATCGGCGGTGGCAGTTGTGAGATGACGCTGACCGATACGAACGGCTCCATCGAAATTCTGAAGGCCGGTTCGTAATGGTACCGAAATGGCCGCTGCGGGAAACTGATGTTCAGAAATGAACAGCAGCAACGCGTTCGCCGGAGCGCTAAGTCTTTGAAACCGCAATGAGCGGCGGGAGCGCGTTAATGGCCACGTGTTTGCATATCTGAGACGCGAGGCTGGAGCGATATGGTTTTGGAAGCTGCTCCCGATTCGAAAATCGGTGTTCGCAAGGTGCTGGTAGTGGACGACCAGCCCGATGTACGGGAGGCTCTGCGCCTGCTGCTGAAAGGTGCCGGGTACCGGACGGAAACGGCGGAATCGCCCAACGATGCATTGGCCGCTGCCGCCTATTGCGATCACGATCTGATCGTGATCGACATGAACTATACCTCCGACACAACCTCCGGCGAAGAAGGATTGCGCCTGCTGGAGCGGCTGCGAACGTTGTGCCGCGATGTGCCCGTAATTGCAATGACAGGTTGGAGCACTATCGAGCTGGCTGTCGAAGCAATGCACCGCGGTGCGTGCGATTTCATTCCGAAGCCTTGGGATAATCGCCACCTGCTGGCAATGGTCGAAAAGCATCTGAATGCCCCGCCAGAAGAACACCGCGCGCTTGATGCGGAGTTGGCGATCGCGCGCAAAGTGCAGCGGAAACTGCTGCCGCCTGGCCGCTTCCGTTCCTGCGGTCTGGAAGTGGAATGCGCGTCGCTAGCGGCTGGGGATGTCAGCGGAGATCTTTACGATTTCTTTGAGGTAGAGCCGGACGGCATGGCCTTCGTGCTCGGCGATGTCTGCGGGAAGGGAATTGGAGCCGCTTTGTTGGTGGCGAACTTGCAAGCCAGCATCCGCAGCCAGGAACAATTGGCGCCGTATCCGTCGAAGCTGATGGATCGAGTCAATCGGCTGTTCTTTCAATCGACGCGGCCGGAGCACTTCGCAACGCTTTTTTACGGCGCCTATCATCCCGCTGCGCGCGAGCTTCGCTATGTAAACTGCGGCCATCCATCGCCCGTTCTGCTTCGCGCGGGTGGCGAAATGGAGTTTCTCGACGCCTCCGCAACCGTGCTCGGCGCATTTCGCGAGCGTGGCTTTGAAGAGCGCGCCATCTCGCTTGAACCCGGCGATCGCGTTGTTCTGTTTTCGGACGGCTTTTCCGAAGCAAAGATGGATGTAGAGAGCGATGGCTGGGCGGTGGACACCATTCGCGCGCTCGGCCGGACTCGGACCGCGGGTCTCGCAGGCGCACTTGCCTCCGCGGCTGGGACCGGCAGCAAACTCGCCGACGACATTACGGTAATGGATATTCGGGTGCTGTAAATCGTTTGGCCACTGGCCATGTGCTATCGTGCGGTTCGGAAGACTATGCACAAGTCCTTTTCGCGCCGCGCGTTTTTAGCAGTTGCAGGTGCGGCGCCGTTTGCCGCGTTCGCTAAAAAGAAGCAGATCCCCATTGGGCTGGAGCTTTATTCGGTTCGGAATGAACTGGAGAAAGATCTTCCGGCAACCGTGCAGGCGGTGGCCAAGATGGGTTACGAGTGCGTCGAGTTCTTTGCTCCATATTACGAGTGGACGCCCGATTACGCGACGCAAGTTCGCAAGCAGCTAGACGATCTGAAGATCCGCTGTTACTCGACGCATAACAACGCCGTCTCGTTTACCAGCGACGGCATCGGCAAAGCCATCGAACTGAATAAAATTCTGGGAACTCGTTACATCGTGATGGCCAGCGCCGGAAAAGTCGCCGGCCTGGACGGCTGGAAGCGCGTCGCCGATACGCTCAACACCGCGAACAAACGGATGGCAAGCGAAGGATTGCACGCCGGCTATCACAATCATGAAGCTGAATGGAAGCCGATCGATGGACAGAAACCGCTCGAAGTGCTCGCGAACAATACCGATAAAAGCATCATGCTGCAACTCGATGTCGGGACATGCGTCGCAGCCGGAAACGATCCGGTAGCTTGGATCGACCAGCATCCGGGACGCATCCGTTCGCTGCATCTCAAGGATTGGTCGCCGGAAAAGAAATACCGTGTGCTGTTCGGCGAAGGAGTCGCGCCCTGGAAGGGAATTTTCGCCGCGGCCGAAAAGAAAGGCGGAGTGGAGTACTACCTCATCGAGCAGGAAGGCAGCGATTATCCGGAACTGGAAGCTGCCGATCGCTGCCTGGTTGCATACCGGAATCTGCGCGGCGACTGACCGCGTTCTACTTGCCCGACCAGCACGGCACGCGCTTCGCGAGGAATGCTGATATTCCTTCTTGCGCATCTCCGGCCAAAGCGTTGGTCGTCATCACCTCTTTCGCATACGCGTAGGCTTTCGGTTGGTCGAGATCGATCTGGTTGTAATAAGCTTGCTTTCCGATGCTCACGGTCAGCGGGCTTGCTTCGGCGACTCGAATCGCGAGTTTGCGGGTCGCGCCTTTGAGTTCCGAAGCGCTCACGACGCTGTTGATCAGGCCCCAGTCCGCTGCCGTCGCGGCATCGATCGATTCGCCTGTGAGCAGCATATGCAGCGCGCGCTTGCGGCCAATGGCGCGGCTAAGCGCGACCATCGGAGTGGTGCAGAACAGCCCGATCCGCACTCCAGGCGTGGCGAAAGTGGCGTCCTCCGAAGCAATCGCAAGATCGCAAGTGGCGACCAACTGGCAGCCCGCGGCGGTCGCGATACCTTGCACTTCCGCAATGACCGGCTGAGGAATCGATTGAATTTTGAGCATAAGCTCGGCGCAGACATCAAAAATAATCCGGTAATCGCTGACGCTACGGCCCACCATCTCGCTCAAATCGTGTCCGGAAGAGTAAGCCTTGCCCGCCGCCGCGAGAATCACCGCTTCAATCGCGCGGTTTCCTTCGATTTCCTCAAGACAAGCGATCAGTTCGCGCATCAATCCGAGCGATAGCGCATTCCGGCGGTTCGGACGGTTCAGCGTCACAATCGCCGTTGTGTCTTCCATCGCGAAAGTCAAATCTTCATAAGCCATATCTTTAGGATGACTGAGAATAACAACGTGGGCTTTCCAGGCAACCAGCGGATTCGGGTTTTGATTACCGGCGGCACGTTCGACAAGGAATATGACGAGATCCATGGCCGGCTTTTCTTCAAGGATTCGCATCTGCCCGAGATGCTGGCGCTCGGCCGCTCCAAGCTCAATCTCGAGATTCGAACGCTGATGATGGTGGACAGCCTGGAAATGACCGATGCCGACCGCGAGATTATCGCGGAGCAGTGCCGCGCCAGCCCGGAACAGCGCATTGTGATCACGCACGGAACCGACACCATGGAGATCACGGCGAGAATGCTCGCCTCCAGCGTGCCGGGTAAAACGATTGTCATTACGGGCGCAATGATTCCGTACAAATTCGGCAGCTCCGACGGCCTGTTCAATTTGGGCAGCGCGCTCGCCTTTGTTCAGACGCTGGGCACGGGAGTCTACGTCGCAATGAACGGCGCCTGTTTCCGGGCGGAACGCGTACACAAGAACCGCCAAACAGGATTCTTCGAAGAACGCGGCGAAACGGAGTGAATCGATGGCGTCTCCGGAACTGGATGTCGTAATCGTCGGAGCGGGCGCTGCCGGGCTTACCGCGTTGGCGGAATTGCGGCGGGTCGGTGTGAACGCGTTTTGCCTGGAAGCGCGCGACCGCATCGGCGGCCGGATTCTCACCGTGCATGATCCGCTTTCGCCGGTTCCGATCGAGCTAGGGGCCGAATTCATTCACGGCCGGCCGCCGGAAATTTGGGATGCGCTGCGTTCTTCCGCGTTAGCCGCCTACGATTGCGGAGAAAAGGCGGTTCACATCGCGAATGGCAAACCTCGCGAGACTGGAGACGCTTGGGCTCTCGTCGGCCGCGTCATGGAAGATATGCAGCGGAGCGCAGAGAAAAATCGCGACCAGACGTTCGCGGAGTTTCTGGAGCAATCGGCGCACTCGGACGACGCCAAGCGGTTAGCGGCGGGATATGTGGAAGGCTTCAATGCGGCGCGCAAAGAAGTGGTCGGAATTGCTTCGCTGGCGCAGGATGAGCGAGCGGCGGAAGAAATCGGCGGAGATCGCTCGTTTCGCAATCTGCGAGGATACGATTCGCTGCTCGAAGCCATCGTGCGTGGAATCGACGATCTGCCGTCCCGGTTGCGCTTAAGCTCCATCGTTGAGCGAATTGAATGGCGTGCGGGATCGGCAACGGTTCACACTCGCTCCGCGCTCGACGGTCATGTAGAGGCGGTGCGCTGCCGGCGAGTGGTGGTGACGGTTCCGCTGGGCGTGCTCCAGGCCGAGCGGGATGCGTCCGGCGCGATTCGCTTCGAACCGGAACCGGCAGAAATATTGGCGGCGGCTCGCAAACTGCGATTCGGGCAGGTGATTCGCGTTGTGCTGCGATTTCGGGAAGCATTCTGGGAACGCAAGCAGGAGTTTGCCGGCATTGGATTCTTCTTATCGGAGCGGCGTTTTTTCCCTACGTGGTGGACAACGCTTCCCATTCGTGCCCCGGTGATCACCGGGTGGAGCGCTGGACCGCATGTCGACGGTTTACTGGACCTGCCGCGATCCGATGTCGTTGCTCACGCGATCGAAGATCTGGCTTGCATCCTTGGGTTCGAGGCGGAGCGCCTGGGCGAATTAGTGGAGGCCGCCTATTTTCACGACTGGCACGCCGATCCGTTTAGCCGGGGCGCTTATAGCTACGTTCCCGCCGGCGCGCTTCCGGCACGCGCGACGCTGGCCGAATCCGTCGCCGATACTCTGTTTTTCGCGGGCGAAGCAACCGAACAAAACGGACACAGCGCCACGGTTCACGGAGCGATTGCGAGCGGGAAGCGAGCGGCACGGCAGATTCTGGAACGCCGGTAAAGCCCCGCTATTCGCTCAAGCCGGCGCTTTCGCGACGGGACCTTTGGCCGCTTCGCGCGTGAAGGAAAGTACACGGCGTGGCTGGAAATCCGCGATGGGGCGCACACGCAACGGACGCTCCTGCAGGATCAGGTCGCTGGCCTGCACCAGTGGCTCGGCGTGAAACCAGCGCTGGAATGCGGCGTCCTGCAGCACGTCGCAGAGGGCGACTAACGTCATGCCCTGATGGTGCGCCATCCAGCATCGAATCAACTGATATCTGCGGGGCAGTAGTAAGCGGTCGGGCGCCACGGTGAAATCGGCCGATTCATAAAAGCCATACTCGCCGAGCCAGCGTTTGCCGGCCATTCGATGCAGATTTTCCACCGCGCCTACCGGATCTACGAGCAGCGCGAGACAACTCGAATACGGAGAAATCACCAGCGAGCCCGCGCGCGAGACGTTCAGCGCAAGACTCGGAACGCCGAATGCCGCATATTGATAATTTCCTTCCGCATCCGTTGCGCTGTAAGCGGCTTCCGAGATGCCCCAGGGCACACGCCGGTTTCTTGCGTACGCTTGCTGCGCGCGAACGGCGGATCGGACAGCGCGGTCGAGCAGCGTGTTGGGATGAGACTTCATCCACAGGACCGGCATCAGGTACTCGAACATGGTGCCTGTCCAGGAAATAAGAACAGTTTCGCCTTCGGACGACGTATGCTGCCGGCCCATCCGAAACCAGGTTTCCTGAACAGCCTCATTTTTCGCGACGGAAATGAAAGTCGCGGTGCGGGATTCGGAAGCAAGCAGATCGTAGCAGGATTTATTGAGCTGCTGAGTTGCGACGTCGTAGCCTACCGACAGCAGGTTGCGCCGCTTGTCGACCAGCATCTCGAAATTCATCTCGCGGACCAGCCGGTCCGATTCGTTCGCCAGATTTCTGAGCTGCGCGGCCAAGCTGTTCAGCCGCTCGCGGCAGGCTGGGATCTGTTCTCGCAGGCGATGGACCAGACTGAGAATTTCGGAATCGGTAGCTGGGGCGGCCGCGAGGGCCTCCAGTTTTCGATCGACCTCCCGATAAAGTGCATCTCCGTTTAGAGGTGTGAGCGCGATGGAGCGCAGGGAGAATTCACCGGAAGCGAACTTCCGAAGCGCGTCGAATTCGGGAAGATACCAGGGGAGAAAATTGTGGACTTCTTCTCGAAGCGCTTCGATGCGCGCCACGGGATCTAGAGGCGAGGCGGAGGGCTCGCCCTTAACATGCAGGACTTGCGGAAGCCAATCGGCCGTTTCTTTCAACGACAATAAGCGATTCAGGCCGGCAGGCGCGACTCGCTTAGCTGCGCCAGGCATACCGTAGTGGTCCAAGATTCCTTCGAGCGCGTTTTGACGTATGATCGGCTCGCGAAGCAGTTCCACACAATGCTGCTTTAGGCTCCACAGGGACGCGGCCAGATTGCCGCTGTCCACGCTCGAGAGGAACAGCGGCTCGAGCGGCTGGAGAGAAAGATTGTCATACCAATTTGAGAAATGGCCGAAATAGCGCGGAAGCCTCTGCGCCGTTTCAAGTGTTCGTCCGGTTTGCGCCACAAACTCGGATACGGTCAGATATCCGAATGTAAGAGCGGCTTGACGAGCGTTCAGCAGGAAGCCGAGATTCGTTGGAGAAATGCGCTCGGCCAGCCGGTACGGCTTCTCCTGGAGGTTATCGGGAATGAGCCAGTTATTTTTTTCGTTGCTGAATTCCGCAAAATATCGCCAGGTCCGGAGCGCAATGTCCCGCAGAAAGAGGCGCTCTTTGCGCGTCAGCTCGAAATCTTGAGAATGCGGCGACCGGTTGAGCCAAACCGAGAGTATTTTCGAACAGAACCACGCGGCTATGAACGGAAGAGCATACGGCGCAGCTCTAGGCCGCAGCAGCAGCGCCAGACCAACACAGACGGCGAGCAGCGGAACCCAATTGAGGTAAGTATCGACGGCCGTGCGCTTGTTTATTCCGAGCTCGGCTTCTGTCGCAGTCTCCCATTCGAGCAGACGGCTGTGCGTAATCGTGCTGCGAACGATGGTGCGGATGATGGCATCGAGCGAAACCAGAGTTTGATGAGCGAGGAAAGCAATGTTTAGCAGAATGCTTGCGTGGGAGGAGACGAAGTCGAGGATCGACTCTCGCGCGGAGATCTTGTTCCAGTTCCAGGCCGCGCGCGCGAGCGAGAAAACCAGCCGGAAGTAAATAGGAAGAAACAGGAGAGCCAGCGTCAATAGAGTCCAAAAGCCTGGGCCTCCCGGCAGCCAGAACCAGCCCGCCACGAGCAGCAGAAAAGTCGCCGGTTCGACCAGGCTGCGGCGCAAATTATCGACAATCTTCCACTTCGAAACCAGAGAGATCGGATTCGTCACCAGACGGCGCGACTCATCCGGAACGGTGTTGAAGATCCACCTTGCGATTTGCCAGTCGCCGCGCAGCCAACGGTGCCGGCGGCGATTGTAGGCGCTGTAGTGCGAAGGATAATCGTCAATCACCTCGACGTCCGACACCAAGCCGACGCGCGCATATGCTCCTTCAATCAGGTCGTGGCTCAACAGCGCGTTGCGCGGGAAACGGTGTTCCAGCACTTGGCGCAGAGCATCCACCTCGTAAATTCCTTTGCCGGTGAATATGCCCTCGCCGTAGAGATCCTGGTAAACATCGGAAACGGCTCGCGAGTATATATCGAAGCCGGTTTGGCCCGAATAGATGTTTGCCAGACGCGAGCGCGTGGCGGAATGCACGCTGATGCCGACGCGCGGCTGGAGAATGCCATATCCCTGCGTGACAATGTTGAGATCGCGGTCAATCAGAGGCCGATTGAGCGGATGAGCGATGGCGCCGATGAGCCGCTGCGCCGAGCCGCGCGGCAACTGAGTGTCGGAATCGAGCGTCAGCACGTATTGAATTCTTGGCAAGCGGCTCAGGTCGCCCGCCTTGACGGGAAACGGATCGTAGGTCTTGCGCAGCAGTTGATTCAGATCGAGGAGTTTGCCGCGCTTGCGCTCCCATCCCATCCAGGCGCTTTCGCGCGGATTGTAGACCCGATGCCGGTGAAACAGATAAAATCCGCCGTACGGCTCGCCCGCATGTCTCTGGTTGAGGTCATTGATGAGGCGCGTGGCGAGATCGACGCGCTGGTCCTGTTCGCCCACCGGTTCCGTCGTGTCGGGGAGATCCGTCAGAAGCGCATAGAAGATGTTGGGATCGCGATTGACGAGATAGCGGACTTCCAGATCGTCTACGAGCTGCCGGATCTGCTTCTCGTTGAGCAGCAGCGTGGGAATGGCGACCATTGTGGCGCAGGAAGCTTCTATGCCGCGAGAAAAATCCATTTTCGGCAGCCGCCGCGGCGTAAGGAGCGTGGTGACGAAATAGTTCATCAATTCCACCGCCGCCTGCGTGGCCGGCAGGATTAGCAGCAGAGCGCTCAGAATCAGGCCGAACCCACCGTTCATGTTTGTCCGCACCAGCCGCATCATCAGAGCCACCACGGTGATCAGCGTGATGAACTCGATGCCGATGATATAGAGCTCGTCGGGATACGTGCGGAACAGGTGCTGCACGCTCGCGCCGAAGGAAGGTCGATAGCCAATCCGATTCAGCAGGTCTGGGGAGCCCGCGTCATCGAGGAGATAGTAGCCGACGTGCCGCAGCCGCATGCGCAGTGCGTCCGGAGCGGAGCGTGGAATCTCGGCTTCCCCGGCCATTCGCACAACACGGCGGGCAAGCTCGATTTCGCCGACATCCGAGTGAGCGGCAATTCGCTCCACCGCTTGGCGGTACAGCTCGCGGCTTTCGAAATCCATGCCTGCATAAACGCCCGCGGGATCGAGGAGAAGTGTGCGATGGACAATTGAAAGCTGTTCGAGATTTTCCTTCCAATCGATTTCGCCGATGAAACGAAGAGAGCCGATGATAGTTCCGACCTCAAAAGAAGGTGCATTGCTGCCTTCCGCGCGGAAAGCTTCGAGTGCTTTGCAGCCCGCATCGGAAAGACGTTCGAGAAGCACCAGCTTCAGAGCCGGCAGCATTCCTGAAAGCTCGGCTAGACGGAGCGGCTCGACCTCCTGGACGGCTTCCAGAAATAATAAGAAGGAACTCTCTGTCAGCCGGTTTTGCGTCGCGGCAAGCAGCGCACGAGCCAGTACTATCGATCGGGGAATGGCATCTTCGCTCGAGCAGCGGACCGCGGGTAATTTCGCCAGGGATTTGGTTGCGTCGTGAAGATCCTGTACTTCGCTTCGGACCAGGCGGAGGTTTTCATAGAGCGCTTTCAGATCGTCGGACGGTTCGCCGGATCTCAAGTTGTAGAGCGCGCGCTCCAATCGTGAGAGTCTCCTGGCCGCCTTACGGAAAATTTGCTGCGGTTTGCCGGAGTGCCGTTGGCGTCCAAGCCAGGCGCAGGAGCGCGCCGCTTGAATGGCTTGCTCGCGAAGCAAACGGTGTTCGGCTTCGTTCACGGCTGCAGGCTGTGAGTGGGCCGGATCGGTCTCGGTTTGCATGGAGGATTCAGGCATCGGACGACAGTTCTATCTATAGCTTGACGCTTGCAGCTCGAACATCTCAGCGTACCGTCCTCCATGCGCCATTAGACGCTCGTGGCTGCCTTCTTCGGCGATCGCGCCATTTTCGAGGACGATGATGCGTTCGGCCATGCGAACGGTGGAAAAGCGATGGGAGATAAACAGCGCCATTTTGCTTTCCGTGAGTTCATTAAATCTCTCAAACACTTCGTACTCGGCGCGCGCGTCGAGAGCCGCAGTTGGCTCATCGAGGATCAACACCTGTGCCTCGCGCAGATAGGCCCGCGCGAGCGCCAGCTTCTGCCATTCGCCGCCGGAAAGATCGACGCCTCCTTCAAAGCGCCTGCCCAGCATCTGCTGATATTTCCCCGTCAGGCGCTGAATTACGCCGTCCGCCAGGCTCTTTTCGGCGGCGCTGCGTATTCTTCGCATATCTTCTATGAACTCGACCCGGCCTACCGCAATGTTGTCGCGAGCGATCATCTCATACCGCATAAAATCCTGGAAGATGACGCCGATTTCACGGCAAAGGTCTTCCACATCGTATTCGCGGAGATTGATCCCGTCCAGCAAAACTTCGCCGCCCGTTGGGTCGTAAAGCCGGGTCATCAGCTTCACGATGGTGGTTTTGCCTTGGCCGTTTTGACCAATCAGAGCAATGCGCTCGCCCGGTTCGAGCCGGAAATTCAAATGGTCCAGCACACGGCGCTCGGTGCCCGGGTAAGCGAACGAAACATCGCGGAACTCGAATCCGCGTACGATCGGCCGCGGGGCCGGTAGCGCCCCGGGCTTGGATGTGACGGTGGGCCTCATTTCGAAAAACGCAAGCAAATCAGTTAGGAACAGCGCCTGATCCGCAATACTCGAAAGCGTCGAAAAGATTTGCGAGATATTGTTCGAAGCGTTCAAGATAGATTGCGTTAGGAAAGTAAGCGTTCCAATGGTAAATGCGCCGATCGCGGTCTTGTAAATAACCCACACATAGGCGCCGTAGTAGCCGCCAGTGCTGAGCATGGAAAGCAGCGATACCGCCCAGAGGCGTTTGCGAAACAGCGCAATGTTCTCGTCAAAAATGCGGTTTGATAAGTGAATGAACCGGTCCGTCAAGAAACCGCTAAGTCCGAAGAGCTTCAGCTCTTTCGCGGCTTCCTTGCTGCCGCCAAGCTGGCGCAGGTAGTCGAGCTCGCGCTTAGCCGGCGTTTGGCGGAAATTCTTGGCGTAATTCAAAAAGGCAAAATGGCTTTCCCCTAAAAATGCCGGAATCAGGCACGCGACCAGCAGCAGCAGCAGCCACGGCGAGAAATACAGGATGGCCGCCGATAATGAGATGGTCGTGAGCACTTGTTGGAAGAGCCGGCCCATCGACTGAATCATTCCCAGCCGGTCGGTCGCCTGCACGCGCGCCCGTTCCAGGCGATCGTAAAAAACCGGATCTTCGTAAGTCTGCAAATCGAGCTGCGAGGCATGCCGCATCACCTCAATGCTGACGTGGCGCATATAGCGGTCCGCCAGAACGGAGTCGTAATAGTCGATCAGGCGCCCGGCGACGTTGCCGGTTACGGCCAGCGCAAACTCGATCGCCGCCAACCACCAGAGTTCATGAGCTGAAGCTGCGAATGTAGTTTTATGCTGGACGATGGCGGTAATCAGGTCGACGATCCGCTTGCTGACGTAAAACGTGCTGACCGGAACCAGCGAGCCGATAACCCGAAAAAAGAGCCCTAGCGCGACCACGTAGGGACCGGAATCCCATACAATGCGCAATACAGGAGGAACGTTCTTCAGCGCTCGGACACGATCACGCCAGGCTCCATGGGATGCCTGATTTTGTTCTTCTGCCACGCTGGATCTGAGGGAAGCGGCCGCTACTCTAATGAGAGGCGGGTATTGCAAGGACGGGCAGGTCTAACTGGAGCCCCTGCCCGCTATGTAGATTCATTCCGCGATGGCGCTGTTACCTAGCACTCTCGCCCGGGCGCCGCGAGCTGTCGGGCGAAACCCGGCTACTTAGCTTTATCGATGGTGTTGATGGTCACGACGTCGCCGTTCATGGATCCGTCGATTTTCACGTCATCGCCCGCGAATTCCTTGGCCTTGTCCTTGGATTCGGCATCGAACTGCATCACTTTGCCATTGCTCACCAGGACGGGATCGGAACCGCCCTTGAGGCATTTCTTGATGCAAGCGGTATTGGCCGCACTTTCTGCATGGTGAGCCGCGCCGCAGTGGGATTCGGACACGTATCCGGTAATATCCTCGGCGAAAGCGCCTATCGAGCAAAGCGAAAGCGTCAGGGTGGATGCCAAAAGCAGTTTTTTCATGTGACCCTCCTATAGGGCTATTACGAGACTTATTCTATAGCAGTCAGTGCCGCCTGGTTTGTAAAATTTTGTGCGGAAGGCGTCGGCGCGCTCAGACTTCCAGGATTACCGGCATGATAAGCGGACGGCGTTGTGTCTGCTTTCCCAGGAAGCGCTTGAGGTCTGTGCGGATTTTTTCCTGCATCACGCCCCAATCACTGCGCTCCTCGGGAGTTGAAGTTTCGAGCGTTCTGGCGACCACCGTTCGCGCTTCCTGCAAAATCGCCGCGCCATCGGCCGCCACAAACCCGCGGCTCACGATTTCGGGCAAAGTTTCGCTCCTGCCCGTATGTTTGTTGATGGCAATGATGGGCAGCACGAAACCGTCTTCTGAAAGATGGCGGCGGTCGCGAATCACGAGATCTTCGACAACATCGTCAAGCGATCCGGAATCGATGCAGATGCGCCCGACGGTGATCTTCTCGCCGCGGCGAGCACCCAGGCGATCGATCTCCAGAGTGTCGCCGGTTTCGAGAACGAAAGTATCTTGCAGCCCCGCGAAGCGGAGATGCTCCGCGAGCGCAGCGTGGCGGGCAAGCTGGCGGTATTCGCCATGGATGGGAATGAAAAAGCGCGGCCGGACCAGATTGAGGATGAGCTTCAACTCTTCTTCGCTGGCGTGACCGGAGACGTGCACGGGCGGCTTCATGGTGCCGTAGACCAGATCCGCGCCGCGCCGGGCTATGTGATTCATCATGCGATAAATCGCCTTCTCGTTGCCCGGAATGATGCGCGAGCTTAAGACCACCGTGTCGCCGGGTTGCAGAGAGAGATTCTTATGATTGTCGACAGCGACGCGGGAAAGCGCCGACATCGGCTCTCCCTGGGTGCCCGAAACCACCACGGCCACTTTATCCGGAGGGCTCTGCATGATGTCTTGCGGGCGGAGCAGAGTGGAGTCGGGAATGGAGAGCAGACCCAGGCTGTGGGCGATCTCCGTCACGTTCAGCATGCTGCGGCCGAGAAATGCCACCTTGCGGCCGTTCTCGGCGGCAAGATCGAGGATCTGCTGGAGACGATGGATGGAACTGCTGAAACAGGAGATGATGAGCCGGCGCTTGGATCGCGTGAATAGATCTTCGAGGCGAGGACGCACGGCGCGCTCGCTCTCGGTATAGCCCGGTCGATCGACGTTGGTGGAATCGGACAGCAACAGCAGCACGCCGCGTTTCCCGTACTCGGCCAGCGTATGCAGATCGAAGAGCTCGTTGTCGGTCGGGGTGGGATCGACTTTGAAATCGCCGGTATGAATGATGACGCCCAGCGGAGTCGTAATGGCCAGCGCAACGGAGCTCACGATGGAATGAGTTACGCGAATGAACTCAATTTCGAATGGTCCCAGCGTGATGCGGTCTCCCGGTTTCACCACGTTCAGCTTGGCTTCTCCAAGCAACTCGTGCTCTTCCAGGCGGCGCTCGACCAAGGCGAGAGTAAATTCCGTTCCGTAGATGGGAATGTTCAGTTGCGCCAGCAGGAAGGGAACACCACCGATGTGATCTTCGTGGCCGTGGGTGAGAACGAGCGCGCGGACCATGCCGGCATTCTGTTCGAGATATGCGAAATCGGGAGTGACAATATCGACGCCAAGCAGTTCGGATTCCGGGAACATCATGCCGGCGTCCACGACGATGATGTCGTCGCCATAGCGCAGCGCCATGGAGTTCATCCCGAACTCGCCTAGGCCCCCGATGGGAACGATCTGCAGCTTCCGATCAGCCATGCGCGCGCAGCGAATCTAAAGAGTATCATTCGAGATAACGGAATCCCGGTATGTACTCCGACCTTCGGTTCGCGTTTCGGCAGCTTCGAAAGCGGCCCGGCAGTGCGCTGGCCGCGGTCCTCGTTCTCGCTCTTGGTCTTGGGGCGTCCACTGCGGTTTTTAGCGTATTTTATGAATCGCTGCTGAAGCCGCTCCCCTATCCCGGCGCGGGCCGCATCGTCTTTGTGCATAATTCGTTTCCGAAATCGCAGCTTGCGTTGGCCGGCGTTTCCAGCCTGGATGATGCCACCCTGCGGCGCCACAAGGAAATCTTCGCCGAAACGGGGATTTACTTCTTTAACGATTTAACAATGACCGGCGTTGGCGCGGCGCGGCACGTAGATCCGGTGAATGTCTCAGCGAGTCTGTTCCGGGTTCTGGGCGTGAAACCCGAGTTGGGGCGCGCGATTAGCGCCGCGGATGACCAGTATGGCGCTCCTAAAGTTGCGGTATTGAGCGATGCATTCTGGCGAACGGAGTTCCAGGCGAATCCGGGCGTGCTGGGCCGCAGCATTCAACTCGATGGGGAGCCATACAGGATCGTGGGCGTGATGCCGCGCGATTTTGAATTTCCCTATCCTGCGACGCAGCTTTGGCTTCCGGTGGCACTCAGGCCGATCGAATTTAGCGAGTTGGGAAGAAGCGACAAATGGCTGCACATGATCGCACGTTTGGCGCCCAGCGTAACACCGGACCAGGCGCAAGCGGCGTTGTTGACGATCGGACATCAACTCGCGCGGCAGTTCCCGGCGTTTTATCCCGAGCGCTCCGGGTGGCATTTTTCGATAAAGCCCTTGTTCGAAGAAAAGACGCAAGGAATTCGCGCCTGGCTGCTCTTGGCATTCGGCGCCGTACTCTGCGTCTTTCTCCTGGCTTGCTCGAACGCAGGCGGCTTGCTGCTTATTCGATCCACGGCGCGCACGAGCGAGCTGGCAATTCGCGCGGCGCTTGGAGCGGGACGCTATCGAATCGTGCGGCAGATTCTTGCGGAGACATTGCTGCTCGCATTCACCGGCTGTGGCGCCGGAATCGTGCTTGCCGCCGGGGTTGTTCGTTTCTTTCGCTATGCGCCGGTTGCGCACGGCGCTCGGATTCAAGCTTGGACAATTCTATTCGCAATTGCGATGGCGCTGATCGGCGCTGTTGCGGCGGGGCTGGCACCTGCGTTTGTAAGCGCCAAAATTTCGCTCGCAGAAGTATTGAAATCCGGCGCAACGCGAACGGCAACACGGGCGAGCGGCTGGCGCTCTGTTTTGCTCGCCGGCCAGGTCGCCCTGGCACTGACTCTCGTCTCGACAGCGATACTGTTGAGCCGCAGCTTTGTAAAGCTGATGCAAGTTCCAACAGGATTTACTCCGCAGCGCGTTTGGACTGGAACCGTTGCGCTCCCGCGGAATTGGCGCGGCGGCGCTGGCGCGAATCTCCGCTTTTTCGAGCAGCTAATAAGCCAGTTGAATGCGTTGCCGGGCGTGCAATCGGCGTCGGGTTGTACGTCGCCGCCGTTCAATGCCAGCGGGCCGGAAACCCTCGACGTATTTTTCCCCGGCCGGACCGAAACCGCTTACCAGCCGCAGGCGCAAGCCAGCGGCCCGTTGCCAGGATATTTCGAAACCATGAAAATTCCTCTGCTGAAGGGGCGCTTTTTCGATGCGCGGGACGGCCTGCGACCGCAGCGCGTGCTCATTGTCGATCAAGAATTTGCGCGGCTTTACTTTCCGGGCGAAGATCCCATCGGCAAATTGGTGGGGATTGGGGGAGAGAGTGACCGGCCCGGCCGCATTATCGGAGTCGTAGGGAATGTAGAGAACAGTCAAATTGAAGGGCGGCATAAACCCGAAATTTATTGGCCTTTCGCGGCGGAGCCCGGAACTACCTTGTCCCTGATTGTTCGCACCAAGAACGACACTGACATCACATCGGCGGTGCGAGAGGAAGTTACGAAGCTCGACCGCAATATCGCGCTGTTCGACGCGGCAACTATGGATCAGCGGATTGCAGAATCGCTGAAGCTGCGGCGCTTCCTCGCGTGGCTGTTGAGCGGCTTCGCGGCGATTGGTTTGACCTTGGCTGCGCTCGGGCTATATGGGTCGCTGGCGCATTTGGTTCAGTTGCGAAGGCGCGAAATCGGGATACGAATCGCGCTGGGCGCAACGCGGCGGGAGATTATTAGCATCGTTGTGCTTCGAGAAGCGCTTGCCGCCGCGGCCGGGCTTGTCACGGGAGCCGCGGGCGCAGCGCTCGCGGGCCTACTGATGCGCAATTAGCTTTTTGGAGTGCATGGGTACGATCCGCTCACATGTGGCAGGCGTTTTCGGCGTGCTTGCGGTGACAGGATTTGCAGCGGCATGGCTGCCGGCGCGGCGCGCCGCCCGGATACAACCGCTAGAGGCATTGCGCGAAGAATAGACTTACGGTGCGCCGGAGGAGACGGCGGCTTTCGCGCGTTCCAGCCAGCTCTCGTACACGTAATTGTCCCGCTGCGACTCCCAGACTGTTTCCGGCAGGGCGTGCAGTTGCTCTCGCGGAACCGCGGGAATGTTATTGCCGAGCGCCATCGTACCGTCTTCGGCGCGCGTCTCCGGCATAGCCTCGATTTCCTTTTTCGTCCAGTCCGGAAATTTGAGTTTGTCTTCCAGCCAGAGCGCGACCGGTCTTGTCAGGAAGTACGGACGATGACCGCCGCCGGGTGTAAAGCCGAAATCAAAAACGTTTTTCGAGTTGCCGAGTTGTGCGATGGCGCGCTTGCGCAAATCTTCGAAGAAATCCTCGCCGTGGTGCGGGATATCGACTACCTGATCGGCTGAACCATTCCACACTAGCGTCGGGCCGCGCTTTGCGTTCAAAGCGTAAAGCATCGCTCCGCGATCTCCGAGAAACCCCAAGGACCGATATGGGATCGCTTGGCACATTTTCTTCTTACTGGAATCCCAATAACCGCCCGGCCCATCGAGATCGCCACCACCAACCAGAACGCATGCGTGAACCTGTGTATCCACGGCGCACGCCAGCGAACTAATAAACGACCCCATAGAAAATCCCATAATGGCAATGCGTTTAGGGTCGACATCGGGGCGCTGGGCCAAGTATGCGGCTGCTTGCATAACGTCGGTCACCATCAAGCCGCCCATGCGGCGCGCCATGTCGTCGGGAGGTATGAATTCATCGTGCTGGCCGGTGCGCGACCGGCGCTCCGCATTGCGCTCGTATTCACCGATGGGATCGTAGGTGAGCACCACTGCGCCGGCTCGCGCGTAGAGAATGCCGGCCCAATAGGCATACCAGGAGGACTTGTCGCCGCCGTGGCCATTCACGATCACCAGCGCGGGATGTTTGGTGATGGTAGCGCCGGCGGCGTGATAGACGATGGCCGGAACGCGCAGGCTGTATGCGGTTGCGTATGAAACGCGATCGACCGAAACGCCGGATGCGGGAGAAAACTGGCCGTAGGATTTGGCCTCGATGTTGGGAGGCGGCTGCGGAATGTGCAGCGTGGCATCGATTTGCTCGCGAAGCGCCTGCCAATCTGTTTTATTGGCCGCGGGAAGGGAAAATGCACATGAGAAAACCAATGCGACGCGAAACAGGGCCGCTGCCACTTTACGGTTTCGGTTCATACAGCCAAACGCCGCTGATATCGTCGGCCGGTGGAGGCGAAGGCGGAGCTTCCTCACGTTGCGCAAACGAATTAACAAGTTCCAGAATGCGATGTTCGCCTATCTTCCAGCCATCTTTCATCCAACCCCGGTGTTCAGTGGCGGCCCACCCGTTTTCATTCAGTAGTTTCAAAATGTCTTCGCCTTCCAAGTGGGTTCCGGCGCGGAGATTTTCGATCCGGTCGAACCTGCCGCCGTGCGCTATGCGCTGCAAGTAGGGTGAAGTCACATCGAAAAGCCAGAAACGAAAGGCGCCCGCCGCGCTGGCTTCGTTCGCAGTCGCGCGTAGCGTCTCGAGAGGCAAATACATCAACAAGCCTTCAGTGATGAGCAGCGTGCTGGAACTCGCGGTCGAAGCCAAATCGAAAACTTGGCGGCGCTCGACCTCGTTGTTCAGATCGGCACTGGCTCGTTCCAGCCGGCAGCGGGGCGCTTCATCCGCCAAAAGGCCGGCTTTGTAGTCGAGCATCGCGGGAAAGTCAACCTCAATCCAGCGCA
Organism: uncultured Acidobacteriaceae bacterium; assembly: GCA_963787545.1. GTDB lineage: Bacteria > Acidobacteriota > Terriglobia > Bryobacterales > Bryobacteraceae > Bog-105. The sequence continues at coordinate 30,203 of CAWBDW010000084.1, forward strand.
ATTCGCGCGGCAACTCCAGCCGCCAAGGCCGCGTGTCGAGACCGGCGCCGAGATTCAGCACGGTGTTCACGCCCCGGCTGAGAGCGTGTCTGAGCAACTCATCGATGAAATAAGAACGCAGGCCGACACCGAAATTCATCCATTGAGCGGTGGCCGCCATGCTCTCCGCCAAAGCCATTCCTCGCGCCCCGGCCAGCCGCGCCGCGAACGGATCGCGCACCAAACCGTCCGGGCGCTCCGTTTCTCTCGCGCGGGATGCGGCGACCAGCAGCGCGGTGTCGCTGACGTGTTCGAATTCTGCGGTCATGATGAGATTGCTCCAGCTAGGGGTGCCGCTTCCGGTTGCGAAGCGACGTGCCGGTAGCGCGGTTCAAATCCAAGCCGCCGCGCGACTTCAAGAATTCTATCGAATTCCAGACTGATGATGGCGCCCGCTTTCTGGGTCACTTCGTCTTCCATGGGCAGGTCAAAATCGTCGGCGCCATATTGCAAGCCCTCGAGCGCGCGCTCATTCTGGGTAAGCACCGATGTGCGGATGCGCGGAATATTGTCTAGATAAATCCGGCAAAGAGCCAGGTGGCGCAGATATTCCGCGGGCGTGATCTCAATGCCGCCAAGCTGGCTGAAATACGGTTTGTAGGTCCAGCAAAGGAAGCTCGCCAGACCGCCTGTCTCGTCCTGAAAGCCGCGAGTGCGCTCGAGATGTTCCAACCGCTCCTCGATCGTTTCGTCGAAACCGATCACCATCGTGGCGGTGGTATGCAAGCCCGCTTGAACAATGGCGCGCTGCGCTTCGAAATACTCCGCAACGGAGTATTTGAACTTGCTGTGGCGCGCGCGGAAGTTTTCGGTGAGAATTTCCGAACCGCCGCCGGTAATCCAGCGCACGCCGGCCTGCTTGAATCGTTCGGCCGCCGCAAGGCAGTCGAGCTTCGCGTGATCGGCCAGGTACAGGAATTCGGCCACGGTCAGGGCGTAAAACTCGAGCCGGTTGCCGTAGCGCTCGCGAATCGCCGAAAAGAGATCGCAATAATAATCGAGCGGCAGATGCGGATTGAATCCGCCGTTGAAAGCCGCAAGATCGCCGCCTAAATCGAGCAGTTCGTCTAATTTCGCGAACACGGCCTCGCGGCTCAGCACGTATCCTTCGGCATGCCCCGGCAGCCGGTAAAATGCGCAGTAATCGCATTGCGCCACGCAGACGTTCGTGTAGTTGACTATCCGCATGATCATGTAAGTGCACGCGCCGGGGGAGTGAAAGCGCGCCCGAGCCTGAGACGCGAGACTTCGCATCTCGGAATCGCTTGCGTTCTCCCAAAGCCAGCGAGCTTCGGCGGCGTCAATGCGCCGGCCGAGGGCAATTTTCTCGCCGATTTCCGGGGCTGAGGTCGCGAGGGTGCTCACGTGCCTATTTTAGGCGTGGCTCTACTCTGGTAATCGTATGCGCGGCGAGTAAAACGCTGCTTATTGAGCGGCGGCGGCGGCGACACGCCAATTTGTTTGAAGCCATCTCTCAAACGAAGTAAGTCGCGGGTATTCCTGCCTGACGGCGGAAATGTCGACGTGATAACCGACATCCTGGAACCATTTGTACATGGCCGTCATTTCAGGACCGGCTTGCTTTTCGAACTCGTCCCAAGGGAGTTGCCGATAACGGACTTCATGCCCTGATGCCCGAGTGAACGCGTCAGCCAATTCCGTCATCGATAGCTCGTCACCCGCAATATCCATGGCGCGGCCCCGCCACTTACCCGCATGCTCGAATGCAAGTGCCACGAATGCACCGATATCGTCCACCGCAATCATCTGCAAACGAGTATCCGGACGCAACGGAGACGCAAGCGTGCCCGCCTCGATGCCGCTTTTCATGCCGAGCCAGTTTTCCATGAAGAAAACCGGGCGCAGGATGCTGAAGGCGAGGCCTGTGCCGCGAATGTGCTCCTCGATGCGGAACTTGCTATCGAAATGCGGGATGCCGGTATTTTTATCGGCGCTGCCCACCGAACTATAGACAAAGTGACTAATGCGCGAGCGTTTCGCCGCATCGGCTAAATTGATGCCCTGGCGAATTTCGGATTCGACTCCTTTTCCACGGCTCTGAACAGAATAGACGCCATAGACTCCATCCAGGGGTCCGGTGAGAGATTCCAAATTCTCGAGATCGGCGCGGACAACTTCGGTACCGTGGCCGACCAGGCTGCGGGCTTTCGGTTGGTTAGGATCCCGTGTGGCGGCGCGAACGGGAAATTTTCTCTGCTGCAAGTGGCGAATGGCCGCTCCGCCCTGGTGCCCAGTAGCGCCGGTAACCAGAATCAGTCTGTTTTCGTTGTTTGCCATTTTTGTGCTCCTTTGAATTTCGAGGCTCGCAAGAATGGATAAACGCCTGGATGGTTCCGTTTCCGCCAAAGGCGGACCGGCAACTGAATGCGCCTTTAAGCCCTCTAATTGTCAGGAGAAATGGATGCCGGAAAAGAAAACGATCGAGCGGGCGAAGAAAGACAAAGCCGAAGGAAAGGCTCCAACCACCCAAGCGGGGGAATTTGTGCGCGAGGAAATGGAGCATATTCGACAGGGCAAGCATGGAGCGCAATCCCCACAGCAGGCAATCGCGATTGGGCTCTCGAAAGCGCGCCGTGCGGGCGTAGACCTGCCGCCGCCGAAGAAAGGCGCAACTTCTGAAACCACTCGCAAACGCGCTGAGCGCGATCTCGAGAAGGGCCAGAGCGGCAAACGGACGAAACCATCCGCCAAACGTTCCCGGGCGCGTCTGGAAGCATTGAAGCGAGAACCGCGATCGGCGGCTTCGAAATCCGCTCTCTCCAAGCACGCGAAGCAAGCCGCGGCTCGACGGCGAGCGCGAGGCAAAGTAACGAGCTCCGGCGGAAGTCGGAACCGGTGA
>CAWBDW010000085.1:0-16771 GCA_963787545.1 uncultured Acidobacteriaceae bacterium
TCTAGACGGGCTCCCTAATGCGTTTTTAGATTTCCGCGTGCGATTCGTGAATCCGGCGCGCACGTCCGCATCGCTGCTTTACACGGCGTACGACACCGTCGCTTGCACGTTGACCGTGAGCGGCCGGCCCGATTTTGTGAGCACTCTTTTCACCAATATCGATATGGGCGGCGACATGGATCGTGCGGTTTCCGTAACAGGCCTCAGTCCTGGCACGCGGTATTACTATTCGCTCGCCTGCGACGGGTATACACGCACCGGGCAGTTTTTGACGAATCCGTAATTCATTCTCCGCGACTTTACCGGTCTAAAGCTTCGCCCACGGCCGTTATGACGTTCTATCGATAGTAAACTAGCCGCAGGGAGCGCCACTTAGAGATAAAGGAGCTCACGATACGACAGAATTGAATGGGAAGAGTTTACGAGTCTTTGCGTTGGAATTTTGGTCTTCGCGGCAGTGGATTAAGGCGGTCCCTCAGCGGGCAAATCCGCTCTGGCCTGTCCCCCTGCCCTGTGCTGCTGATGGTCCGCGAAATCGATTTTGGCGGAACAGAACGGCAGATAACGGAAGTCGCCAAATCACTGGATCGCACTCATTTTCAACCGCATGTGGGGTGTTTTAACGCGCAGGGGTTGGTCTCAGGTGAGATCCGCTCAGCGGGCGTTCCGATAGTGGAATTCCCGGTTCGGTCTTTCAGACCGGCAGCGATGCCGGCAAATCTTAAAGCAGCACGACTGATGGGCCGGTATATGCGGGAGCACAAGATTGGAATTGTGCATACGTTCGATGTCCCGTCGAGCGTCTTCGGAGTATTCGCCGCCCGGGCCTATGGCGCTCCTATTATTATTTCAAGCCAGCGAGCTTACCGGCATTTAAGCGAGGGAGGGCTGCTCAAGCTCCTGCGGATAACCGATCGCCTAGTGGATCGGGTGGTCGTGAATTGCGAAGCCCTCCGCAAACATTTGGAAGAGGATGAATGCGTGCCTTCGCGGCTTATAAGGGTTTGCTATAACGGGCTGGATACCGCCCGTTTTCGGCCTGCGCCGCGGTCGCGTCCAGCGGAAGTGGGAGGCGCCTCGTTTGTCGTCGGCGTGGCTTGCGCTCTCCGCCCCGAGAAAGGTCTTCGGACGCTGGTGGACGCATTCGCTCAAATCGCGCATGTCTTTCCCGAAGTGAAACTTCTGGTGGTTGGCGATGGGCCTTCGCGTGAGGAACTCGTCGACAGTTGCTGGCACAGGGGCCTCGCTGGTCGGTGCATCTTTATTCCGGCTGTGAGTAACGTTGAAGAATGGCTGCACGCTTTTGATGTTTTTGTTTTGCCATCCCTCTCCGAGGCTTTATCTAACGTTCTGATGGAGGCCATGGCGTGTGGATGCGCGGTGATTGCGTCGCGCGTGGGTGGAAATCCGGAGCTTGTTATCGACGGCGAGACGGGATTGCTGTTCGAGCGCGAGAATGTAGACCAATTGGCGGCTCATTTGAAACGTCTGATTGAAAACCCCGGCCTGCGATGCAAGCTTGCCAGTGCGGCGAGCGAGCGCATCTATACCGGATTTGCGCGGGAACGCGCTACCGAGCAAATGGAGACTGTCTATTCCGAGTTGCTGGCTCAGGCCAAGTGATGGCAGTACCTGCATTTCCCAGAATTCGCCTGACGGACACTCTAGCGGCTCCGGGTGAGTTCGCGCGATTTCTTTCCGGCTACACGCGACTCTACACAGCCGGACGGGATGCCGTGTATTTCGCGTGCCGCGGGCTTCGGCTGGATCCGGACGTACCGGTCTGGCTACCGGCATTTCATTGCGGCGTTGAGGTGCAAGCCGTTCTCGATGCAGGCAGCGCTGTGGGCTTCTACCGTGTGCGGCCGGACCTCAGCATTGACGAATCCGATCTTTTTCGCAAACTCGATGCGCGGCCCGGACCGGTGCTCCTGATCCATTACTTTGGGTTTCCGCAACCGGGTATTCTCCGTATCGCGCGGCAGTGCGCGGCACGGAAGATTCCGCTGATTGAGGATTGCGCGCATGCGCTGTTTTCGAAACACGAGGGGACGCCGGTGGGAGAGTTCGCTCCGATTGCGATTTACAGCCTGCGAAAAACTCTTCCAATTTACGATGGGGGCGCTCTGGCGGTTCAAGCAAACCGGATCCTAGCCGAATCGGGTAACGGGTTCGAGTATCCCGGCAGTTTTCCTGCTGCCGGCGTGTTTGCCCGGGCAGGGAAGGACCTCGGGCGGCGCGCCGCCGGCCCCGTACTCACCCGCGCCTACCGGAGAATACGATACGGCAAAGAAGCCGGTCTGGAGGAGGAAACACGGGTCAACACGGTCATTTCTGAAAGGCGGGTTTACGGGGCAGGCATATCCCGCTTATCGCGAAGAATCGCGCGCGCAGTGGACCCGACAGGTATCGTCCAGTCGCGCCGCTTTAACTGGAGCGCTCTAGCCCGAATGATCGAGGCATCTATGGTTTTTCCTAATCTGAGTGAAGGGACGTGTCCCCTTTTCCTGCCGATATGGGTAAAGGATCGCGCGCGGCTTGCGGCTAAGCTCGCGAATTCCGGCGTGGAAACTTTTATTTTTGGGGAGTTTCCGCATCCTCTGTTGCCGTTGAATGAATACCCTGAAGCGAGGTGCCTGCGGGATAACATCTTTTGTCTTCCTGTGCATCACCAATTAAGAGAAACGGATCTCCGGTACATCGCGACGGCTTGGGAGCAGGTGTTACAAAATCTATGATTTTATCGAAGAAGTACTCCGTCGTAATTGCTGATCTTTTTTGCGACGAGCAACGGATTGAGACGGGCGCCGATGTGGTCCGCTACAACTATTTTACCGGCGAGACGGCAGGCTCCCGCATGGCGCCTTACCATACTATGTGGATCGACCTGAAACGTTCCGCCGACGATTTGCTAGGCGCAATTCACCGCGACACGCGCAAAGAAATCCGTCGCGCGGAGAGGGATGAAGCGCTGGCTGAAGTCTTCGCATCTCCGGCGCCGGAACTGGTGAGTGAGTTTTGCGACGCGTATAACCGGTCGGTCGCCGTCAAAGGACTGCCGCCAATCGACAATTCGGATTTAGCTCACCTGATCGACGGCGGGTTCTTATTGCTGTCGCGGGTTCGCCAGCAAGGCGGTCCGGTACTCGCCTGGCACGGTTATTACTGCGGGAATCGCCGCTGTGTCCTCTGCTACTCCGTTTCGATGCATCGCGCTCCTGAGGGCGTCAGCGGGCAGGCGATCGGAAGAGGCAACCGCTATTTGCACTGGCAGGATCTTCTCTATTTCCAGAGGAACGGGTTCGAAGGAATGGACATGGGTGGTTGGTACGGCGGCTCGGAAGATCCCGAACTCCTGCTGGTCAATCGATTCAAGGAAGAGTTTGGCGGCAAGGTGACGGATAGCCACAACTCTCTACAGGCCTTGACGATTAAGGGAAGGGGTGCTTTAAAAATGTTGGAGCTGAAGCGCCTTCTCCAGAATTCTTGAGACCTTGGCGGCTTGGATTAGCGCAGCCATACCGGCAGAAAGGCATACGCGTGGGAAAATAGGCCCATGCGCAATGGCATAATCGCCGCGTTCGCAATTGCCGTTACGTCCGCCCTTGTGGGCCTAAGCATTACGGCCGCGCGGAGACCCGGACGCTTTTTGTTCCGGCAGTCCGTGCCGTTCACAAAAAAGGGAACAGTAATTTCGGTTTCCGCCGGCGCGGATTTGCAAAGCGCGCTAGATGCCGCTTCACCGGGCGACAGCATCGTTCTGGCCGCCGGAGCGACCTACACCGGCCATTTCATTTTGCCCGCCAAAACAGGCAACGCCTTCATTACGATTCGCGGCTCGCAAGGCGACCAGCTTCCTCCCGATAATACGCGGGTTGCTCCGGGAGATGCAGCCAGCATGCCTAAGGTCATATGTTCTCAGTGTCCTGCCATCAGCGCGGCTCCGGGTGCGCATCATTACAGGCTGCGAGGAATTGAAATCCATCCCGCGGAAAATGTCTATGCGGACGAATTAATCGAACTGGGCGCCAGCGGGAAAAACACGAATGAGCAGCCGCACGATTTCGAGCTCGATCAGATGTTTATTCACGGCGATCCGGCCAAGGGATCGAAGCGGGGAATTGGTCTCAATAGCGGACGCGCTACGATCCGGAACAGCTATTTCACCGATTTCAAGAGTGACTTTCAGGATTCCCAGGCAATCGCCGGATGGTTCGGGACCGGACCGTACTTAATTGTGAATAATTTTCTCGAAGCGAGTGGAGAGGACCTTATTTTCGGCGGTGCTGCGCCTGCGATTCAGAATCTGGTTCCATCCGATATCGGGATCTATTACAACTATTTTCATAAGCAGGAATCCTGGCAGGGCAAATGGCGTATTAAGAATCTCTTTGAGCTCAAGAACGCACGGCGCGTCAAGATGCGCTACAACGTGCTGGAGAATAATTGGGCGGGTGCGCAAAATGGGTTCGGCGTGCTATTTACAGTGCGAACCTGTGAAGCGGGAAACTACCCCTGGGCTGTGGTAAAGGATGTCGATTTCAGCTACAACATTCTCCGGCACTCAAACCAGGGAATAAACATTTTGGGGCAAGATGACGGCAGAGACGGCTGTCCCGCGCCGCGCGTTGCGGGACAAACGAGCGACATTCACGTCGAAAATAATCTGCTGGAGGATCTGTTCGACCAAGGCACTGCGGTCCAGATACTCAGTGGGGCCGAGCGTATCGTGTTCGATCACAACACAATGCTCCAGACCGGCGACACTATGATGTTGGCGGGTTCGCCCAGTCACGATGTGGTTTTCCGGAACAATATCGTCCCTCGTTTCCATTACGGCATTGTCGGCGACTCGCGAGCCGAGGGAAGCAGTACACTGAACACCTATCTTCCGGGCGCGGTATTTCAGCGCAACATTATCCCCGGTGCCGACCCGCGAAGCTATCCGGGTGATAATTTCTATCCTGGTTCCTTGAAGGATGTCGGTTTTGTGAGCCTATCGGAGCACATCTATGCGCTCGCTCCTTCCAGCAAATTCCGTGGCAAAGGCACTGATGGCAAGGATCCCGGCGTGGATTTCAATACTTTGCGCGCGAAGACGGCAGGTGTAATGAAAGGTGTATTGCCAGCCGAAGATATGGGTGAGGCCTTGAGCGGTTTCAAAACACGGCCGCCTCTCTAAACTGGGGACGGCGTATTCAGGCTATCCCTCCGGTGAACATGAAGCAAGTCGTACGTAAGGGTCTGAAAGAGATTGCTGTCGAGGAGCTGCCCGATCCGGTGGTAACGCCGCACCATGTCATCGTGCGGCCGCAGTTTTCACTGATCAGCAGCGGCACCGAAACCGCGAGCATTCATCAGGAAGGCGTGATGAAAGAGCTTGCGGAAAACCCATCGCATATTCGAAAAGTTTTGGACGTAATGAAAACGGCGGGTCCCGTACGGACTCTCGCGGAAGTACGCGCCAAGTTCAGCGAATATGCAGTGCTAGGCTATTCCGGCGCAGGGGAGGTGGTAGAGAAACACGGGACTGTGAAGGATCTGGAGATTGGGCAGCGGGTCGCGTATGGCGGGGAAGGAACCGGGCACGGAGAAATGATTCTCGCCGGCCGGCAACTGGTCGCACGCGTTCCGCCTGGAGTACCACTCGATCACGCTTCTTTCGCAACACTTGGCAGCATTGCGATGAATGCAGTGCGTATCGCCCAAATCGGGCTGGGCGAAAACGTTGCAGTGATCGGGCAAGGTCTAGTCGGGCAATTAATATCGCAGCTTGTGCGGGTGCAAGGCGGAGTGGTGATCGCGATCGATCTAAAGCAGGACCGCATCGATTTGGCCTGCAAGCTGGGAGCGGACATTGGAGTTCTGGGCGGCACGGCACTTGAGGCTGTGAAGGAAGCTAGCGGCGGTCGGGGCGCCGACTGCGTCATCGTTGCCGCTGCGGCGAAATCGCCCGGGCCTTGCCTGCAAGCGCTACAGCTCTGTCGCGATCGCGGCAGAATCGTGGTGGTTGGCGCAGTAGAGATGAGCTTCCCGTGGAACGACATGTATTTGAAAGAGGTTCAACTCTTCATGTCGCGGGCCTATGGCCCGGGGAGTTACGATCCACAATACGAACGCCAGGGGAGGGATTATCCGTTCGCTTACGTCCGGTGGACTGAAAACCGCAACATGGAGGAGTTTCTGCGGCTCCTGGACCGTAAGCTGGTAGAAGTCCAGCCGCTGATAACACACCGTTTTGCGCTCGCCGACGCCGCGGCAGCGTACGAAACCATCCTGAATCCCCAATCGAACAGCTTGGCGGTCCTACTGCGCTATTCGTCGGGGGAAAATTCCGTCGAAACAATTCGCCACATAAATCGGATTGATCTGCCTCGGTCCACTAAGCGCTCGGATTTGAAAATTGCGCTGGCTGGTGCGGGCAATCTGGCGCGGTGGGTCCATATACCGAATCTTAAGAAGCTGCCGAACGTGGCATTGCGCGCTGTCTATTCGGCAAACGGCGCGCGGGGCAAAAGTTATGCGAGTCGCTTCAAGGCCGATTATTGCGCTTCCGATTACGAAGAAATTCTTCGAGACCCTGAGGTGGATGCGGTCTTAATCGCTACTCGCAACCAATTTCATGCGGAGCAGGCTTTACAGGCGTTGAGGGCCGGCAAGCACGTTTTTGTCGAAAAGCCGATGGCTCTCACCGAAGCGGAATGCAGTTCGCTCCAGCAGGCAGTTACAGAATCGGGATTGGTCCTGACCGTAGGATTCAACCGCCGCTTTGCGCCATACTACATCGCCGTTCGTGAGCAGTTACGGCGGCGCAGCGGGGCAGCGGTCCTCAACTGCCGGGTCAATTCGCCGGGTATCAGCGGGTCCTATTGGATGGCCGATCCTGCCGTTGGCGGAGCGATTCTTGGGGAAGCGTGCCATTTTGTCGACCTTCTATATTGGCTGCTCGACTCCGAGCCGTTATCGGTGTCCTCGTACTCGCTGCCTCGTGATAAGCCGGACCCGATCGGCGAAAACAATTTGGCGACTATTTTCCGCTTCGTCGACGGTTCGATTGCCAATTTGACTTATTGCACTGTCGGGAGCCGCACTTCTGCCGGCGAACGGATAGAAGCTTTCGCGCCGGGCATCGGTGCGATAAGCGAAGATTTCAAGAAGCTGGCGACGTTAGGATCGGTCCGACACACGAATTCGAGGTTCTGGCCGGAAAAGGGATATGCAGCGCAGCTTCGAGATTTCGTCGCAAGTATTAAGGAAGGACGCGCGCCGGCGGTGACAGTCCGGGACGGCTCGCGCGCCACGATGGGGTGTCTGCGCATGCTCGATTCGGTCAAGAGCTCGCTACCAGCGCGCATCGAATTGCCGTACTGATGCGCGTCCTGCAACTCGGTCCCTATCCACCTCCTCAGGGAGGGGTTCAGACGCATCTGGTACAACTGCGCGATTATTTGCGGGCGCATGGCCATCGCTGCGGAGTCATCAATTTAACGCGGCATCGGCGCGCTAATAGCGACGAGGTTTACTTTCCCAATACTGCGGCCGAGACACTACGCTTGATCTGGAGCCTGCCCTATGACATTCTGCATTTGCATATCGGCGGCACGGTGCCGTTCCGGCTTCTGTTGCTTTCGCTAGTGTGCTGCTGGACGCCAGCGCGCAAAGCGATGCTGACGTTTCACTCTGGCGGTTATGCGACGTCTCCAGAGGGCCGTGCCGCTTCGCCTAGAACGTTTGCCGGATTCGTGTTCAAAAGGTTCGATCGGATTGTGGCGGTTAATTCGGAGATAGCCGAGCTATTTCGCCGCTACGGCGTTCCCCAAAGCCGGATTCGGTTGATTGAACCGCATACCGCCGTCCCCCAAACACTAGACACGCCGCTGCCACCTTCTCTCGCGGCATTTTTCGAAAAGCACTCGCCGGTACTTCTGAGCGTTGGGTTGCTCGAAGACGAATACGATGTACCGATACAGGTCGAGCTCCTTGGGCGGTTGCGGGAGCGATATCCAGCGGCTGGGCTGATGATAATCGGATCCGGAAGCCGCGAAAACAGCTTGCGATCGCTTATCGCTTCCAAAGCGTATAGTGCCGAAATACTGCTCTGCGGCGATATGCCACATGCGGCGACGCTCCGCGCCATCGCGCAGAGCGACGTTTTTTTAAGAACCACGCTCTATGACGGCGATTCCATTTCCGTTCGCGAAGCTCTGCAGTTTGGAACACCCGTCATCGCGACTGACAACGGGATGCGTCCCGTGGGAGTGTGTCTCATTCCAGTTTCGGATTTGGACGCGCTCGCGGAGCAGGCCCGCGCGGCCGCTGCGGCCGGACGGAAGCAGCCGATCCCGCAGGGCGGCGAAGAGCGTATGAAAGCTGTGCTGGAACTATATTCGGAACTGAGTCGCGGCGCGGAACCGCCAAGCTGAGTGGGCCATGCACTGGGCGTCCAGCACCGAGATCCGCTTAGGCGGGCTGACGGATCAGTCTTCGCAAAGAGGTGGTGAGGCGCGAAAAATTCGTGTGGTCAGCGACCTCGAGGAACACGTGAACAACGCGTGGCTGCAGCCACAGCATCAACCCTAAATAGAGAATAGCGCCCAAGGAGACGGAGGCGGCGAGTTGGGCGGCAGCAGGAATGGTTCGAATAAAATGAAGCAGCACCGCACATCCAGCGACCATGGTCGCCGTGATACCGAGCTGCGGCAATAAGGCCCTCGCGAAATCGCGGAACCGCAATCCAATCAGGCGAAACGGAACCGCGAATCCCGGATACGCGATGGCAACTGCATAGGTAATGGCGTACGCTGAAGCGACCCCCATCACCCCCCAGTGCACTCCGATCAGAAACGACAGCACCAGGCAACCGGTCTGAACCAGACCCCAGCGAAACATCCAATCCGTTCGTCCTTTCGCAGTGAAAATCTGCCCGATAGTGGTCTGAACCGATTGAATAAGACCCACTGGAGCGAGAATTTGAAACAGGGGAATGACGGGAAGCCACTTCGGCCCGAGTATCGCTCGCACCAGCGGGTTCGCGACCACAGCGAGACCAGCAATGGTCGGGAAGGTGATCAAACCGATTAGCATGCAGCTTCTGGTATAGGCCGAGCGGAAACGTACATCGTCGTCTTGAATGCGCGCGAAGCCTGGGAACAGAACCTGGGCGATTACGGCGCTGATATTTTGGATCGGAAACAGCATCAAATTGTAAGCCATTTGATACAAGCCGAGAGGCACGCTTCCCAGCACGCGGCCAATCACCAGGTTGTCGGCATTGCGTGCAAAATAGTTCACGATTCCGAAACCGGAAAGATTAAGGCTGAATCCCGCAATGGATCGTACCGAGCCGGAATCGAATTCCCGAGTAGGATGCCAGCGGCAGAACATCCAATACACGGCGGTCGATGTAATCGAACCCATGAGATTGGCGAAAACGAGGCTCCAGACGCCCAGGCCCGCATATGCGCATGGGATTGCGATCGCATAGCCGGCCACCGCCGAGGCGAAGTCCGCTATTGCGAGCTGGTCGAAGCGCATAGCGCGGGAGAGAATCGCGTTTTGTACCAGGCCGGACGCCGTGATCGAGAAGGATGCCGACAACGCCCACATGACGGGTGCCAGCTCGGGTTCGCGGAAGAAATGCGCGGCAGGTATGGCAAGCGCAATCACCGCCAGGGACAAGCTCAGTCCGAGCGCCAGATTCAGCCAGTAAACACTCGAGAGCAACTTTTGCGTAATCTCGGGCCGCTGGATAATGGCGGTGGCTGTACCGAGATCCTTGAAATTCAAGAGGAAGTTGGTCAGCAGCGCGGCCATCCCCATAAGGCCGTATGCATCGGGCCCGAGCTTGCGGGCGAGCACCGCAACCGCAGCAAACGACAACACCTGCCGGGCCGCCGTAGCCATACCGGACCAGCCGGTACCCGCCAAAGCTTTCCGGGTGAGCGTCTCGGGTCCGGATGTTACGTGTAAAGCAAGGTCCTCATGCATTGCGGAGTAGTCGTCTTCGTTCCCGGGATTGCAGTCTCTCTTAGAGGTATCGGCTCAACGGCTCTCATTCCGTACGGGGTAGGGGCCCGGGCCGAAGCGAATCTCCCGAACAGGCCGTTTCAGTTGCATCCTGTGAATGCAAAAGAGGGCACATTCCTCAAAGCACTTTCCCCGAGTTCCGGACCGGAGATTAAAATAGTGATAATCGCTCTCAGGCTGGCAAGAGAGCGCAGCTTGCTGCCGATCATAAAGTAAGAAGAGCCATCCGATTGAGTCTGTTTAAACTTTCACCGGGCAAATCCTCGGCCGTGCTTTCCAGAGCGCGGCCGCAGAAATCTCCCCGTTCGGCGGCACGGCCGAGTATTCCGCCGGCCGCCGTTAGCGCACGGGTCCGCGAGAAAAGTCTTGCCGCGTCGCCGCTCGCCGGTGCACAGGAACGAACGGGCGCGGGTTTCAAGATCCTGTTGATCCAGCTTTTTATCGTATATAGCCGCATTACCGATTTTATCGGTTTGTATCTTGGCATTTCCTCTTCGCTGGTGCTGATCTTCTCCATACTGGCGCTTATCGCCATGGTGGCTTCCGGCGGGTTGAGATTTGCCCTTGGATCGAAAGCCGGCAAGCTGTTCACCGCGCTCACTATCTGGTTTCTCATCTGCACTCCTTTCAGCGTCTGGAGAGGCGGCACAGTGGAAACCTTGCAGGATTACTGGATGAAGACTTATCTGTATTTCATCATCGTGGCCGGGCTGCTTGCCACCGTCGATCAGTGCCGGAAGGTGATCTTTACCCTCGGAATAGGCTCTGCTGTGGTGTGTTTCGCTTCGCTGGTGGCGCACAGCAACTCAGACCGGCTCGATCTCCAGGGAGGCATGCTCGGCGATCCAAACACGCTCGCGTTCTTCCTGATTCTATCCATTCCGTGTGCCGCCCTGATGATAGCGGATCGCCGCGGGCTCTTTAGGGCGGCCGGCGTAGTTATCGCCTGCACTCTGATCGTGCTGTCCGTGAGGACCGGTTCGCGGATGGGCATCATCATGCTGGCGGCGGTGCTCGGCCTGTTCTGGATACGTGTGTCCGCCATCCAAAAAGTCGGTCTTTTGGTCGCCACCGCGTTGTTGGCGACAGTTGCTTTGCTGCTGTCGTCGCCGGGTACGATCTCGCGATATCGCACGATGTTCTCCAATAACGAAGACGTCGATCTGAGCCAAAATACGGAAGCTGCCGACGCGGTAGGTTCTTCGATGGCCCGGCGCGCCTTGTTGGCAGAGGCGTGGGACTATTCGTTGCATCACCCCATCTTTGGTGTAGGCCCAGGCCAGTTTTCCGCAGCAACCGGCGGCAACGAGGAAGCTCGCTCCGAGCACCTCGCCTGGCACGAGACTCACAATACCTACCTTCAACTTTCCAGTGAAGCCGGGTTTATGGCAGCGATTCTGTACATTGCGGTAATCATCTACTCTACCCGCACGACCTTCCGCATCTACAAACGGTACAAGCGCGATGAGGAGAACGGCGAGATCAGCGCTATCGCTTATGTGCTCCTGGTTTCAAATATCGCGTTTATCGTCGGCGCGATGTTCGGAAGCATGGCCTACCTGTTCCCGTATCCTGTCGTAGTTGCCGTCGTCGTGGGGTTCGAGCGTGGCGTTGCGCGTTATGCAGCGGCACGGCAGACTGAGGAGAGCGCGGCACCATCCCCGGCCTCCCATCTCGCGCCGCAGTATACTTGACCGGCTGCAGCCGCGCTTTCGATATTTCCTAACGATGCACCGCAGTCCCAAAGCGCAGTTGAGCGAGATCCTCTTCCAGTCAAAACTTCTCGATTACATGCAGCTCGGAGCTGGGGGATCGCTGATCGTCTTCAATTACCATCGTATTCGCCCCGACGGCGAGTTCTCGACGCTTTTCCACGATGAGGTCTTCGGCCCGGCTGTATCGGTGTTCGCCCGCCAGATAGCGTGGCTCGCGCGCCATACCAAGATCGTTGCCGAGGCAGAACTTCTGGAAGCGCTGCAATCGGGAAAGCCGCTGGCGGGCCGCTGCTCAATGATCACCTTCGACGACGGCTACCGCGATAATTACGCGCTCGCCTTCCCGATTCTCGAACGATATCGCGCGCCGGCCGTTTTCTTTATCCCTTCAGGAATCATCGCTTCGCGGCAGCTCGGCTGGTGGGACATCATTTCGTATTTCGTTAAGAAAGCGGCGATGCCACAAATTGAAGTCGATGGCATTAGCTACGACCTAAACGACGCCAGGAGCCAGACGATCAGTGCCTTAATTGGAAGAATGGTGCGCGAACCTCATGCATCCACTAGCGGCTTACTGGATCGCCTCTCCAAGGCGTGCGAAGTCGATTATCCAAGCACTGAAACGCAATCCGCCGAACTCATGAGCTGGGATGAAATTCGCCGCGTATCGCAAAGCGTGGTAACGATCGGCTCACACACTCACACCCATACCGTTTTATCGACCCTCGATCGCAAGGGCCAGATGGCGGAACTGGAAACCTCGAAACAAATGTTGGAACAGCAACTCGGAAGGCGGATGTTCTCCATTGCCTATCCGGTAGGCGGCTATGCGCATTTCACCGCCGAAACCAAAGAACTGGCGCGCGACTGCGGATATTCCGCCGGATATTCGTTTGCCACTGGAGTGAATGCTTGGGGGGCCCTGGATGCTTTCGATTTGAGGCGCGTTTCTAGCCCGCTCACCGTCGCATTTCTTGCTGCGAAAGCGAGCCTTCCACGATTTTTCGCCGGTAGCTGATCAGCTCTCGCGAACCACTTGCATGCGCTTCCCGCGGCTGGTGCAAGGGATCTGTTCCACCCAGCGAATCTCGGCCGGAACATCGCCGAGGAAGTTGGTAAAGGTCCGGCGGAAATGGGTCTCGCGCTCCGGCGTCCAGCGCTCGCCGCGCAACAGAAAATGAAGGCCGCCGTCTCTCCGGATCACCACCTGGAACTGGCGCACTTCGCCGAATTCCTTGAAGAGGTGGTTCCAATAGAGATTATTGATTCTCTTGCCGTTCGGCAGCTCCCAAATTCCGGCGGAGCGGCCATCGATACTGGTCAGGGCGGCTATTCCGCTCACTTGTTCCTGCGGCCGCTCAAACGTGCCCCAATCTTCGACGTCGTAGCGCAAGAAGGGCGTGCCGCGGCAAACTGTGCTGGTCCAGACCAGGCGTCCGGATTCTCCCGGAGGACATGGCTTCCCAAAGCGGTCCAGCACCTCGACCATCAGCCAGGGTCTCAAAACCGTCAGGGGGGCGTTCGCGGAGAATTGGCATGCCATGGTGGAGAGTTCCCGTCCGCCATAACGATTCAGCAGCGGCGTTCCGAAAGCTCGTTCAAATTGCCGGCTCTGCGCCTCATACAGCATCTCTCCTCCATTCCAGGCGGCTTTTACTCGTCCCGCGGGAATTTCGATCCCGTTCGCTATCACCTGCTCGGCTACGAACTCGAGCATGCTGGTGAAGCCGTACATCGCCACTGTTGGGTAGCGCCGGACGAGCGAAACGATCCGATCGACTGTGTCTTGGTTCAACGCATATCCATCCACCGCGTATTGCCGGGTCAACTCATAATGCAGTCGAATCTTGAGCGGCACCTGTTTGCCGATGTCGCGCTCCGATCCCCAGACCCAGATCAATGGCATACCAGGCTGCCAGCCCATGCGGAGCATGGTGTAGGTTACCTGCGCCGTGATGGTGTACAACATCCGCATGTCATGAAAGAAATGGGTTGGCTCGCCGGTGGATCCGCCAGTTGCATCCGTGCGGCCTTTCAAACGGAAGCGCTTCTGTATCTCGCCGGCCGGGAAGCGTTCGTTCAACATCTGTTTGGTGACCACCGGCAACTGTGGCCAAACGCGCCAGACCTCCAGGGGGTCTGTTATCGCCGCTGCTTCCCGCCACTCCGGCAGAGCGTCTTCGCGTTTTCCAAAATATTGGATCTGCTCTAGAAGACGCTGACCCAGTTGCAGTCGCTGTCGATCTGGCGAGAGCTGCTGGAACTGGTCCAGCTCATCCCAAGAGCGGGAGTTCCGGCGAAGATATCTATGCCACCATAGTCGGCTTACCAGAGATGTCATTATCGGTTTCGAGTTCGCAGTGTCCCGCCCATCCCTCGCTCGGATTGAAACGCACCGTCCTCAACTCGACCGCTTTATTGAGAGGTCGAATTCCATCGACCGCGCGAATTTCTATTTCGGCAGGACGAAAGCGCGCCAGGGGATAGGAAAAATCGGCGAAGGAGTGAGCCGTAATCGGAATTCGCTCAGGATCGAACCCCATCAGAAGCGCATTCACCCACTCCACCGCCGCGGCATTCACGCCTCCTGTAAGAAAACCCGAACTGACTGGCTTCGGACGAAGGGGCCCTTCTCCTTGACCGCCTATGATGGCATCGGTGATCGTAATCACCTGGCGCACCGGCCGTTGCGACAGGCTCCCATCGGCGCATCCATAATGCAGCAGCCGCTGGAGGTCGAGCGACATGCGCCAGACAGTGTCGTTTCCGTGCCAGGCTCCATCGAGATTGCGGTCGGTCTTACCGAGCCGCGCGGCTGCCGAAAGAACCACTTCCGAGCTGCGGCTCACGACCGACTGTAGTGTCCCCGGCTCGAGCTTGGCCGCAGAATCCGCCAGCGCCTCCGCGCATTCTTTCAGAATCGAGCGGCCTTCGTAACAATCGCCTCCCGAGCGTTGGCCCCCCAGGCGGTGATGCGGCAGATATTCTTTGTTCCCGTTGATGCCGACAAGGTTCTTCAATGCCCCGGTTATCCCCGCTTTGCAGTGGCACTTGAGCTTTGGGAGGTTCACCACCACATCGGCATCGATCACTTCCCGTGCAACCAGATATTGGTGCCGTCCGGGAGCGTGGGTTCGGCGTAGACGGTCCGGGTTATACATGCTCACCCGAAATTTCTTGTAATCACGAGCGATCGGCTCCAGCAGGCTCTCGTGTTTCAAATCGAAAAGCACGTAACGGTCTAGCTCGCGAGCGTTTTCGTCACGAGCCGCGCCTGACCGGTCACCGCGCAAGATGGTCCGGCGAAAATCCTGGATTTCGAGATTTAAGCCGCGCGCGCGAAACTTGTCTATGATCGGCTCCATGCCCGCAGTGTTCAGAAGTTCGCCGAAAACGCACTTCTGGATCGGGGCATCGCCGATCACAACCGAGCCAGGACGAGCGAGGGCGACATATTCGAGGACCGCCTCGATTACACTGCTGTGTGTGCAAAGGCAGTCAAAACCAAAACCGGCTTCATTGTTGTGCAACACCCAGTTAGGCTTTAGCACGACACGCTGGCCAGGTCGAATGAACTCACCGAGTGGATTCCAGCCGGCGGTTCCCGCGCGCTCGGCATCCAATCGCCAAGCCATCAGCAGATCGCGAACCGCGCACGTTGCGATGCTAGTCGCTTTGCCACTCGGCAGTTCGGGAGCGGTCTCCGGCAGCGGCGCGGCGCCGTACCTTGCGTGCTGTGCACGGGCGAAAGAGACGATTTGGCCCAACGGTTCCATCGGCTCTGACATTTCTACCATCGTAACAACCCGGCATGTCTCCCTCCTGCTCATCGGCGCATATCACTACATTGTGAGAAGTTTCCAACTAAGCAAATAGACTTGTCGAATGAGTGAACAGTACCATGTTGCAGAGTTGAAGATCGCACTCGATCCAAACCATCCCAACCACATTTTGCCGCCTCCGCTTCCACCTTCAAAGACAGTACTCGATATAGGTTGCGGCGCAGGGCAGACGCTTATAGCGCGCTACCCGGATCGAGTTTCATTCGGCCTTGATATTGATGTTGACGCCCTTCAGATTGGCAGATCGCTCACGGACCGGGTTCGGTTCGTGTGTGGAAAAGCTGAAAACCTCCCATACTCGAACGCACAGCTTGACATGGTCATTGCGCGGGTTTCGCTAGCCTATACAAACATCAGCGCCGCCTTGAAAGAGATCCATAGAGTACTGAGAAAGGACGGGGAGTTGTGGATAACGCTTCACCCGTTCTCTATTCCATGGACACAAGCAAAGGCGGGCAACTGGAGGGGTTGGATTTTCTTTGGATACGTCACACTGAATAGCGTTCTGTTTCACTTTCTACAACGCCAGTTTTCGTTTTTCGGAAAATACGAGTCTTTTTCAAACCGCGCGAGGTGTATCTCGAGCGTTGAGCCAAAACAGGTTTGATTCCATCTCAGTTAGCCGAACAGGAGCAGCGGGGCGGCGTCATTTTCTAGTAACCGCCAAAGTGCGATGATTACGCAGAAAACGATTGCCGCCCGCCGCCGGCCAGCTAAGGTTTTGCGCGAACCCGTACCGGACATCCTCCAATGAGCGTTTTACTAAGTGGCGATAGCTTAGATGCATTTTGGCCGCCAATTACGCTGGCGGTGCTGTCGATTACCGCTTCGACGTTGGCCCCGATGTCAGTTCCATCGCTAGCTGCGCACTTATAGGGGCTGCCGGCCGCGAGGTAATAGTCCCCGCTCAGATAGTTCACGAATCCTACAGCATTGAGTGATGAAGGGAAAAAATTCCGCGCCGGATAGAGCGGCGCGAGCCAGCCTGGCGCGTTGGCCAGGACGTTGTCTCGAAATACCCAACCGGGGAAATAGGTGTTCAGCGAGGACGTTCCTTCCGTCCTGCTATCGCCAACCACGCCGGGCTGTGAATAGGATGTGATGTTGTTCGTAAACACGAAACCGCTATTGGGCGTCCCGTCACCGACGACTATCTTGCCCTCCTGGAACACCGTGTTGTGATTCACT
>CAWBDW010000086.1:0-180500 GCA_963787545.1 uncultured Acidobacteriaceae bacterium
GTAGTCGTTAGCCTTCTTCGGGAGTGACTCGGCGAGAAAAGTTGAGGCACGAGGCGGAGTAAATGCCGAGTCAGTCCCGAAAAGGAGACTAGAAGGAAGGCGCTGGCGGGGCGTGACGAGTATGGAGGTTCAAACGTCTTTTGGTATTGTTCCAGCACGGAATAAGCTTCGGTGTACGCCGGAATGCGGGTTGGGACGTTTCGAATGGGGGAAGGATCAGCGGTTCGAGAAGACGTGAACCGCTGATTGAGCAGCGCCAAAAGAGGAATTTACGGTCCGAGACACACGACTGCGGCCGCGCGAGCAAGCACGGTATCGAGCCGACTGTGGTCGGTCGTTTCAGGAACTGTCGAGTCGCTCGCATAATGAATAGAGTTCGCGGGCGGTAAGTCTGTGCTCGGTCTGCATCAGGTTGCCGCAGCGAGGACATTGCCACTGAGCCTTGCAAGGGGCGGCCAAGATCGGTTGTTGTGCGTGCGGCTCGGAAGCAAGCAGCCCACGAATCAGAGCAAGGCTCTCCGAACGGTGCCGGTTAGCAAGGAATCCAAACTGGCGAATGCGCACGAAGCCGTGTGGGAGAACATGTTGCACGTAGCGCCGCAAGAACTCCGATGCCGAGAGCGTCATGAGGCGCTGCTTGTTTCCGTGGGCATAGTCCTTCCAGCGGAAAGCGACTTGTTCGCCATAAAAGGAGACCAGCCGGTGATTACTGATGGCCACACGATGGGTATAGCGGCCCAGGTAACGAAGCACAGGCCCTGAACCCCCCATCGCTTGCTTGGCGTAGACGACCCAGTTTTTCCGGTGCAGAGATTGCAGAAGAGCCCGGAACGCTTTGGGATCCTTCAGCGGCCGGTCGCGCCGCCAAGACTGAGCTTGTTTCTGCGATACGCACGCTTCAAGCCATCGAGGAACTGCCGCGGAACAGCTTCTTCAGAACCCCGAGCGGAAGAAAGAAACGATATCGCGGTCGAACCCAATGACGGTGATCGGGGGAAAGGCCTCCGACCGGCACGAGACAGTGCAGATGCGGATGCAGAAGCAGATTCTGTCCCCAAGTGTGCAAAATGGCGAGGAACCCAATCTCTGCGCCGAGGTGCTGAGGATCAGCCGCTACTTCCAGCAGCGTTTCCGCAACACAACGAAACAGCAAGTTGTATAGCAGGGTGGGATTGCGCTGACACAGCCTGTTTAACTCATGAGGCAGGGTGAACACCACATGAAAGTAAGACACACCGAGCAACTCTCGTTCCCGGCAAGCGAGCCATCGCTGGCGCGCTTGCGCCTGACACTTCGGGCAGTGTCGATTCCGGCAGGAGTTGAAAGAGATGGCCGAATGACCGCACCCGGTACAGTGATCGAGATGGCCGCCCAAAGCCGGCGTGCGGCAGCGCTGGATGGCGCGCAACACTTTCAGCTGTTGATAGCTGAGCCAGGAGCGGTTCTCTGTAGCGAAGCGATCACCGTGCGTGCGAAGTAAGTCGGCCACCTCTACGGTGGGCCGGCTCATTCTGGTTTGTGTAACTTTCGCGAGCGCTGTAAGCGTGCTGGGCCGGAGACAGCAAGCCGTTCCAGTGGATTAGTAGCTGCCTGCAAGCGCTTAGGGGACACATGCAGATAGCGAGTCGTCGCTTCGATGTCCTTGTGGCCCATCAGTACCTGAATGGTTCGCAGGTCCGCTCCCTCTTCGAGCATGTGGGTCGCAAAGCAGTGCCGGAGCGTATGCGGAGTGACGTGTTTCTGGATTCCGGCCTTCCGTGCAGCCTGTTGCACGGCTTCCCAGATCACCTTGGGCGTGATCGGCTTGTCGGCGCGCCAGCCATTGCTGGTACCGGGGAATAGGTAGGTCTTGGGACGCATCCAACGCCAGTACTCGCGCAAGGTCGTGAGCAGCTTCGGATTGAGCGGGACTTCGCGGTCCACGCCGCCTTTGCCGCGCTCAATGCGAATGACCATGCGGCCGCTGTCGATGTTGCTCACCTTCAGCTTGCACAACTCACTTCGTCGCAGTCCCGCCGAATACATCGTCAACAGCATTGCGTAATGGAATAAGTTGCGGGCCGAATCGATCAGCCTGGACACTTCTTCCGGCGTCAAAATCGTCGGAAGCCTGCGCGTATGCTTCGGAGCGTGCGGATACGGCAGATCCTCTTTCATCGCCCGGCGCCTGAGTGTCCTCACGTAAAAGAAACGCAGCGCGGCTACGCGGTAGGCTACAGTGCTTACTTCCAGCTTTCTTTCCTCCAGCAGATGAACTTGGTACTTCCGAATTTCCTCCGAGCTGATATGATCCAGACGCTTCTCAGCAAAGCGCCGGAAATCTTCCATCGTTTGCAGATACGATCGGATTGTCGTTTCGGCGTAGTTGCGGCGCACGAGTTCTTCTCGCATCCGCTGAATGAGTTTCGTCACAGAGACTCCTTTCTCTGTGACTGAAGCTAGCTCATTGGCACCGACTAGCGCTTTGCTCCAAATGCGATTACGCCTCGGGCGTCCGCCGCGCCAGCGGCTTCGTTCTAGTCCCCGATTCGGGATCAATCCCGGCGAGATTGGGGCCTTTCTTCAGATTGCAGTACCAGCAAGCAAGGGCGAGATTTTCAAGCTGAGTTCGTCCGCCGTGTTGCTTTGCAATGATGTGTTCGATGTGGAAAGGACGACGGAACGCATCCTGAGGGAGATGACAATACTCACACCGGTTGCCGGCACGGCGACGTACTGCCGCACCTAAGTCTTCTGTCAAGGCTGCCGCAACGCCTGGCGAGCTTTGGATTGCCAGTATGCAAGCAAGTCCCCGATGTTCACATAAGCCTCAAGCTCAGCTTGCTCGTCTTCTGTCAACAAGCCTTCGTTCGCCTTCGCATTCAGTTCATCGGCGCGTGCGGCGTCTGCCGGGGGAAAGTCGAGCGCTAGAATACCTTCGGCGAGCGGTTTTGTCATGCCGCGGCCAGGCAGATCAAAAACTTTTCGAAGTATGTCAGCATGGGCACTGGGACGAAAAACGCTCTGAGCCATCGCATCTCCAGTTTACGCCGATTGAGCGGCCCGGCAATTCAACTCGATGCTTCCATCGTTTAACACCCGTTCTCGCGAGTGTCCGTTGCACCGGAGTGAATCGCGGATTCCGGCATCTCCGTCCGTGTAGTGTTCATGTAGTGTTGGACGGAGGATATAGAGGACGTATTGGATATAGAGGAACGTAGAATCAGTAACTTACTGATTGTAGGAGCAGCACGCGTCTCCGACTCCCGCTGGCTTCCGCCAAGCCTTTTTAAATCAATAGTTTACCTGTTAATCTTGTATTATATTCCGGATCGGTATTCGCGGAAAGCTGAATGTTGTGACTGTGTTGCGGCTGCGTCGGAGGCTAATGGGAATAGTTCGCTGCCCATCTTCGAGGCTTCGAGGCAGTGATTTCAGTAAGAGATAAGCCAGCGCTTTCGCGTGGCTCGTGATCGAATGGGCCCGGAACAATCGCGTGAGAGATCACGGCAGGTTTGCCGACTGGCAGCGCGATGAGATAGCTTCGAGGCGCGCTGAACTTTCAGTTGTTCGCGGTTAAGCATCCCCGCTGAGATTAAATCGTTTGCCTCCGGAGCAGAAGGTCGCTGGTTCGAGTCCAGCCGGGCGCACCAAATCACTGAAGGTATAGCGCCTAAGTCGATCAAGCCACATTGCCGACGTTTGTCATTACCAGACGGTCTAGCCGATGGCATGTCGGCTTAGGTCGATACGTACTTGGCCATTGCTCACGGACATGCTTCCGCGGTCGGCCTGTACCTCAACTTCCAAGGATGCGCCCTATGGCCGAGGGGCTCAGCGGCTCTCACAGCCAGATCGGATAACAGCCACCTTGGCCACACAGGATGCCCCATTTTCCCACCTTCGGCAAGGAACCTTTTACTTCTTAGTCGGCGCAAAGAAATCAACGAGGTTTCCATCCGGATCGCGAAAATAAATCGAACGAGTCCCCCACGGCTGAGTAGAAGGTGGCTTCACCCAAATTTTCACAAGGCTCTCTAGTCGGCTATACCTCTGATCGACGTCGCCCACTCTGAACTCCAGGATTATGCTCCTGTTTTTGGCCACTTCAGCCGAGCCAGGGACGCACTTTTCTTAAGCCTCTATGCTCGATCTGGGAATCGCGAACCTGGAACCGGTTGACCACCTGAAGCCGATTCCTATTTAGACCCAGCTCTTCCGCCGCGCTAGCGAGTACATCGGGATTGATAACCGCAATGAAGCGCGCTGGTTTCGGTTTGGTCTCCAGTTCCGCCCGTAGTCGAGCTGCGTAGGTGGTCGGCTGGATCGATCTGTTAAGCCTCCAAAGTCATTTCTTGGGGTATGTACTCTATCACCACGGTGCCACTCTCAAATCGTTTCACGTCCGACAAACGGAGGTGCATTGTGGGTGCGAACTCCTCAAACAAGTGTGTGCCGTGGCCGAGTACGAAAGGGTGGACAACGATGCAGAGCAAATCAACCAACCGCCGGCCAAATAAAACTCGGTCGAGGGGACCTGTTCCGTATTTCACTATGTCTTTGCCTGGTTGATTCTTAATCTTTTGCACTTCTTCTGCGATGTCTCCATGGATAACGGTGGCATTCCAGGACGTTTCTTTGAGAGTCATCGAGGCTACGTATTTCGGAACGCTGTTCATACGATCCACGAATTCCACCAGTATTCCTTCACCAGTGTTAGCCATATTTAGATATGCCTTCGATAATGTTTCGTAGGTCTTTCGGCCAAGCAGCAGTGAATCTGCCGCAAAGAGTTTTCTTTTCTGGTAGGACGCATGTTCCTCATTGGACAAGAAGTAGGGCTGGGCCTCTTGCACAATTTCTAGCGCGTCTATTACGCCGTCGAGACTCATGAACGTCACCTCGACAAGTTTTCTCATTGGCGTAGTAGCGTTTACTCTACGACATGCTGCTAGTGCGGCTCGCACCTACAGCCGGTATCGTTCTTGCCACCGCCTTCAGACTGGCCGTAAACCTTTGCCCAATCGGCTAGCCCTCGCGCGTACTCCTCGCGGCCCTTTGGCAGCACGTCGAAAAAGCCGTAGATACCCATGAACTGCTCACTCCCGCGGCCGAACGTGGCGTAAGTGCGGAAGATTTCACCTTGCGCGTTCTTGTAGAAGACGCTATGCCCGGAAAGCGTGTAGGTCTTGGGTCCGATCTTCGTCTCGCGGAAGTTATAGATCGTCTTCCCCGCCTTCACTTCCTCAGCGCGAAAAGAGACATGGAAATCATAATTGAAATCCGATTTGAAAGAAGACACCCAACAGAACTTCCAGCCCATCCGCTTGCGCACCATTTCGATCTGGTCAATTGGAGCGCGTGACACCGCAACATACGACATGTCGTGGTTGTCAAAGTAAGGCAGAAGTCCATCTATGTGACTGGACTCGAGCGTGCAGCCTTCGCATTGCCATTCCTGATCGGGCTCCATCATGAAGTGTTTGACGAAGAGCTGCTTGTGCTGCTTGAACAAATCAGCGAGCGTGCAGTCTCCCTGCGCAGAGGTGAAGGTATAGTTCTTTTCGACCTTCACCCAAGGCAGCGTACGCACCTCGGCCGCGAGCGCATCGCCATCTCGGACGTACTGCTTCTCCTTAACCATCAACGCCAATCGCCGCTGAAGCCATTCTTCCGGGGACACCACGGAATGATGTTCGACGGCTTCTTCATCTTGCCGCTTCCGCTCTGCAATCGCAGCTACTGCCTTGGAATCCTTAGTCTCTTCCATCGTCACGACCCTCCTGGATGTTAAATGGCTACCACACGTCCGCCACTTTCGCAACTCAGCCAGCCGATTTTTTCTTGAACTGAATCTCCCAATGTATGCTCCACGTTTTTCCTTCATCGACGGATCGATGACTGACCCAATGGGCCGAAACTGGCGTGATCCCAGACCAGGTCAATCGAGACAAGACGCATTGCCCGTCGTGGTTTTTCCAATCACCGTACAGATCAATCGACTCGCCCTTAAACCGTCCTCGCCACACGACAAAGTTGCCGGGCTCAAGGGAGTCCGTCCAAGTGTGTTCCCATTGGCCAGTGTGACGATTGAAGGCGCGTAAACCCAGCCCCTTGATGAGTGATCCGCAATATGGGCCTTCGAAGCGTTCGACCGATACGCATCCATCAAGTTCCTTCCTCGCAACGAGAGTGCCACGTTCTTCACGCCATATTCCGTCCGGCGACTCGGACCCGCAGAGCGCATCCCATTCGCCCTCCAGGAAATCAAAGCGCTTCATCTCAACAGGCAACTCAACGTCATCATCCATATTGGCCGTGTCTCCAAACTAAGGGCCTGCACTCTCAGTCACAGCTCAATGCTAGCTCCGGCCGTGGACTGCGCCAATAGCCACAAAACGAACTTATAATATGACCACGGGAGGGGTCAGCGTGAAGCGCGTTGCCGCAACTTTTGTTCCACCCATCGCCATAGACCGTCGCGCTTCCTCGCCAATGCACCGGCAAATCTTTGAGTGGTTCCAAACCGCGATTGCTGAAGGCCGCATGCGTCCAGGCGCTCGCGTTCCCTCAAGCAGGGGGCTTGCCGCGGAACTTGGAGTCTCACGGATTCCGGTTGTGAATGCGTACGAACAGTTGCATGCCGAGGGATATTTCGAGACGTTCGTCGGACTCGGCACTCGTGTCGCAAGCTCTATTCCGAGCGAATCCCTCAATGTCCCAAAACTGGGAAAAAGAAGAACTTCCGCGGCCCATGCCGCTAATTCGGTGCCGCGAAAGCTTTCACATCGAGCTTCCTTGTGGAACAAGTCAGCGGCTCAACCTTGGCTCGACGTGCTCGGCGCCTTTCGCGTTAGCCTTCCCGCCCTTGATCACTTTCCAGTAGACATTTGGTCAAAGTTGATCGCACGTCGTTCGAGAGCAGTCTCGCGAACCATGCTCGCCTATGGCGATCCGAAGGGATATGGGCCGCTGCGCGAAGCTATAGCGGAATATGTAAGGACAGTCAGAGGGGTTCGATGCGAGGCCTCGCAGATTCTGGTGACTACGGGCTCGCAGCAAGGTTTGCAGATCGCATCGCAGGTGCTATTAGAGCCTAAGGATCGGGTCTGCATGGAAGAACCTGGCTACCCAGGCGCGCGGCAGGCATTTGCAATGGCTGACGCGCAAACTATCCCAATCAAGACCGACGCTGAAGGTCTCGTCGTCTCTGAACTGGCACGGAAAGGAAAACGCGTCAAGGTGGTATACGTGACGCCTTCCCACCAGTACCCAATGGGCATGACGATGAGCGCCGCCCGTCGCATGCAACTGCTTAATTGGGCGGCTGGCAACGGCACATGGATCATCGAAGATGATTACGACAGCGAATATCGTTTCGACACTAGACCGATTGCGGCACTACAAGGTCTCGATCTGGACGCTCGTGTTCTCTACATGGGAACTTTCAGCAAAGTGATGGCGCCGGCATTGCGTTTGGGTTATCTTGTGCTCCCCAAAGATCTCATCGCAGTCTGCACAGCAGCCAAAGATTGCATGGATATCTTTTCTCCTACATCGACTCAAGCAGTGATGGCGGACTTTATTCGGGAGGGACACTTCGCGCGACATATTCGCAGAATGCGGATGCTCTACATGGAGCGGCGAAAGGCGCTGGTCAATGCCTTACAGAGCAGTTTGCGAGACTCGGTCGAGGTCGCCGGTGCCGAGGCAGGCATGCATCTCGCCATACTGTTGCGTGCAGGAATCAACGATTTGGCGGTATCGTACGAGGCAGCACGTAGAGGACTATCAGCGATGCCGCTATCTTCGTGTCGCATAACTTCAGGAGAGCGAGGCGGTCTGGTTCTCGGCTACGGGGGTGTCGACATCCAAGACATACAGGAGGGCGTGCGCAAGCTGCGGGCCTGTATTCAATCGAAGGAAGTCACGGCGACGCGTTTGGTCTGATCTGTGAACACACAGCCAACGGAAACGTTGATTCGCCGAAACCTCCGGCCAGGGTAGAAGACTGGCATGCCCGATTGGGCGAAAGTGGACATTGTCGCCGAATCAAAATGCGCGGATTCTGATGTGGACCTGCTTTCAGTTGGAAGCCTCATGAACAATTCTCGAAAACTTCGCGAAGTCACGCTATCGCTCTTTCTATTCGCCAACGTAACAGCTGTGATTGAAGCCCAAACGCCAGCAGTTCCAGCCACCGCGCCTGTCCCGGCTCAACACGAGGGGCAGCATGATTTCGACTTTGAGCTAGGGACCTGGAAGACGCACTTGAAAGTGCTGCGTCGCTCTCCCAACGGAGGGGCCACGTGGGTCGAGTACGAAGGCACCAGCGTAGTGCACAGAATTTGGGAAGGCCGAGCCAACATGGTCGAATTGGAAGTCGATGGTCCCACCGGTCATGTTGAAGCTATCAATCTCCGGCTGTACAACCCGACCGCCCATCAGTGGAGCTTGAACTTTGCAAACTCCAGCCAAGCCACCATGAGCGTTCCCACAGTAGGTGAGTTTAAGAATGGACGCGGAGAATTCTATGACCAGGAAGTCGTCAATGGACGAACGGTTCTGGTTCGCAACGTCTGGTCAGATATCACCGCGAACAGTTGTCATTTTGAACAGGCCTTCTCGGGGGATGGTGGACGCACTTGGGAAACGAACTGGATTGCTGATGACACAAGAATCTCGAACAACAAAGCTACGGCGGCTTGTTGGTAATGGCCAATACCGTGCGAGCGCAAGTGCGCCGGCTTCCGAACAGAGCGCACTACGACCAGAGCGCCGTCCACCGGATTCTCGCCGCCGGTTTCCTTGCCCATATCGGGTTCTTCGTGGATTCCCAGCCATTTGTCATTCCAACACTCTACGGACGACACGAAAACACGATATTTCTGCACGGCTTTACTGCAAGCCGAATGCTCAAGAACTTGGCGGCAGGCGTGGCTGTTTGCGCCACGGTGACGCTGGTGGATGGTTTAGTGTTGGCTCGATCAGCGTTCAACCACTCTATGAATTACCGGTCAGTAGTAATGTTCGGGACTGCTCGATCTGTCGAGGATAGCGAAAAGCTGTTGGAAAAGAGTGAGAGGAGATGAATAAAGAATTGAAGTAGCTGTTTAGGATGAATGAGAGGCTTCAGCAAGGTGCGAGAAGGACGGTGCTGATGATGAAGCAGATATTAGTAATGAGCGGAGAGCAGAGCAGGGAAAACTCCGTTTCTGACTCCCGGCTTTCCCCGAACGTAGAACTCCCGAGTTACCTCCGAAGCTTGACTGCAAAGAAGAACTCCGGAACAAGTTCACCCGAGACGCACCAGAAGGGTAGTTGATGCCAAGTGGCTAATGAGCTCTCCAACCGAATCTGCCGTAACCAGTTTTTCGAAGCGCACTTCCAAAGGACGATGCGGAGGCAGTTATGAAAGGTGTATTGGCAGTATCGCTGGCCTTACTGGGATGCATTTCGCTTGCGTCAGGTGCAAAGATACGAAACGCAAACGAGTCTAACTCCGTTGCTACCCCGACAATTGCATCCGTAATGGACTCACAGCTCACTTTCTTGGAAGGTCAAATAGTGCCGGCGGCAGAGGCCATGCCGGAGGATAGATACTCTTTCGCCCCAGAAGGCTCAAGCTTCGACGGAGTCCGAACATTTGCGCTGGAAGTGAAGCATGTGGCGACCGCAAATATAGGTTTTTACAGCGCCATACTTGGGCAGGATCCGCCCCCGGGCGTGAGTCTCCGGGGTCTGACGAATGGCCCCGACAGCATACGGACAAAGGATCAAATCCTGAGCTATCTCAAGGATTCGTTCGCGCTCGGGCATAAAGCACTTGCGACGCTTACAGTGCAAAACGCCGTTGTCCCACTTGCAGCATCCCCCATACCGTTTGTGAAAACGAGACTGGATCTCGCGGTCTTCAGCTTGGCACATGCTGCCGATCACTATGGCCAGATGATAGAGTACTTACGAATGAACGCGATTCTGCCGCCCGCGAGCAATGGGCAGCCGCCCGCAAATCCATCCAAGCGGTGAACCGCCGGTCGCACCGTGGAGCCCTCTCATGTCAGGGCTCGCCATTTATTGCAGAACTGGGAGGGGATGATGCGGGAGCCAGCCGAGGAGTATCAGAAACGGCTTGCGGAATACGTCGATGGCCAAGATCCTTTAACAATCCAATCGCTGACCGCAAAGAAAGTCGGGCGACTTATACGAGAGGCGCCTGTCGCAGAGCAAACCGGCGTCC
Organism: uncultured Acidobacteriaceae bacterium; assembly: GCA_963787545.1. Classification (GTDB taxonomy): domain Bacteria; phylum Acidobacteriota; class Terriglobia; order Bryobacterales; family Bryobacteraceae; genus Bog-105. Next base: position 10,220 of record CAWBDW010000086.1, read on the forward strand.
GCAACCTGATAAATGGTCCATCGTCGAAATTATTGCTCACATGGCTGAAGACGAGCTCGTTAGTAGCTGGCGGTACAGACAGATGATCGAACAAGATGGTGTGATACTCAATGGATTCGATCAAGACTTGTGGGCAGCGTTAGGAAAATACTCGCACTGGACCGTCGAAGAAGCATTGGAGCTTTTTCGTTTGCTTCGCGAAGCGAACCTGCGAGTGCTAAGCGGCCTTTCAGAAGAGCAATGGGAGCCTTCAGGGAATCACGCCGAACGGGGATATCTGACTGTATGGGCACTTGCGCGTCATATGGCTGCACATGACATCAATCACCTAAAACAAATTGAGAAGCAGATGACCACAAGGGACTAATATGCTTGAGTGACAGCTTCACTTTGCTCTGCGCGGCGTTCGATCCGCGTGCGAAGCCACTTGCGGATTACTTGGAATCTTATACGCTGCGCAGAGCTGCGCTGCAATTCTAAGCTGCCTCTGCTCTTTGTCAAACCGGGTTGGCCCAAAGTTGGCCCAAGACGGGAAGTTCTGACCTTCTCTGTTGCAAATAAAGCCGTTACGCCTCGTGACCATTTGCCTCCGGAGCAGAAGATCGCTGGTTCGAGTCCAGCCGGGCGTACTAACTCATTAAAAGAGAAAAACTTGTATGATTCTCAATCACCTTGGATCGTTTGCCTGCGCCAAATGGCCGAGCCAACCTCATAGATAATGTCTCTACCCGGGGGCGCGTTTCCGTTTGGCTGCGGGGAAAGTAAATACTTGGCCGTTAAGAGGCGATCTAAGTCCACCTAAACGGCACCCAGTATGGGGATAGTTCGTGATTAACAACAATTTCGATCATCCGTATCAGGACCATTGCTGTTCGATCGCATTCAACCACTGGGCGCGAAGAAGTCCCGATCGCTGCGGCGAACTCCTTCGCAGGGTCTCGGGTGCGAAGTGACCGTGCCGAACAATTGGATTTTGACAGGCGGAATATCGCGTTTAGGTCACCTTGCGGTAGCCCCGTTCCTGTAGCACCCAGCTGTTGCCATCCGGATCGGAGAAGTTGGCGAAGCTGGCGTAATCTCCGCGCCCAGGGTCGAGCCCGGGTGCGAAACTTCCGTCCCAGGCTCCAATGGGCGTCTTGTGCCGGATCTCACTGACTGCGACACCATGTTTAAGAAGGCGGCTCCGCGCAGCCTCGATGTCCGTGACGACAAGATAAACGTTGCGAACTGAACCGGCGGGCGCGTGGGTGAGTCCTTTACCGATCTGGATCGAGCAACTGGAGCCCAGCGGCGTGAGTTGGACGATGCGGAATGAGTCGTTCGGCGCATAATCAACGTCAAGCGTGAAGCCGGCCTGATCGATATAAAATCGCAGCGCTCGCTCGATATCGCTCACAGGCAGTGTAATTACTTCAACTGAAAACGTTTTCGCTTCCACAGATGCGTCTCCTCTGCTCCGTTGAAAATCCCCTCATCGCTTCGGCCGGTCGGGGAAATCGTCTCATGCCTTCGATTGCGGCGCAGATGACGGCCAAGTCTCCGCCTTCGCGTACCCTGATTAAATCGACAAATGTTCTTGCCGACTTCAAGGAGCGTTATGCCTGAAAAGAAGGAAACAGCAGATCGACTGGCTGCATATTCGGATGCGGTCTTCGCGGTGATTGTAACCGTCATGGTATTGGAGCTCAAGGCGCCGGAGCAGGCGTCCTTCTCGGATCTCTGGACCTTATGGCCCACCGCCATCAGCTACGCGGTGAGCTACCTCTTCATTGCGATCATTTGGATAAATCACCACTATCTTTGGCGGTTCGTAGGTCCTCCAACGCTGGGATTAGTATGGATCAATTTCATCCATCTCTTCCTCGTGTCGCTGCTACCCTTTGCGACCTCGTGGATTGCGCGGACCCGGCTCGCATCATCCCCTGTGATGTTTTACGCAGGACTTTTCGTGTGCATCGACATTGCCTACAACCTTTTCGAAAACCGAGTATTAGCCCGCGCGGACGCGGCGCAGCTATCTGCGCGTATGCGGCGTTTGGCCAGGCGCCGATCACTCGTTGTCCTCGCGAGCTTTACGACCGCTATGCTACTCGCACTCGTCGCCCCGCTCATCGGCTTCGGTCTCATATGCGCCGCCCTGATCCTCCACTTGCGACCCGATGTCCATTCCAGCCGACCGTGATAGTCCAAGAAACCGGCACGCGAGCTGCGTAAATGGAGCCCCTTCCGAAATCGAGTCGATCAGGTGTTCACAAATCGATGACAACATCGCCAATCGGTTGTGAGCAGCAAACAAGAATGTTGCCTTCGGCAGGCTTATCGAGCGGCTCCGGTCCGTACACGACTGCCCCTGAAACCAAACCGCTCTCACAGTTGTGACAAACACCGCTACGGCACGACCAACGGACCGGGACATCGCACGCCTCGGCCAGCTCCAAAATGCTCTGGTAGGCCGACCCCTTCCAATGTGCGGCGATCCCACTGCGTGCGAACGATACCAGCGGACCGGTCTTGGCGTCGTCTATCGGTAAATGCGGCAGTGCGTCTCGCTGCGCCGACAACACCAGGAGTCATTGACTCGCCGCCGTTGAAGAGTTCTACGTGAATCCGCTCCGGCGCCATACCCAAGCTACCGAGCGCCTGTTTCATCTCAGGCACGAAGCGAGTCGGCCCGCAGAGATAGATGGCCGCTTCTCGCGGAATGCCGATCTCTTCGAAGACGGATTGCGATAGGTGACCGATAGTGTCGAAATCCTCTCCAATTTTGTCGCCCGCGGCCAGGCCTGCTGTAACAAACGTGACTGCGTGCCGTGCGGTAGCGTCAGCATGAGGCGGCGGACTTCGGCAGCAGAACGGATGATGGTCCCGATCGCGAGCCGCGTGTATCCACAACACCTGGCGTGTCGAGCCGGCCGACGCCAGCGCGTACAACATGGCGAGAACGGGCGTTGCGCCAATTCCCGCGCTGAGCAGCACGATCGGCCGCTCGCCGGATTCCAGAATGAAACTTCCGCGCGGCGAGCTGACATCGAGCAGCATCGCCCACACGGAGATGCTCCTGCAGGTAGGTTCCGGCCGTTCCATTCGGTTCGATCTTTACGCTGATTCGATAGCGCTCCGTGGAGACGGGACCTGAAAGCGAATAACTGCGATAAAGGGGCGGGCCGCCGGCGGTTGTCTGAAGACGCAAGACCACATACTGGCCGGGCAGCGCCGCTGCCAGCGGCTGACCGTCCGTGCTCTGCATTTTTAACGAGAGAACGTCAGCGGACTCCTGCTCAATCGCCGTCACCGCAGCGGTCGAAATCCTGGTGCCGCCGGGTGTGCGCTTGCAGCCGGCGCGAGTCCCGCGTTCCCGCTCCCTTGGGCAGTCGTTTGGCTCCGCAGCAACGCCTGAAACGACCAGCGCCATCCAGGCGAAAGCGCCTCGATCCGCAATGCGCGCTCTAGCCGCTCGCGGGGATGATTGGGTGAATAGAGGAGCGCGTTGATCTCGGCGACCGTCATTCGCTCCTTGGCTTCTCCTGTCTTCACGATTTCGTCGCCGGCTTTCACATCGCCTTCCTGCAGGACCCGGAAGTAGAATCCCGGTCGTCCGCTGGACGTCAGCAATGCCGGCATTCGAGGCTCGTTCATCCGAATACCGACGCGATAACAGGTAACACGAGGTTGAGTGACCTCGAACACCGCGCTGCCGATCTGATAACGGTCTCCAATGCACACAACATCGTCCGGCAATCCTTCGATCGTGAAGTTCTCGCCGAACTGTCCGTGAACGAAGTCCGTCCTCTTTAGCTGCTCCTGCCAGTAACGGTACGATTCGATCTGGTACACGAAGACAGCTCGCTGCTCACCGCCATGCCCCGCAAGGTCTCCTTGACCGTCTCCGTCCAGATTCAATCGTCTGACTCGGCAGCGGCCGCGCACCGGATCCTTCCAGATCGCGGTGTGCACAACGCGGCCCTTCCACTCGATGTCGCGTGGAAGTCCGACATTCACCGATAGGAGTCGATCCATCGCGCTCCTTTACAGTTCTGTGCCGGTCGCCTCGGCCACGTCTAGGCCGCGATCGGGGCCATGCGGAATCACCGTCTGACCTGGCTCAAGATGGAGTCGAACGCCGTCCAGCTGTACCGAAACTATCTCGGGTTCGAACGACACCAGATTCGAGATGCGGCCGACCTGAGAATAGGCGTCAGGATATGACCATGCCGCCAGATGTGCGTCGCCAATGTCGTAATAGCTACACAACCCTTTGTAAGGACAAAAGGTCTGATGCTCAACGGGCGTCAATGCGGATTCATCGATGTCGGCGCGCGCGACGTACCAGCGAGGCGCGAAGCCGGATTCGTAGAGGACTAGCGGCCGTTTCGTATCGGCGATCATGCGATCCCGATGATTCACTACGAGGCGGCGGGAAGACTGGCGGATATCGATGCGATGGTAGCTGTCGGCGGCATGGCCCACGATCCGTTCTTCCTCTTCGTAGAAAGCGTCCATGGCAGGCCATGCAAAGGCAATGCGCGCCTGCAGTTCGTTTGCGTAGCTTGGTAGTTCGATGTGCTGCCATGCGCCTCGCGACGCACTCTTGTCGCCCACGTGCACGGTGTACCAGGATGTGAGGCCAAGGTCGGGATGCCGCGTAGTATGCTCGATACGCTCCAGAATGTCTGGAGCGATATCGATCTCCGGAAAATAGGCCATCGGATAATGGCCGGGTTCGAACAGCAGCAGCACATGCTCGCTATCGGCAATCCAACCGCCCCCGAAGCGCACGCGCATGCGCCGGCGCAAAGGCTCGGCGTACAACAATCTTTGAGGTAGCGGTTCGGCCACCAGGAAGCGGCCAATTGCTTTCGGTGAGAGCGGACCTTGTTGCCAGGACAGTCCCATTTCTTCTCCTTTTCTATCGGGCTTCGAACCCGATTCTCTAAAATGACTTACCGCTCGATCAAGGAAGGCGCAGAGGAGAACAACGGGATGAGCCCTTCGACAAGAGTCGGATGACACCAAATGGCTTCGCGGAGCGCGGTATAAGGAAGGCCGGCCATCATGGCCGTCTGTACCGAAGCAATAATCTCTCCGCCGTCCACGGCAAACGCTGTGAAACCGAGAATGCGATCGCTGGTTACGTCGACGAGTGCCTTCAAGAATCCACGTGTCTCCGAGAGAGTACGTGCCCGGAGCACCTGTTCCGCTGGGATCTTGAACAGACGATATGGGATTCGTTTTGCTTTCGCTTCTCTCTCACTCAGGCCGATATGCGCTAATTCCGGATCTGTGAAAAGAGTGTACGGGATTTGTCTGCCTGTCGTGATGCGGTTGCCACCTGTGAGATTGTCGCGCACAATTCGAAAATCATCGACACTCACGTGTGTGAACTGCGGACTGCCGGCAACTTCGCCAATGGCCCAAACGCCGGGCGCGGTTGTTTCCAGGCGTTCACTGACTTTGATATAGCCGCGATCAGTAACTTCCACGCCGGCCAGGTCCAGTCCGATGTTTTCTGTGTTGGGCGTCCGGCCCGCCGCGACAAGCAGATGCGTGCCCTTGAGAGTTGTCTCCTTACCGGCTTGCTCGACAATGATCGACACCGATTCGCCCGACATGCCCGAAACCCGTAGAATGCGCGCGCTTAAGATGAGCTCTATGCCTTCCTGTTTGAAAAGGCTCGCAAGGGCTTCGGCGACATCGTCATCTTCTCTGTGCAGCAAGCGGTCATTGCGATCGATTACGGTGACCTTGCTCCCGAATCGTTGCATTGCCTGCGATAGTTCGATGCCGACGTACCCGCCGCCAATCACAATCAGGTGTTGAGGCACCCGATCTAGTTCGAGCACTTCGATGTGCGTTAACGGCTGCGCCTCGGCAAGGCCAGCGATCGGCTCGAATGCGGCTCGCGTACCGGTGCTGACGATAACGTTATCCCCACGAAGGCGGCGAATCGTTCCGTCAAGGAGAGTGATTTCCACGATCTTTGGGCCTATGAAGCGGCCAATTCCACAAATAAATTCCGCTCCGGTCTGCTTGAAGTTGGCGAGATAGTCATCGTTCAGGTGCGATACCATGGCGCGTTTTCTGGCGCGCACTGCCGCCATATCGACGTGGAAGCCGTCTGCAACCATTCCGAATTCGTCACCGCGGCGGAAGTACGATGCTACTCTCGCGCTGTGAATGATGTTCTTACTCGGCAGACAGGCGATGTTCGGGCACGATCCGCCTATGTACTTACGCTCGACTACCGCGACTCGCTGTCCTTGACCGGCGAATGTCCATGCGGCAAGCGTCGATCCTGTGCCATCGCCGAGGATCACCAGATCATACTCTTCCAAATGAGACACGCTATACGCCCTTAATCTCGCCGCCATCCATGCGGAGCGAAGCACCTATTATCCATTTCGCTGCGGGCGAAACCAGGAACGCGAGCAAATCGGCGATCTCCTCGGGCCGCCCGTAGCGGCTGATGTGGGCTTCTTCGGGAAATTTGCTCATCGCTTCTTCCACGCTCATGTGGTGGGCGGGCGCCCATTTTTCCAGGAATGACCGGCGACGCCCAGTCATAACCGCGCCCGGCACAATACTATTCACCTGTACGCCGTCTTTGATGCCCTGTTCAGCGAAAGCCTTGGCCAGGGCAATAATCGCTGCGTTGATTGTGGCTACCCCCGCAAAGGTTGGATTAGGATGAAGCGCCGCATTGCCGGACATAAACACCACCGACCCTTGTGAATCCTTCAACGCATCCCAAGCTCGAATCGTTAACCGGCGAGCCCCATGCAGCTTAAGTTCGGCGCCGGATTGCCACTGCTCATCCGTCATCTCGAACAGATCGATCTGCGGTACGGCTCCCGCAATGTTTAGCAGCGCATCGAGCCGCCGAAAGCGACCAACGACAGCGCTGACCAGTACGTCCGCCGCTTCCGTTTTGCTCAAATCCAGATCACAGACGAAGGGCTCCGCGCCGGCGCGTTCCACTTGCCCGGCAACCTCCGTGAGTGCGTCCCGGTTTCGGGCGGCGAGAACGACAATAGAAAAATCGCGGGCGAGGCGGATGGCGGCGGCACGGCCAATCCCCTGGCTCGCTCCGGTCACAACCGCAACAGAGTTGTTCATAAGCGTTGTCAGACCGCTTGGGCAGCGGCCAGGATCATTTCCACTACCGTTTCGGGCGCCGTCAACAGGGGCGTGTGATCGAGAGGTAACGCTTGAGTCCGCGCGCCCATGCGCTCTGCCATGAAGTGCTGCGTTTTCGGATTGATCATGCGGTCTTCCTCGGCAATCAGAAACCAGGAAGGTTTACTGTTCCAGGCCGGCTCGGGCGCTGCCTCCTGGAGGCATTTGACGGAGATGGGCCGCTGTACCGCCTTCGCAAGGGCAATCTGATCTGCCGTTGCGTGATGCGCAAAGGCGTTAGTGAAGCCTTCGTCCGGCATCCAGATCCACCCGTCCTGATCAGGCGCAAGTTGGGGGGCCATGGAATGGGTCTCGCCGCGGTAGAAGACCTCAGCGACCGTTTCTCCCTGAGCCGGAGCGAGCGCCGCAATATACACCAGCCCACGCACTCGTTCGTCATTCGCAGTAGCAATCACCGCACCCGCGTAAGCATGTCCAGCTACAATGACGGGGCCTTTTGTTCGGGCAATGGTGCGCCGGAGCGCGGCCGCGTCATCGCTTAACGAGCTGAGTGGGAGCGGTGCGGCCACGGCTCGGAAACCTTTCATTGTGAGCGCGCCAATGACCTCGCTCCAACTTGATCCATCTGCCCAGGCGCCATGGGCAAGAATTACTGTCATGTTCTCGAGAGATGTCATCGGGTTGAGTCCTTATATTAGGTTTCTGTATGAACTGCTTCATCCGTTCCGCGATGAAATCGGACGAGTCCTCCAGCGCAAAATGGCCCGTATCGATTAAATGCAATTCGGCTTCGGGAAGATCCCTCTGGTAAGCCTTTGCGCCTTCTACGGTGAAGAAAGGATCGTTAATCCCCCAAACAATCAGCATTCGCGGCTGCTTGGCACGAAAATACTCGTGCCACTTCTCATACAGCCCCACATTGGATTGGTAATCGTAAAGAAGGTCGAGTTGAATCGCGTCGTTGCCGGGCCTGTCGAGAAAGAACTGATCGACAACGTAGGCATCGGGACTGATCAAGTCCGGATCTCTTACACCGTGCGTGTATTGAAAAATTGTTGTCTCTTTCGTAAGTAAGCCTCGGACCGGCGCCTCCGTGGCGGCTGTTCGTTCCTTCCAGAACGGCTTCATCGGATTGAAAGCCTCACCGATACCTTCCGCATAGGCATTGCCGTTTTGCACGATGATTCCTTCAATCGCATCGGGACGCCGCGACGCAATGCGATATCCGATAGGAGCGCCATAGTCCTGCACATAAATACTGAACTTCTTCAATCCAAGTTCGTCGACAAGAAGCTTCTCAACGTGGTCCGCCAAATTGTCGAACGTGTATTTAAACTGCTTCGCGTCCGGCGCGGCGCTGTAGCCGAAACCAATGTAGTCGGGCGCGACCACATGGAAGCGTTCGGAGATTTTTGGAATCAGCTCACGAAACATATGCGATGAGCTGGGGAAACCGTGCAAGAGCACGATGCTGGGCGCGTTCCTATTTCCGGCTTCGCGATAAAAGAGCTTTTGCCCACCTACAGAAGCGTAATGATAGGTCGTCACTTCGAAGATCCTCTTCCCACTGGAAAGAAGCAACTGTCATGCCGAACAGTAAAGTGTTAATTCCGTTCACCATAGCCGCGCTCGGCCTGACGAACTCGCGACGGCCATCCGACTCTGACGGATCTCCATCGCGTTCTCCGTCGCGAAAAAATTAGACGCGCGATCCGTCGGCCCTCGCGGATTTGTTGTGAGTGTGTGTCGGGCGGCGGTCTATGCCGAGCCTTTGCATGCGGTAAAGCAAAGAAGTACGCTTCATTCCTAAACGCTCCGCGGCGCCATTTCGACCACCGATCACCCAGTTGCTTGCTTCCAGCGCGCGGACAATGTGGTCCCGTTCCACCTCCGCAAGGCCGTTGAGCAAAACGTCTTGCTCACGATGCGCATGGAATGGCTCTAACTCGGCGACAGGAGCACGGAGTATCGAATGAGGCGAGAGAATCACCGCTCGCTCAATGAAATTCTGCAGTTCACGAATGTTTCCAGGCCAGCCGTACCGGACGAGTGCGTCCATCGTCTCGGCCGGGATATGCTCAATCCTCTTATTCATTCGTTGTGAAAACAGCGCGGTAAAATGCCGCACCAGTTGTGGAATGTCCTCCGTACGCTGTCGCAATGGCGGAACGTTAATCGGAAAGACCCTCAGCCGGTAGTAAAGGTCTTCACGAAATGTCGACTGCTTCACCATGCTGGACAAATCGCGATGCGTCGCCGCGATGAGCCGGACATCCACTTTGTGGGTCCGGTTGCTACCGAGCCTCTCAAATTCCTGCTCCTGCAAAACGCGTAGCAATTTCGCTTGCAGTTCCAGCGGGATATCGCCGACTTCGTCCAGAAACAGCGTTCCTTTGTTCGCCAATTCAAAGCGTCCGATTTTCTGTGCAATGGCTCCCGTGAACGCTCCTTTTTCGTGGCCGAACAGTTCGCTCTCAAGCAGTCCAAGCGGAATCGCCGCGCAGTTCAATTTGACAAAGCCCCGTTGCCGCCTGCTGCTAAGATTGTGGATCGCGCGCGCAATCAGCTCTTTACCGGTTCCAGTCTCACCCAGGATCAGCACGCTCGAATTCGTAGGGGCGACCACCGACACCAGACTCAACGCGCCCTTCAAAGCGGGACTATCGCCGACGATTGCACCAAATTCGGCGCGAATTTCTTCTTCCAGATAGAGCCGCCGTTCTGTCTCTCTGTTTTTCTCCTCTGTTGCTTTTTCGTAATCCAACGCGTTCTCGACAGCGATAGCTACCTGGCGGGCTACTTGTTCGAGAAAGGCAAAGTCGTCTTTGGAAAAAGCACTCGCCGACCGGCTGAGCGCAGACAATACGCCAACCACGCCATTCCGGCCGATTAGCGGCAGTTCACAGCCGGACTTTAGACCTTCGGCCACGATTTGTTCAAAAAAGTGTTGCCCCTCCTCGTTTCCGAAGCTTTCGGGATCGTCACGCAACTCTTCGAGATCATTGATGTGTTCGTTTTTGCCGGTTCGAAAGACCTTCCCGCAGGTCGATCCTTTAATTGGTACAAGTGCACCGTCGGAAATGGAACCTCGGGCCTGGGGGTTGTACAAAATAGTGGTGTGCAATTGCTTGCGATTAGAGTGCGGTAAGAGCAAGGCGAAGAAATCACAACGCGTGACGCTCAGCAGATTGGTGGACAGCGCCTCTACCAAACGGCGAAAGTCCAATTTCGAAGTCATGCTATTCGTGATTTCGAGAAGCAAACGCAGCCGATCGCTTTCATGCCGCAGTTTTTCTTCATTAAGCTGGCGTTCGATAGCGATTCCGGCAATGTGACCGGCGTTCTCTATCAGTTGAAGATCGTTGACGGAAGGGCTGCGTACTTCGCGGTAAAGGATGGCGAAGGTACCGAGGACTTTACCGTCACATGCGAATAATGGCCGCGACCACACTGCACGAATTCCATATGGCAGCATTACGTCACGATACTCGTCCCATAGGGGGTCGTTAAGAATGTCGCTTACATACACCGGCTGCCTGCGATAGACAGCGGTTCCGCAGGATGCGCCTTTCGGCCCAATGCGCGTCAGCCCGACTTGAGCGGTGAACCCAGGAAGGCTGGGAGCCACAGCAGGATAGAGATTTCTCGCGCTCTCGTCCGGAAGCCAGATAGTGCACAACATCCCATTGCCCTGCGATTCAACCAAGCGCGCAATCACGGTGAGGACTTCAGGCAGCGGAGATCCACCAAGAATCAATTTCAGAAGGTTGAGTACAGAATCGGCAGAAAAGAGGCTAGAAACCTTCGCTTCTGCCTCAACTCCCGATGTCAGGTCCACGCGGCATTCTGTTCCTTGATTCATTCAGCCTTCTGCCGTCAATTCTCTCAACTTTGCGCCCGTCGAACAGGGGGCTGATGATAACCCGACCCAATCCGTATGGAATCGGCAGCAATTGCCAGAAGCTCGCGACTTTCCGGAGCGTCGCCGCACCATGTGCTTCGTCCAGATGAAGTAATGCCCCCTACAAAGCCGGCGTAAGCGCCTTTTGAAACTCCACAAACAATGTCGTCCGGACCCTCGCGAAAAACTGTCTCGCTGGCCTGGGGAGCGGACCCCACTCGCTTTCGGGTGCCCGACAGAAGGGCAAAAAAGGAGAATCGCAAATGTACAAGAACGCAGTCAACTTAATTGGTTTGTTCCGAAAATTTACTCCGGGTAGCGGATATCCTTCAATAAAACACCAAGCCGGGTCAGTGCTTTCACGTGACGCTGAATGCTTTTGCGCCGTTTGCACTCAATGGCCGCCTCGATTGCGGTCTGCCGGTAAGGCACCCCACTGCGAAGGATTTGGTAGATCAAGACCAGCATCGCGTGTCCCACAGCTACTACCGCACGTTTGCTTCCGATCCGCGGAGTTAGTTGCCGGTATTTCGAACAGAAGAACGAACCCTGCTTCATAGACGCAGCCCAGGAGCATTCAACAATAAGGCCACGTAACCAGCGGTTTCCCTTGGTGATATGACCAGATCGCTCCACACCTGCGCTTTTGTTGTTTCCCGGGCACAGTCCGACCCAAGAACTCAGATGTTTCTCCGATGGAAACTGTTCCATTCGTGGTCCCATCTCCGCCAGGATGCCGGCAGCAGGTTCTTCGCGAATGCCGGGTATGGTCTGCAGAAGAAGGACCGTTCGATGGTACTGTTCCACAGATTCAATCCTGGCTTGAACTTCCACCTCGAGTTCGTTGATCGCGGTCTGAAGAAATTCCAAGTGGGCGAGGCTTTGCCGGATCAGAAAACGTTGGACCTCTGTCAGTCGATGCCCTTCCAGAGACGCAATGATCTTCGGGATCTTCCGCTTGGCCTGCTTCTGCGCGAAGCGTGCCATCTCGACAGGGGACAGTTTGCCCTCCAAAAGAGCGCCGACGATCGCGCGACCTGTTATGCCGAAGATATCTGTAAGGACGCTGCCCAGCTTTACATTTGCATCTTCAAGGATCTTCTGAATTCGGTTCTTCTCCCCAGTGCGCGCATGAATCAACTGCTTCCGTCTACGTGTCAGATCGCGAAGTTCTCGAATACCACGCTCCGGGATGAAACTGGCGGGAATCATACCGTGCCGCAGAAGATGAGCGAGCCAACGACTGTCTTTCCAATCGGTCTTATGACCTTTTCGTATTTTGATCTCATGCGGATTCGCGAGGACCACCGTGACCGCGTCTTCCAATACGTTGAACACTGGCTTCCAGTACGATCCAGTGCTCTCCATAACGGCATGCGTACAGTGCTCGGCCTCAATCCAGCCCTTGAGACGAACTAAATCCTCGGTGAAGGTTCCGAACTGCCTTAGTTCAATCCGAGGATCTTCAGCTGCCGGGCCTACCATCAAGCAGGCAACGACGAACTTTTTTCCGATGTCGATGCGACATCTTTCCACAACAGTGGGGATCATTTCTCGACTCCTTTCGCCAAGCCGAGCCGACACTTTTCAATGTAGGTTGTTCCGCGGGCTCAAAGGCTCCAATCGATGGTTCTCTTCATGTCATGTCAGCCAGATCATTTTTCATCGGCGGGGTTCAAAACCACCATTTCCAATTCCGATCCTTTTTGCTTGGCATGCCCATTGTGTATAACGCAGGTGCGCATTTTCATCCTCGATGGTGGCCGGGGCACCCGGCCATGACCTTTTTCTCGGAAAAGACGCCGAAGTGAAAGCCGCCCAGGACAACAGCACGAATTTCACTGTGCTCAGCCTGGCCACAAAAGAGAGCTGGAAACACAAACAAACGAATGAATGGGAGTCGCGCACCGAGTGGCATCGCATTCTGGTTTTCGGCAAGCTCGGAGATTTCGCCGCCACGCTGACGAAAGGCGCTCACATTGAAGTAGAGGGGACGCTTCATAGCCGCGAACAGACGCTGGAGCTGAAGGGTAGCTCCAAGAAGAATCCTGAGACGAAAAACGTTCGGGCTTGGTTCATTCGTGCCGAATCCATTCGCAAGCTCGATCGCGCCGAGAAAGCCGGTGATGATGCCACGGCTGATGACGTTCCGTTTTGATGGCACCGCACACAGCGGCCGCGCGCGCGGCCGCTGTTACCAAATTGCAAGCCATTCGCTACGAACCGGTGGAAACGGTTTCATGTCAAATGGCGGCCGGACAAGCGTTCTGATCTGTGCAACTTCCGAATCTCCGACGACTCGCTCGGGATCGCGGGTACATCCGGGCCTGGCGTGTTTTCCAATCAAGTTAACAGCTAACCTAAGTAGGCCTTCGTGAGCCTCCAACTCACTGGACTAGCTAATCTCGACCGCCGGGTATGCTTCGATGTACTCCTCGCCATTGCAGCCAAGGTAAGCCACCGTCCGCGCAGCGAAGTCAACATCGTAGCGGACCACGCCCGCGCGCCACGTAGCAGCCAGGAACTCCGGAAAGGTGCTTTCACCGGCCTGATCGATCCGAAGAGCGGTAATGAGGGCATCTTTGTCGAAGGTTGGCACATCCACTGTGCCAGATACCAGAGGTGGACCTTGCATCACTACAGGACCGAGGCTGGTCAGGAATAAGCTCTGACTCGCTGGGAGACACCAGATATTTCGGGTGACTCCGGCGCGCCTGAGACTTTCGGCGAGATAGGGGAAACCACCCACTTTGGGTCGGATTGCTGCCCCCCTCTCCATTGCGTTGTTCAAGTTTTCAATTGCGTTGCTCATGAGATTCTCTCCTTGCAATTTGCGCATTCGCGGCTGAGCGGCGTTATTCGAACGGAACGTCACGGATCTGATGATGCTTTGCGAGCTTGATGAGCGGATCGTGAAGCGCACGCCTTTGCGTGACATCAAACGGAGCGAAAAAAGCGGTCATCGTTATGATCGGCGATCTCGGCCAGCAGTCAAAAAGCAGAAACATTATAGAAGAGCTATATGGCCACAATTCCGAAGTGATCAAATTCCTGAACAATCGCTCGCAGTGGTTCGCCGTACGTGAAATCGATGAGCTCCGGCAGATGAAACACGTTCCCTTCGCTGTCGTTCATTACTCACTGCCATTCCAGGATCTAGTGGCGCGGTACGACAAAGGCCGATTTACTGGAAACGAGTTTCTCATCGGTTGCGAAGAGGTTCGAAAGGCGAACGCGCGCGCCAATTAGGTTGTCCTGTTTATCGCGACCATACGGAGCCGCCCAACTGGATCTGGCTCACCAGTTGCAGGAGGATTACCAAGATGTTCAGCAACGGTCGTAACACATCCGGAAGCGAAGCGGCGAATGGTTCGCCTAAACCTTACATCCGGGCTAAACATCAGAGGCGCGCAGGTCTAGCAGGTCGAGTTCCCGCTCGAGAGTGTGTAATACACCGTCGCTTACGTGATTGCTAGCGCGTAAGCTCATGACGGTGGCGCGTTCTGTGTCCCGCAGCTGCTTCGCGACGACGCGGTAATGCTGCCCCCGCTTCGGACCCGTATTTTCCGATCCATTGTTATCCTCAGTCTCGCCGTCGCTCGTGAGTACAGACAGCCGTTGCTGGTAAAGGCGGGCAAAGGCGTCGTAGAGAGAATCGAATCCGGTTTGTCCTTTTCGCGCAACTCCTCGACGCGCTTCAGCGCAGCGGACACCATGATCCGGCCGCCTTGCGTTCTTCCGCTGCCGGCGCATCGGAGCTGGACAGCTTGAGAGCGCGAATGAGGGCGGGAAGAGTCAGCCCTTGCAAAACGAGCGTTACCAAAATCACGGAAAACGTGAGAAAGATGAGCGCATTGCGCTGGGGAAACGGCTGAGCGTTCGACAGGGTGACGGGAAGCGCGATAGCTGCAGCTAACGAGACAACATCGCGCATACCGGTCCAACCCAAAATAAAGACTGCGCCCAAGGATGGGTGCTCCTGGGGCTGATGTAGAAATTGACGCCTGATGAAATAGCCGGCGTATGCGGCCGGCAAACCCAAATGAGCCTCAGAAGGATAACGGATGCGCAGAGTTCCAACGCGCTGATGAGCAACTCAGAGGGAGAGACAGAGCGGATGCCGCGGAGAACAGTTGGCAACTCCGGGCCAATCAGAAGGAATACGATCCCGTTCAATAGGAAGGTTAATGTACCCCAAAAAGACTGACTCTCGATGCGCACTCGCGATGAGAACAGGACCGACGTCTGCCGCCCTAAATACAACCCGGCCGCCACGGTGGCGAGCACACCAGACGCACCCGCTGCCTCCGTAGCAGAATAGGCAGCCTACGGGGTGACTATGCTGAACGCAATCTCTATACGTGCGTTGTCCACATGTGAACCGACCAACTGAAAGACTCGGCCAACGATGTACTGATCCCGACCTGTACGCGAAAGCCAAACAGGAGGGCAAAATCGGGGAGATCCCTACCAATCACAACCCGCGTTTCGCGCCGGTGATCCATCCAACCTTGGAAACAGGTGTGGAAGCGCTGGTGGTTGCCGCGCAGGCGTGGCTATCGGCATAAGCGCATGGTCGTAAATGGGCAAATCTTACTAGACACGCTGTTGGTGGTTTTCGATCTTGGGGGCACGTTCGTCTTTGCCCTCAGTGGGGCGACGGCGGCGGTGAAGCACAGGCTCGATTTGTTCGGTGTCCTGGTCCTGTCCTTTGCAGCAGGGAATTCGGGCGGGATCGCGCGCGATGTAATGATTGGAGCGGTTCTCCCATCGGCTATCAGCGACTGGAGATATGTCGCCGTTTCTATCCTTGCCGGGCTGACTACTTTTTTTGGTATCGAATCATCGACCGGCTGAGCAGCCCCGTACTGGTATTCGACGCCGCCGGCCTCGCTCTCTTTTTGCGGTTTCCGGCGCGGGCAAGGCGCTAGCTTCTGAAGCCAGGGTCTGATGATTCCATTCCGTCCCTAACTGCCGTACCGACGCATTCCGGACAGATCACGTCGCCACCGGCAAGTATCACATTTCTGGCAATCCGCGAAGGGTCAGCCCATTCATCCTTTCGCGGATTGAAAAGCGCAACCGTATTGCCCGATTCCGGATCAATTCCGGCGAGATTGGGGCCTTTCTTCAGATTGCAGTACCAGCACGCAAGGGCGAGATTTTCAAGCTCAGTTTGTCCGCCGTGTTGCTTTGCAATGATGTGTTCGATGTGGAAAGGACGACGGAACGCATCCTGAGGGAGATGACAATACTCATACCGGTTTCCGGCACGGCGACGTACTGCCGCACCTAAGTCTTCCGTCAAGGCTGTCGCAATGCCTGGCGAGCCTTGGACTGCCAGTATGCAAGCAAGTCCCCGATGTTCACATAAGCCTCAAGCTCAGCTTGTTCGTCTTCTGTCAATAAGCCTTCGTTCGCCTTCGCATTCAGTTCATCGGCGCGTGCGGCGTCTGCTGCTGGAAAATCGAGCGCTAGAATACCTTCGGCGAGCGGTTTTGTCAGGCCGCGACCAGGGAGATCGAAAACCTTTCGAAGTATGTCAGCATGGGCACTGGGACGGAAAACGCTCTGAGCCATCGGATTTCCAGTTTACGCCGATTGAGCGGCCCGGCAATTCAACTCGATGCTTCCATCGTTTAACACCCGTTGTCGCGAGTGTCCGTTGACTGGAGTGAATCGCGCATTCGGCATCTCCGTCCGTGTAGTGTTCATGTAGTGCTGGACGGAGGATATAGAGGCCGTATTGGATATAGAGGAACGTAGAATCAGTAACTTACTGATTCCAGGAGCAGCACGCGTCTCCGACTCCCATTAGCTTCCGTAAGTCATTTATATTCAATTAGTTACATGACTACTAAGTATATAGATCCCAAAGGGCAGTCGCGGCAAGTTGAACGTTGTGAGTCTGAGGCGGCTACGTCGCGGGTTAATGGGGAGACAGTTAGCTTAGCGTGGACGAAGTGCTCAAATAGCGAGTACTTTAATTTCACTGCGCTGGTGGAGCACTAAGAGCGAATTGAAACTAAACACTGCGCCGTTTTGCGCGAGCTATGCAACTGAATCGGGTCAGCCCCGTTTTAGCCCGACCGCGGCCAGCACGTGCGCCGTCCGGTGGTTGTTGTTCCCTGCTACCCGGATGTTCAATCCTGCGGCGATTTTCACCGAGCACCCGAAGAGCGAATAAAATGTCTGTACTTTCGGTACGCCCATCCCAATGCGTCGGCGTGTTCCGGGGACATGCTGGCCTTAATATCGCTCAGCCACCCAAAGAGCACATCTTTGCTCGATGCGCTGAATACTTTACAGCCATACGTCTCTTCAACCGCAACGCGCTTGCTAGTCATCAGCGCAGCCATGGCTTTATCTGCAAAAAAGCCGTCACAGTAAGGTGCGTAGGTAGAAGCGTGCTCCACATCGAACATCAGGCCAGAATATTTCGCTTGCCTGCCTTCTCGGGAGGCCGGCAGGGCGTCGGCCTTGGTGCGGAGGCCCTCCTTAAACGCGCTGTAAAGCCGCGCTGACAATTGCTGCGAAGGGACATTCCTGAAGTGCGGCGATGTAAAAAACGCCCCGATAGATTTCGGATCGGCGTTCAATTCACGTACGACAAATTGCAAGCCCTCCACAATGCTGGCCGATATCGGACTATCCACCAACGCGGCGAAATCGCCTTGATAGAGGCGCACAGCCTTTTGGGTGTATCGATCGATATATATCCGCGCAGCGTCTTGAAATTCCAGCTCCATGTCCTCTTCGAAGCTGCGATTGCTGGCGCTCCATGCATCGAGTGTTTCGAGCAGTGCATCGACGGACTTTTCTTTGAATGCCTTCTTGCGTTCGAACCCATGTTCGCGCGTGAAAACGGTGACGATGTAATCGCCTTCCCAATCATGAACGCTGCTGCAAATAACATCGCTTTCATCTCCGACGTACGCGACCGGCCGACCGGCAAGGAAGGCTTCGAACGCTTTCAGAATTTGCGTTTGTTCAACTTTGTAATAGGGCCAAAAATCATGGCCCCGGGATAGGCGGTGGATGAAATGCACAAGGTTGTCCCGCTGCTTGCATAGATCGGCCTCGGCAACATGGCTGAAGGAATACGGCACCGCGACCAGTTGCAAGTCCAGCAATTCGGTAATCCGCGCCATCATTTCATCCACCCAGCTCTGGCGCCGCTCTTTCGATGCGAGAGAGAAAAAACCCTAATCGAGATACAGGATTTTCTTTCGCGTCTCGATGCCGAGCATTTGTTTTGTAATTTGCACGCCTCTTTAAACCAGTTCCCGAGGGGATGACAATAGCCCCATTGTAAGGAAGGGTCGCTGCGGGTTAGCGAATACTAGCCCATTTTGCACGGGTAATCTCTCCCAACCGGACTTCTGGCCCGTCAGCTTCCGGATGGCGCAATCCACTCGAATGGCTCCCCGGCATGTATTCGAACCACGAACTTGACAAGGTTCTGAATGATGAAGTCGTCAAATGCATCAAGATTACGTCGCCCGCACAAAAACTGTACAAAAATCTTAAACCCCTTCTTAGACATCGCTCCTCAATGGAGTTGGCAAGCTGTGACCGCACAGGGCATGCCGCACCGCGCAAAAGCGCGCCCTGCCGCTTTTCTTTCTAGCCTTCAATCGCTGATACATCCTTGAAGCTGACTATTTGGACTCGCGAGAAGCCGAAGATCTGCCCGCCAGCGTTACTCTTAAATGAGCTCAACAATTTATGGCGCGTCGGCAGAGCAGCAGAATTCTTTTCGGCGAGGCTCGAAGGTAGTGAGTAGATCTATCTGATCCGTTTAGGCGGGTAGAGGTATAAGTGCGAGTTGATATTCAGTCGGAGCCGGCTTTATGGCAAAAGGCGATCGCAATAGCGCAGGCGGTACAGCCACACACGCCGGAACCAATTATCAGAATCGAGTCGCCGCATGGACCGCCGTTCAAATATTGGCCGAGCAAAGTGCCGTACCGCCCTGGGAACTCCCCGCGAACGTGACCCTGGAGTCCCTGCATGCCGAAACGCCGCACGCCGTCGATGACCTCGGCGTGAAAACCTCCGCAGCTGGTTCCATTCGTTCCCAGGCCAAACACACACTGAGCCTTCAAACCGCGTCTGACTCGCCCTTCGGCAGCGCCATCTCGCAGTGCGTCCGCGACTACCGGGCCGCCAACCCTTCGCTCGATGCCGCAACGGACAGGCTCGTCATCGTCACGACATCGCTTAGCTCCGCGCCCGTCAAAACGCATCTACCGTCATTCCTGAGCCGCTTTCGGTCTTCATCAAACCCCGAACTGGAATGGTCCTCCGGCAACAACCAGGAGAATGATGCCGCCGGCACGCTGAAGGAGCATCTTGTCAACGAATGGAAGGCCGCCTCCGGAAACGACCCAACCGATGCAGAGCTTGCCGGCGTTCTCAGGGTCATACGCATCCAGACTTTGGACGTGGATGAAGGTGGCCAGTCGGAACGCGAAGCCAAACAGCTGCTGCGCACCGCCATTCTCGTCGATCCGACACAGGCAGACGCGGCATGGAACACGCTCATCACGGCGGCGGCCAACTACGCCGCGAACAGCCAGCGATCCGACCGCGCCGCTCTGCAACGGGTCTTGACGGACGCCGGCTTCGCCATCAACCCGGCGCGAAGTTTCCAAGGCGACGTCGCCGGGCTCAAAAAACACACAGCGGCAACAATTCGTGGCCTGACCGAGTATTCCCGCATCCAGGTCGCCAACACCAATATCGTGATCGATCGGGCTGCCGCGCCTGAACTTCAGGCGGGCGCATCGACGGGGCATTTGCTTGTTCTCGGAATGCCCGGCGCGGGCAAATCCGGCGCGCTCCATCACCTTGCGAACCAACTCACCGCTCGACAGGCTGACGTGGTGCTCTTCGCGGTCGACCAGATCGAAGCGGCGAGCGCCGGCGCCCTGCGCGCCGAACTCAATCTCGAACATGATCTGCTCGACGTCCTTCATGCTTGGCCAGGAACCGCCCCCGGATATCTGATCATCGACGCTCTGGATGCGGCCAGAAGCGACGGAGCGGTCAAGACGCTGCAGACCATCATTCGGGAAGTCACATCAAAGCCCGGGCGCTGGCATGTGATCGCCTCCGTCAGAAAATTCGACCTGCGTTACGATTCGGCGCTCCAGCGACTTTTCAAGGGAACGCCGCCAAGCACCCAATTCGTCGACGGGGAGTTCGGCCTCGTCCGGCATGTGACGGCGCCCGCTCTTTCCCAGACTGAACTGGCGCAGGTATCAGCGCAATCCTCCGTTCTTGGCGCCCTCGTTTCACAGGCCTCTCCGCAACTCAGGGAGCTTCTGCATTTGCCGTTTAACTTACGGCTCCTTGCCGAGCTGCTCGACGGGGGAATGACGCGGGCGAACTGCGACCCCTCAGAACGCAGATTGAATTGCTTGACAAGTATTGGCGCGAACGCATTATCGCGCATGATCATCACGGCGACGCTCGCGAACTGGTGCTTCGTCGCGTCGTTGGTGAGATGGTGAAACGGCGCGCCCTTCGGATCGCGCGCGTCGCCGCGATACAGAACGACGCCGCTTCAGGCGCTTTCCTCGAAGACCTGCTCAGCAAGCACGTTCTTGCCGAATGGACAACCCAGACCGGAACCGCTCAACGCGACTTCCTGACCTTTCCGCATCACCTTCTTTTCGACTATGCAGTCGCACGTCTCTTCGTTCCGCCGGATGCCCCGGCACTGATCCAGTTGCTCGACGCTGAACCGGACCTGCTCATCGCGATCCGGCCCAGCATCGAGCTCCATTTTCAACGGCTGTGGCACGGCGACCAGACAGCGTTTTGGGACCTTACGCTGCGAATCCTGGAATCACCCGTCAACGAAATCGGCAAACTGCTTGGTCCCAGCGTCGCCGCGCTGCTCGCGAAGACTGCTGCCGACCTTCAGTCGCTTCTGGAGTGCCTCGGCGACACACAGCGGCGCGCCACCGGCATCGCCGCTTTGCGGCACATCATGGCGACGCTTCTGACGTACGGCCTGACGGCGGGATTGGTCGACCTGGGCCCCTGGGCGGAGTTTCTTGATACCGCAACAGCGCCAATGGCCCCGGAACTCGCGCATTCAATCCGGCCCTATGTCAATTTCGTCGCCTCAAAATTCGACGTGCTCGATCCTAATGCCGCGCAGCATCTCGGGCATTTGACCCGCCGGCTTGTCTCGTTTTCGCTGACAGCGAAACCGTTCAATGCGCTGATGGCCGTCAATGCGATTACCGGCGTCACCCAGAGCGTAACAACCGATCCTGCGGCCTCCATCGCGATCCTGCGTCAATGTATCGCCCAGGACCATCTCGCCGAACACGGATTTCGCACTTTCCCGACTCTTTCCCGTCAGGCGACCGCTCTCGTCGAGATCGATCCCGACTTCGTCCGCGACCTCTATATCGCCGGATTCGAGCACCAGGAGAAGAGCGACGAGAAGACCCTGATGGGCGACAGCCAGATCCTGCCGATGTCCTCCAACCGAAGGCAGGACTACGAGATGGGGCAGTGGAGCCTGAGCGAACAATTTCCGCACATTCTTCGGGCCGCTCCGCGGCAAGCCCTTACGGCGTTGCTCGCGGCCGCCGCGGCGCACGTCGCGAACCGCCGGAAGGCGGAGCGCGATATCGTCCCGGTCTATCTGGACGGCATCGAAAGCGGGTTATGGCGGGACAACAGCTTCATCTGGGACGGTGGCGCCGATCAAATCGAGAACGTACCCAAGATGCTCCAGGCCTTCAGATCGTTTCTGGGTACTCTCTCGGACACGGCTCTGCTCAGGGACCTTGTGAGTATCATCGCTGCTCACCGGCCACCCGGCACGATGTGGCGGCTCCTGCTTGCGACTGGCGCCGACCATCCGTCGACCGTCGGTCTGTCCATCCGTTCTCTGGCGTGGGATTACTTTATCTTGACCGAGCGTGACACGACGAGCCTTGCAGGAGACTTCGTTCGGGCGATCTTCCCGCTGCTTCAGCCGGACGAACGGACACGCGTTGAAGACGCGATCATGGCGATACCCTCGCGAGCTCCGCAGCGGCCGGAAGCGGCAGACAGGGCACGAGACCGGTTGCTTGGCTGCATCGACCCGACGCTTTTGACCACTACGCCGGCGATCGCCCGGCGGAGCGAACTCGACGCTGGCGGTGGTCCGCCCCAAAATCGGCCCGATCCGAAGGTTCAAATCACCCATCGCGCGTTCAAGATTGAAGATTATTTGCGCGAACAAGGCGTCCCCCTGGAAGACCCGGAGCACCAGCGATTGCTCGCGCTCACACGGCCCATTGCAGCATTCGGCAGCGAGTTTCTGAATAACACGCCGTACCATGACCGCATTCGCGCAATCCTGCCGGACATCCAGGCCCTCGACGCGGAGACGAACGTCATCGAAAGTCTTCATCCAGAATTGCGAACTCAGACACTCACGGATCTCGCCCAGGCCTGTGAGGCAATGCTTCGCAATGACGACTTCCCTTGGGACACGGAAACACTCGCGCTGTTGCGCACAGTCATCCTGCGGGCGGCGGCGGACGCCGATCCTGCGCCCGATCCTGAACGCGACGCCGGTTTTCAGGACCATCCGTCCTGGGGGCCATCGCCGCGTCTGGAGGGTGCACAGGCGGTTTTGGGTCTTGCCCACCGGAGCCCCGCGCTGACAGCCGAGCTGCAGCCTGTCATCCTCCGGCTTGCTGCCGATCCTGTGGCGGCAGTGCGCTTTCAGGTGGCTCGGCGCGCCGGTCATTTGTTCAGCACGGACCTGGAGCTCATGTGGTCGCTCCTTGAACGGTTCTGCTCTCAAGAAGACAATCGCGGCGTCCTCCAGGGAGCGCTCGATGTCTTGCAATGGTGCGCTTACGTTGCTCCGCCGCGGATCGCTGCGCTCGGCCTTCAGGTGTTCGACCGCATGCCTGCCGAGGGGAATGGCATCAATCAGGTCCGAGACCAGTGCTGCAACATATTTTCCGGCCTCGGCATCTGGCATGAGGAGCCTACGAGCCTCGGTGTTATCGAACGCATGCTAAACGCTCCAGGCGAATACGATCGCGATTTATCGCGGGTCATTTTCGATCTGAGCGCATGGTTTCATGAAGAGAACGAAGGAGTCCGGACCAGAACCTTTGAACTGCTCGAACGCATCCTCGATGTACTTCTTGCTGCGGCGCGCGCCATAGATGCCACTTTGAGCGGGGGAACGTTTGATGCCCTTCCTCAGGCGGACCAGGAGCTGTTCGGCGGATACGTAAAAAACATCGACTCAATCGCCATGCGTCTTCACCTGCATTCAGGCGCGCCGCGCGGCAGCCAGTCCACGGACTTGCCCCCAGATGAGAAATTTTATGGCTCGGCCAAGCCTCTCCTTGAAAAGCTGGCGGTTATGGGTCACCCGCATACAGCGCATTCGGTTATCGAGACCCTCGTTCATTTCGCTCCAGTCGACCCGCCGGGCGTCCTCCTGCTGATCGCCGAGGTGCTGAAGGCGGCGAGTGCCCAGAACTATCATTACGAGCAACTCGGGGAGGAGTTGATCGTTCGCCTGGTGGAACGTTACCTCGCAGAGTATCGACCCATGCTGCGCGAACGTCTCGATTGCCATGCCGCACTGATGGGCATCCTGGAAATTTTCGTTCGCGTCGGTTGGCCCGACGCTCATCAACTCACTTACAGGCTGAGTGAAATCTATCGTTGACACACATCCAACTACTTCTCAGGTCGCTGACCGGAAGTTGTCTCGAAACGGCGTTCGAGGAGATTACCCGCCCTGGTCGGGATGTGTACATCTATACTTCGCCGTTTTGCGCGATCTATGCTCGAAGTGCGTCCAGCTTCCGGATTGCCGCCCGCTGGAATACCATCCGGAATTTATTGCCTGGACCTTTCTTGATTTCAGCCCGCTTCCTGTCGGCGAACTGCTGATTTGGGCGCGATCATCCGGCGGCGACGTCATCTTTCAAGCAAGTTTCCGCTCTTTGAACCTACTTCGCGTCCTCGTGCAGCCCTGGATGAGCAACGCGCCACGCCGAGAGCAGCGCAAGTGGTGTAAGTATTTCCGCTATTGGTGCCCAATCGAGCCCTCCGCCACGCATGATCACCACGGACGTTAGCAGCGCGCTGAGACCGTAGCCGGCCAACAGCATACAGTAATATCGCTTCAGCGGCCCCGAACTGCGGCGCACTCTCCGCACTACGCGCTGGTCGAAATCCGGAGGGAGCGTAGGTACCGGCGCGGACATCGAACGCCGGAGCAACGTATCGATCCCATCTTCGCGTCGCTCGTTCTCAACCACCGGAATATCCTCTCTGCTTTAGCATGCCACTGAGGAGCTGTCGGGCGCGATGCAGGTACGACTTAGCCGTGTTCTCGGGAACCTCAAGTAGTTGAGCCACTTCATCAACTCCAGCTCCTAGCCAATAGTACAGCCGTAATGCAGATTGGTAGACCTCGGGGAGTGCTTGAATGCATTCCGCAAGGGCTTGGTCGCGTTGTGCCGCTTCCATCTGCTGATCCGGGCCACCGGTCAAAGTCACGGCGCTATTCAGAACGGCGGCGTCCACGTGGGGGTTCGGAAGCGGACCCGCTCTTTCAGGTTCAGCGCCTGGTTGAACGTAATGCGGTACAGCCAGGAGGGAAACGCCGCCTCTCCCCGGAACGATTGAATCGCGTGGTACACCTTTAGGAACACCTCTTGAGTGACGTCTTCCGCTTCCGGGGTAAACTCTCTGCCCAAGATCGAAACAGCCAGGCGAAAAACGCGCGCGCTATGGCGAGCGACAAGTTCTGCAAATGCCTGCTGTTCGCCTTTCTGCGTGCGGGCGACAAGCTCCGAATCACTTTCCACAGGAGCTAACGCTCAATCTTTGCCGATAGGAAATGAAAGGCGAGGAAGCCCACACCCAGAAACGCGAGTGGTATCGGGGCCACCCAGAAACTGTGTGAGGACGCCGGAAGAGTCAGATACAGCACAATCATGGCTCCGATCGAAAGCATGAAAAGAACCATACCCAGGATTGGAACGACCAGCGCATCCGTCTGACGACGCTGCTCGCCGGGCTCCAATGGACCGCCTTGCGAACTGCCAAAGCTCGAATACGAGAGGCGACACGAACTTATTTCGGCGATCTCAACGAAGCGCAACTTAACACGACGCTTGCACAGCGTCCAGTGGACTGGGGCGGCGAACTCCGAAGTCCTGCTTTTATCCTCTTGCACGTCATAACCCACGCATTTCATCACAAAGGGCAGGTTGTCGCCATGCTACGCATGCTCGGATATCCAGCGCCAGACACAGACCTGCAACAAATATAGATTTCATCGCCCCGTATCGTCCATTAGTTTCCGGAAGCCCGACTTTTCAGCGAGTGAGATGAATGAGTAAACACATCGCCGTTAGTAACGAGCAAGCCGCACAATCACCTTGGCCGTACCGAGTCGAATCCATCTACTCGCGTCTTTCTAGCGGTTCGTAAGTCGCTTTGACCAGAAGACAAGCAGCCCGGCATTAACCCACGTCATCGATTGTGATAAGGAGCCCACGCTTCCTCTAGTTCCTCCGTCAATTTTGCGACCGGAGGAGTCGCGGGGCGAGAAGCGTTCCGAGCTCTACTTCTTGCTAATATTCGACCCACCACCGCGCCTAACATGATGACTCCGGAAATATAACCCAAACGTGCAGCCAGCCTCACAATAAATCCTTTAACCCTTTCTCAAGCCTCTAGATGATACTCAGAGAGGGTTTTTTTCATAAGTAAACACACGGTGTCGCCATTGCGTGATTCCTACCTGCGAGCGAAGCCTGAGGAAGAGGCGTGACTCGATATTTTCTTTTCTTAGCGAAGGTCCGCGTTTGCATTGGGCGTTTGTGTCTGTACATCTTCCCCTGTGAGCCGCGGGCCGGAGGGCACTCGAAACCTAAGCGGATGTGGGGAAGACGGGTTCTGCTGTATCAGTCTTGGCTCTCAGCAACGCTGATTTGCATGGCTGTGACATCAATCAATTTGGCGCACCACTCAGACCACCAACATGTGCGTTTACGCGCCATTAAAATCGTGCGATTGAAACTGAGAAACCGGCCAGTGTTGTCCGAGCTACTCCAGCCCAGTCGGGCACACGGAGGGAACTCGTCCCGCGGGATAGATCCGCTGTGGTCGCGATGTGTAGATCTATCCTTGGCCGTTACACACAGGTAATCCGGAAAGCCACTTTACGGTAGCGCAAAAGCGCTATTGAGAATGCGGCCATCTGGTCAAGGATGAGAACGATTGCGGGTGCAACACACGCCAGCCCGAGACAGATACCGCGTGCTAGCGGGTCCGGGCCGACGAGCAACGCCGACATCGCATAGTTGCTTTGCTTCGAGGACCGATCCATTCGCGTTCAGAAGCAGGCTTTGCCTTGGTCGGCGGTGAGCCAGTTTCTAAGGCGTACGCCGATGAACGCTGCGGCGCTAGAATTCACCTATTCTAGGATGAGCGCCCTCGGAGGGTTCTTAGAGGGCGCTCGCGTTCTAAAGCCCTTCTGAGCCGTGCAACTTGACGAGTTTGTTGTAAAGTCCAAGAATCAAAAAGGTTGGCGCCCACTGCCCAACAAACAGCGCCGCATGATCTTTTCCAGTCATTTTAAAGCCTAGAGAACCGGCTATAGATCCAAGAGCGGCCCATAAAAACCAATCGGACGGAAGTTTCGCTGTTTGCTGCTCGATGCTCCGCGCGACTGCTCCCTCGCGATGTTCCTCGCGCGGTCCGGGGCGTGGTTCGGTCTTAGCTACATCTTCATAGTTCATTTACTACTGCCTCCTTTAATACTCGAAAGCGAAGGGTCGCCTCGCTCCTTTGGGATTGTTTTGGCGGCCCTCTGTGTCATTCGTTATACGGTGAATTATTACGAGGTCATCGAGCTCCAAATAGCTGAAAACACCGTTACGTCACGAGCCTCGAAGTTATCCATCCGAGAATCGTCACGAAATCCTTGTTAGCCCCTACTCTCTCGCGAACTGGCCCAATGACTTGTTTTTTGATTTCGTACCTCTCCGAATGCGGCCGTGGGCTTAGGAAAGATTGAGCGAGCATTCATAAATGCTGTTATGCCCCCGGTGAGCAAGCCGACATGGAAGCGACTACTGCGGGTTTCTACCTGGGTAGATTTGCTCATGAATATCAACGATGTGAGGCAAAGAGATTAGGCCTCTAATGCTCATGAAATGCAAAATACATTCTAAGTCAGTACTCGCTGGACTCGCTCTCGGGCTGGTTCTCCTCATGACTCCCGGTGTGGTAAGTGCACAGGATGCTGCAAGCCAGCCAACCCAGAGTCAAAACACCAATCGTGACGATCGCGGATTCAATTTTGGTTGGTTGGGGCTACTCGGACTTGCTGGCCTCGCTGGTCTTAGACGTCGTGAACCAACGCCTACCGCACGAATGGCTTCCGACGTCAGATAAGCGAATGGCGCACTGGCGTGAGACCGGCTCGTGAGAGTACCGGCTACAGCGAGCGCAGGCGAGGCAAGGCCTAAGGATTTGCCATAAAGTTTTGTTGCTCACTGTTTTCCCCGGAGTCTTTCGTCATCGAGCCACTCAGTTATGCGATCGGTATTTCAGCGACGGACAGATCAGCACGCCTTCCTTCGGTTTGATTGGAGAGCGTGAACTTATGGAGGCGGTCGATCAATTAGCTACTCCTCGGTCAGCGCAAGACAACATCAACACGGTTGTCGCGATTGAAGAAGAAGCACAACTTCGGCGTACCCGGGCAGATCGAGTTTCCGACCTAATCGCAAATTTCGTCGGCAGCATGCCCTTCGTCATCCTTCACCTTGGATGGTTCGGCGCTTGGGTCGTAATAAACCTGGGCGTACTGTCTGGAAAATGGAAGTTCGATCCCTACCCGTTTGCTCTCCTTTGCATGCTGGTGTCTTTGGAAGGCGTTCTGCTTTCGACTTTCGTTCTGATCAAGCAGAACCGAATGAGTCAGCGTGCCGACCAACGAGCGCATCTAGGCCTTCAGATCAATTTGCTCTCGGAGAAAGAGCTCACCAAGATTCTGCAGCTCCAGCAGTTGATTTGCGCACGCCTCGAAATTCCAGAGGCAAGCCAGGACGAAGAAGTCGCCGAGCTCAGCTCTGTAACCGCAGTCGGCAACATTGCTCACGCAATTGACCAGAGAATGCCAAAAGATGCGTAACTGCTGCGTTTAGTTACGATGTGTTCTGTCCCATGTCACAGCGAAGGCTATGTACGGAATTACTCCAATTGCCGTTGGTATGAGCGATTGTTTGGATCGTGGTCCAGTCCCAGGATCGTTCTGGGTATTCGAGAGCCACATGTGCGCTGGTCGGAATGGTAGAAGCGCGTTCCTTTGTCGGTTGCTGCGGCTGGACCGAGGCCCAGGCTCGCTACGTAACAGACTTTCCAACCGTTGAGCTGCAGACGACGTTTTACCAACCTCCGGCGATCGGCTGTCGCCAAACGCTGGAAAACCAAAGCGCCTGCCGACTTCCGCTTCTGCATGAAAGCGTGGCAACTCATAACACATACGCCCTCAAGCCCGACGTATCGCCGATTGAAATCAGGCGTCAGCTCGAAAGAGCAAGATCTTTACGGCAGCTTCCGTCCAACCGAGCAGGTCTGGTTAGCATGGGAACGCACGCGCGAGATAGCCGACGTCGTGGACGCTCAGGTAATCGTGTTCCAGTGCCCTAAGTCTTTCCTGCCGACACGAGAAAGCACTCGCAACCTTACTTCATTCTTCCGTCAAATCGGCCGGAGTCATCGCACGTTTGTGTGGGAGCCGCGAGGAGATGATTGGTCCCCCGAACTTATCCGAGATCTATGCGCCGCGAACAACCTCATCCACTGCGTAGATCCTTTCAAAGCAGACTCTGTTTATGGGGATGGTCTCTATTGGCGGCTGCATGGCAAAACGGGGTACCGTTATCGCTATACCGATGAGGATTTGGCCGAATTAGAAACTAAGCTTCAGGCCCGAGCGCGCCTGCCCGGGCCGAACTACATCATGTTCAACAATATTTATTCAAAGCAAGATGCTCTGCGCTTCTGCGGTGGCGCCGTATGCATCGATGACAATCACACCCGAGAAGGTACGTGATGGTGGATCTGCCCGTGATCGTGTGCAGCCTCGGAAATCGGTTCTTAATCGTGGGGCAAAGATCGAGAGAGCGGAAATATATTCAGGGCCGCGTCCACGCAACAATTGCCCAGCGCTCCGCATCTCATTTACACGAAGGACCAACAAGAATCTCGGTTTCGGCCACTTAATCCAGTAAATGTCTCCGATGCTCTGTTTCCCAACCGGCACCTTTGCGCTGCCGTTGCTTGCAGCCTTCTTGCTGAGTGCGAACCTGCTGGCCGACCCCGTTCCAGTCCGTCATCCGCAGGGCTCGGCGCATGGTTTTGTCGCGCTGAAAACTCTTGAAGGCACACTCATTGCCGTTGGAGACATGACCCAGGTCGTTGACGGCGATCGCGTAACATCGCGTCTTCTCTTCCACTTCCGCGACGGTTCAGTCGACGACGACACTACAGTGTTCACACAGCGTGGCGTATTCCGTCTCGTTACGGACCACCATATCCAACGCGGGCCCGCCTTCCCTAGATCTTCCGATATATTCATCAATGCCTTGACCGGGCGGATTACGTCTCATACGAAGGACGGGAAAATCAGGCACGATTACCTGGACCTGCCACGTGACGTCTCGAATGGTCTTCCGCCCAACCTCCTGATGAATGTTCTTCCCTCGACGCCTGAGACGAAGCTTTCGTTTGTCGCGCCAACCGAGAAGCCGCGGCTCATACATGTCTCGATCAAACCGGCCGGAGAGGTCCCTTTCACGGTCGGCGGGATCAAGCGGAAGGCCATCGATTTTGTTCTCCACGTTGAACTGGGGGGTCTCACCGGGATCATTGCTCCTGTGATTGGTAAGCAGCCACCCGATTACCACATATGGATCCTCGGCGGCGCCTCGCCCGCGTTTATACGCGAAGAAGGTCAGCTTTACGAGGGCGGCCCAATCTGGCGCATCGAACAAATTAGTCCCCAATTTGCGCATTAGGAAACTTATTAGAAGAGCGGGGCGTAGAGGAACGGCCGTCCCACCCGCAATTTGCTGCGCGCTTCAGCGGTGAGAGCCTCGGGGTTTTGCGGTAGCAACGAGTTCTCCGACGCAGCACATCTAATTTTTCTTCTGCCCCGAAAGGAAAGTAAATGCCAGAAAGTAACACCTTACAGCAATCAGCCACGACCGACCCGAAGTCGGTAGGACCAAAGCCAGACCCGCAGCAGGAAAAAATCGCGCATCCCGGCTTGACGGAAGGCATGCGCACCAAGCCCGATCACGGCGAAGAGTCGTATCAAGGATTAGGCCGGCTTACGGATCGAGCCGCGATCATTACGGGCGCGGATAGCGGGATTGGGCGCGCGATTGCGCTCGCGTTTGCGCGGGAGGGCGCCGACGTCCTTTTCACGTATCTCCCTGAGGAGGAGGAAGACGCCAACGAAACCGCCCAGTGGATTGAGAAAGCGGGGCGCAAGGCCGTCAAGATTCCCAGGTGATCTGCGGCAACGAGCAGCATTGTCAGACGGTGATCGACCGTGCATTCCAGGAGTTTGGAAAACTGGATCTACTTATAAATAACGCGGCTTTTCAGATGACTCACGACAAGATCGAGGAGTTCACGACGGAGGAGTTTGACCGCACGTTCAAAACCAACATTTACGCCTTATTCTGGCTGACACGCGCCGCGCTACCGCGGATGCAGCCAGGTAGCGCGATCCTCAATACCACTTCGATACAAGCTTATGATCCGAGTCCTAATCTGCTTCCTTACGCCGCGACGAAAGCAGCTATCGTGAGCCTGACCAAAACGCTGTCGCAACTTGGCATGAAACAGGGTGTGCGCGTTAATGCAGTGGCGCCGGGGCCCGTGTGGACGCCACTGATTCCCGCGACAATGCCGGCGGAAAAAGTCAAAAGCTTCGGCAAAGATACGTCCTTCGAACGGCCCGCACAGCCAGTCGAAATCGCACCCGTCTTTGTCTTCTTGGCTTCCAACGAAGCTAGTTACATCACAGGCGAGGTCTACGGAGCGACAGGCGGCCAAACACCCTTCTAACGGAACAGCAGGCGTGTTTCTCTTTGTGATCACGCTAGACGGAAGAAAATGAATTAGTTCAAGGATGTCTATACTTATGCCAGAGGAAGGCTTGCCTTCATCGAGCACGAGCGTAACAAGCAGTTACGCCACAAGGCCCAGCCTAAAAGACACCGAGCGGCTCTTTCGGGGACCCTTCGGCATCCGCTCACTGGCGCTCACGGGTCTTTTCCTGTTGGCCTGCTTCTATACGCTGTACTTTGCTCGTGATTTCTTTCTGCCAGTCGCGTTAGCTTTGGTTCTCAATTTCCTGCTAGCGCCGGTGGTTCGATTTGGCATACGCCTTCATCTGCCCAAAGCTTTCAGCGCAGCTCTCGTGATGGCAGGTGTATTCACGGCTGTTGGGGTCCTTGGCTATGAGCTTTCCTACCCATTGACGGAATGGCTTGAGAGAGCTCCCGAATTGGGAGCAAAGCTGCAGGCCAAGGTAAAGCCTCTTCAACGATCAATGGAAAAGATTTCAAAGGCCAGTGATCAAGTGGAGGGATTAGCGAGCGTAAAAGCTACGAACCAACAGCCACAACGGGTAGAACTGAAACGGGCAAGTCTGGTGGATGCGCTGTTTAGCGGAACATCGAAACTTGTCCTCAGTTCCCTGGTGATGATGGTGCTGCTGTTCTTTCTGTTAGCCTCCGGAGATCTCTTTCTGAACAAGCTGGTGCACGTCCTACCTACCTTGTCCGATAAGAAGAAAGCCGTCCAAATAGCGCGTGAGGTAGAAGAAAACATCTCCCAATATCTGTTTACGATTACGCTGATCAATGCAGGTCTGGGAGTAATCAGCGGTCTGATCTTCTGGGCCTTTGGGTTGCCGAATCCAGCGCTCTGGGGTATGGCGGCTGGAGTGCTGAATTTCATCCCCACCGTCGGTTCTTTAAGTGTGGCGGCCATTGTTACGGTGGTGGCTGTCATCACATTCCCTTCCTTGGCCCATGCCTTGTCCATACCAGGCACGTATCTAGGTTTGACGATCACAACGGGAACTTTCGTCACTCCGCTAGTCATGGGCCAAAGATTGACGTTGAATCCCGTAGTCATCTTTTTAGGGCTGAGCTTTTGGGCATGGTTGTGGGGAATTCCAGGAGCGCTGTTGGCCGTCCCAATGCTGGCTATGTTCAAGATCTTCTGCGACCACATCGAACCGCTAGCTCCGGTCGGGGAGTTTCTGGGCAATTAGCATTCCATGTACCGCGGCAGGCCGAGTCGGACTGTGCTCGCGAACAGCCTTACCGGAAGTGAAGGAACGCCACCGGCGAACCCAAGAACCCAGCTCACCGACGAGGGCCCAACGGAAAATTGGCGATTTCGTCCAGTCGTCAGTCGCTACTATCCTGGCGTACTAAACGGCATGCAGGCGAAAAAGTCACAGGCGCGACTGACCTCCGCCAATACTCACACGTTAAGCCTGGCGTAACACCTGACGAGCCTTCGACTGCCAGTACGCGAGGATGTCGGCAATGCTAACATAAGCCTCCAGCTCAACTTGCTCGTGCTCGGTTAGCGTGCCGTCGTTAGCCTTTGCGTTCAGTTCGTCAGCCCGCAGGACATCTGCTTCTGGGAAGTCAAGCGCTAGAATACCTTCCGCGAGCTCCTTTGTCATATGGGACGATGCAGATCGAAAACATTCCAAAGCATGTCGGCATGGGCACCACGACGGCGAAAAGGCTGTAGGCCATTGCACCTTCAGTTTACGCTCTGCTACGCTCGACCGCATCGAGCGCTCGGCAACCGGCCATGTAGTGTTCGTGTAGTGTTGGGGGGAGGATATACAGGATCTGTTGGATATAGAGGAGCGTAGAATCAGTAACTTACTGATTCCGGGAGCAGCAGGCCTCTCCGACTCCCATTAGCTTCCGCCAGCTATCTATAAAGGGGTTCCAAGGAAGAACACCGCGGCACTAAAAGCTAAAGTGCATGCCCGCAACTGCCCATCGGCCAGGCGTGCGGAAGCCGTCTTCATAAAAATCCTGGCCAAGGGCGTTGGATACGCGAAGGTAAAAACGAGCGGGGACGCGATCGGCTAGCTTGACCGAATACCCTGCATCGAGGCCGAGTTGCCGCGGCCCTGGAAATTGATAGGCGTAGCCGTACAACGGGTACAGATAGCTGCTGCCGCCGTCAAAATCGAGGCCGAGATCGAGATGCTTGCCAAACTGCCGGGTCGCAACAAGAGTGACCGAATGGGGCAGAATGCGCGCCGTTTGCAGCGGAACCACTGGCGTTCCCGTGTAATACTCCGGTGTTCGGTCCTTCGCGTTTGTATAAGTGTAGGAAGCGAAGACGGAGGTTGTACGCGTGGGATGGAATTCACCGCTGAGTTCGACGCCGCGCGAAATGCCGCCGCCGGTATTGTAATAACCGCCCGCACGGCCATATGGATCTATATAATCAGGCGGAAATTCCAAAAAGCCGATGATCTGTTGCAGGCGGGTGTAAAAGTAAGTGCTGCTTACTTTCAGATGATCGTGGAATAGATACTGGTCAAAGCCAAAGTCGAAGCTGATGGCTCGCTCCGGGCTGAGCCGCGGGTCGCCATAGTTAGACAGAAACCCATCGTATAAATCGGTTCCGAAACGCTCATACAGCGAGGGAAGCCGAAAACTGTTACCGGCGTGCGCACGGAGTTTGGTGGAGGTCCCGTGCAGAAAATACGCGGCCGAAACATCGCCCGTGTAGGCGGACGGCGGAGCCGATAGCTGCACATTTCCATACGGCGATAAAATTCCGGAAAACATTGGCCGGCTGAGACTCGCCTGCGTAAACCGGCCCGAAAAAAGGATTGCAAGGCGGTCGCCGAGCAAGCGGATCTGATCCTGCGCGAAAGCCGCATTGCTTTGTTGACTGGCACGGGTAAGGAAATAATTCCGCAGTGGAATATCCGGATTTTGGTCGTTCGAAACCGTGAAAAGCCCTTCCCGTTCGAATTCGTAACCGGCGGTTATGATTTGATGGGCGCCGAGCAGGTAATCGGCTTGTGCGCGGACGGTATCAATGCGGCCCGCATAACGGTCGGAGCTATTGAACGGGTTCTGGAAGCCCGGACCTGCCGGACCATCGGTTGTTATTCGCGCTGTGTCGCCGATGGCGTATCCGATGCGATATGAAAGACGCGAATTCACCTGGTGCTCGAAGCGGAACAGCGAATGGATGAAATGCGAATAACGTCCTGAATCGGAATCGCCGAGCGAGGGCACGAAGGTGACGTTCGGGATGGCCGGGATAATGCCGGAAGCGGGAATCGGGACAAAGGTGGGTTGCGGGCTTACGTTGAGCTGCAGATAGCCGGTATTTGCGAACACGTCCATCGACACCCGTATCTTCGAAGTAACTGCGTAAGCGAGGGCACCCTGACCGCTCCAATTGCGGACAGCTCCTGCATCGTCGACGCCTTCTGTAACGTTCAAATGAGAAAGCCCGGCAGAGTAAGTCAGGCGATTGTCGAGCACGCCCCCGGCGACATGCGCCACGCCCCTAAACAGGCCCAAGCCACCGCCCTGAAGATCGAGATCGGCATGCACCGGACCGCCGCCAGGATCTGTAAC
Organism: uncultured Acidobacteriaceae bacterium; assembly: GCA_963787545.1. GTDB lineage: Bacteria > Acidobacteriota > Terriglobia > Bryobacterales > Bryobacteraceae > Bog-105. The sequence goes on from CAWBDW010000086.1 coordinate 44,990, forward strand.
GATGTCCAAAATGCCGCCCATCGCATTCGTTCCGTAGAGCGAGGAGCCGGAGCCGCGCAACACTTCGATGCGCGAGCTGTCCACCAGCATCAGATCGCCAAGGTAGGCGCTGGCTTCATCCTGGATACTGGTTGGGTCGCGAAACGGAAATCCGTCGATGAGAATGGCCGTGCCTTCGACAAATAGACCTCGCGACTGGATGGTGGTGAATGCTCCTGGACTGCCGCGAGTGCTGACGCGCAGACCAGGCAGGAATCGCACGGCGTCGGAGATGGAGAAAATCCCGCGCTGCTCCGCATCGGCAACATTCACGATGTCCAGCGCTTTGGAAATCTGGTCGACCGATTGCGGCTGGCCAGCCGCGGTGACACTAACCTCCGATCGAACTGCCGAAACCACGAGACGGAGGCGGAGGCTCTTCATTTCACCCGCGCTCAGACTTAGTGTTTCCGCGTGTGAGATTGTCAGTCCGGGGGCGGAAGCGTCGATAATATACTCGCCAGGACTGACATTTTTAAAAGTGAAGTCTCCCGTAGAATCGGACGTGGCGCTGAGCAGCGCCGATCCGGCAACTTCGTGTAAGTGAACAGAGGCGCCACTTACAGCGGCTCCTGAGCTATCGGTAACTGTTCCGGTGACAACTGCGCGATCCGCTGCTGCAAACAAACAGGCGGCAAATAACGCTAGCGATAAAACGAAAGACCTGGCGAACATGGTCGGCCCTCCCTCGAGGCGGCGAAGTAAATTCCGCTCCTTACAGAGCGGGCTGCGGCAGGTCTTCGGACTCACAGGCGTACAGCCGGGGATGGCTGTGTTTCTACTGGCCCGGCTTCCCGTCTCGCCAAGCGAGGCAGTGCCATTCTGGGCGTTCGTTCCTGCTAACCGCTGCGGGGCAGTCCTGGATTTTCACCAGGTTCCCTTTTCAACGCTCAACTCCGGCCTCACGACCGGAAGTATCGCGTACCGACAGCGATATCAGAGTAACGGAAGCGGGACTCGATTGCAAATGGTTTTCGAGCGCTGGCGGACAGGGCCAGTCGCGCAGGTTTACTCGATTCAGTGGGACAGTGTCAGTTCGCGTCCCACAATGTGGTGCACCGGGATAGCGCGAATGCCGCCATCGGTTTGCACGCCGCTAAGGTACTCGTCCGGGCCGTCGGTAGTGAATCGTAACGCCGGTACAGCACCTGACTTGGCCTCATCGGACGGGATGCTCAGGGTGATAATCGCCTTGCCGCCACCCTGCAAGTAAATCACGCCGTTCCCGTTGTCCGCGACGCGGTAGTCGCCCGCCGGAAATCTCCTGCCGGCGGCGTGGAATGAAAAGGGAACGCGCACAAACAGCTCTCCCGCTGCAGCGGCGGGAGGAAGTGTGGAGAGCGCGAGCGCACTCATCACACCTAATGCTTTTAAAATTTTCATGTTTTCTCCTTCAGTGGAATACAACTGTCACATGGGGGAGCAAACGAGGCGCCTGCGCGGACACAGAGAGAACTTCAAGGAACGCCAACCGGCATCTTGAAGTAAACTACGGGCCGATATCTAAACGTCTACTTTGACTGGAGTCTGACTTGGAGGGAGGCAGGAAACTGGCCGTGCGAGAGATTTCCTACGGCTTCAGATTACCGCAATGCGTGCGCTGGAGTCAACTTAGGAAACGACCCTTAAACAACGTCCACGCCCATGCTTCGACACGCACCTTTGACTTGCTCCATGGCAGCTTCAATCGTGAAGCAGTTCAAGTCGGGCATTTTGATCTTCGCGATTTCCTCTATCTGCTGTTGCGTGATCTTACCCACTTTAGTTTTGTTGGGTTCGGCCGATCCTTTGGCCAGACTTACGGCGCGCTTCACGAGGATCGCGACCGGCGGGGTTTTGGTAATGAAAGTGAAAGAGCGGTCGGAGTAGATGGTAATGACAACCGGAATGATGAGGCCTTCCTGATCTTTGGCTGAGGTCTTGGCGTTGAAGGCCTTGCAAAACTCCATGATATTGACGCCCTGCGGGCCGAGAGCGGTGCCAACCGGCGGCGCGGGTGTCGCTTTGCCGGCCGGAATCTGTAGCTTAACTTCTGCGTTGACTTTTTTTGCCATTTTGTAAATCCTAATTCGCGCTAACTGTTTTTAAATTTTCTCGACCTGCAAGAAATCCAATTCCACCGGAGTGGAGCGTCCGAAGATGGTCACCATGACCCGCAGAGTATTGCGCTCGGTATTGACCTCGTCCACTTTGCCGGAAAAATTCGTGAAGGGCCCATCGACAATCTTTACGGCCTCGTTCTTTTCAAAGCTCATCTTGGGACGCGGGCGCTCCGTACTGGAGGCTTGCCGATAGAGCACTGCATTGACCTCGTCGGCAGTGAGCGGTACCGGTTTGGTGCCACCGCCGACGAATCCCGTAACGCGCGGCGTCGATTTCACCGCGTGCCAAAGCTCGTCGTCCATTTCCATTTCGACCAGGACGTAACCCGGATAGAGAAGGCGCTTGCTGGTAACCTTCTTGCCGTTTCGCAATTCGACGACTTCTTCGGTTGGAATGAGAATTTGACCGAGTCGTTCGGCGAACCCAAACGCCTGCGCTCTGGTACGCAGCGACTCGGCAACTTTCTGCTCGAATCCGGAATAGGCGTGGATGATGTACCAGTTTTTCGGGGGACCGGACGGCTCCGCCGCCGGCGGAGGCGCCTGCCCGGCATCGTGTTCGCGATCTGCATCGGAAGCGCTGCCGGCGTTGTCGTCTTCGGCGTGAATTTCCTCGTCCGCAAAACCGGGATCTTCTTCGAGCTTGTCGCTCTCTTTCAACTCTTCATCTGGCATGCTGTTATCCGTTTACCGTCCAGTGAAGTAAGCGATGATGCGGCCTATGATGGCGTTCACGATATTGTCAACCACCCAGAAATAGGCGGCAAACAGAAAGGTAGCCGCTATAACGACGCCGGTAGTGGCGCGAACCTGTTTCCAGTTCGGCCACGAGACGCGCTTCATTTCGGCCTTCACCTCATCGATGTATGACTTGGTCTGCTGCGGCCAACTGCCTGCCTTGCTCAATTCCATAGAAAAGTCACCTTGAACGTTCCGCTCACTCGCGCCTCTCGCCGGTTCTCCAACCCGCGAAGACCGATTCCCCCACCGCGAAGATCCGGATTTGGCAGGGGCAGAGGGATTCGAACCCCCACTCGCGGTTTTGGAGACCGCTGGTCTGCCGTTAAACCTATGCCCCTCTATCCGAGCGCGAAACCCAATTCCAGCCTAGCAAAATTCACGGCGAATGGGCCCGGGGCAGAGCGCCCGCGCTACTTCGTTTCGCGGTGCGACTGGTGCTTGCGGCAAAATGGGCAGAACTTTTTCATCTCCAGCCGCTCAGTTGTGGTCTTTTTATTTTTGGTTTTACTGTAGTTCCGATTCTTACACTCGCTGCACTGAAGCTGAATAATTTCACGCGCCATATTTACTCCACAATCTCCGCGACCGTTCCGGCTCCAACCGTTCTTCCGCCCTCGCGAATCGCGAAGCGCAAGCCTTTGTCCATGGCGACCGGCGTGATCAGATCCACTTCAATCGATACGTTGTCGCCCGGCATCACCATCTCCATGCCTTCCGGCAGCTTCGCCACCGCCGTCACGTCCGTGGTCCGGAAATAGAACTGCGGCCGGTAGCCGTTAAAAAACGGCGTGTGCCGCCCGCCCTCTTCCTTCGACAGCACGTAGACTTCGCCTTTGAATTTCTTGTGCGGCTTGATGGTGGCCGGTTTCGCAATCACCTGCCCGCGCTCCACTTCATCCTTCTCCACGCCGCGCAGCAGCAATCCGACGTTATCGCCCGCGCGCCCTTCATCCAGCAGCTTCTTGAACATCTCGACGCCCGTCACCACCGTCTTGCGCGTGTCGCGGAAACCTACAATCTCCATTTCCTCGCCGACCTTGCAGATCCCCTGCTCGATGCGCCCGGTCACCACCGTGCCGCGTCCCTGAATCGAAAAGATGTCTTCGATCGGCATCAGAAACGGCTTGTCGGTGGCGCGCTGCGGCAGCGGAATGTATTCGTCCACCTTGCCCATCAGCTCGTCCACCGCCGCTTCCCATTTGGCGTCGCCGTTCAGCGCTCCCAGCGCGCTTACTCGCACGACCGGCAGATCGTCGCCCGGAAACTGATAACTCTTGAGCAGCTCGCGCACTTCCAGCTCCACCAGCTCGAGCAGCTCCGGATCGTCCACCAGGTCGACCTTGTTCAGCGCCACCACGATGTAGGGCACGCCCACCTGCCGCGCCAGCAAAATGTGCTCGCGGGTCTGCGGCATCGGCCCGTCGGTCGCGGCCACTACCAGAATCGCTCCGTCCATCTGCGCCGCTCCGGTGATCATGTTCTTGATGTAGTCGGCGTGGCCCGGGCAATCCACGTGCGCGTAGTGCCGCTTGGCGGTCTCGTATTCCACATGCGACACCGCGATCGTGATGCCGCGCGCTTTCTCTTCCGGCGCATTGTCGATGGAATCGAAGCTGCGAACCTTCACCTTCGGATTGTGCTTGGCCAGCACCTTGGTGATGGCCGCCGTCAGCGTCGTCTTGCCGTGATCGATGTGCCCGATCGTTCCGATGTTTACGTGCGGCTTGCTGCGGTCAAATTTCTCTTTCGCCATGATCTTTCTCTAGAAATTTTGGGTTTTCCTCGTCCGTGCGGGAGCGAGGAACAGGCGGGTGCGGGAGCGCACACCTAAGCAACGAGAATAGCACGGCAGCAAGCGCCGCGCCGCAGCGAATGGGTGCTATGTATAAGAAAAACCGGGGTGCTTGACCGGACAGCGCCTCAATCTGAGAGCTCGATCGCCGGGAGAATTCGAATTCTCCTCAGAAACTCCCTTACTTGCTGAAACCGTTGTTTTTTTCGGTGGGCCGATTGTGCCGCTCTTCTTGCGGGCCCCCGGTATAAGAATTCTTCCAGCAAAAATCCGGCACGATAGGTACGCCTCGACGCTGGTTGGCAATACTTGATTTCACCGAATGCAATGCCGTTTCCAAAATCCACCAAAGCACTCATTCCGGCGGTAACAGGTTTCGGGAGTATCAATCCTAAGCCCGATTGAGACATGTCGACAATCCTGGCCTGGATAGGAGCTCTTGCGCCTGGAATATTCAACGTGGCACGCACCCTGACCGGGAGCCGCAACTCTTTCCGGAGCGTGCCGGGGTGCCCCCCGACCATCCTGACTCCGATGTGATAGCCGCCGATATCTTGCTTTTTGCAATAAACCACCTCGCCTTCAATTGAACGTCCCTCGTATCGCATTTCCAAGCGTCGGTCTTCCTGGATACGAGCCGGCGAATGAAGCTGGAAAAAACCGGTGTTCACACGACGGATTCGAGCCGGCATGTTTTCGCACGGCCCATCAAGCAGTTGAACATCGACCGCAAGGTCGAACCCGGCATCGGACGTGAAGGCGGTGGGCGGCACTCCTACACACACATATCGTCTATTGCTAGGCGTGTGCGGCGGAATACCCCGAGAAATTTTCAGTAATTTGCGCGCATTTTCCGGCTCTTAGCTGCTTGGGCTTCACGGCCGTGACCGAACGCGACCCGCAAGAGAGCGTTTGCCACCGAAGTTGAGCCGATCTAAACCAGGAAAATCGGAGAAGTAGGGGCGACCGTCTCTTCGAAAAACTGGAGCCGTTGACCAGGATTGAACTGGTGACCTCGTCCTTACCAAGGACGCGCTCTACCAACTGAGCTACAACGGCCCGAGGAATGGTGGATAGGGAAGGATTCGAACCTTCGTACCTCGCAAGGAGGGACAGATTTACAGTCTGTTGGCTTTAACCACTCACCCACCTATCCGCTTCGGCTAAGACGAAAATAACACAGGCGGGATGAGCGAATAGCGCCAAAATGGGGAAAGTGTTACAAGTTTGTTCAACTTTCCGTCCTAATTAGTGCGGAGGGTACTCTGTGCGCGAACGGTATGGTGCGGTAGCTTTTTTTGCCGGTGGAGCAATGTTGCTGGCGGCCGTAACGGGCGTTTGGCAAGACAAGGACTTCAAGGACTGGACGGACCAGGACGCGCGATCGATCATGCGGGACTCGCCTTGGGCAAAGCGGATCCCGATGCCGGCGGGCGGTAGGCCGGCGATGATGGTGCTCGAACCAGGGTCGAACGGCGCTGCACCTCCTTCCGCGGCAATGGGCAATCCGTCGAGCACGACGACCGGGACAAACATGACCAGCGCCGCTTATCCGGGTAGCAGCAGCCCGTCGGATACAACCGGTGCGCATCCCCGGCAAACGGCGCAAACTCCTTCGGGGATGGCAGCGTCGGCGGGAGCGCCAACGCAGGAGCCGCCGATCACGATCATTTGGGCCAGCGCGGCACCCATTCGGCTGGCTGTGCTGAAACTTCGATCTGCGGGGAATCCGATCACCGACGAGCAGATTGGTCACGCCACGAGAGTGCGCGAGAACTACGTCATCGCGGTGGCTGGATTGCCTGCCCCGGACGGCGATTTCGATCCCAAGGCGCTGGCAAAGAACGCCTTTCTCATCGTGAAAGGGAAATCAAAATTGGCGGCGGCCACTTCGGATTACCGGAAAATCGGCAACTCGGACGTTTATTTCTTCCACTTCTCTCGGTCTGCGCTGCCCATTGCCGTTACCGATCAGGAGGTGCAGTTCAGGATGAAGATGGGAAGCGTGCAGGTCAATAGAAAATTCGAGTTGCAGGATATGCAGTACCGGGGCCAGCTCGCGCTCTAGCGTGTTATTCTCTTCGCCGTGACGGGAGCTTCCCAGCGCCGAATGGCGATGATTTTCGATCTGGATGGAGTTTTGATTCACTCCATGCCGCTGCATGTCGGCGCTTGGGAGCAGTACCTGGAGGGGCTCGGAATCAGCGTGGAGAACCTCGAGCGCCGAATGCATGGCAGGCGGAATTCCGAGCTGGTTCGAGATATGATCGGCGATCATCTTGCCGACGATGTGGTGTTTGAACATGGCGCGGCAAAGGAACGCTTGTTTCGCGACATGCTGCTGAAGGCGGAGCTGAACGGATACCGCGTGCCGGGAGTGGCTGAATTTTTGGAGCGACACCGGGACCTGCCGAAGGCGGTAGGTTCGAACGCCGAGCCGGCTAACATCGATTTTGTCCTGGACCGCTTCGGGCTCCGACAATATTTTCCGGTGACCATCGATGGTTCGCAGGTAAGCCGGCCCAAACCGTTTCCGGATATTTATCTGAGGGCCGCCGAACGTCTCGAAACCGAACCGGAAAACTGCATTGTTTTTGAAGATTCCCCGACGGGCGTAGAAGCGGGGCTGGCGGCGGGCATGCGCGTGGTAGGAGTGGAAACCACGCCGACGGAATTTATAGGTGTTGACCTGCGCATCAAAGATTTTCGCGATCCGCAGCTCGAACCGTGGCTGAACGCGCGGATTGCCTGCTACAATCCGCATTGTGTTTAGCGGAATTGAACATTTCGCGATCGCCTCGCCGAATCCGAAACGGCTGGCCGATTGGTATGTTGCGTACCTCGAATTCGAGATCAGTTTCGAATACGCGGGGAATTATTTCGTCGAAGCAAAAGACAGCAGCCTGATTGAAATTATTCCCGCGGAGGGCGAACGCAAAGAAAATGGCCTGCGGACGCCCGGCCTGCGGCATATCGCGATTTCAGTGGACGATTTCGATGCAGGTTACCAACAGCTTCGATCGCAAGGCGTCAAATTCGAAGGGGAGCCATACGAGAACGAAGGCAATCGCCTGGCTTTTTTCAAAGATGTGGACGGCAATCTTCTTCATCTGATCAAGCGGGCCAAGCCTCTTCGTTAATCGCCCCGTCGCATTCGCTACGATGCCAGCATGAAGGCTCTGCTGCTTTCCGAATACAACCTCCTGGAAATAGTGGATGTTCCCATGCCGCGGCCCGGGCCGGAGGAAGTGCTGGTGCGGGTGCGCGCCTGCGGGATTTGTGGAAGCGATGTGCACGGCTACGACGGCTCCTCCGGGCGGCGCATTCCACCACTCGTGATGGGTCACGAAGCGGCGGGAATCGTGGCCGCCGCCGGGCGCAATAACCCGGGTGCTCGCGACGGCGAGCGCGTGGTGTTCGATTCGACCGTCTATTGCGGCGAATGCGACTACTGCCGCCGCGGAGAGACGAATCTTTGCGACCGGCGCGAGGTGCTGGGCGTCTCGACGCCGGAATACCGCCGCGCCGGAGCCTTCGCCGAATTCGTGGTGGTGCCGAATCGCATTGTGCATCGGTTGCCGGAGAGCGTCGGGTTTTCGGAAGCTGCGATGATTGAGCCGCTGTCGGTTGCGGTGCACGCGGTCGCGCTTTCCGGCCTGCCGGAAAAAGGGACGGCGCTGGTGGTGGGTGCGGGCATGATTGGGTTGCTGGTATTGCAGGCTTTGCGCGTGGCCGGGTGCTCGCGAATCTTTGTGGCCGATATCGACGATTCGCGTCTGCAGCTTGCGGCACAACTGGGCGCAACCGCCACAATCAACGCCAAGACGGCCGATGCCGTGGCGGAAATTCGGCGGCTGACTTCCGGCGGCGGAGTAGATGTAGCGCTCGAAGCAGTGGGCAGCAGCGCGACCATCCAGATGGCCATTGAGAGCGTGCGCAAAGGCGGCACGGTGACCTTGATCGGCAACATCGCGCCGACGGCTGAGATTCCGCTGCAAATTGTGGTGAGCCGGCAAATTCGACTGCAAGGCTCGGCCGCCTCCGCGGGTGAATATCCGCGCTGCATTGAGCTGCTTTCGCAGGGCGCCATCGATTTGAAACCGCTCATCAGCGTGATCGCACCACTGGAAGAAGGACCGCAATGGTTCGAGCGATTGCATGCCCGCGAAGCAAACCTGATGAAAGTGATTCTGACGCCGGCTGAGGCAAAATGAGCAGCGACCTTTTCGATCTGAGCGGACGGGTTGCAGTGGTTACCGGCGCGAGCCGCGGCCTAGGGCAGCAGTTTGCGCGTGCGCTGGCGACGGCGGGGGCGGATGTGGTGCTGACCAGCCGGCATCGTGAGGACCTGTTCCATTTCCAAGCGGAAATTGAGAGCGTGGGGCGCCGCGCATTGGCACTGGAACTCGAACTGCGCGATTTCGAGAGTATTCAAAATATGACAGCCGCAGCCGAGGAAGCGTTTGGACGTATCGACATTCTGGTGAACAATGCCGGGATGAATATTCGCAAGCCCGCGCTCGAAGTCACCTGGGACGATTGGAACCGCATTCTCGATACTAATCTGCGCGGCAGTTTCTTTGTGGCGCAAGCGGTGGCGCGGCGCATGGTCGCGGTGGGGTACGGACGAATTATCAATATTGGATCGGTAACCAGCGTGAACGGCTACGCCGGGCTGGCGCCTTACGGAGCGAGCCGTGGGGGCATTAAACAACTCACCATGAGCCTGGCCGACGATTGGGGCAAGCATGGCATTACCGTGAATTGCCTGGCGCCCGGATGGTTTCGCACAGAACAGAACAAAGTCATGTATGAGGACCGGCAGTGGGTGGAATACTTGGCGGATCGCATTCCGGTGAAGCGGCCCGGTGCGCCTGGGGATTTGGATGCCGCCGTGGTTTTTCTGGCGTCGGAAGCCAGCCGGTACGTTACCGGACAAACGCTGCTGGTCGACGGCGGAATTTCTACGGGCGCGGTTCGGGCGCTACCGAAGTCTTCCTGACGTAGGGCGGAGCGTTCAACTCGATGCTTTCCCCAATCTCCCAAGATGCGTCGCAGCGAATGCCGTTCGATACTTGAGGCCGTAACCAAGCAAGCGATCTAACCCGATATGTGCGGTCCAGATACAAATCACCGAAATCAAAGCGGTGCGATTAGTGGCAATCGCAAACATGCTTAGAAGAACCGGCAAAACATAGCTGTGCACGACGTTATACAACACGCTGCCGACCTTCGCGTCAATCAAGTACCCAAGCATCGATAGGTCTGGTACAAGCAGCAACGCGAGAAAAAATCCACCAGCGAAATCCGAGATGCCAATAGATAAGCAGACTCAGCGCGACCACGGACAGCCCTTCGACTCTTAGCCAGACGCGTACACCGCCCGCTACGAAGCCTTCGCAAGACTCTGTGGCATTCATCCGTCAACCCTCATTTGTGCCAGGCCGTTGCCCTTCATGGTAAACGGAACCGTATTCATTCTGGGCTGCTCAATTGTTTGCGGGCGCGGCCTGCGCTGGATTCGACAAACAGCCGCGCGCGGGTGGGAAGCATTGAGAGCGCGGCAGTCAACACCCGATAGCGCCAGCCGGGAATCACAAAGAGCTTGCGCCTCTGGAGGCCGAGAAGCGAAGCATCGACAACTTCTTCAGCCGTCATCCAAAATGCCGAGCCTGCCAGCCGCTTGCGATTTATCGACAGCTTGTCGTGAAATTCGCTGTAAGTAAAACCGGGGCACAGCGCCTGAACGGTAACATTCGAATGTACGGAACGCAGTTCCAGATACAGGCCTTCGGTGAACGCCGTCATCCAGCTCTTGGTGGCCGAATAGCTTATAGATCCCGGAGTTCGCACCCAGGCCGAAACAGATGCGACGTTGACGATCGCGCCGGCATTCTTCGGCGTCATGTTTCGAAGCGCGGCATGCGTGAGCCGCAGCGTTGCCAGAATGTGCAGCCGGTGCATTTGTTCCTGGCCCTCGAGCGGCGTTTCCCAGAAACGGCCTCTGGTTCCGAATCCGGCATTGTTGACCAGCAGGACCAGCCGATGCTCGTTAGCAATGCGCTCGGAAACGGCCGACAAGTCAGCATCCAGAGTAAGATCCGCAGGACAAACCTGGACGGCGCATCCATAACGATCGGAAAATTCCGCCGCCATTTGCTCCAGCCGCTCGCCGCGCCGCGCAATCAGAAGCAGATCGTGGTCCGGCGCCAGCTTGCGAGCAAATGCCGCGCCGATCCCGCTGGAAGCGCCGGTTATCGCAACTACTGTTTTGGGAGCAGGCATTCCTCCAGTTTGCAACGGCGCTCCGAGCGATACTATGGTCGAGTCTTTTTGAAGTCCGCGTTTAGGAATTCTCGGTTGACACCTGGATGCGGGCTGCTTAACGCTGGTAGTACTTACATGCCCACTCGAACAATTGAGCAACCTGCCGCTGTGTCCGGTTCGCTGCCGGCGCTGAATCCGGATGAGATTCGAAGTGTAGTGGAGGATGAACTGCGGAATACGCAGTTCATCGACGTCCACACGCATCTGTTTATGCCATCGCTCGGCCGACTTGGGCTGTGGGGCATCGACGAGCTGATTACATATCATTACCTCGAAGCGGAGCTGTTTCGTTTTTCGCGGACCACGCCCACCGAATACTGGTCCTTGACGAAACAGCAGCAGGCGGATCTGATCTGGCGGACACTGTTTGTCGAAAATACGCCCGTATCGGAATCGACGCGCGGCGTGGTTTCGGTGCTGCGCGCCTTCGGGCTCGATACCCGCGCGAAGGATCTCAAGGAAGCTCGCGAATTTTTCAACCGGCAGAAGCTCGAGGCGCACATCCGGCGCGTATTCGAGCTGGCGGGCATCAGCGAAGTGGTGATGACGAACGATCCGCTCGATCCAGAAGAAGCGCCGCTGTGGGAACGCGGGGCGGAGCCGAACTCGCAATTTCATCCTGTGCTGCGGCTGGATCGCATTCTCAATAAATGGAAGCAGAATTGGCAAATAGTGCGAGGCAAAGGATACCGGGTAGAGGAAAATCTCGGCGGCGAGACGATTGCCGAAGTTCGGCGCTTTCTTGCCGATTGGTGCGCGCGCATGCGTCCCATCTACATGGCCTGCTCTCTTCCGGATACATTCCAGTATCCGGAGGATAGCGAGCGTGGCCGGCTGCTGAAGGAAGCGGTAATCCCGGCCTGCCGAGAATTCGATATTCCTCTTTCGTTGATGGTGGGCGTCCGATACCAAGTCAATCCGGCGATACGGCTGGCCGGGGATGCGGTCGGAAAAGCCGATCTTCGCGCGATAGAACACATCTGCGTACAATTTCCCGAAAATCGATTTCTCATCAGCGTGCTCAGCCGCGAGAATCAGCACGAGCTGGTTGTCTACGCGCGCAAGTTCCGCAATCTGTTGCCGTTCGGCTGCTGGTGGTTTTTAAACAATCCGTCGGTGGTGGAAGAGATCACGCGGGAGCGGATTGAGATGATTGGAACCAGCTTCATCCCGCAGCATTCGGATGCGCGCATCCTCGAACAGGTCGTCTATAAATGGAGAAATACGCGGCGAACCATGGCGCCCATCTTTACAAACACGTATCGCCTGCTGGCGGAAGACGGGCGGCCCGTGACTCGAGCCGACATCCAGCACGATATTACGGCCATGTTCCGCACCAATTTCGAACGCTGGGTCGGTCTCCGCGATTCTCATGAGCGCCACAGCGCCGCTTAAGCCCAGCCTCCCGCCACACACCGGCAAACTACGCAATTTCCGCTGGTATATCTGCGGCCTGCTGCTGTACGCCACCACGGTCAACTACATGGACCGCATGGTGCTCAGCATCTTGAAGCCGGTCATCGGGCACGATCTGCATTGGACCGAGACCGAATACGGCTGGATCAACGCCGTTTTCCAATTCGGCTACGCGATCATGATGCCGTTCGCCGGCCGGGTGATCGACTGGCTCGGGCTGCGCGTCGGCTACTCGATTTCAACCTTTGTCTGGAGCATGTCCTCCATCAGCCACGCCTTTGCCAGAACGGCGGGAGAGTTCGCCTGGGCTCGCCTCGGCTTGGGGCTCGGGGAAGCGGCGAATTTCCCGGCCTGCATCAAAGCGGTGGCGGATTGGTTTCCGGCGCGGGAGCGTGCGCTCGCGACGGGAATCTTCAATGGCGGCTCGAATCTAGGTGCGGTGCTTGCGCCGCTACTGGTTCCGATCGTCACGGCCCGCTTCGGCTGGCAATCGGCATTTATTTTTACCGGATCGTTGAGCTTTTCATGGGTGATTCTGTGGCTGCTCGTATACCGCGAGCCGGAGCAGCATCCATGGCTCGCGAGCGAAGAGTTGGCGCTCATTCGCTCCGATGCGGAGCCGGTTTCGACCGGTTCGGTGCCGTATCGAAAATTACTTGGCGAGCGGCCGGCGTGGGCTTTTGTGATCGGCAAGTTTTTGACCGATCCGGTCTGGTGGTTTTATCTCTTCTGGCTTCCGGATTTCCTGCACCGGAAATATGGCGTGGATTTGTTGCACTTGGGCGCGCCGCTGATCGCGATTTATGCGGCATCGGCCGTGGGTTCCATATTCGGCGGTTGGCTTTCGTCCTTCCTGCTGGCGCGCGGATGGATGGTGGGGAGCGCGCGCAAAACCGCAATGCTGGTATGCGCATTGTGCGTGACAGCGGTAGTTTTTGTTCCCGCCGCGGCGGGCAATCTGTGGCTGACCGTAGGGCTGATTGCCGTCGCGGCCGCTTCGCACCAGGGATGGTCGGCGAATCTGTTCACGCTTGCTTCCGATTGCTTTCCGCGCGCGGCGGTGGCGTCCATGGTGGGCCTTGGCGGCTTAGCAGGCGCGGTTGGCGGGATGCTGGCGCAACCGGGAATTGGCAAGTGGCTGGACGTTTCTCACGATTCGTATGCGCCGCTCTTTTTCGTCGCCGGAAGCATCTACCTTCTCGCGCTGCTGATCATTCATCTGCTGCTGCCCCGTTTCCAGAAAGTGCAGGTCTGATCGACGCGTCTCCCAACGTCGATTGCAGGAAGCGGGCGATGGAGAGTGTGAGTGCGCGCGGATACTCTGATTTCATCATCGCCAAAGCTTGTCTACGAACGATGCGCCGGTCGCGCACGTGAAGCAAATGATAAAAATGAGGCTGGCTGCGGAGCGCGGCTTCGGGCAGAATGCTATACCCAAACCCGCTCTCTACCAGTTTTTTGATCACTTCGGTATCGTCAGCTTCCATAATCACGTTTGGAGCGATGTTTAAATCCCGAAAAAAGGCTTCGATAATAACGCGCATGTTGCTCCGCGTTGGATAGAGCAGAAACTTCGCGGAGGCGAGTTCGTCGGCGGATATAGGCCGAGGGCTTGAGCCGCGCACCGGTTTAACAGAAGGACGCAGGATCAACAACTCTTCCTCGAACAGAGGCAGTACGGTAAGGTTATTTTCGTCGTAAGGCAGCGAAATCAGCGCCAGATCGAAGCGCCGCTCCAGCAGTCCCGCCACCATCTCTTCGGTGGGCGAAACCGTGACTTGGATGGGCGTGGCCGGATACTGTTTACGCAACAGCCGCAGCGGGCGGCCGAGACGGTGAATCAGAGTGGTTGCGCCCGTAGCCAGATGAAATGGGCGCGTATCGACTGCGGGATCGTTGGCGAACTCCTGCTCGATTTTGCGCACGTTCCGGACGACGCCTTTCGCCATCTCGGCCAGCCGTACGGCAGCGGGGGTTGGGATGAAGCGCTTTCCATTCCGCACGAACAGATCCGTTTGCAGATCCATCGCCAGGTTATGCAATTGCAAACTGACCGCGCCCGGTGATAGATACACTCGCTCCGCAGCCCGCGTAACGCTTCCGCATTCCATCACAGCCAGGAAGAGCTCGAGCTGACGGATATCCATTGGCCTTCTTTCCTGAAGCCTAGCATTGCACCAACGCAACGTAGAGCGGCCTTTCCACGCTGCCGGCTTTTAAGGCGGCATTTTGTTTGGGTCGCGACCAAGGAAGCAAGCCGACCGGCCGTAACCACTTACCAATCCGCGCGGATTCCTAACTGGATAATCCGTCCTTCCAGAAGCGTCGAAACGGGCGCATAAGTCGGAGCAGTGATGATAGCTCCGTTGGTGGCTACTACCGCATTTGTATTGATAGTGGTGATATTGGGATGGTTCAGAACATTATTAGCTTCGGCGAAGAAACGCGGTTGGAAACGTTCCCAGATTTTGAAAAACGTACGCGTATAGCGGGCGTCGAATTGATACACGTTGGGAGTGCGGACGGTGTTCCGGCCGATGTAGAGAGGCCGCGTCGCATTTCCCAAGCCGCTGCCTGCTAATGCATCGCCGTTTAGCAGGCGGCTGGCCGTGATGTTCTGCTCATCGCCGGATTGCGCGACAAACAAGAAAGTAAGTTGGTTGTCGTTAGCCAGATATCTAAGAACTCGGTTGCCGATTCCGCTGAATCTGGGAGTCCAGACTGAGCTGAGAGAAAACGCGTCGGGGCGGTTGATGGCGCTATTTCCGCGGTCGCGGTTACGATCCGTCGGGTCTTCCACAAACAACGAGCCCTGGTCGTAGCTATTGGCTTCCGGAGCATCGCTCATAGCGTGAGACCAGGTGTAGGATGAGTTCATCTCGAGCCCCTGCGCCAGACGATGTTCGTAGGTGACGATCAGGGCGTTGTAAGAGCTGTTCGCGCCGACATCCTGCAGCGCGATGTTATTGAATGCAGGATTCAAGCGTGTTGCGGCGTTCACGCCCGAGGCAAAGACCGGCCGTCCATCGGCCAGGTACGAGGTCGGGTTAATTAAGTTGATGTTGCGGAGATACTCCAGATTGCGCCCGCCGGTATTGACGTAGCCAAGCGTGAGCGCGTCGTTCTGGAATAGTTGCCGTGTGATTTGAAAACTGGAGTTGATGGCGTAGCCATTTTTGAAACCGGGCGTGATCGTGTAGATGTTCTGCGAAGATCGCGGAAGCGCGCCATTGACTATGGCAGACGGAAACGCGGGGGCTCCTGGAGCGGTGGACACGATAGACGCCAGGTAAGAGCTCGATCCACCATCGTTGTAGAGTGCGTTGTACCAGAGATTGGTCGGTGTCGCTTCATAGAAAATCCCGGAACTGACTCGCAGCACAGTTTTCGGGGTAATCTGCCAGGCTAAACCGAGGCGCGGCGCGAAATCGCCCTCTGGCGTTCGGAAATGCTGCGAGTACGGGAACTGTGCGTTTGGATCGCCGCTGGGTCCGCGAAACTGATCATAACGAAGCCCGTAAATAGCAACTAAATGGGGCGTGACCTGCCAGGTATCTTGCGCGAAGAGATCCCAGAAAAACGAGTGATACCAGGCGCCCGGCTGGCCCACGCTGGCGTTGAAACTCGTGTAGGAAAACGGGTTCGCTCCCGATAACGCGGAGAGATAAGCGGAGATCCCCGGGAACACGTATTGCGTATAAATATCGGCGGCCTGGTTATCGAGATTCTGCTGGAACCCGAACCCTGCCTTAAAGGTGTGGGCGCCTTTGACAACAGTGAAGTTGTCGTTCAGATTGGGAATCTTTTCCTGAAAACGGTCGCCTACCGCGGTGCTTCCGCCGAAATTCGCGATGCCGTTGATCGTGATTTCCGATCCTGTGCCGGTAAGCGGATCGGCGATGTGCTGTTCATTGCGATACGGCCAACCGAAGCGCAGCTCATTTAAGACGTTCGGCGAAAACGTGGAAAGCAATTGCGCGCCCGCCACATGCGCGCGATCGCGGAAATCCGATGCGGCATTCAGGGCATACAGACCGCCGTTATTCGTGTTGAACGGATATTTGTTGCGAAAGTAGTTATAGCGGATGAAGAACTGGTTTTTTTGGTTAATTACCCAGTCGAGCCGCATATCTACCCATTGCGCATGTTGAACCGTTGGCGCGGTGGCGAGCAAATTACTCGGAATTCCGATGAGCGCGGCATTGGCCGGGCTAATCGTAGTAGGAGTTGGCGTGGCGCGCTTGATGTGTTCGTAGGAAGCAAAGAAAAACAATTTATCTTTGATGATGCGTCCGCCGGCGTTAGCGGCGAAATCGTTCGCGGCCGGTATCGGAGTAGTGGCAGTAGCAAGAATCGGACGCGCAACTGCGCCGAGCGGCCGTCCGATAAACTGCACTTCGCCGTGAAATTGGTTACTGCCCGAACCCGTGATGACGTTGTAAATATCGCCATCGATTTTGCCGAATTCGGGCGCGAAACTGCTGGAAACAGTCTGCACCTCACGCACGTAGCTATCGGCGATCGCAAAGAGCCGCAGCCCGTAGCGATCGGTTTCGGTATCGACTGTGCCATCGAGTTGATAATTCACGCGATCTACCAGCCCATTAGTGTCAAGCAATCGTGGGATGCCAAGCTCAGGGTTGGGGTGGCCGCTGATCCCCGGTTGAAACAGCACAAAATTGTAAGGGTTCCGCGAGGTCAGCGGGAGGTTTTGCACTTCTTCGAAACCGATCGTGCGGCCGATGCTTACGCGATCCGGATCGACGACCGGCGCGCCTCCGCTGACTTCAATCGAAGTGCTCACTGCGCCCACTCTAAGCTGAGCGTCGATAGTCGCCTGCGTGCCTGCGTTGAGGATTACGTCGGGGTGCTGTTCGGCTTCGAATCCAGGTTTCCGGATCGTGACAGTATACGAGCCGAGCGGAAGATTCGGGAAGACATAGTAGCCGTCGTCCGTCGTGTCCAACTCCCGGGTGAAACCGGTTTGCGTGTTCACGATACTGACGTTGGCTTGGGCGATGGGGGCGTTGGCCGGATCCGTGACACGGCCACGAATGCTCCCGTTGATCGCTTCGGTTTGGGCGAAGGTTGTGATGGCCAGCGAGGCGAATAAAATTCCGATTCTGCAGATCCGGTGCGACATAACTGTAGGCCCAGTTGTAACACTCCGTCTGCCGACGGTCAACTTAAACGTTTACGCCGGACGCAAGAAATCCACCATCCACCGCAATGCACTGTCCGGTAATGAAACTGGCGGCATCGGAAGCGAGAAAAACGGCCGCGCCCACAAGCTCCGCAATGCTCCCGAAGCGCTTCATGGGAGTTCGCGTGAGTAACTCACGGCCGCGATCGGTTCCGTCGAGCAGAGCGGAATTGAGTCCGGTGCGAAACACTCCAGGCGCAATGGCGTTGACGTTGACGCCCTTGGGCGCCCACTCCACGGCAAGGCTGCGCGTCAGGCCGAGCACGCCCGATTTGGACGCGGCATAAGCCGCGACTTCGAAAAAGCTCACGAACGAATTCAAAGAAGCGATGTTAACCACACGGCCGCGGCCGCTTTCGACCAGCGGACCATAAAAGCTCTGGCACGACCGCAGCGTGCCCGTGAGGTTCACATCCAGCAAGCCATTCCACTCGGCTTCAGTGATGTTCACGGTCGGTTTGCGGAAGATTTGTCCGGCCGAGTTGACCAGAATGTCGACGCGGCCAAGCTCGGCGGTCACGGCATCCCGTAGGGCATCGACGGACCCTCTGTCGCTCGCGTCTACCGTATGCCGGATGGTCTTTCGCCCAGTCTTTTCGATTTCTTCCGCCACTTC
The DNA here is from genome assembly GCA_963787545.1 of uncultured Acidobacteriaceae bacterium. Classification (GTDB taxonomy): domain Bacteria; phylum Acidobacteriota; class Terriglobia; order Bryobacterales; family Bryobacteraceae; genus Bog-105. The sequence goes on from CAWBDW010000086.1 coordinate 63,226, forward strand.
GCGAACCAGGGCCTCGCGACGGCCCGCCGCGACAACGTCGGCGCCCGCTTCGGCCAATCCTATCGCAATAGCGCGCCCGATTCCGGACGTTCCGCCCATCACTACGGCGACGCGTCCTTTTAGATTGAAAAGTTCCGGCGAATTCAATTCAGGCTCCCAGGAATAGCGGCTTGATATGGCGATCGAAAAGATTCGCGGTCACATTTTTGGCGACCGTGTCTTCCATGGCGCAAAGCATACGCAGATAACGATCTCCCATTTTCGCAGCCACCTTGAATCCAACATGGAGCAACTGCCGGATGCTGCTGTTGTAAGCCGGAGAATCGGGATCGTGGCGCAGCGCGGAAACAAATTGATCCGCCGTCCATTTTTTCACTTCGCCGGGCGGCGGAAGGTTGCCCGGATCGATATCGATGACTGCAGCGTAAGGAGCGCATAGCTCTTCCCGGTGCGAGTAGGCTTCGGCATAAATCTCTTTCGCCAACTCAAGACCTTCACCGCCGGCTTCCGCCAAGCCGATCAGCTCTTCGAGCCAGGTGGTGCCTGCGGTCTTAAGATGCACACCCGCGTCGAACTTCTTCATAGCTTCACGGATGGGCCGGTAAATGGAAAATTTATCGCTGCCGGAGTGCACGCTTAGCTTCAAATTTTCCGGCAGCCCATACGCTTCGACAGCATAGGCAATCACCGCGACGTCATCCGCAAACTCCTGGCGGAACTTTTTCAAATCGCCGGAATAATCGACGCCTTTGTTGAAGCGGCCCGTAAATTTGGGCGCGATTGTCTGGATGGGAATCCCGTTATCCGCGATGGCCGCAAGAATGATCAGCAGCTCCACCGGCGTTTGCGGCGAATCGGTTTCATCCATGGAGACTTCCGCGATAAAACCTCCTTTGCCCTTGTGCTCTTCGATGCGCCGGTAAATGCGCGCTGCTTCTTCCACGGCAGCCAAATACTTATTCGCGATACCCGCAACCAACTGGCTATCGGTCCGAAACGAGCGGTCGACGCCCGGGATGCTCAACACGCCGGTCAATTCGACGTGTTTCTTGATAAAGGTCTCGACAGAAGCAGCATCCGCCGGACGGCCGATGCGGTCGGCGACATCGATGGTGAAGAAATCGCATGGCTGCAAATATCGCTCGACAGTCTCGAATCCGATGTGATCGGCATCGACGTAATAGGGCTTCTTCCACCCAAGCGCCTTCACAGCGCTGTCCGCCGCTTCGCGCGTACTGCATGGTTGGGAGCCAACAATATTGTGCTCGCGGTTGGATTTATTCCAAACCGGAATTACATTCACGCCTTGTTCGGCCGCCAGGATGCACGCTTTCAGTTGAGGCTTCGCTTGCTGCGCAAACCGGTCGCCAACTCCGATCGAATATTTAGGTAGAACAACTGGCTTTGCCATTAGAAATATGCCGCAATAATAAGAATCCGCTCCGTCCGCCGTCAAACCTGAATTTCTCAACGCTCACTTTAAGAAAGTTGATGTCTCCCCGGGCGTGACAGGCTTGCCATCTACCGTCACATCCTGCAACTGGACCGATTGGACATTTTGGAAAACATTTCCCTGGGTGGCATTGTTGAATGTGCAGTGAGAGAGATTCACTCCGCTGATGGGATCGTTCGCGTATCCGCGCAAATAAATTCCGTATTTGCTTTTCTGGCAGGTGACATTGTCAACGAAGATGTCCTTGACGATAGGGCGAAATGGCCCTCCTTCGCCCTCCTCGTAATAGAAATCGACCTCAATTACGGCTTGATCCACTTGCCCCACCGTGACGTTCTCAAAGTGAATATCTTCGATCACGCCGCCACGATATGAATTGGTCTTAATGCGCAGCGCGCGCTGCAGATTGGGGCTGCTCATTTCGCAGTGTTCGACGAAGATGTTGCGGATGCCGCCTGAAACCTCGCTTCCGATGGACACGCCGCCGTGTCCGTCTTTCATGGCGCAATCGCGGATAATGACTCCCTGGCAGGGAACGTTCACGCGCCGGCCGTCGCGATTGCGGCCGGATTTTATTGCGATACAGTCATCGCCCGTACTGAACGTGCAGTTGGAAATCAGCACGTCGCGGCTCGATTCGGGATCGCAGCCGTCGTTGTTCGGGCCATGGCTGTCGATGCTGACGTTGCGAACTATGACATTGCGGCACAACACCGGATTCAGCTCCCACATGGGAGAATTCTTCATCGTGAATCCGTCGAGCAACACGTTGTTGCAGAGGTACGGCTGAACAAAATTCGGCCGCAAGTAGTGCCCTTCTCCGAACACACGCTGCTGGACCGGAACATCTTTGTCGCCCATATTGCGAACGAGCGTGTCGACGTCGCTCCCGGAGGAGCGCTGCATGCCCCTCGCGCCACCGCGGGCTTTGCGGGCCCAAGGCCACCAGTGTTCGGCATCCGCTTGCCCGTCCAGCGTTCCAGTGCCGGTGATGGCGATGTTTTCTTTCTCGAAGGCGTAGAGGAAAGGCGAATAGTTCATGCACTCGGTGCCTTCGAACCGCGTATAGACGAGCGGTAGATAATCTTTCGGGTCACGGCTGAACAACAGAACCGCGCCTTCGGATAGGTGAAGATTGACGTTACTCTCCAGATGAATGGCGCCGGTCAGGAACGAGCCATTAGGAATGACGACACGCCCGCCTCCTGCTGAAGCGCAGGCGGCAATCGCTTTTCGAATCGCATCCGTAGACTTTGTTTGACGGTCCGAAACGGCTCCAAAACGTGTAATCTCGAAATCGCGATTGGGAAACGTGGGTGGTTTGATTCTAGACAGGATCGATTGGCCGGTCGCCATCAGACGGCAAGCGGGGATACCGACGGCCATTCGGCTTAGCATTTGACGGCGTGTCATCTTTCAATTTCTCGCAATCAACCGAACGGAACCCAGTATCCCAGAAGGCAGCGGCTTCAAGTTCTCGAAACCCTGCGGCGCAAAGCGCCTTCCGTAACGAAGGTTCAGCAATCTGTAATCGGGCAGCGCGCGTCCGGCCATTTCGTTGATGGCCAGGTTCGCGACGACAATCCGAAACCGATTTTCTCCCTCGCGCACAAAGTGCGTCAGATCTACTTGATAGGGCGGATGCCAAACGGAGCCCGCGAGTTGCCCGTTCACGTACACCCGCGCCGACTCTCGCACCGGACTTTCAAGCAGCGCCCGCATGCCCGGCCCGGAAATTGTCACTGGCTGAACCGGCTCTCCGGCGCCGAAATCGAGAACAATGCCTCGCGCCGGCTGCAAGAACGCTGCGGGCACAGAAATTGTTTTTTCATAGACCGCCTGCCCCGAATAAAATCGCGTTGTTTCATCGTCAGTCCACGACCGGAACTGGGCCATCTGAATCGTTTTGTTCAGTCCTGAAAACGTTACAGTCCAGCCAGCGCTGAGATCGATCGATTGCGGCGCGGCAACCGCAGCGGAAACGGGCGAGGCAGCGGCCAGAGATTTTGAACAGAGCAGAATGCGCGATTCGTAGGGCGCGAGAGAAAGTTCAATCGCCTGACCACGCCTTCGCGTCGCGTAAGTTTCAGCCGTGAACGGGTCCAACCATTCGCATCCGGGTTCCGGCGCTCGAACGGCAGCCGCCGTATCCACAGCCCGGTTCGACGTATTCGCCACGAAGTAAACGTCTCCCCAAGCGAGCTTGCGGTGAATAAATCCGATGACCGGAGCGGCCGGTCCGGCAGCGAAATCGGGCGTGAGCAGGCTATTGAGAGTGCTCCCCAAAGTACGTTCATCGTGGATAAAGCGTGCGTGGTTGTTTCCCGTTTCAAATAATTCATGAGCGAGCTGGTTGATTCGCGACGTATCGCTCTTGGCTTCGAGCAGACCGGGCCCCAACGCCGGCAATCTGCGCGTTGCGATCAATAATCCGCCTTTCTGTTCGTATTCTTTTAACCTCTGAAGAGTCGCCAGCGGAATTCGCTCCGCGCCCGGCAAAATGAGGATGCGGTACGGCACGCCTTTGGCGGCAATCGCACGGTCGTCGATGAAATCGAAGTTGTAGCCGGCATTCAGAATTTGAGGAATAAGCTCCGAACCGAGCAGTACCTGCATCCGTTCATCCACGGAAACATCGCCGAGCTTGAAATCCGCCCAAGCGTCGTCCGTGGGCAGGTAGATGGCGATATCGTTTGCAGGCTGCCCCTGCCGCAGCAAGAAGCTCACCCGCTGCAGATAGCGCGCGATGTCCGGCATCACTTGAAACCAGGGATTGTGCTGGTTGAAAGCGGCGGCGGCATAAAAACGCCAGCCCGGCTCGCCCGCCGATGGCGGAGAATACGGCCAACCATGGCCGACCAACTGATTAATTCCTTCAATGAAGTGCAGATCCGCTTCCGCTTTCATATCCAGCGGCGTAGCGCGGAAGGCGGGCGAATGGAGCCATGTCCAGGTCTCTGAAGAAGTGATTGGGCGGCCGTACAAGTGGCTTGCCGACGAGGCCCAGCGCGTTGCGCTAAATCCCCGCCACTCCGGCCCATGCTCACCTTCCGGCAAATCCACCAGCGCGTTGCTTGAGAGGATCACGGGCGGCTCGCCGTAAGTTTGCGAGCGAAAAAGCGTATGGTGCGCATGCGCCCAGGCTTCAATGGGATCAAGGTATCGCTCCTCGGCTAATTCGGTGAGGGTCTTGCCCCAATCATGCCGGATCGCGCCGGTCTGATCGCCAACGTTTTCAGTGAGTGCAGGAAGATATGGCGTCAAATCGTACCCTCGGCGGCGCCGGAACTCCGGCAGAAAATCGCCGGTCCAATCGGACCCAAAAACTTCCAGGCTGTCGCTGAATACGGCGTGAGGAGGATTCGAGCCAAAGGCCTGGATGAGGCGGTCTCCTACCACGCGCAGATGGCGCTCAATGGCCGCGCGATTGTAATGATCCAGAACAAAACCTTCCGCACCGATGGCAGCGCGCTTCACCTGCTGGCCGGTGCGGCTCGAAATGAAAAACAAAACGACATGCGGTCCGCTGAGTTGAGCAGGCAGCGCGATTCTTCCGTCGTGAATTTCGCTCAAGCGCGCGATGCCCTCGGACGAAAAGTTCAGCGCGTTTCCATTCACGAGAAAAGTCGCGATGAGTTTTTCGCCATTCTCCATGGCGGGCAGCGGCAGCGAGTCCGCGCCTTCCGGAACATTGACGCGGTCGCAACGCAGGCGTCCCGCGGCTTCGGTCACAGGCATAGCGGGGCCGCCGTAAGGCCATCCGCTTGTCAGTGTAAGATCGACGCGCATTCCAAGCTGGTGCGCCAGTTGGGATGTGAAGCGCAGATCGTCGAGAAATTCCCCGGAGAGATACGAAAAATTGTGAAACTGCTTTTCGGGATCGTCCAACGCGAGCGGATAGACGGTCTGAATTTCGACGCCGCCGATACCCGCCGCTTTCATGGTTCGCAGCTCGCGCTCGAGCTCCGGTTTGGTCACCGATGGACCGAACCACCACCAGCGCATCATAATGCGGCAATCGTCCGGCGGATTCTGAAATCCGCGCCGCAGCTCGTCGAGGCTGGCCGAATGCTCCCATCCAGCGGCGCTGCTTATAAAGATGAGGAATAATAGCGAACCAAGTTTCACACGTCGAAATATAGCGTGGCGGCGCTGAGAACGGCCGCCTCGTTGAAGCTCGCTAAACCGGCGGTTGAGATTATCTGGTTTGACGCCACCTTGTAATGACACCTATAGTGCAGATATCGAATTATGGATAGCGCACGCAGGAATCTGTTGAAAATTGCTGGAGCGGCAGCCATGTTGCCGTTGTCGGACGTCAAAGCAGCCGCCCAGGCCTCCGCTTCGGAAGCATCGAAAGCGGTGTACGATGTAACTGACCTTTGGCGCGGCCGGCGAATGGCACGCGCATCGATACGGCCGCAATCAATAAAGCCATCGAAACCGCGGCTGCCGCGGGCGGCGGCACAGTGCGCTTCCCTGCTGGCAACTATCTCTCCTACTCGATTCATCTCAAGAGCAACATTACTTTGTCGCTGGAGACCGGCACGAAACTTATCGCCGCCGATTCGCCCGCGCCTGGCGGAAGCAGCACGGGCGCTTACGACGCGGCTGAACCGAATGATGGTTGGGAAAGTTATCAGGATTTCGGCCACAATCATTGGCACAACAGCTTGATCTGGGGCGAAGGGCTCGAGAACGTGGCCATTCTCGGACCCGGCTTGATCTGGGGTAGAGGTTTGAGCAGAGGCTATGGTCCAGGGCCGAAAGCGGAGCAGCCCGGAGTCGGTAACAAGTCGATCGCCCTGAAGAATTGCCATAACGTCCTGCTGCGCGATTTCTCCATCCTGCACGGCGGCCATTTCGGCGTTCTCGCGACAGGAGTAGATAATCTCACGTTCGACAATCTGAAAATCGATACAAATCGCGACGGCATGGACATCGATTGCTGCCGCAACGTGCGCGTCTCCAACTGCAGCGTGAATTCGCCGTGGGATGACGGCATCTGCCTGAAAAGCTCGTACGCACTCGGTGAGGCGCGCTCGACCGACATGGTGACCATCACGAATTGTTTCGTTTCAGGGAGCTTTGAAGAGGGCGCGCTGCTGGATGCAAGCTTTAGGCGCTTTGCACCGGATTTTCGCGTGCCTCGCACCGGGCGCATCAAGTTCGGCACGGAATCGAACGGCGGATTCCGAAACATCGCCATCTCGAACTGCGCTTTCGACGGCTGCCAAGGGCTGGCGATGGAGAGCGTGGACGGCGCGCTGCTCGAAGACGTAACGGTTACGAACATCTCGATGCGGGATATAGTCACTGCGCCTTTATTCCTGCGGCTGGGGAGACGCATGCGCGGTCCGCAAGGCCGTCCGGTGGGTACGCTCAAACGCATTCTCATCAGCAACATCGTGTGCTACAACGCGATGTCCCGCATCTCTTCGATTCTGAGCGGCATTCCGGATCACTGGATTGAAGACGTGAAAATCGATACCGTCTATATCGAGAATCAGGGAGGCGGGACGATGGAAGCCGCCGCGCACGAACCCGCGGAACAGGAAACCAATTATCCAGAACCAGGACGATTTGGAACCACTCCCTCCAATGGCTTTTTCATCCGTCACGTGAAGAATATCGAGATGAGCAACGTCGAAGTCAGCGCTGCGAAACAAGATTTCCGGCCCGCCTTTTTTCTGAACGACGTGCAGGGCGCCGATTTTTTCCGCATCAAAACGCCGCGCACGCCCGAGGTTCCCGTGTTCGTGCTGAATGCTGTCGAGGACTTCAACGCCGCGCGTGTGAAATCGATTCCCGAGACCCACCTGGACCACGTCGAGCACAAGACACTCTAAACTCACGCAACCGGCGCGTGATTTACTATTTGTTGCGTGCACTCCAAGCAAACGGAAACAATTTTTCACGCGGTCGAAACGCTTCGGATCGAGTTGCCCTCCTGGGGTTTTGCCAACACCGGCACCCGCTTCGGAAAATTCCCGCAGCCCGGCGCCGCTACAAGTATCGAGGAAAAGTTCAGCGACGCGAGCCAGGTTCACGCGCTCACCGGCGTGTGCCCGACTCTTGCTTTGCACGTTTTGTGGGATTTCGCAGAGGGCGTGAAGAGCTGCAGCGAGATCGCCGCTCTGGCCGGCCGGCACGGTGTGCGGCCCGGTTCCATCAATCCCAATTATTTTCAAGAACAGATCTACAAGCACGGCTCGTTCGGTAATCCCGACGAAGCCGCGCGCCGGCAAGCTCTCGAGCACACGCAAGAAAGCATCGCGATTGCGAAGCAGCTTCACAGCCGGGATATTTCACTATGGTTTGCGGATGGCTCGAACTATCCCGGGACCGCCAACATTCGCCGGCGAAAGCAGTGGTTTGAGGAGCTACTGAAAACGTCGCACGAAGAACTTGCACCGGATCAACGCCTGCTGGTGGAATACAAGCCCTTTGAGCCTGCCTTCTACCACACCGACATCGCGGATTGGGGCATGGCGTTGCTGTTGGCCCGGGAGGCGGGCCCACAGGCCAAAGTGCTGGTCGATACAGGCCATCATTATGCGGCCCAGAATATTGAGCAGATTGTGGCATGGATACTTTCCGAAGACATGCTGGGCGGCTTTCATTTCAACGACCGGCGCTATGCCGATGACGACCTGACGCTCGGCTCCATCGATCCGTATCAGATCTTCCGGATTTTCCACGAGATTCTCTTCTTCGAATGGGAGAGCGGCACGCGGGCGGAGATCGCGTACATGATCGATCAGAGTCACAATCTCAAGGGAAAAATCGAGGCTACCATCCAAACCGTCGGTATGGCGCAAGAACTCTTTTCAAAGGCCTCGCTGGTCGACTATGAGCGATTAAGCGGCGCGCAGCGCGTATCGGATCTGGTCCGGGCGGAGTCTTGTCTACAAGAGGCTTTTGCGACGGACGTGCGGCCGGCGATTCGCGAATGGCGCGGCTCAAAGAGTCTTCCCGAAGATCCTATGGCAGCATTTCGGGCCAGCGGGTATCTGGAGCGAATTTCACGGGAGCGTGGCGCGCGAAACGCGGCCGGGGTTTCGTCCTATGCCTAAGAGGATTTGCATATGCCTGTAACAGCCGAAGTCGTTCATGTCGTCGTTCACCTCAATGATCTGTGGGACGAAAAGGAAGCAGCGAAGCTGGCCGGCAATCCGCTCGGCTTGCTGCGCTACCGCTCGAATTTGTTGGGCGCGGATCTGCGCATCACAAATTTCGGCGGCGGAAATACCAGCTCGAAAATCGAGCTGCCGGATCCGTTCACGCGCAAGCCGGTTCGTGTTCTGGCGGTCAAGGGAAGCGGAGGCGATCTCGGCTCTATCAAAGAATCCGGATTCGCTTTGCTCTATCTCGACAGACTTGAACAATTGAAAGCTCTCTATCGCGGAGAAACGCAAGAGGACGAGATGGTGAGCTACTATCCGCTGAGCGCCTTCGGTCAGAACCGCGTCGCGGCATCCATCGATACTCCGCTGCATGCGTTCCTGCCGTTTCCACATGTGGACCATCTGCATCCCGATTGGGCCATCGCGATTGCGGCCAGTGCCAACGGCAAGGAGAAGCTGGCCGAGTTCAACCAGCGATACGGCCGGCGCATCGTCTGGCTGCCGTGGCAAAGGCCGGGTTTCGAGCTTGCGCTGCAACTTGAGCGCGCGGTGAAAGAACACCCCGGCTGCGATGGCGCGCTGCTCGGCAGCCATGGACTGTTTACCTGGGGCGACACGCAGCGCGGCTGCTATCTCAACAGCATTCGAACTATCGATCAGATGGGCGAATTCGTTTTAGAGCATCAGGCCAGAAAGGGCATATTGTTTGGCGGGTTGAAGCAGGCGCCGGTGCCGGACCGGCAAGCGATTGCCGCTTCCCTGCTTCCCACGCTGCGCGGAATGGCATCGTCCAATCGGCGCGTAATCGCTCATTACAGCGACAACGAAGACGCACTCACATTTGCGGGCTCCGAGTGGGCGGAGCGGCTGGGCGCGCTGGGGACCAGTTGTCCCGATCACTTTCTGCGCACCCGAATCTGTCCGATGTTCGTGGATTGGAAGGCGGGCGAAGGAATCGATGCGTTGAAGGCGCTGATCAGCGAACGCGCCGCAACGTATCGCAAGGAATATGCGGCGTACTACCAGACGTGGGCGACGCCGGAATCTCCCAAGCTGCGCGATTCGAATCCTTCGGTGGTGGTGATTCCAGGGCTGGGGATTTTCGGCTTCGGAAAGAGCAAGAAGGAAGCGCGGATTGCGACCGAATTTTTCATCAATGCAGTTCACGTGATGGCAGGCGCGAATGCGCTCGAATCTGGCAGCGCTGCGCATCCTTTGCCGCAGGCGCGCCGCGCCGAGCAATCGGAACAGTTCGAGAGTTTTCAGAACTATGTCGCGCTGCCGCGCTCGGAAGCTTTCCGGATCGAATACTGGGCGCTCGAAGAAGCGAAGTTGCAGCGGATGCCTGCTGAAGCGGAATTCAGCCGGAAGATTCTGCTGATTATCGGCGGAGCAAGCGGCATCGGCCGCGAGGTGGCGCTGCTCCTGGCCCGAAAAGGCGCGCATCTCGTTATCGCGGATCAAAACGCGGAAGGCGCGAAGCAGGCTGCGGAGGAAGCAGCGGCGCTTTCTTCCACCGAGGCTGTCGCACACACAAATCTGGATCTCAGCTCCGCGGACAGCATCGCAGCCGCCGCAAAGTTCGCGGTGCTGCAATTCGGCGGGCTGGACGCGATCATAAACACTGCCGCAATCTTTCCGGTCGCGGCGGGCGGCGGCGAATTGCCGGAAGCGCAATGGACAAAGACGTTCCTGGTGAATGTCACCGGCAATCACTTGCTGGCGCGCGAAACCGCTTGGATTTTCCGCGATCAGAAACTGCCCGCTTCGGTGAGTTCTCACCAGCTCGGCAAACGCTGTGGTTCCCAAGCACGGGAGCGAAGCTTACGATGTGAGTAAAGCGGCTGTGAGCCACCTGGTCCGGGAGCTGGCAGTCGGACTCGCGCCGCTGGTGCGCGTCAACGGAATCGCTCCTGCGACGGTGGTGGCCGGATCGACCATGTTTCCGCGCGATCGCGTCATCGCTTCTCTGAAGAAATACAACATCGAGTTTTCGGAATCCGAAACGACCGAGGAGTTGCGCGACAAGCTGGCCGGCTTTTACGCGCAACGCACGCTCACGCATCTTCCGATTCTTCCGCAAGACTGCGCGAACGCCATCGTATGGCTGGCGAGCGAGGCGAGCGCGAAAACCACCGGCCACATTATCCCGGTCGACGGCGGCTTGCCGGAAGCGTTCCTGCGATAAGAACATTAAAACCATGCAACGCGTCTGCTTCGCACTGCAAGTCCGGCCCGAACGCCTCACTGAGTATGAGGAACGGCATCGCACCGTATGGCCCGAAATGCAGCGTGCGCTGCGCGAAACCGGTTGGGGCAACTACTCGCTGTTCCTTCGCTCGGATGGATTGCTAGTCGGCTATCTGGAAACGGACGATTTCGAGCGCGCGAAGAAAGACATGGCGGCACGCGAAGTGAACGAGCGCTGGCAGCGCGAAATGGCGCCATTCTTTCTGCACGATGGCGAACTGCCGGATCGTGCGATGTCGCTGCTGAGAGAAGTATTTCATCTCGATTAGGAAACCGTTTGCATGATCCCCAACCCGGCACTAGGCGTCTTCTTCCACTGGCTCGGAGGGCTGGCGTCGGGAAGCTTTTATGTCCCGTACCGGTTTGTGAAGCGCTGGTCCTGGGAGACCTATTGGCTGGTCGGCGGCGTTTTCAGTTGGATCATTGCGCCTTGGGTAATCGCTTCCCTGCTCACCAACAATCTGATCTCCGTACTGGGCGCGACGTCGAATAAAACTCTGTTCTGGTGCTACTTTTTTGGACTGCTGTGGGGTATTGGCGGCCTCACCTTCGGTTTGACGATGCGCTATCTGGGCCTTTCTCTGGGCATGGCGATCGTCATGGGCCTGTGTGCCGCCTTCGGCACGCTGATGCCGCCCATCTTTAACGGCCAGTTTGTAAGCGAGGTTTTGGGCACTACTTCCGGCCGCGTGATTCTGTTCGGAATCGCGGTCTGTCTGACCGGCATCGCGATCGCCGGGCTGGCCGGAGTTTACAAAGAGCGATCGATGTCGAAGCGGGAGCAGCAGGCCGCTATCGAAGAATTCGATCTGAGAAAAGGATTCGCCGTCGCTGTGCTCTCGGGAGTGATGAGCGCGTGTTTCGCCTATGGCCTTGCCGCGGGAGATCCGATTCGGGCGCTCACGCTGCGACACGGGACACCGAGTTTGTGGCAAGGCCTTCCCGTGCTGGTGGTGGTTCTGCTTGGCGGCTTCACGACTAACTTCATCTGGACTCTGATTCTGAATATCCGCAATAAGAGCGGGCATGAGTATCTCGCGTCGGAAACTCCGGTCGCGTTTTCCGGCGCGGGCGGCCCTCAGCCGATTGAAGAGACCGCTCTCTCAGGTCCGACGACTAGCGTTCTCACGCGCGCACCGGCGACGACCATTCGCGAAACCGCGCGCGTTCCTCTGCTTGCGAATTACCTGTTCTGCGCGCTGGCAGGGGTGACGTGGTACATGCAGTTCTTCTTCTACACCATGGGCGAGACGCAAATGGGCAGGTATAAATTCTCGAGCTGGAGCCTGCATATGGCGAGCATCGTCATTTTCAGCACGCTGTGGGGCGTCGGATTGAGGGAATGGAAAGGAGCGAGCCGGCAAGCCATTCGCCTGCTGGTCATCGGCCTTGCCGTGCTCGTCGGTTCAACGGTCATTATCGGATACGGCAACTATCTTGCCGTCCCGCACTAACGAAGCTACTTGGTTAGCATCGGCGAGCAGCACGGCGTTTGCACCGGCTTGGGTTCCATGAGCTCCGCGCGCGTGTAGTTCGGGTCGTACAAATTGAGCTGCCATTTTCCGTCGCGGCCGATTTTGGGCGGCTGCGGCGGATGCGCTCCGCGCTGCAGCAGCGTCTTGTATGCGGCCTGAATATCGGGCACGCCGAGCGCCAGATGGTTCATCACGCCAAGCTGTCTGGGCGACGGGTTGTGTACGTTCAGCATGTACTCGAGCCAATCGGACCCATTAGGAACGCGCATGTCGACCCAATCGGTCCGGGTATCCGTCATTCCCCCGTACCACGTCATCTGAAAACCAAGAACGTCTTTATAAAAACGATCCGCCGCCGCGCGGTCATGTACCGTCATGCCGGCGTGAATCATGCGTTTTGAGATGCGGCTATCCGCCAGAGACTTGCCGAAATTTCTGCTCTCGAGAGATCCGGGCGTATATTGCACGAACTCCACCGTATGCCCCTCGGGATCGGTAAGTGAGATGCTCCAATTGCCGTCCCGGTCTTTGGCGACATCGGGCACAGTTACATTACGGCTTACCAGGTAGTTGCGCAAGCTTTTGACGTCTGTGGTTTCGAACGCAAGCTGGGCCAGGCGATCTTCTGTTTCGCTCGCCAGGCCTGGAGAGATTTCGATGTACTGGTGGTCGTTAATTTTGAAACACGCCGGCCCATTCTTGCCGGCAATGTCGGCAAACCCGAGTTCATCGCCGTAGAAGCGCTGAGCCGCGGGACTATCGTTCGTCTTGAGTGTTATATGCGCAATGCCGATAATGGGCGGCCGGTGCGGCGCGGTCTGGCTGTTTGCGCGCGGACAAGTCCAGAGCGCGGCGAGAATCGCGGCGGCAATTCCAAAGTACGGTTTCGTCATGCTATTCGCCCGACGACCATGCAACGCGGAATTCCGGAAACAGCGTCAGGCCGCCGCACGCGAAAATCGTCTGTCCGGTGATATACGAGCTGTCGTCGGAGGCGAGAAATGCGAAAACCGCGGCGATCTCCTCGCTGGTGCCGGCGCGGCCCATCGGGATATGGCTCTCTACTTCGGCTCGCGCCTTAGGATCGTTGATCCAGGACATGTTGATGGGCGTGACAATCGCGCCCGGCCCTACCGCGTTCACGCGGATGCCTCTGTCGGCATATTCGAGTCCCAGCGTTCTGGTCATATTCTCCAGGCCGCCTTTGCTGATCGAATACGGCACGTACTTCGGTTTCGGAATGATTTCGTGCACGCTCGAATTGCTGACGATCACTCCCTGCGCCTTGCGCGATAAAAAATGGCGGATGGCCTCGCGCGCGCACAGAAACGAGCCGCGCAGATTGACTCCGATGATGTGATCGAAATCCGCCATGTCCACTTCGTCGCTCGAAGCCGGTTTCTGAATCCCGGAATTGTTAATGAGGATATCGAGCGTGCCGAACTCCTTCAGCACCGTCGCAAACATTTGCTTGACCTGGGCCTCATTGGAGACATCGCCTTTGACCGTCAGGCTCTTGTGCGCGCTTCCGGCGGCCTTACCCGCTTCATCTACTTTCTTGCGCACGGCTTCGGCGCGATCGGCGCCGCTGTTGTAATTAATCGCTACTTTGGCGCCTTCTTGCGCGAAGCGTATCGCGATTGCCTCGCCGATACCGGAGGACGCTCCGGTGATGAGAGCGTTTTTGCCGCTCAGTCTGGTCGGTATGTTTGACATGGTAGCTATTTTACGCGGCCTGCACCGGCTTCGATCCCCGGAAGCCGTAGAAGGCGATGTAGAGATAACACAGTACCGGCAGAATGAAGGCGTGGTGAATGCCGATATGGTCTGCCAGCACTCCTTGGATTTCAGGGATGATAGCGCCCCCGACAATCGCCGCCACCAGCAGTCCCGATCCTCTACCGGTCAGCGGTCCAAGTCCGGCGATGCCCAGTGTGAAAATGCTGGGGAACATAACGGAGTTGAACAGGCCAACTAGAATGATGGTCCACATCGCGACGGCTCCGAAGCTGAGCATGGAGGCGACCACCAGGCCGCAAGCCACAATCGCGACCACGCCAAGCAAGAAACCGGCGCGCACTTTCTGAAGAATCGCCGAACCGATGAACCTGCCGATCATGGCGCAGCCCCAGTAGAAGGAAACGTAAACCGCGGCCGTCTTCTCGGACATGGCTCCGATGTTCGGCTGGCTGAAATAGTTGACAAGGAAGCTGCCGATCGCGACTTCCGCTCCGACGTAGACGAAGATTCCGATAACACCGAGCACCAAATGACGCTGCTTCCAGATATTGACTGCGATCTTAGTGTTTGGGTCCTCCAGTTGCGTCGTGTCCTCTACTTCCGAGATCACCGGCAATTTGAATCGAGCGATAGCGACGGCGAGCACAATTAGCGCAATAGCGATGAGCACGTACGGCAAATTGACGGAAGACGCCTGCTGCATTCGATAGGCGTGGAGAGCCGCGGGCGCCATTTGATGAATCTGATCGGGAGTTTTCGCCGTGGTGCTCAAGATGAGCAGGCTGCCGAAATAGGGGGCGACAAAAGTTCCGAGCGAGTTAAACGCTTGCGTCAAATTCAGGCGGCTGGAGGCTGTCTCCGGCGGCCCCAGGACAGCAACATAAGGATTCGCCGAGACCTGCAGTGCAGTGATGCCTGCCGCCAGAACAATCAAAGCGGCGAGAAAGAGCGCGTAGGCCGGCACGTGCGCGGCGGGCAAAAAAAGCACTGCACCCAGCGCCATTACCGCAAGGCCCACAACCATCGTTTTCTTGTAGCCGATCCATTCGATCGTTTTAGCGGACGGGATCGCAAAGATGACGTAGCAGGAAAAGAAGACAAACTGAACCAGCATCACTTCTGCATAATTCAGGTCGAAGATAGCCTTCAGGTGCGGAATCAATATGTCGTTCAGGCAGGTGATGAAGCCCCACATGAAAAACAGCATCGTCACCATTGCCATGGCGCTGGTATTGCTCTTACCGGTTGGAGCGGCAACTCTGGCGGCGGACTTACCTACGTTTGCGATGGCCATATTTTTCGGCTTCTTTCTAAGTAACTAAGCTACTCCTCGCTACGGCGCCGGATGGATGGTGAGCGGCCGGCTATTCCAGCCTGTCACTCCAATTTGCACGGCTCCTTTGATGGCGCTGTTCGGACACTCAATTTGTATCTGGCGCGTTTCGCCCGGCAGCAGCGAGACGTAATTGTCGCTGTAATAAGCGGGAAGTACGCGCGTTCCATCGCCGTTGCGAACCGTCAGCTTTTCCTGAAGCGCGAACGTCCGGCTCGGGTTCGTGAGCTGCACGCCGATGCGCGTGGAATCGACCGTCCGGGTCTGATTTGCGGAAGCGGCGACTGCGGCTTTGGGCAGCGAGTTCAACTCCCGAAGCGTCGAATCGTCGCGAGCGTACCAATAGAAATTTTGCGAAAGCAGCGCGCCCTCGGCATTCATTAATTCGAGCTTCACGAAAACCGTTCCCGAAACTCCGTTTGGAATCATGATGGGAAAACCGTCCGTTGCGGCATTTGCCGCCGCGTTCAGCTTCTCTTCCCGGGTAGCCAGCAGAGTACCGTCGATAGAAAAGATTCGCGCTCGGACTGAGACGTTTCCTAGCGCGGCGGCGGTGTTATTGATTACCGCGGTCTGGAGATCGGGCAAATTGAGCTGCACGTGCACACGTTCGCAAGCCTTCTTTACTGCGTAAAAGGAAGACTGGGTGTCGTAATCCCAGCTCAGGATCTGCCAACTGGTGCTGGGCCAGGCCGGCTGCGTCATCCACAACAGTCGCCCGCTATTCGGATTCCACAGGTGCGCGTTGAAACCTTCGAAGATGGCGCGATACTCGACGTAATCCATCATCTGCGCTTTGCGCTCGAAGTCTTCCAGGTTGGATGCTGCCCCGAACTCGCGCTGCATGGCGTCCATAAACGGCGCAACGTTGCCGTTGCCGCTCTGGTGCCAATCGTGGTACGCCCAGGTGTCATTGGGCGGCCATTGATCCGCCGCCGGGACGAAACTGCGGAAAGCATCGAGCGTAGGCATGGAAGGCACACCCAGCTCTACGGCGAATCCACGTGCGAATTTGGTGAAATAGCTGGCGGGCTCCTGGTACTGGTAGGGGCCGCTGTTCTGCAGATTCACCACATTCGAACTGGGCGCGTAGAAGCGCGTGCCATCCAGCGTGCGCACCAATTGATCCAGGCCTTCGTTAACAGTTGGAGCGGGAACGCCCTCGTTACGCCCGCACCAAAGCAGAATCGACGGATGATTCCGAAAGCGCAGGATGGTATCGCGCGCATTGTTCAGAAACAGCGCCGGATCGCCCGGCTCCAGATTGTAATTCTGCGTCGATTCCCAAAAATCGTTCCAGACCAGCAGGCCGTATTCGTCCGCGAGATCGTAGAAGATTTCTTCCGTACTTTGGCCTGTCCAGTTGCGAATGATATTCAAATTCGCGTCGCGATGCAGACGGAAAAAGGGCTCCAGATGGTCCCGCGAGACGCGTTTCAGGGCGTCGTCCATACCCCAATTCCCGCCTTTGCAGGCGATGGGCACGCCGTTGACTTTGACGAGTAGATAGGGTGCTGAGCGGGTGTCGGCGGCGGCCCGAATTGCGGGTGAAGCCGTAGCGGAAGGCAGCAGCGAATAGACCCAGCCTTCGGCGGTCTGAATGATGCCTTCATGCCGGACATCGATCGTTTGCTCGCCGGGCGCTTTGGCCGGATCGTAGTCTACTCGCTGCAATCGTCCCGCCGGGTCGAGCAGCGACAGCTCATACGTGATTTCGCGAATGCCGAATCGCAGCGCCTGGATATCGGACTCGCCCTTGGAATCGGTGAACGAAATTTTCAGGTGGTAGAGATCGGGCTTTCCGTAACCGTTCGGCCACCACAGACGCGGGTTGTTGACCGTAAGCTGCGGAAACTCAGATGGGGTGAGCGTTACGGTGGTTTCTCCGGGCGGCAGCGTGACGTTCTTGGTTACCTCGACTCCTTCGAACCCAGCGTGTAGCACGCCAGACGCAGGCTGGCCGGATTGATTTCGAAGCGGCGCCGCGATCATTACCGCTGCATGGTTCGTATCGGGCAGCGGCAGAGTGGTGATCACGTGCACGTCGCCGATCTCCACGTCGTTCGTGGCGGTGATGGTGACCGGCTGCCAGATTCCGATGTTGCGATCGCGAATGCCCGGAATCCAATCCCATCCTTCGGTGTCGATGAAAGTGGGGCCATCGAGGCACAAAGCGCCGCCATTTTCGCCAGGTCCGCCTTTGACGGATTGTTCCTGCGGAATACCGGGATGCGGCGGCGGCTCAATGCGCACCGCGATGGCATTCGGCTTTCCCGGTAGCAGGGCGCCTGTTACGTCGAAAATGCCTCGAATGAATGCGCCTTTAATGCTTCCAATTTTCGTGCCGTTCAGCCAGACGGTCGCCTCGTAATTGATTCCCTGAAACGTTAAGGTCAACCGCTGTCCGGCGAGCGAAGCGGGTGGCGTAAACTCGGCGCGATACCAATAATCGTGCTTGTTCAGCGTTTCGGGAATCGCGAGGTTATTCAGGCCGTAATACGGATCCGGATAGACGCCGCGATCGATCAGCGTGGTCAGCACGGTTCCGGGAACGGTGGCGTCGAGCCAGCCGTTGGTTTGAAATGCGAGCTCGGAAATCTGCGCGCCGTTGGCGGCATTATCGGGTTGTGCCGCCAAGCGCCAGCCTCCCGCGATGGCCCATTCATGGGGTCCGCGCTGGGCCAGCGCAGGTCCAGTGTAAGCGAGCGGCTGCGATTGCGGGTGCGCCGGCGGCACGCTCGACTTCGGCATCGTATCGGGAGCTTGCGGCGCACGATAGCCAGTCTGCTGCCGCGTCTGGAGCGGCCAATCTTTCGAGCCTCGTTCGAATTCGATCAGGTTGAATGCAGGCGGATGGCCGGAAAGCGCGCGGATCTCGCCGTCGGTCAGAACGCGAGGCGTCAAAGTGAAACCGGCGATCTTTCCAGCGAAATGCGCGCCCTCCGGCCAGGGCGACTTCTCCGGCGCCAATTCGAGGACCGGCGCAACGGCCGCGAATGTCATTGCCCGCTGAGCGGCCCGCAGACCGTCGACGTACAGCGCTGCGGTCGTTCCATCAAACGTCGCAGCCAGGAAGTGCCAGCCGCCCGGCTCGACGATGGACGCGCTGCTTAAATGGTCAGCGCCCGTCCACAATGTCAGTTTGCCGTCGAGAACCGCGAAGAAGCGATGTCCTGTTTCTGCGTCCGCCGGATCGCCCACTCCTGCAATTAAGGTCGGCCCGGTCAAAGCCTCGTCGCTGCGCAGCCAACAATACATGGACCACTTCGCGTCCCCACTCACGGGAGCATCCGCCGGAAGCGGTTTCTTCAAGCTCAGGCCGCTGGGCAGGAACACGCCGTTGTAGCCGCCATACGTCGTGTCGGCCGCAGCAATTTCGAAAAGACATAAGACAACAATTGCGAGTCGATACATCATTTGCCGGTTGTGTTACCCCAGTTGTAAGAAGCCAGCAAGTCGCCGGGAATTGCGTGGGACAACAACGGCCGGATCGTCGAGACGCGAGTAAACGGGAGTGACTCCCGCGATCCGCAGCGCGGACTGATAGATTTCGCCGACGGCTTTCCAATTTTCGTCAGCTCAATGGGAAGCGCGACGAATAGAATTTTCCCTTTTCCCCAGCTCTTCTCGGCGAAGGTGCCGTCATCCGGCAGAAAAGCGCGCTCCAGAAAATCCGTTTTCGACCCCGAATAGGTCAGCCACGCCGAACCGCCCGGCCAGTGGATCTGCTGGCGCATTAAAAGCAGACGGCCGGCCCGGTAGTCGAGTCCAATCGCCTGCTGCCGTCCGGTTGCCCGGAAATGCGAGTCTTCATCGAAGCGGCCGGAGACCAGCAAGGTCGCGCCGCCGTTCACTTTGTCTAGGATCGCCTGCCACGCTTGCTCACTCAGCACCCACGGCGAAGGCAGAACGATCAGTTTTGGATTTCCGAGAAGCTGTATCTGGTCTTCTCCCACGACATAGGCTTCCGAACGCGCATAGCCGTAGAGCGCCCGCACGCATACCTGCTGCGCCTCTACCGCCAAATGATTCAGAGTTGAAAGCTGCAGCGATTGCCCCAGGACGATCGCGACTTGCGGTGGAACAAACGCGGTCGCGTAGGGCGCTGCCTGCGCGGCGAATTTCCCCATGTCGCGCATGGTGTTTTCCCAAATCTTGCTGGAACCGTCGCTGCGTTTGATACCGAAGTACAGCTCCCGATCCCAATCCCACGACAGCGCGCCGCTGGAGCCGCCCGCGAACCCTTGAATCCATTTGCGCTCAATCAACGAGGCTCCAGTCTCCCAACGTCTCTCCATTGGCCGCGCGAATATGATTGCTCACCACCATCGGCGCGGCGATTTTCTCGCCCGTGCGATCGAGCATGTAGCCTAGACCGGCAATGGCGCGGCCCTGCAGGACAAAGAATTTCTGCGCCTGTACTTCGATGTGAGGCAGAAACGAATATCCATGCTTCCAACCGAAGGTCTCCGCATCGCGCTGTGGAACTTCGTAGGTATGTGCGATGCCGAGCTCTCGTGAATAGGCGTCTTCGGCGGTGCGGCCGGTAATCGGACCCCGAGTTCGTTACCGGGACACGGAACGGCTGACCTCCGATAACCAGCAGATTGCCGCCTCGGTGCAAATAGTTCGAAATGGCGCGCCATGCTTCTGTTGGAAATGCCGACCCGTACGGCATCACCAGAAGATCGGTGTCCGCCAGAGCCTGCGGCCGCTCCAAGCCGCTCAGTCCTACAAACGACTCTTCGGGGACGCTCAGCGCTTTCTCCAGCGTCGCCTGCTTCACGGGCTGGCTGTCGAGCGTCGGGAAACCACTCTGCCAAAACACCATAGTCTTTGCGATGCAGTAGGTTCCGAACAGCGCCGCCAGTAACGGGATTGCGAGACTGCGCATCGAACCGATTGTATAGAACGGCATGCTTGACCCGGAATACCTCTTATCCAAAGTTTTGATTGGCATTCAGCGGGCTTCCCCGTGTAACCTCGATTAATAAAGCTCTAACGCTTCTACCCCGTCTGTGCCCAGACACTCCGTTCCGTGTCGAAATCTACTCTTCGGGAGGAATATGGGAATGTTTCGGGTTCAATCTTCGCTGCTTCTGGGTCTGGTGCTAGCGAGCGCCATCGCATGTGCACAAATGGCGCCTCCAGCGCCTCCACCGGCGGCTCCCGCCACTCCGGCCGCTACGCCGGGGACTTACGGCGGGATCTCCTTCAGCGGCATGGTGGACGGATATTACAGCTTCAATGATAATCATCCAGACCCCGGGTTCAATCAACTCTATAACTTCAACGACAAAACCAACCAAGTCGATTTGAGCATGCTAAAGCTGACGGCCAGCCACGATCCGGATCCAATCGGGTTTCGCGTTGATCTTGGCCTCGGCCGCACCTTCGATATCATTCACACTCCGAAACCCGATCCGGAGTTCTTCGACTTTGTCGAGCAAGCATATGTAAGTCTGAAACCCAAAAGCACAAAAGGTTTTGAAGCGGATTTTGGCGACTTTGTAACATCGGCCGGCGCCGAAGTTATCGAGGCGAAAGATAACTGGAACTACTCGCGTTCCCTGCTCTTTGCACTCGCGATTCCGTTCTATCACTTCGGCGTTCGCACGACTATGCCGGTCGGCAGCAGCGTCACTGTGGGAGTGCAAGTGGTAGATGGCTGGAACGCCATTATCGATCAGCATGGGAATAATATGCAGACCGTGGGGCTAACCGGCGCGATTACGCGCAAGAAGTTCACCTGGAGTCATAACTATTACATTGGTCCCCAATATACGGGCATCAACAATCGCAACCGGGCGCTGTACGATACAACGCTGCTGCTGACGCCAAACGACAAAATAAATGCGTACATCAATTACGACTATGGCGAGCAGCGCCGGTTCGATTCCGGCCACGACCACTGGTCCGGTATTGCCGGAGCTCTTCACTTTCAACTGACTAAGCATTTTGCCATCAGCCCGCGCGCCGAGTATTACAACGATTCCACCGGCTTCACTACGGGAACGCGTCAAAAATTACATGAAGTAACGGTGACCGGCGAATACAAGATTCTCGATGGTATGCTGGCGCGGCTGGAATACCGGCACGACGGATCGGATATGCCCTATTTTCAGCGAGGCGCAACTTCGGCGCTGACGAGGGCTCAATCGACGATATCGGTTGCGTTTATCGCCTGGTATCCGGTGAAACGTTAGCAGCGCGCTAGCTGGAAGCTTTCTGTCCGGAGCGCCCATGCGGACTTGTACTCGATGAGTGTGTATCCACGGGGCCGTTTTGGCTACGCCTCACACGGCGATGATCCAGACGCACCTTGTGTTCTGCCCAGGCACGCCGATCGTTCCTATCCGCCGCGACCAGAACGGCGGCGTCGTAGACAACGGTGTTCACGCCGGACGTCGCACTGTTCGCAGATCCGGAGTTGCGCCCGCACGCTGCGGCGAGCCTCATTCCTCTCTTCTGCGCTGAAGGTTCCGTGCAGCTTTCCCACTCGGCGACCGCCGTCAAACCAGCTCGCCTCCGCAGTGCTTCGCGCGGGGCGCTGGTCATCCAGGCCGAGACGCTCACGCCGTCGCGAGCGGCCGCTACAAGGATCTCTTCGTGAACTTTAGGCTCTATCGTCATCGCAAACTTCGGGTGACGGGTTGCCTCGCGGCATACAAGTATCCTACTGCAGTGTGATACCGCGCGGGGGATTCGATTTTCAGTGCTTCAGGGTTTTACAGCGTCGATGATCACGCATACGCGCAGACCATCAGAAGAGGTAAGGCACCAGGGCGGCGGTCTGATGGACGTAGGTGGCATACGCCTCCCCAAACTGGGAGCGCATCCACTGCTCCTCCATGCGGAGCTTGACCCAGAGTACGAGAAAGATGAGGGCGAAAGCGATCCACCCGCGAACCTGCGAGAGCGCAATCGCGGTGCCAACGAATCCGGTCAGAATGCCGGTGTAGATGGGGTGGCGGATCACAGCGTAGGGACCGGTGGTGATCAGCTCGTGCCCCTGCTTGATGGTAACGGAGCGGCTCCAGTTGCTGCCGAGGTGCTCGCGCGCCCAGACGGCGAACAGAAGGCCGGCGACGGTGAGGGCGGCTCCAAGCCAGAAGGGCCAAAAGCCAACCGGCCAGAGCTGGAGGTAAAGCCAGGGCAGAGGGATGCGAGTTGTCGAGAGGAGGACGATCGCGATCAGGAAGATGAGGGCGCGCAGGATGCGCGAGGCGGCCGGCTCGAGACGCTGGGTGGTTTTAGCATGGGCGGCTTTGATCTGCCAATAGAGAAGAAAGGCGATCCAGACCACAGGGAAAAAAGATTCGTAGAACCAGAGCATTCAGGACCTCGGGCGCTGAAGGTGTTTACGCAGGCAGGCCGGGCAGAGTTCCAGAGGACATTCCCTGGAGCGTTAGCGAGATGAATATTGCTGGTAACGGCGGCAACCATCGCGCGGAACGATACCGCGGCTTTCCAAAAAGCCGTCTTCTTTGTTAGGCTAGAGATAAGCGCACGGGACGGAGCGTTGTACCCGCCTGCTATGCGCGGTTCTCGAGGGACTTCTCCTTCATCCCTTTGCTGGTGCACCAATGGAATCTGTAAACGATAATGGCGTGGTAATGGAAGAACTTCAGCCGGAAAACGAGCGTCCCGCCGAGGCGCGCGAGCCCGAAGCCGCGGTTCGCTCCCAGACGCCGCAAAGGCCGGATCTGATGGCGGAACGCGACCGGCTGGCGAAGGAAAAGGCGGAGCTTCAGGATCTGCTGCAGCGCCGTCAGGCCGAATTTGAGAATTATCGGCGTCGCATCGAGCGAGAAAGAAGCGATTTGTTCGAATTCGCGTCGATGGATGCGGTGAAAGCGCTACTTCCCGTGCTCGACGATTTCGAGCGCGCGCTCAAAGTGGAAAGCGCCGATAAGGAATACGCCCGCGGCCTGGAATTGATCTACCAACGCCTGTTTGAGGCGCTGAAAAAACTAGGTCTGGAGCCCATTTCGGAGCAGGTTCCACTCTTCAACCCTCACATTCATCATGCTGTCGAAATGGTTGATACCAAAGATCATCCTGATCAGACTATATTGGAAGAATACCAGCCCGGCTACTATTTTAAGGGGCGGCTTCTGCGTCCTGCGATGGT
Organism: uncultured Acidobacteriaceae bacterium; assembly: GCA_963787545.1. Lineage (GTDB taxonomy): Bacteria > Acidobacteriota > Terriglobia > Bryobacterales > Bryobacteraceae > Bog-105. The sequence goes on from CAWBDW010000086.1 coordinate 86,738, forward strand.
GAAAGTCGCGGTCAATCCGTAACGGCCTCCGGAAACCTTCCACGCTACGATGAGTGTCGCAAAACGAGATTATTACGAAGTTCTGAGCGTCACGCGCGACTGCGACGATCAGACGCTGAAGAGCTCGTACCGCAAACTCGCGTTGCAGTATCATCCGGATCGGAATCCCGGCGATCACCAGGCGGAGGAGAAATTCAAAGAGGCGGCGGAAGCGTATGCCATCCTCAGCGATCCTCAAAAACGCGCCGCGTATGATCGCTACGGCCATCAGGCTGTGAATGGCGGGAGCGGGTTCTCCGGCTTCGATGAATCGACGTTTGGCGGGTTGGAAGATATCCTCGGGGATCTGTTTGGGCTGGGAGATATTTTCGGGCGCGGTAACCGGCGTTCGCGCGTCCAGCGCGGCGAAGACATTCGCTACGATTTGGAGATCGGTTTCGAGGATTCGATGCGCGGTTTGTCCGCCGATCTGCAGATTCCGCGCCGCGAGGCTTGCTCTAAGTGCCAGGGAACCGGCGCCGAGCCCAACGGGGGGCTGGTGACTTGCGCGGTCTGCAACGGACGCGGCGAGATTCTTTACCAGCAGAGTTTTCTTTCGATTCGCAAAACCTGTCCCACTTGCGGCGGCCGCGGTAAAGTCATCCGCCAGGCTTGCTCTCAGTGCCGCGGAGAGGGTTACAGCCGCGTTGAAAAGAAGCTGAAGGTCAACATCCCGGCCGGTGTGGATAGCGGAACGCGGCTGCGCCTGTCCGGCGAAGGCAATCCCGGACCTCCGGGAGGGGCGGCCGGCGATCTGTATGTGGTCGTGAAAGTCGCCGAGCATCCAATTTTCGAGCGCCGCGAGAACGACCTGCACTGCACGCTGCCCATCAACGTGGCGCAGGCTGTACTCGGAGCCGAGATCGACATTGAAACATTCGATGGCGTGCAAAAAATTCGTGTTCCGGAAGGAACGCAGTCGGGCGCGCAGTTCCGGCTGCGCAATCTAGGCGTGCCGCACCTGAACAGCCGCGCCCGCGGGGATTTGTATGTCCATCTCGACGTTCAAGTTCCGAAGAAGCTCACGCGTGAGCAGCGCAAGCTTTTTGAGCAACTGAGTGAACTGCTGCCGGCCGAAAATGCTCCGCATGAAAAGAGCGTGTTTGAGAAGGTCAAAGATTTTTTTGGCTAAGAGATCGTTAAGAGAGTCTCTTAGCCAATCGCGCCGGCCAGGGACATTGATCCGATCCCACCGAAATTTCACCGGGCAAGCACGTCAGAATCGCCTCAAGCAAACCGCCGCGACGATACTCGGCCAACTCCGTAGTTTGATTTACGCGGGGACCCTTGCGCCGATCGGAATTTGAATGCTCCGGCTGTCGCTATTCGATCATCGAAGAGGCGGACGGTGGTGCTTAGCCACCAGCCAAATCCATGGATACGGGAGAGGAGTTAAATAGATTTTCATGAGTGAATCTTTAGATGGCAAACGAGCCCTGGTAACGGGGGGTTCGAAAGGTATCGGCCTGGCGGTAGCGCGGGCGCTGCTCTCGGCGGGGGCAAACGTAGTCCTTTGTGCGCGGGACGGCAAGCAGCTTGAGCAGGCGGTCGCCGAGTTGCATAAGACCGCAAAAAGCGCCAAGGTCGCGGGCCATGCCGCCGATGTCTCGAATAGCGGAGAAGTAGCCCGGCTGTTCGAGTTTGCGGACCGGGAACTCGGCGGCCTGGACATCCTGGTCAACAACGCCGGCGTGGGCGTCTTTCGCGCTGTCGACGAATTGACGGTCGAGGAATGGGATCGCGTCATCGGCACCAATCTTTCGGGCGCGTTCTACTGCACCCGCGAGGCTCTCGAGCGTTTTCATCGCGCTAGAGGCGGGTCCATCGTCAACATCAGCAGCCTGGCGGGCAAGAATCCGTTCGCCGGGGGCAGCGCGTACAACGCCTCCAAATTCGGACTGAACGCGTTGAGTGAAACCACCATGCTCGACCATCGCTACGATAATGTCCGGGTCAGCTATATCATGCCCGGCAGCGTCGACACGGCGTTTGCGGGCCACCCAACCGGCCAGCGCTCGGAGTGGAAGATCGCTCCCGAAGACATTGCTGAAATCGTCTTGAACATCTTGCGCATGCCGGCCCGGACGTTAATTAGTCGTGTTGAGGTGAGACCTTCCCGGCCGGAAAAGAACTAAATCAGAAAAGCCCGAGGAGTACAGCATCCTAGAACCCCTCATAAAACGCCTCTGCATTGACGATGTAGGGAGTATGCAGCAGGTGCGTGATAGTTTGGCACGTCTCTTGCTCAATCGTGGTTGAATAGCCAAAAAGGTTTGGATGCTGGAATCCGATACTGGCACACCAGTTCGGGTACGGCGTGGGAGAAGGAAGGGTCAATTTTATGAGCCGGCTAAGGAAGGTCCTCGATCCGACCCGAACGGGTAAAGATGCAGAGTCTCTGGAGAAGACGCTGCTGAAACTGGTGGTGGGCCAGGATGAAGCAATTGAGCAGATCGTCAATATTTACCAGATGCATCTGACGGGTCTCTCTGCGCCGGGCCGTCCGGTCGGCAATTTTCTGTTTCTTGGGCCCACCGGCTCGGGCAAAACGCGAACGGTGGAAGCGACGGCGGAAGCGCTGCTCCACAATCCTCGGGCCGTGGTCAAGATCGACTGCGCCGAATTCCAACATAGTCACGAAATTGCCAAATTGATCGGCTCGCCTCCCGGCTACTTGGGGCATCGGGAAACGCACCCGCTGCTGAGCCAGGAAGTGATCAACCAGCATCACACCGAGACGATAAAGTTGAGCTTCATTCTGTTTGATGAGATCGAGAAAGCCAGCGATGCGCTCTGGAACCTGCTGCTGGGCATCCTGGACAAAGCCACGCTGACGCTGGGCGATAACCGCAAAGTCGATTTCTCGCGGGCCATGATCTTTATGACCAGCAATCTGGGCGCAAACGAAATGAGTGCTCTGGTTACGCCCAGGCTAGGATTCCAGAAGGCCGTTGATGCTGCGCAGCCGCCTTGCGCCGATGAGCGGCTCGCGAAAAAAGTCGCGCGTAGCGGAGTTGAAGCCGCACGGCGCAAATTCACCCCGGAATTCATGAACCGGATCGACAAAGTGGTCGTCTTCAAACCGCTGGGCGAACCGGAACTGCGTCGCATTTTGGATCTCGAATTGGGACAGGTGCAGCAGCGCGTGCTGCTTTCGCCGGTCGAAAAGCAGTTTGTCTTTACCGTTTCGGATGCGGGCAAGAATTTTCTGCTGGCGGAAGGCACGGACGTTAAATATGGAGCGCGCCACCTGAAGCGCGCCATCGAGCGCCTGCTGGTCCACCCGCTCTCGAATCTCATGGCCACCAACCAGGTCAATGCCGGCGATTGGGTGCAGGCCGATTTCGATACTGCGCGGAGTTGCCTGCTGTTTTCCAAGGAAGCCGAAGGCCTGGAGATACACGCCATGGCCAACATGCTGGGAGATAACTTCCGGATGCCCGCCGTCGCTGCCGCCGCGGCCGCTCAGCCCGATCTGGTTAAGGTTGTGTCCGCTGGTAAGTCGTCCAAGAAATAGCTCGTCAAACTGGCTTCACAGCCGTTGAAAGAGCCCCGAGGCTCGGATGACGGCGGGCGAAAGCGCCTGCCCCACTCCAAAGGTCGGTGGGTTGTCTATCTCTGGCTATGTCTTGCCGAGGCCGCTCGCGGCTCCAGGTTCGGCAGCAACGCGGTCAAAATGCCGATCGCCGGCAGAAACGCGCAGACGTGGTAGACGAAGGTGATACTGGTCCGATCTGCCAGTTGGCCCAGGAACGCCGCGCCCAGGCCGCCCATCCCGAAAGCGAACCCAAAAAAGACTCCGGAGACCATTCCGATCTTGCCCGGCATCAGATCCTGCGCATAGACCAGGATCGCCGAGAAGGCGGAGGCCAGAATCAGCCCGATTACCACGCTCAAAATCGCCGTCCAGAGCAGGTTCGCGTAGGGCAGCAGCAGCGTGAATGGAAGCACGCCGAGAATGGACCACCAGATCACATATTTGCGCCCGAAGCGATCGCCCACCGGGCCGCCGATAATGGTTCCCACGGCCACTGCGCCCAGAAACAGGAACAGCAGAAGCTGCGACGCTTGCACTGAAATGTGAAACTTGCTCATCAGGTAGAACGTGTAATAGCTGCTCAGGCTGGCAAGGTAGAAGTACTTCGAAAAAATCAGCGCAATCAGAATAGCGATCGAGAACGCGACTTTTCGCCGGGACAAGAAGGCGTGCGCTTGGGCGGTCCTCTTATGCGCGGGCGCTTTGATACCGTGCCTGCGATACCAAGTTCCTACGTTGGTCAAAATGAGGATGCCCAGCAGCATTGCGAGCGAGAACCAGGCAATGCTACGCTGCCCTCGCGGAAGCACGATGAAAGCTGCCAGCAAGGGCCCGAGCGCCGATCCCGCATTGCCTCCCACCTGAAACACGGATTGCGCCAACCCATGCTGCCCGCCTGAGGCCAGCCGCGCGACGCGCGACGACTCCGGATGAAAGACCGACGATCCCATTCCGACGAACGCCGCACCCAGCAGCAGCAGCCCGAAATTGGAAGCAATCGACAGCACGACTAAACCGGTCAGCGTGGATGCCATCCCCACCGGCAACGAATAGGGTTGCGGGCGGCGGTCCGTATACAGACCCACGAACGGCTGGAGCATGCAGGCGATCAGTTGATAGGTCAGCGTGATCAGCCCGATCTGCCCGAAGTCGAGATGAAACGAAGTTTTGAGAATCGGATAAATGGCCGGGAGCAGCGACTGGGCCATATCGTTGAGCAGATGGCAGAAGCTGATCGCCAGCAGTACGCTGAAAAGCGCTTTCCCAGCTTTCTCCGCCGATGCTTCGCTCGCGAAGCCGGTCAAATCCGTTGTTTCCGACACCCTGTAATCAGTGTAGGTTTAGATCGCGGCAGCTATCGCCGGAGCGCTCTGCTTATTAACGTAAGTCTGCCCATCCCAAGCCGCTTCGAAACCGATTGCCGCTTTGAAACCGGATAGCGTACACATCACCGCGATGGGCCAGCCTGCTTCGTAGGCGGCGTGCAGGTTTCGCGTGGCCGCGCCGATTGCATCCGCCAGTTTGCCGCGGGCCTTCATGAACGAGGAATTCGTGCTCGGGTCCTCTCCCGCCGGCACTCCTTCCACAGCATCCAGCGCGGCTTTGAGGGCAGGCGCTACATCGGCTACTGCTTGCGCCCAGAACGTAATGTCGTACCAATCCGGATAGGACAACCGTGTTAAATCCGGCGTCCATTGATTGCTATCCATTTGAGCCCAGATGGTGTCGTCGTCCAGATTTCCTAAGCGCTGCAAATCCACCGGATCGCTCTGATCGAGCAGCGAAACCAATACCCTTCGCCCCAGCAGCTTTATATCTTCGAGCTTTCGCGGCGTTCGAGCCTGCGTGTCGGAGAAAAACAATTGCAGCGCCGCATTCCCGTCGTAGAGCGCCTTCGCTGCAATGCGCACATGCTGCGGTGCGGGATTTGCAGGCGTCAGGTTCTGCCAGTCTTCTTGCGACATCAGCCGCAGCGCGATGCCGGTCAAAAGATCCTTATGCAGCGGCTTGGCCGCCAGCTTCGCTTTGTAAATCAGCAGGCTCTGCGAGAATTTGAGATCGGCATTTAACTTGCCCCCCGCCATGGCCGCTGTGTAAGTCATGGTTGCCACGCAGGCTTGATTCAAAACCGCGCGCAAGCGATCGTCCGCAGCCAAATATGGCATTCCCGTTACGGAAATCCGGTTCGCCGTTTCGCGGTCGGTCACCGTAATGGTTCCATCCTCCGGGTTGTGCAGAACCATGCAGGATCCGACAAAATCGGCCAGCGATTCGTAATTCAAAATCCCCAGCAGGTTGACGGTGATGGCGAACTTACGATCCGTGGTCTCTCCGATCACGTTGCGCAACTCTTTTGCGTTTGGCAGTTTCTGTAACAGCGACCATTCGCCGCGGAACAGCGCCTCCAGCGCGGCATCGGTATCGGTATTGTTTTGGCTGAGGTCGATGGTGTAGACGAAAGCGGCTTCATCGCCGAATGAGGCGCTGCACGCAACGTTCGTGCAAACGCTGAAACTGTGATCGATGCTCTCTTTCAAAGCTTTCTCAATCACCGCGCAATCTTCCTCCTTCAACCCTGCATCCTTTGGATTCACTTTAGGAGCTATTACATTGAACACCTTGGAGATAAGATCACTCGTCCCAGTCTCGGCCGTGATACCCGCGGCGGCCTCGAAAGTTGCCTTGAATTCGGTCTGCTTTTGTTTGTAGACGCCCGCTTGTAACTCTACATCGCTGATGCGGTGAAAGCGAATGCTGTAATCTCCGCTCAGCGCAACAGATCCCTCCAGCTTCACTACGAGCTCCGGATCAACCGATAATGTCTTCTGAAGAACTGGAATGTTTGAGGATGCGAGGCACAAGCTGTTCGCCGTCATCGGCACGGAGTAGGAGCCGCTGAATTTGATGCAGCCTGAAATGTCGCAGACGTAGACGGTTCCCGGCTTTTGATTGCGGACGTCTTGCGAAGAAGCCGGAATTTTGAAGTTTTGAAGCGCCGCGGCGATACACTCTTTGCCTGCGGGCAAAGCGCCTCCCGTCTGTTCGAAGAGCGTGTACGTCGTAAATTTGGCGGCGGTGGAACCCTCCACGCCCACTCCGAAACCGGACACGCTTCCAATGGAGAGATTTTGGTTCAGCGCAATATCGAAAGTCGTATCCAACTCGAAACTCATCCAGGCTTGCCCTTTGCCGATCGCGATGGTAGGCGCATATTCGTCCTTGCCGAAGAGCGAATGGTCCGATTCTTGATAAACGCCGAGCGATGCATTCGTTCCGGCCTTGATCGTGAGCGTTTGATTTGATCCAGTGTCGATGGACTGAGAGGTGAATTTCGCGTTGAGCGCGGCCGATTTACATTTCGCCTGGTCGAGCGGATTCGAAAGATCCGCGACAATCGCTGTAACCGGCGCAATCAGGGTCTGCAGCTTCGACTGCGCGAGCTGGCTTTTATCGTCAATCTGCACGTTCAAGGACGCGCTGGTTGTGTCTGTGGTAATAACAGTAGCCACCCGTAACTCCTTTAAGAGGTCTTAGAAGGTTATTGGAGAATATCACGTTGGCGAGTTCTGGCCGTAGTAGGCTTTTGGCCCGTGCTTTCGCAGGAAATGTTTGTCGCGCAAAGATTGCGAAATGCCTCGCGCGTCCTGCCGGATTGCTAACGTCAGGTAAGCCATGTGGGCCAACTCTTCCACTACGACGGCGGTATGAGCGGCTTCGGCGGGCGATGGTCCCCAACAGAATGGCGCGTGACCGGAGACGAGCACGGCCGGCGTCGAGAGCGGGTCGAGATTTGCGAAGCGGCGGATAATCACTTCGCCGGTGTTCCACTCGTACTCGGATTGAATTTCGAGCGGCTGCATTTCGGGAGTGATGGGAATGGGGCCGGGAAAGTAATCCGCATGAGTGGTGCCGAGACATGGAATTTCGCGACCCGCTTGCGCCCAGGCGGTTGCGTAACGCGAATGGGTATGCACGACTCCGTTCACGCCTTCAAAGGCACGATATAACGCGCGATGGGTGGGCAGATCGGAAGAGGGGCGCAGGCTGCCCTCCACAATTTTGCCGTCGAGATCGGTCACGACCAGATCGGCGGGCTTCAATTTTTCGTAAGGCACGCCGCTCGGCTTGATGACGACCAGGCCTGACGCGCGATCGAATCCGCTGGCATTGCCGAAAGTGAAGACCACCAGATTCTGGCGCACGAGCTCCTGGTTGGCTTCGAACACTTCTTCACGCAGAGATTGCAGATTCATTGGGGCTGCCTCGCATGCGCGGCGATTCCGCGAAGCTCGGGGAGAATGTTGCCGATGCTCGAGGGCGGCGAGTCCTTTTTTCCAAACGAGAAATAGAGCTGCTTGTACAGCGGATAGAGTTGTTCGTAAATGGCCACGCTGGCAGGATCGGGCGTGAATACGCGGTGGGGCGGGCAGAGCGCGTCCTGCGCGGCGTCGATGGAGGGGAACGCCTTGGCCGCGAGAAAAGCGAAGATGGCCGAGCCGAGGCTGGTCACATTTCCCTGCGGCACCAGAATGGGTTTGTTAAGAACATTGGCGTACACCTGATTGAGCACGTCGTTCTTCTGCGGGATGCCGCCTCCGTTGATGATGCGGCGCACGGCAGCTCCATGCTGCTCCATGCGCTCGAGAATAATGCGCGTGTGGAAAGCGGTGCCTTCAATGGATGCAAACAACTCATCCGCGGCGGTCGAGGCGAGATTCCAGCCGAGCGTGATGCCGCCCAATTCCGGATTGACCAACACGGTGCGATCGCCGTTGTCCCAGGTCATGCGCAACAGACCGGTTTGCCCGGCGCGGTAGTGCGTCAATTCTTGCGAGAGCGCGGCAGCCGACGATCCGGCGCGCTTTGCTATGGCTTCGAACATGTCGCCCACCGCGGAAAGTCCCGCTTCAATTCCGGTGAGATGCGGCTCGACCGAACCGGGCACCACGCCGCAGACGCCGGGCACAAGCGTACTTTGATCGCTCAGCCCGATGATGCAGGTGGAGGTGCCGACTACGTTGACAACGTCGCCCAGCTTGATGCCGGCGCCGACCGCATCCCAATGCGCATCGAAGGCGCCGATGGGAATCAGCGCGCCGGGCGAGATTCCGAGCTTTGCGGCCCATTCGGGGCTCAATTTTCCGGCAATGGATTCGGAAGTTTGATAGCGGCCTGCGAGTTTGGCGCGCACGCCTTTCAGTAGAGGGTCTACAGCAACCAGAAACTCTTCAGGAGGCAGGCCGCCGAGCGAAGCGCTCCACATCCATTTGTGACCCATGGCGCAGATGCTGCGCGGCACTTGGTCGAGATCGCGGATACCACACAATACGGTGGCGACGTAATCGCAATGCTCGAAGGCGGAAACCAGGCGGCCGCGTTTATCGGGGTTGTGCCGCAGCCAGTGGAGGAGTTTTGAAAATCCCCACTCGGAGGAATAGACGCCACCGCACCACTCGATGGCTTGGAGATTGTGCTCGTGGGCTTTGCGCGTAATTTCGGCGGCTTCGCGCCAGGAGCGGTGATCGGCCCACAAGTAATATTCGTCCAGCGGCTCGAGATTTTCGCCGACGGGAATGACGGACGATCCGGTGGTGTCGAGCGCAAGCGCTTTGACATCGGCGCCCTTCACTCCGGCGGTTTGCAGGGCTTTGCGGGCGGCGGTCACCAGGCCGTTCATGTGATCGGCATGGCTTTGGGTGGCGTAATCGGGATCGTCGCGCTTGCGATGCAGCGGATATTCGGCCAGCCCTTCTCCGAGGCGGCCGTGCTTGTCGTCGAAGATGGATACCCGCACGCTCAAGGTGCCGAAATCGACTCCGGCGACGATGCTGCTCATTGCGAGACTCGCAACAGGACGACGCCATGGCCGGGAACGGTGGGCGAGTATTCGGCTCCGGAGAGCGTTACGTCTTTGTGCTCCCACAGATCGCGCGCGTGCTGTGGGTGTGGCGCTATAGCCAAGATCGGCCCATTTCACGGCGACGGGTGCGGCATCGGCGGCGCGATTGAATAGCGCAACTGCTTTCGAGCCATCGGCCAGATCTTTGACCCAGACTTCCTGGTCTCCGGTTTGGGAGGCGCGCGTGGCTTCCTTACCTTTCGGGTCCTGATCTATGGCGATGACGTCGCGATTGGTGAGAATGGCAAGCGTGGCGGCGGTCTGGTGCTGCAAATCGTTGCCCGCGAGAAGCGGCGCGGACAACATGGACCACAGGCTCATGTGGGTGCGGTATTCGGTATCGGTCATGCCTCCGTTGCCGATTTCGAGCATGTCGGGATCGTTCCAATGGCCGGGGCCGGCATAGGAGGCGATGGCACCCTGACTGAAACCGATTTTCGTCATGGAGTTCCAGTTGTCCTGAATGTCGCCCGTGGTGCGCCAGAGATTGCCATCGACCTGCGGCCCCCATTTCCAGACATCCTCACGGCCGTATTGGCACAAGCTAAAAACGATGGGGCGGCCGGTAGCGAGAAGCGCATCGCCCATCTTCTGGTAGACAGCCTGCATGTCGGAATCTTTGTATATGTTGCCGGCGCTGCACCAGTCGTACTTCAAATAATCGAAGCCCCACGCGGCGTAAGTTTTGGCGTCCTGCGCTTCGTGGCCGTAGCTGCCTTCGTAACCGGCGCAGGTGGCGGGTCCGGGCCCAGAGTAGATGCCGATTTTGAGACCTTTGGAGTGGACGTAATCGGCGAGCGCTTTCATGTCCGGGAATTTTTTGTTGGGCTGGATATTGCCTTGGGCGTCGCGCTCGCCTTGCCAGGTGTCGTCGATGTTGATGTAGGTGTAGCCGGCGTCTTTCATGCCATTGGAGGCGATGGCATCGGCGGCGGCGCGCACGGCGGCATCGTCCACTTTGCCTGCGAATTTATTCCAGCTATTCCAGCCCATGGGAGGAGTTTTGGCGAGGCCGTTGTAGCGCACGTCGTGCAGCGCGGGGAGCGGCAAGCGGGCGGGCATGGCGCCTTCTCCTTCGGGCGCGCGATGCGCCACGAGTTGGATGGCAGGGCGGTCGGGACGGGGCTGGGTGGTGACTTGAAGCTCGTCGCCGACGAGTTTGCCTTCATATTTCATCTGGCGCGGGCGATTGGGGTTTCCGAAAGTGACGGTGAGGGTGAAGCCGTCGGGACCGCCGGTTCCGTCGGTGATATCGCGATAGAACGAGTTGCTGCGAACCTGGCCGGTGATGCGGGAGCCTTCCTGTTTCAGATCGAAATAAGTGCGGCGCACGGTGCCATCGTCGCGGGGCGTGATGGCGACCCAGTTGCCGGTGAGGTCGGCGGCGGCGGCGCAGATCGTGCAGGAGAAAAGGAAGGCGAGTGTGAGCGTTTTCATGACAATCCTCACTGTATCGAAATGCGGGCCTGGGTTGAAGAGAAACCGCTTGCTCACGCGCGCGGTTCGTTTGGGGGCGGCGGGCCGAATTTCTCGGCGCGTTGGATGCGGAACCGTTCGAGATGGGCTTTCAGGTCCGAGAGATCAATGTCTTTGCATTCCTTTTCGATGGTAGCGATGATTTTGTGGGCTTTGGCTTCCTGGGTGGCGAGGCGGCGGTCGGACATGGCGATACGCTGCTCGGCTGCGGAGATATCCAGCATTTGGCGGACGCGGATGCTCATGTAGTTTTCGACTTCGCGCGCCGCTCTGGCGACGGAGCGCTCGGCGGCGGTTTTATAGCGGAGGGCGAGCTGAAATTCTTTGTGCTGCTCGGGGGTCCAGTCGATGAAATCGAAGGCGGAGAGTTTCTGTTCGAGCTCGGCGAATCTTCGTTCATTGCGCAGCAGAAGCCATTTTTCGAGGATGAGTTTTTCGACTAATTCGGCTTCGACTTCCTCTTCGGGTTTGTAGTGGGCGATCCAGCGGTTGGAGAGCTGGTCGAAATCCTCCTGGCGTTCGCCGCGGATGATGTGGGTGCGGGCTCGGCAGCCGTGGGTGATGGCGTTTTGGCTGGGATCGTTTTTCATTGCGCTTTCGTGTGAAGGGTCGCATGGCAGCGGATGAGTGGAGCGGGGGAAATGCGGGTAAGTTATGGATTTGGTTGGGAAAGATTTATTTTGAAGTTTTGAGACCCACTTGCAAAATGCGGGGAAAGTAGGGAGGCAAGGGTGTTGACAGAGTGATATGGGCGGTGAGTTGGTGCGATTGGCGTAAAGTGGAGCGGTTTTTGTGGGCAGCAGAAGAAATGGGCACGCCGCCACTGCGCGGTTAACCGGCGCGATGGATTTCAGGAAGAAGGTTGAAGTTATCCGGTGAGTTTGAGTAACTGATCGACAGTAAGTGCGAGGACGCCGAACATCAGATGCGCCATGATTTTGCTGGCTCCGCGCACACGGATGGAGCGCGCCCCGAACTCGTCTTTGAGCCGGCTGTAGACGCGTTCGACCATGGTGCGCAACGCAAAGCGCTGCTCCTCGGCGGGGGTGAAGGGAAGCCGTTTGCGGTCCTGTCGGGTGGGCGCTTTGCGCCTCTTATCATAGCCCCGCAAACCGTCCTGCCGGCGTTTAGGGATGGGGACGGGTGCACCGTTGGGTGCAATCAGTGGAACGTGCCCGAGATTTCTGCTGTGAGCGTCGATCGCGTTGGCGTCGTAAGCGGCGTCCATCAGGTCATACAGGTAAGTCACGCGCTGCGAAGTCAGCCTCATCAGCGGGACGGCCACTTGCGAATCGTGCAGACAGGCGCCGGTAAGCAAGGCCGTGATCGGGATCTGTCCATCGGCTACATCCAGATGCAACTTATAGCCTCGCCAGTAGCTCAGCTGCCCTTTGCTGCTCTTCTTCACGCCCAGGCTGCAGTGGCGCGGCAAGCCGGCCAACATCTCGGTTACAGGCATGCTGCATTGCTCTTGGATGCGGCTGCGCGGCGAGCGGGGCGTGCTGCGCTTGGGCTTGGGACCCATCTTGTAGCGCTTCGGTTGCGGCTTCGGCGGAGGATTTTCGGGAAACGTTCCCGCGCTTCAATCGCCGTCGAGTCCCGCGCGATGTGTCCGATGAGCCGGTCTTTCTGCGTAGATTCGATCAGCGCTTGGTGTAAACGCTGCGGCAATTCGCTTTCGGCGAACTCCGCAAAGGCGCGCGAGAAGGTCGATTCATGCGGGATTTGCCGCACACTGTTCCAGCCGCACAAGCAGCGCAACTGAGCGTCACTTTGCAGCCGCCCGAGCAGTTGGCGCGTGGTCTCCAGTCCGTACACCGATTTGGCCAGAAAGGCGGTTGCCAACGCCTGCCGGTCTTTCGACGGGCGTCCTTGCCAACCGCGCTGTGGTGCGATCCAGCGCGCCAGCGGCAGCATGCCGAGCACCGCCACCAGCAAGCGTGCTTTCTCCGTTAAGGGGCCTAATTCCTGCTCGAGCCGATGGAACAAATCTGTCTGCAAAACGTATGAAAACCGCAGCAATTGTTCGCGTGGGGTACTCTGCATCTGAGGGCTTGCTCCTTGTTTTTTGTTTGTCTGGAAACAACAGAGTACAAGGCTATGGCCCTCTTTTCAAACATTTCTTATCTGCTCTGTTCTATAATTTGCCCCCACGTGTGTTCCGGGCATTAATTTTGCAAGTGGCTCTTGAGATGAGTTTGGCGTGAGTGGGGCGGGGTGCGTTTTACCAAACGGAATTGCGGATTGGGTTCGTTTTTTCAACTTGGATTCCAAAATGATTTCGTCCGGTGTTTCGCCCGAGAGTCCGAGTAGCATCACCTGGGGATGAACCGGGGAAAAGATCCTCCAGCATGCCGACGACCCTAGTGTCGTGTTTCAGAATTTGCTTTAGCGATCAGTCCTTTGAAACTCATGCTGCCAAGACGAGCTTTGTGGACGGGGGACACGCCTGCTACTCGGACTCGGGCAGGTTGTCTGATCTTGCCCGGGGTGTCCCCAAGTGGCTTTGTCGAACTGATCCGTCAAGAAACTTCGGAAACATCACACTAGGCAAAATATTCGCGTCGAAACTGCAGCGCAGCTTAGATGTCGTCGGAGGTGAGTTCGGGATGCGAGCGTCCGCTTGGGTGCCGGGTCAGGCGGCGCGCAGCAGGCCAGCTACAAACGCCAACGCCGCGGCGAGCAGCAACAGGTGCGCGGGCAGAAACCCGCCACCGATAAAGCGGTAGAGCATCCCCGCGGTGCCCGCCGTCACCAAGGCCAGGAGCACCACCACAGCGCCAGAGGCCATCGCGGGCCGAGCGGCTACAAGACCAAACACCACCGCCAGTATCAGCAGGGTTATGGATTCAATGAGCCAGAGCGCCTGGAGCGACTGGCCGAAGAAGGTTGTCAAGTTCGAGGCGGCCACGGCCGCCCGCGCACGGGGGAAGACCGAGGTGTGCATGACGGCATTCAACAGGAGCAGGGCTGCGGCAATCGCCAGAAGCCAGCGGGGAAGAGCAATGTTCATCGGGGTAGCAAGCGCAAACTGGTGAGTGGCCTAACGCCAATCATTATAGACAGAGATGCCGGGCCGTGCGTCGGTACCGGCGTCGAATCTGAATCTCCGCGATGGTCCGTGTAGGGTTGGGTGCCATGGATTCACGTATCTCAGCGACACTGCCACGCATTTTGAGCTTGCGTCCGGCCGTAGTTCATCGTATAAACTGGTTTATGGATACCGTTTTGGTTCCTGGCAAACTTCGGTCCCTGGCATCCGACTTTCTGACCTTGCAGGGCCTGCACCAGGTAGCGCTGGGAATCGTGCTGCTCCTCGTCTTTGCAGCGTCGGAGTTCAATGGCGCCTGGGACATCTGGTTGTTCCCGGTGCTGGTGGTTCTGATGGGGATCGCGTCATGGCGTGTCCGCGTCTATTACGAGCGCCGGTTCGGCCATGTGGGACTCCGGACTCGCCCTGGGTTTTGGGGCTCTGGCCAGCCCTTCCTTCGGCGTGGGTTGTTTTGGGTCCCGGTGGTGCTACTGTCTTTTGCCTTGACGAAAATGGCCAACATCAGCCTGCCGGGATTATTTCTCGGGCTTCTGCTCGTCGGATCCTTCGTTACCGAAAACAGACCCTGGTATTATTTGCTGTTTTCCTTGCCATTTTTCGTCATGGCTGGGGTGGGCTGGATTTTTCACGACCCGATTCTGCTGCTATGGGTGCAGGTCTGGCTTTTTCCTGTCGCGCTCATCATCACGGGCGTTCTGGATCATCTCCGGCTCGTCCGCTCGTTTCCAGGAGTTCGGTCGAATGGCGTCGCTTGATCCTGGCCTGAAGTTCCCAGAGATCGATAGAGTCATCCACGAGCCGGCGCGACTGGCCATTCTCTCGGTGCTCGGTGGTTGCAGCGCGGCTGACTTCCTGTTTCTTGAGAACGCAACCGGACTTTCAAGGGGCAACCTCTCTGTTCAGCTCACGAAGCTGGAGGAAGCGGGCCTGATCAAGGTCAGGAAAGAGATTGTTGGAAAGAAAACTCGAACCACCGCTTCGCTGACCGCCAAGGGCACCAGGGATATTTCCGCGTATTGGAAGGCCATGGACAAACTGCGCGCGGATTTCAGCACCTGAACTTATTGCCTCGCCTTGGAAAACTGTGGCTGACGAGTGTTCCAAGCGCACCGCCCAGATGGCCATCTCGGCAGCCTGCCAACGGGGCTCCGTAATGCACACCGATGGCCACTACCGCGCGGATGCTAAAGGCGGATGCGACGGAGCTGCTCCGAAGAAAATCGGCGGCAACCCCTCCGGCGCGGCATGCAGTGCTGGAGGGGTTCCATTGTCAGCGGCCTTCGTAACTGCTGCTTCCCGGTCCTGTCGGTCCCGGTCCTTGGGTTCTGAAAGCCGCATTTCTTTGGTGAAGCTCCCGAGCAGAGGCCTTGGGCTATAAAACGCGAAGATCGGCCGGCTGCTGTGGCCGGGCGTTCCTTTTGCTGTTTCTGTCCGTTTCGGAGCTGGGATACTTTGTGTGCCTACACAGTCGAGTATCCTATCCCACTCCGGTAGCCGCTCTTCACCAAGGAGCTCAGTCACGCACGCGAGTCTGGAGAGCGGCCGGAAAGGACCCTGAGAATGTCGGGGGGGAAGATTGTGAGGTCGCATATCCGGGTGACGGTACTCACGTCTCGGGAATTCGGCAGCTTATTCCGCGCATTATCAATTGCCTCTTCTGCTTGTTTATGGGCTTGAGGTTTGGCCATTCCGCTGGCCGGCATAACCTCATCACTGATTAAGTACCGCGTCTTTGGCCTTTCACCTTCTCTGGTAACGGTAAATGCAGATCCAGGCACAATGCCGTGGTCCTGCAACTCGCGCGCAACACTCATTCACGAGTTGTCAAAGTCCTTTTCCTTGTCCCCGACCCCGTCTCTACTACACAAACCACCCGAAGGCATTCGATTTCCCCGCCGTCATAGCCGAACTTTGGTAACTTGCTTAATAGCCTTTACAAACTTTACTCTGGCCGACTCACCATCCAGGAGCGCAAGAAATGGGCTGTCAGCCTCTTCTTATCTATGAAACTGTCAATTGTATCGTTCATACAATTATTCCTTTCATGCCGGATGCAGGTTGCTGGCAGTGAAGCAACAACCCGCAGTCCGTCACCGCCTAATTACATTGGAAGCGTAGCAAGAGAACAACTGCTTGGGAAGCGCGGTTATCCACAGCTCATGATAAGCTATCTAAAATGGCCGCTGATCCAATAGCGATAACCGACACATACAAAGCACGGCTTGATTACGCCAAACATCTAACGACCGTTTCAGCCGGCTCAATATTGCTTCTTGCGACATTTCTCCAAAAGCCTACAACTAAACTACACGGGGCATGGCTGATTACTTTGTCGGTAGCTGCATTGGTATACACAGTCATCGGTGAAACGATATTCATTGGCTTGGTATATATCTGCGTTTCAAGCCGCGAGAGTTACGCAAAACGAAGTACGTTAGGATTTCTGTCGATGATCGCCTAAATAGCGCCATGTTACTCTTTGTCATCGGCGTGGTTTGCCTTGGGATCTTTATAATCGTCAATATATAACAGTTATCCACCACTTCCATTTAACGACCTTTCAAGTCCTCGCCATACTGACCTAACACGCATGTATTCCGCTCTGTGACGGCAGAGAATAAAAGCCCCTTTGTATGCGAATGACTAAGCCGTCACTTAGCATCTAAATATAAAGGGAGTTTTGTTTGGAGCTGGTGTGGCGGAATAGGTAGACGCACTCGCACAAGGGGCGTGCAATCACTATAGACAAAACTTCGTTCTGTCCGAGACAAACACCGTGATCCTGCAAGGTGACTATACGAGTGACGGAATAAAGCCATGTGGCTTTTGGAAAAGCCGGATAGGCCAAGATATTCTTGGAAGGAGAATACGGGACTCCCTCGTCAAATCCTTGCCGCCAGCTCTAAGCACAAAAGAAAAACCGCCCTCTCACAAGCGGTTTTGTAAAATCCCTCTCCAATTGTTCAGAGCATTAAGCTCCGCTTTCGGTAAGTAACGGGACGCAACGATCCCGCCAGTGTGCCGACGCCAACAACGATGACGACCCTGACATTTAACTCTTACGAACGTAGAAACGTTTGCCCTAAACTTGTACCTTTAGGGCCGGCGTTTTTGTAGTTGTAAGTAACTGGCCGGTAGGTGAGGTGAACCTATCAAGCCCCGGCTGGATGCCAACTTAAAGTGATAGGACTTTTATTGGTTCGGCCTACCCTGCCGCCGTGGTAGTCAGGGTCTATACTTCAAAACGATAAAAAACCGTTTACAGGGTTATGCAAATTCCTTTTGCGCTGTAAGTAAAGCCAGCGGACCCAACCGGGAGCCGACTGAGAGTTAAGGAAAGATAGCGCGGAACCAACCCAGCGCGTTATCACGCAAGCTCTATCCTCAGGTAGGCTTTTTGGATGTTTATCTACCTTCAACACTATGCTCTACCCTGATGGGTTTTCAAACAAGCATTCTTCTGGCTTTATCGTCTGCGATGAAAATGGAAACGTTTTGTGTCGGAAAGAGTATCGACGGAGAATAACTAATAACTAAGTTGACTTACAAGGAATATTGTATCAGTAAACACTGCCGCGCATTCTGAAACAAGTGGCCGGATAGTCAACTTTGCGGCTATTGGATCGGGAACAGGGCCAGCCGCCGCCCGGCGAAACCTTAGCTATTTGCTGGCAGAACTAACAGATATAATCGCCGCAAAATATTTGACACTCAGTTGGGTGCGTCGCAACAAGAATCTTGCCGGCCTTTACAATGAGAATTTAAATTAAAACACGTCATTTGTGCCCCACGACCGCAAGCAACATATAGAAACTAAGAAACGAAACACCTGTGACGAAACTCATGACTGATATGCTTAGTGAAGCTTGTAAGAGGGTGAGGTCTTGTTTGGCTCTAAATTGTACACTCTTACCGTGGCGCATTAGCCCTAACATGCAAACACACGACAACATTATTGACAAACACAGGAATCCGATTGCTGAGATGAAGAGGAACAAGAAGCGAGGTTCAAGGAAGTTTTGAATAAACACACTTAGCATACGAGGGTTCCACTCGACAGCGTTGTTATGTGTTTTAAGTAATCAATTGTCACCTTTACAAATTCTGTTTCCGTGAACTGATCTGGCGGTTGTACGCTTTAGCTGGGGGGCTCATTTGGCATTTGTCGATACTATCTCTGCGAAGCATTGCTTGTCAACATCTGACTTCATTTCTATATCTGTGGATAAGTGTGCCGACAAAGTTAATAGATTTGCTTACAATGTAAATAGTGGTATGGAGAAGCAGTTATCTCGCTGGCCTTATGAGCCGGAAATCGCAGGTGCAAATCCTGCTACTGCCTCCAATTAACCCCCTCCTATACGAACCAATTTCTATATGATAGAGATAACATCGGGACGCCCTTTGAGGAAACAGTCCTTGAAGTCCTCCAAAATCGCGGCTTCTGTTCGCTAAAAACGGCTACAGAATGACCGCCAATGAAGGAGAACCCCTATGGCGCAAATGGCGAGACACCCGAAGGCGGCGGGGACGGCGGAGGTTATAGCACATGCCACTGTTGCACTGGATGGCAAGGCTAACGCTATGCAGTGGCTTCAACAGCCCAATACGCAGCTCGGGAATAAAACACCATTGCAGGTGGCCTTTACTGGTGATGCCGGGGAACTGGAACGCGTGGATGAGTTCCTCTCCGCACTCGAAAACGGCATCCATGCTTAATCGAGGTCTGGGAGCTTGATGAAAAAACGCGTGTTTTTGGGAATCTGCGACGCGGATTCAAGAGCTTAGGAACCCGTTTATCTGAGAGGCGGAGGTTGCCAAGAGACTCCTAGAGGATCTGCAAGAGGATCTACCGGGAGACGTCATTTTCCGGTAATGGTGGTCTCTATAGCCCTGGGCGCTGGCATCACAGGGGTCAACGCATCGTCTATACGTCTCAGTCTCGAAAAACAAACCCCGTACTAGGTCGCTTACGCTCCCGGCTCCGTTTCGACGGTCTAGTCGAATGCGTCGTGTCCCAAACATTTTTCATCGCCGTCCCTGCGCCGAAATTCCAGACGACATCGCCATTTTTAAAGTGCAGGAAGCGGACCATTCCGGGAAATCGCTCCCTCTGGTCACGGCTCAGTTCCGGTGCGGATTCGCTGTGTTGTACTCGGCCGAGCTCGCGGAGGTAAGCAATCCGCGCGGCCTCAATGCGCTCCCGTTTGTCTCGCGGAATGCGGGATCGATCATCGATTAGTGTCCGGGATTAGTGTCCGGCTGACGGTTCGAGAATTATTCCGTCCAAGATCGCCATCTCGTCGTCTGAAAATCCGGAGAAAGCCTTCTTGTAGGCGTTGAGCACTTGTTTGCTGCGCTCTGCCGCGGAAGTTGCTTCAGCAAGCCGTTCGTTGAAAGTCATGTCGCCAATCCGAGCATTTTGGACGGGGACACGCCTGCTACTCGGACTCGGCAGGTATGTCTAAGCTTGCCGGGGTGTCCCCAAGTGGCTTTGTCGAACATGGAAGAAGAAGGCGGGCGCTTTATTTGATGTGTCATGGCCCTCTGCTCCTCGCAGATCGAGTGTCCCCGAGTGGCTCGTTCTGTTGGCGCAGTACTAGTTTGCGTGTCGATCGTCTTCGAGGACAATGGCTGGTGTCTGGCCGGTGGCTTCAAGAGCGCGGGCGGTTTCGAGCGGGGAATTGCCTGCGTAGACGAGCACCATGTGAGCCGGGTCGAGCGGATTTTTTGCGGCGTAGACGAGCGCGTTCTGTTCGGAGGCATAGGTCGCGCCATCCACTTTGAACACCGCTGCCTGATAATCGAGGCCGATTTTTTCGCGCCAGGAGGCGAGCGCCGAATTGGTTTCGGGACGTCCGATGAAGATCACGTCTTGGTGGGCAAGCAGCGCGTCGTTCGTCTCGAAATCCTTATAGATGTCCAGGTCGCGCTGCTGGTGTTCGCGATAGCGGGCTTGTAACTGCTCGGCCAGGTAGCGGTTGGTACCGGCTTCGCGCACAGTTCCGTAGACGATCACGGCCGATGCGGTTCTGCGTGACATGTCAGCGGGAAGGTAGGCCGGGCCGTCGCCGGGATCGGGAACTTTGTACTCGACCCCGGCCGCGTGCAGGAAGGATTGTGCGGTTACCGTCTTTGTCGTGTTGGCGGCGAAGTAGCCGTTCATCAATTTCAGGAAAGCATCGTCGCCCATTTTGCGGCGCAGAGAATCGAGAAAAAGTACGCCGGCGGTTTCTTCGATCCGGAAGCGATTCGTAGGAGTATCGGGCGAAAGTTTCAGACCGCGATAGCGAATCTTCTGCGCGCTCATTGCCTGGTCGACATCGGACGATTGCAGTAAGCGATAGTATTCGGCGGCACCGGCGACAAACCAAGTATCGGCATCGGAGGCAGGCAGGATCCAGCCCTTCCAGAGCTGTTCACTACGATCGCGCCAGGAAACGGGTTCGGATTTGCGGGGCTGCTTGCCGCGGTTGTCCGATTTCAGCGTCGCAGGAAGCGCCGCCGGCGGTTGAGTGTCGAAGAGATAGTAACCGCCCGGGAAAAGACCATAATTTGAGTCGCGCGGCGGAGCGACACTCTCGTTGGGGCGGCCAAACTCGGCCCAGACCATCATGCGATTCGCCATATCGGCAGTGACAACTTTGGCGTCCATGGTACTGGCGGAGATGAGCGGAGCGCTGTCGAAGGCTTTGAATGCGAACTGCTCATCGATCTGGCCTTTGGATTTCTTATAGAGGTCCATCCAGGCGAGATCGCGCGGGCCGGGCACGTAAGGAATGTATCGGGGCGTGCCGTGCGGGTCGGGCGCGTCTTCGAGATTTACGGCGAGATCTTTCGCGTTGTTATCTCCCCAGTAGAAGCCAGGAGTGCCTCCGAACCATTCATTTTCCGAGCTGCGCCATAGCTTCGTATGATGCGTGCCCAGTTCGTACAAGGCGATCTCATTGTTCTTCGCGTCTCCGATGATCCATTCATTCGTGTAAAGGCCGTTGTTGCGCGTACCGAGCTGTTTGACGACCTGGTCGATATTGCCGCCGTACTGGATGGCCATGCGCGCACGGAAAGCAACGGGCGTGCCTTGCATATTGAAGGGCGTCTGATCGATGGTGGTTTCGGTCAGGACGATGCCGGCATCATTTTGATACCAGTCGGTGCCGCTTTCGATGCCGCCCGGATAGCTTTGGATGAGCACGCGATGGCCGGTCTCTGGCTTGATGTCGAGCATGACGTTGGTCTGCTCGGCGAGTGTCTGCGGCCACCAGGTGACATGGCCGATGACCATTTTGCCGTCACGGGTGGCAGGTCCGGTGGCGGCGAAGGCGCTGCAATGATCGAGGGGCGAATCGAACTGCGTGTCTTCGAGGCCGGTGGGAGTCACGCGCATGGCGGATGCAAGCTCACCCAATTCGACGGTGGTGTTGGCGGTAACGATGTCGATGAGGTCGAGCTTACGGCCCAGAAATTTCGCGCCGGCGGCATTCGCTCCGTCGGCGATGCCGCGCATTTCTTCGAGGAGCTCGCGATCGAAGCCGCGCAGGAAGAGCGCGTCGGCGGTGGTGCGATAGCTGTTCCAGGTGCGCTCGTCGGCTTTCCCCGCGAGTTCGATGGCACAGCGGGTTAGATATTCGGGAATTTCCTTCGCCATCAGGTATCCGTGCTGATAACCGCGATCGTAGGGTTTGCCTTCGATATGCAGATAGATCCATCCAGCGGCGGGATAGCGATAGGCGGGACCGAAGGTGCGCACGGCATCACGCGCGGGCCAGCTTTCGGCGGCCGAGACCTGGTCGATACTGACGCCTTCGAACCATGCTTTGCCTTGGAGCGCGCCGCCGTTTCCCGCGGTGATCAAGATGTGGTCCTCCGAGCGCGTCGCCACAAAACGAAGCGAGAGGCGTGTCCAATCGTGCGTGCCGCCGAGCGATGGGGAGTGCACATCGAAAGGCATGGACTCCATGCTGAGCGCGGCGCCGGAAGCGATGGGAGAACGGCCGAGATCTTTTACGGCGAGGCCTTCGGTGCGCACCCAGCCGCTGATTTCGTACGTTTTACCGATGGTGAGATGAATCGCGCTGGAGCGGGCGGCGGCGTCGGGACTAGCGGGAGTGGCCTCGACGCGCAGCGATTTGCTGTTGTTGTGGCGGACGGAATCATCGGATACGACAGAGCCGTGCAGCGGTGTCCAGGCGTCGCTTGCTTGGTTCTGGAACAGAGGTGAGGCAGCGTGGAGGCTGAGGGCTGCGCAGAAGCAGAGCACGAGGCGGATCATGGTGGGGTTCCTTTATTAAAGGATAGTGGAAGGGGCGAGGTTCGGGGATGCGGCGAAGTTTTTCGGTCCTAATCTGACTGAGCTCATCACAACAGCGATTTGCGACCGTATCCGAGGTGTCGGCCGGAATTCGCGGCGGGCCTGCATTCATTAGGTCCTCGAAGCCCGTTTGGGGACAATCTCACCATAGACGACTTTCCGGACAAGTCGAGACTTTAGCATGGTTGCAGGCAAACATTCGTCAAGTCTTCGAAGTCCGGCGATACGATTCAGTCCGCGCTGACCGTTACGCTGGAGCAATGCCAACGTCCTCCCAGGTTGCCCGTATGGAGCAGACAGAGTCGCGCGTAACCATCCACATGGTGGCCAGCCTCGACGGGTTCATCGCTCGAAGGGATGGAAGTGTGGACTGGCTCGAAACCACCGACACGTTCGATGACGGGAAGGGCATGGATCCCGAAATGGTCACGCAATTCCTCACCACGATCGGCTGCTATGTCATGGGTTCGCGGACCTATGAGACAGCATTGGCTTTTGAGGCCAAGGGCTTTGGATGGGCCTACGGTGACACACCGACAATTGTCCTCACTAGCCGCGTTCTTCCGAGCAGGCGAAGTTCCGTCAAATTCTACTCGGGAGATCTCACGCACCTTGTCAATGAGCGACTAAGACCCAGCTTCCGTAATATCTGGTTTGTCGGCGGTGGTTCCGTGTCCGGCGCGTGCCTTCGCCTCGGGCTGGCGGACGAAGTACGCTATTCGATCATGCCTATATTGATTGCCGATGGGATCTCATTTTTCGATGGGCTCCAGCGGGACACCGCCCTGCACCTCCGGGAGGTAAATGCGCACAAGAGCGGCATGGTGGAGCTTCACTACGATGTACGAAAGTAAAGGCCACACGACATCAGCATAGGCTGCACGAGTCCCCGTGGCCTGTCGGCCACGCATCATAAATTTAGCGGATGGTTCAAGGCCGTCTGGCGGGGTCAGTATGAGGTCTCAATCCGGATGACCCGCACGGACATGTGTATGCACGGCAGTCGGCATCGAGGACATCACGGTTGTAAACTCCGGTGCCAGCGATCCCGGATCTGATCGGCGTTTGTGGGGCGTAATCCCGAGAACTATCCTTCAGAGCCCGGACGCACCTCGTTATCGTTTAGCTAACGATTGAATATGGGGATGATTCAGGAAATCCTGCACCAGCCTTGAATTCGCCAGTCCGGTCAGCTCATTTGCCCGTGTGCCGAGTTGCGTCCGGGGTCCGCTTGGAGTTCCTGACATCGTAATTGAGTCGCTGAAAATCCCACCCTCTAAGCAGGGTGGAGCAAAAACCTCGACAGGGTCAGGCAGCGCCGGCATGCTGGTGTCCGGCGAATTGAAATTGAAACTCGCCGCTGGGTTATTGATCTCAGGGGAAGCATCGCGTGCTGTGAGGGGCGGCAATCCGAAACGCCATTCGATCAATTTTAAGGCTGCCGTATGATCGTACAAATTGTGATCTACCAGATTCGGTTGGCCGGCAATCCCCTTGGTGAATGGTGACGCGATAACCGTGGGCACCCGGAATCCAAGCAGGGCGGCGCCATTCTGCAAATCGGTATCAGGGCTGTTTGCGGGTGACACGACACGGGGCGGCGCAACGTGTTCAAAGAAGCCTCCCCATTCGTCGAACATTACAATGAGCACGGTTTTAGCCCATTGCGGGCCTGCGGCTAAGGCTCGATAAACCTGCGAAAGAAACGCATCGCCGTTTCTGATATCGGCGTGAGGGTGATCGTCGTTCCCGGTACCGTCGTCGAGCACTGTGTAGATCGGGTCCAAGAAGGAAACGGAGGGCAGATTTCCCGAAGCGGCATCTGCAAGAAAATTCGCAAACAGCGATGTGGAAAATATGTATTTGAGCCCCCAGAGGGCCAGATAGGGTACGTTGTTGAAGTAGTAGCGGTGGCTGACCTTCGCCTTTCCGAGTGCATCGAAAATTGTGGGAAGGCGGGAGAGAGCGAAGCTGTCGGTAAGGCGGTCGGTTTGCGCCGCCCAGAGGAACATCCGGTTAGGAAAAGTCGGACCCAGAATCGCTGCGTACCAGTTGTCGCATGCTGTATAGCTTTGCGCGAGAGCAGCGTAGAACGGAATGTCGGTCGCGTTGTAATAACCGATGCAGTAAACATCGTTACTTGAATCGAGTAGAAAGCCGTTCATCGCTCCGTTCGCGTAACAGGTTCGCCCACCAGTGTATGAGTGATCGGGATCGGGATGCCCGCAGCCGGTGTAATCCGGAGCCAATGAATAGACGGGATGCTGGACGCCACCAGCATCCGGGTAGCTAAGCCCTGCTGGAATGTGGTTGGCGTTTGGCAACCAACCGAAAAGATGATCGAAGCTGCGATTTTCCATTGTCACAATCACAATGTGATCGATTCCGGATTCGCCCGGAGAGGGAAGTGAACTTGGGGGCGCTGATTGCGCGAAACTTCGCAAGCGACCAGATCCGGCAGCTAAACAGGTGCCGAGACCTTGCAGGAACATACGACGATTGAGGGGCATTCGGATTCTCCTTTTCGAACGCGCCGGCGCAGCGGCATGCTCTATCTGATTGAGCTTTTCCCCGGCATGTTTCCTGTGTTAATTGAGTGCTGCGCTTCCCCGCCCAGTTCAACGACACGCAGGCGCGGCAGCGCCTACGGACGGATCGCCCAGGCCAGGCCGTCCGGCTCTCCGCCGACATCGAGGTGGCCGGTTACTTCCAGATTTTTGAGATCCACTACTGCTATGTAGTTATCGGGAGAGCACGCGATGAAGGCGCGTTCAGCAACGGGGTCCATCAGAATGCCTGCTGCGCCATGCCCGATCGGGACGCGTTTGTACTGCTTTCGCGAAGCGGCATCATAGACGATCAAATCGCCGTTAGCGAGGCTCGAGATGAAGACAAGCTTGCCATCGGGGGTGAACTTGAGCCGGTTGGCGCCGAAGATTTTTGCATCCAGCGTAGCCGTCACTTTTTTGCTGGCGAGGTCGATGATAGAGAGCGTACCGTCCTGGGCGTCTGCCGTCCATAGTTCGCGGCCATCGGGCGAAACATCGAAACCTTCATCCCCTTTGCCGACGGGGATGACGGTCTCATTCCAGTCCATGCGCGGCGGGCCTCTGCGGGAAGGCGGAGGAGGCGGCGCGCCTGGGGGCAATCGCATTCCGGGCGGAGGTCCCATGGGCGGCAGCACCACGTTCTCCAGAATGCTCACGGTCCCGGAGCTGACATTCGTCGTGTAAATCCGCTTCTCGTCCGCGGTGACGTAGATCATGTGCGTTCGATTCTGGCCGGTCCCCATGATCCAATCCACCTTATGTGTTGCCGGATTATAGCGGGCGATCGCTTTGGCTCCTTCGGCTGTGAACCATAGTTTGCCGCCAACAAAGGCCAGACCGTGCGGGCCATTCAACGCTCCTGTATCGATGTCCGGCAGCGCTTTCTGTGCGACAAGATCGATTACCGAAAGCGTGTGATAGCGGCCCCCGCCGTAGATGGAAACATAGGCGGTGCTGCCATCGGCGGAGGCGATTACCTCATGCGGGTCCGGCCCCACGGGCGCACGCGCAACGACCTGCAACGTGGCCGGATCGACAATAACCAGCACGTGGTTGCGTTTCGAGAGCGCCAGCAGCGCTCGCTGCGGCGTGGGCTGGGCGCTCGCTTCCTGCGCGGCACAGAGTAAGATCGCCAGCGCAAGAGACGAAATGAGCATTTGGGGCGATCTGGATCGCATGATGTTGTTCCTTATTCGACGGGTGGATATAACAGTAACCTATTTCCGCTCAGGCGGAATCACAACATAGCTACCGGCGCGTTCATCCCTTTGGATTGCCCAACCGGGCGCCAACTGTAAGATCCATCCCGGACCACGGACCGGTCGTGCCTCGATATCCGTAGGCGCGGGTAGGCGCAGCGAGCGATTATCCGGCGCCACCAGTACGCCGCCCGATTCCACCTGCAACTTTCCCCAATCGGCAGTGAACGTTCCGGTCGGATAAAAAGTTCCATAAGGCGGGAACGGCACAAGCGTCTGAGGATTGAAATTTCGAGTCATTCCGGGTGCGCTTGGAAAATTTAGAGTAGGTCCGTCGACAAACTTCATTCTCAATTCGGCAAGAAGCGCCCGCTGCCTTTCTTCGCGCTCACTCTCCGCAGAAGCCACCGCGGAGTAACCGTAGAATGCGGCGCGCTCCCTCGCAAGACGTTGCACATCTCCGGGCGGCTGGAATTTCAAAGCGGCGATGAGCATTGAATCGAGCGACTCCGCGTTCGCAATGCCTGTGCGCCAGCCCGGCCGGTAGCGATCGAGCAGTAATCCGAGAGCCGGGCCTAGTGCGTAGCCGAACGACCGGGCATAGGCGTTGCTGTCTTCAAATGCCTCCACAATACGTGCTTCGCGACTTATATTCTCGCCGGTTTCGCGCAAGGCGATAAAGACGCCCGTGTACTCTGCCAGGCCTTCTTGCTTCTCCATTGCAGCTTCCATCTTCTCCGTGCCCGGGCAAAGCTGGTCGCGATAGGTTCGAAACAGCATTGCGTCCATCGCACTCTGACGTGCCGGGCTCGGTTCCGACCGCAGCGCGCGAGCCAAGGCCCGCAGTTCCATTCGCATCCACAGACGCCCCGCTTCCGTATCGAGAGCTGGGTCTGGGGCATCCGATGCGCTCAAGCCCAGATCGGGCTGGATGCGGTGGAAAGACTCGTGCGCCAGCAAACCAAGGCGTATGAACGGATCGTTCGGTAATGGAAGCATCACCATTGACCAGCTCTGTTCACCCCAACGAATAGAGGTGTTGGAGGGCGTGAATTGCGCTGGGAGTACACCAACATAGATGCTCCCCTGCTGTCGAAACGCGCCGTCGGGATCGGGACGGTTTGCAATAGCGGATCGGGTGGACGCGTCAACCAAAAGCATCGGCCCGCATAAGGACTTACCCCATAACAGTAGCCCGTCTTTTTCGCAAACGCTTGACCATTGGTTTAGCGCCTGAATTGCCGAACTTTTTTCGAGCGGAGTCTGCGCCAGCAAGGTGGCCGCGCTCAGAATAAAGATCAGTCGGATGGCGCGCGTGTCCACATTTGCATGTTAAAGCAATAAAGCACGAAGTAGATGGCCGTTAAACTGGCGGCGTGAGCGTCATCTTTCTATCGGGTCCAATTGGAGCGGGTAAGACGGCGGTAGCGAGGGAGTTGTTGCCATTGCTTCCCGCCCCGCTTTCCTATATCGAAGGCGACACATTCTGGTCTTTCATCAGGAAACCGGGAGAACGCGAATTGCGGGATAATTTTCCGGTGCTGGTGCGGTCGATGACGGCAGCGGCGGTTCCGTTCGCGCGTTCGGGCTTTCAAGTCTTGATCGACTTTTCAATACCGCCTACTTTTGTCGACACGGCCCGCAAGATCCTGAAGGAAGTGCCGTTCGATTTTGTCCTCCTGCGGCCCAGCTTGCGAGTTTGCGTAGAACGTGCGGCCTCGCGAGAAGAGGGCGCGATTAGCGATTATGCGATGTTGAAGAACTTTTACACGCGCTTTGAAGAGGGGAGTGTCGAGCCGATTTGCGATGACGATGCCGACCCGGCCTCCCTGGCCCGCCGAATTGCAGATGGGCTGAGCCAAGGACAGTTTCGGGTGCTGTGAACAGCGCACCAGCGGTTTAGATACTAGCTGCAAACGCTGCGGGCCAGGACAAGCAAGGTTACGTCGTCTGCTTTGCCGGCGTTGCGGCGGAACTGGTCCAGATCGTCACGGCACGCCGCCAGAAGCGTCGAAGCATTCCAAGTCTGATTTCGGCCGATCAGTTCCAGCAGGCGTTGTGCGCCGTATTCTCCTCCGGACAAGTCGGTTGCTTCCGAAACGCCGTCGGAATAGATCACCAAGCCGTCGCCGGAATCGAGAAACAATTCAGTGGGCGCGAATTCCTCGCTGCCGAACAGGCCGATGGGGAGGTCTGAATTTTCGAGCGGCTGTACCGCTCCGTCGCGCACAGCCAACGGAAACGGATGCCCGGCGTTGCAGATCTCGACTCGTCCCTCCGGCCAGGCGCGGCCGGCGACCAAGGTCGCGTATTGGTTCGGCAAGGTGCTCTCGCGGAACACGCGGCTGGCGTGCTGGAGCATGGACGGCAGTGGCAAATTGACGGAAATCAGCGAACGAAACATCGCGTGCAGATGCGCCATCAGCATGGAAGCGGCAACGCCCTTTCCGGAGACGTCTCCTACCATGAAATACAGGCCATTTTTCCCCGCGTCGATTACGTCGCAATAGTCGCCGCTCACCAGGCCGGCAGGCTCGTAGTGATAACAGATCTGCCAACCATCGCGGTCGAGATTTCCTTTGGGCAGCAAGCCCATCTGGACGCGTTTGGCAAGCTGTAGATCTTCTTCCAGCGCGGATTTCTCGCGGCGGGTGAGGTGGTCGAGGCAGAAGCGAACCAACGGGTCGGCGATGAGCCGATCGCACTCAATGGTTTCATGGCAGGACTCGCAGAGGCCGTAGGCGCCATTCTCCATTCTTGCCAGCGCGCTATCCACCTCTTCCAAGAGAAATTGGAGGCGGTCCGAACCGTCGGGGTGTTGAGCAGCGTGCTCCAGTTTGTGCCGCCGGTCCAGCAATTGTTCGCGCATGAATCGGTCTATGATTGTTGCCATATCAGGCCTGCCGCCTCGAAGCTGGTATTAAGATGCCGGATTGAGAGGGGAAGATCCATCCGGAAGTTGCGGTTAAGGGCAGGCGAAAGTGCCCTGCCCCACTTGTTCAGGGTTGGGATAATTGTTGGCGATGTTGAAGCTTAGCTGGCGGCAGGCGGCGGCTTGGCGTGTCCGGCGACAGCATCTCGACCGACGCGCGCGCGCCGGGAGCATGCTTGCAGTTGCGAGCCGGTTGTGTGGCTTGCATGCCCAGTTGATGTCCTCGGCCGAGCTGACAGCTGTGGGCCAGGGTTGAAGACCTCGACCGGCGGGCCGTTCAGCGCGCGCTGTGGGAGGACCGCACGCTGGTCAAAACCTGGGCCATGCGGGGCACGCTGCACTTGCTTCCCGCCGATGAACTGGCGCTATGGCACGCGGCCCTCGGCACGAGCCGGCGTTATTTGAGGCCCGCGGCGTGGCAGAACTATTTCGGAATCACGCTGGAGGAATTGGATCGCCTGACGGAAGCTGTGGGAGCCGCACTTGACGGGCGCGTGATGACGCGCGAAGCGCTGGTGGAGGAGGTTCGACGGCTCACCGGGTCGGCCGCATTCAGCGCCAAGATCGCGGAGAGCAGTTGGGGCACCATCCTGAAGCCGGCTGCGTTCACCGGCCGCTTGTGTTTCGGACCGAGCCTGGGCCAGCGCGTTCAGTTCACGCATCCAGCTAGCTGGCTGCGCGCAGCGGCAGCGGCGGCGGTTGATCCGGAAGCTGCCACGGCGGCCATCACGCGGCGGTTCCTGGCGGCGTACGGTCCGGCCACGTACCACGATTTGGCGCGGTGGTGGAACGGCGGCGGCATTTCGACAGCGCGGCAATGGATCGCATCGCTCGGCGAAGAGGTATCGCCGATCGATTTGGATGGCGTCGAAGCCTGGATGCTGGCCGCCGATGTTCGCCGAGTGCGCGAACTGTCACCAGAGCGTTCCGTCCGCCTGTTGCCCGGCTTCGATCAGTACGTGGTCGCCGCATCGTATCACGCCGAGCACTTACTGCCCGGCGATTTGCGCAGCCGCGTTTATCGGCCGCAGGGCTGGATCTCGCCGGTGCTGTTGGTCAATGGCCGCATGGAGGGAACCTGGCGCCATGAAATCAAGGGCAGCCGCGTCGAAGTTGCCGTTGAACCGTTTGTCAAGGTGCCGGTGTGGGTGCGCCGCGCAGCCGGGCTGGAAGCCGAGCGCCTGGCCGCGTTTTTCGGCTGCACGTTGAGCTTCGTGTGGAAAAGATCGCTCGCAGACTAAACTCCAGGATAATAAAAGTATGGCCGCTCAACCGTTGCCGGTGAGTCTCGATGATTTTCACAGAGTGTACGGTGGAGCAAAGCCAGCCTATGAATACTGGTATGGCGTAGCCGTCCAAAAAAGTATGCCGACTGTTCTGCACGGCCTTGTACAAGCCATACTTATCGGGCTGCTCGAGAAGGCCGGCTGGAACGCCGCTCCGGAAATCCGGCTCAAAGTTGTTCCGGGCGCGGAACCAGTGCCCGATGTGATCGCCGTCCGAGGAAAATTCAAAGGCCGCTATCCGGCAGTGGCGCCCGAGCTCTGCGTTGAGATTTTGTCACCCGCAGACACTCTGGTGAAAGCTTTGGAAAAAGCGGAGAGCTATATTTCCTGGGGATCTGAATGCGTTTGGATTATCGACCCGGAGAAGCGCACCGCGTGGACTCTGTCAGGCGAAAGCGGACCTGAGCCGGCCTGGGTATCTCCTGGCGGGAGACTGCGAATCGGCGAGACGGCGGTGGATCTCGCGGCCGTCTTCGCCGAGGTCGATGCGAAGCTGGAATCGAGCGACGAGCGCGATCAACCGCCCATGTTGTAGAAGAATTCTTCTTGCGCGATCTTTCCGTTTTTCACGGTGTAGAGCCCAGCCTCGTCGAGAGTCATGCGCTTACCGGCCATGGGACCCGATTTGCCGGTCACATCTATTTTGAAACGGACGATGAAGCGATCTCCGTGCGGCCACGGTCCGTCGACTTCCACGCCGTGAACCTCATGATTCTGTTCCCACCACTCGCTCTTGCCCTTTACGGGCTTGAAACCCTCTATCCGGGCGGGCATCGCCGGGCTGCCTTGCGCTTCGATACTTACGATGTCCGGGCCGTAAAGCGTATCGACAGCCTCCATAAATTTACCCTGCCGGCATAAGTCTACAAGCTTTTTTCCAACGGTTAATGCATCACTCATGTTCCTTATTTTATCGTCGTGCGAGTGCGGCGGCCTGGCGCATATGGCGTACACTCGCCCTTATGGCACGAGAGGTCTTTATCAGTTATAGGAAAGAGGACAAGGCTTCGGCAGATCGCATCTGCGAGGCGCTGGAGCGCGACAACATCGGGTGCTGGATCGCGCCGCGCGATATTCCTGCCGGACGGGAATGGGCTGCGGCCATCGTCCAGGCACTGAAGGAGTGCAGCTCATTCGTTCTGGTGTTGTCGTCAAATTCGAAGAATGCGAAGCAGATTTCGCGCGAGGCTGAACTCGCCGACAACGTGGGGCTTCCGATTATCACAGTGCGCATCGAGGACGTTGAACCTCCGCCGGAGCTGCAGTATTTCCTTGGAAATGTTCAGTGGCTCGACGCGTTTGGTTCGAATTTCGATTCGGCGATGGGTCGCTTAGCTGGTGTCGTGCGCTCAAGCGCCCACTCGCCCGAGACACGCGCGCCGGTATCCGCATTACCGGAGGCGCCGCGGCATTCTGAATCCTTGACATCGCCGGCTCCGACGCGGCGTGGTCTGTCGCCCTTCGTCCTCGTTTCCGCGCTGGTAGTACTTGTCGTGCTGGGTATTGGAATCTGGTGGGCGCGGAGGCCTGCCACGCCGCCGCCAAACAGTGATGCGGAGGCGGCTGGCGCTTTCGGAATCCAGTACCTGCAGCAACGCGATTCCGGCCAGGCCGGGGTTGCGTATTCGATGACCGGGCCGGCCTTTCGAAAGCGCTGGAGTTCCGAGAAATTTGCGGCAAGATTGCAAGTCCTGCGGAGCCGGGGTACAGTCGCCAGGTATACGCCCGCTGGCGTATGCACCGAGCGTTCTCGCGGCGCGTACAGTTGCGAATACCTGATGTCTTATTCCGACGGCGGGAGCAAGAGAGAAGGCCTCGTTATTGCAAAGAAGGAGCAGGGGTGGGCCATTGCGGGCGACGCATCTCTGGGCGCCCCGTGAGCGGCTTACTTGAACGGTTTGCTGACGCCGTGCAAGCGGGCGATCTTCCACAGGTTCGGACTATGCTTGCCGCCCGACCGGAGCTGGCCGGAATGGATATGGCCGAAAACGACGAGCATCGCGCCCTGCATTACGCGGTGCTGCGACGCGATGCGGCCATGGTGCGTCTGCTGATGGAAGCGGGGGCGGACGCCCGCAAAGGCATTTTTCCGCATCGCGACGCTACCTCGGCATTCGTCATTGCCCGAGACCGCGAATATCACGAGATCTGCGCAGTCATCGAAGAAGAAGAACGGTTGCGGCGGCAAGAGATGAGCTGTCCGAACGCGACAGTGTCGCCGATTCAAGAGCAAATCAGCAATGCAATTTCACAAGGCGACACTGCCATGGCCATGCGTTTACTGGAAGCAGACCGCTCGCTCATTCAGGCTTGCGACCGCGATGGGGCGACGCCGCTACATATCGCGGCACAGGAGACCAATGCGGATCTGGTGGCGTGGCTGCTCGAAAGGCGCGCCAACGTACACAAGCAAGATCTGCATGGCTTGACTGCTCTGGACCGCGCGGCATTATCCGCCGATCCGCGCAACCGGAATGCGCAACAGTTCGCAACGGTCGCCAAGATACTGCTTGAACATGGTGCGGAAGTAACCATCCGGGCCGCGGTTGCGTTAGGCGATGCTGCGCGTGTTCGCCAATTGTTAGATGCCGATAGCTCGGCGTTGCGGCAGACTGGGCGGAGCGGCGGACTTCTTACCGTGGCCGTCAACCATGGGCAGCTTGAAATGGTTCGCTTATTGCTAGATCTGGGCGCCGATGTGGATGAGCGCACGATGCTGGATGAATTAGAAGAACCGACCCTAAGTTGGGGCATGCCTTTGTGGTACTCGGCGTTGGCGGGACGGTTCGATATTACAAAGCTATTGCTGGACCGCGGGGCCGATCCCAATGCGAACGTGTATGCGTCCGGCTGGCCGCTGCGCAATGCGTGGAATCATCAAGACGATTCCGTCAAGCGTCTGTTACTGGAGCGCGGCGCGAAACCACAGCCCTATATGATCGCCGAAGCGCACGATAGCGGCGAGGCGGGGCGGCTGTTAGCGGCGGATCCGAGTGAAGAAGTGGCGCATGAGCTGACTTGGTCCGCGGCCGATCACGGATGCCCGGCCATTGTGGAATTGGCGCTCTCGTACCTGAAATGGCCGGCCAACGATCGCAGATGGCATTGGGTGCTGATTCAACCGATTCGGGGCGTGGGTAGCAATTCCTCGGAGAACGAAGGCCATTTCGCGAGCATGGCCGCGCTGCTGCGGCATGGGATCGATCCGAACGTGTCGCGCTTCGGCCAAACCGCGCTGCATTTCGCGGCCGCACGCCACGGCAGTTTGGGAGAAGAAGACCGGGCGCGGTTCGCTTCGATGTTACTCGACTATGACGCGAGACTTGACGTGCGGGACGAATTGCTGAAATCGACGCCGCTGGGCTGGGCGTGCCGCTGGGGGCGAGGCAGATTAGTCGAGTTACTCATGCAGCGCGGAGCACCCGTCGATGAACCCGATGCCGAACGCTGGGCGACGCCGAAAGCATGGGCCAGCAAGATGAAACACGATGCGGTACTCGCAATGTTGAGTAGCGGGTCAGGTTAAAACACCGGGCCTACAGCGGCTCAGCGGTACAGGCGATGAACGTACGCATGCCGCCTGAATCCGAAACAGGCTCTGGTGCAGGAGAGCCCGAACAGCAGAACAATTATCAGCGCGATCAAACATCCGATGCCGATGTTCTTGGCGACGGAGTTTCCGCCTCCGGGCAGGACGGGTGGCTGGTATGGCCCGGGCGGCTGATAGGAACCGGAAGCCTGGTGCGGCGATGGAGTGAATGACGTGCCGCAGTTTGCGCAAAACTTCGCGTTATCCGGATTGGCCAATCCGCAGTTGGTGCAATGCATGGGGCTTCTGCCTACTGTAACGAATCCGGCGCTACCGGAGTTCCAACAGTTTCAAAGGCTGCGTATGCTGGGTGAGGGCGGAATGATTAACGACCTTTGGTACAAAAACGCGATTGTTTACTGTCTGGCGGTCGCAACCTATCTGGATGCGGACGGGGACGGGGTTGGAGACTTCAAGGGACTGATGCGAAGGCTCGATTATCTGCAGGGGCTGGGAGTGACCGCGCTCTGGTTGATGCCTTTTCAACCATCTCCGGGACGGGACGATGGATACGATATCGCCGATTACTATAACGTCGATTCCAAATATGGTACTCTCGGCGATTTTGTTGAATTCACGCATGGGTGCGAGCAGCGCGGCATGCGCGTGCTGATCGATCTGGTTGTGAACCACACGTCGAACGAACATCCCTGGTTCCGGGATGCGCGGAGTGACCCGCGCTCCAAGTATCGAGACTGGTACGTGTGGTCGAAGAAAAAACCGAAAAACGCCAGAGATGGCGTTGTTTTCCCCGGAGTGCAGAAGACGACCTGGAGCTACGACGATGCCGCGAAGAGCTGGTATTTCCACCGCTTTTACGACTTTCAACCCGATCTGAACACCAGCAACCCGGAAGTGCAGGCGGAGATTTTCAAAATCATGGGGTTTTGGCTTCAGCTTGGCGTGTCCGGATTCCGCATGGACGCGGTGCCGTTTGCGATTTCCAAAAAAGGACCGGACATTGAAGAACCGGTGGAGCAATACGAAATGCTGCGCGAGTTTAGAGAATTTCTGAGCTGGCGCGAAGGAGAAGCGGTCGTTTTGGCTGAGGCCAATGTGCTGCCGGATAACGATATGGAGTACTTCGGAGCGAATGGCGAGCGGCTGCACATGATGTTCAACTTTCAGGTAAATCAGAATCTGTTTTACGCGCTGGCTACGGCAGATACGCGTCCGTTAGTGAAAGCGCTGAAAGCTACGAGGCCGCGTCCGGCGACAGCGCAGTGGGGACAGTTTCTGCGCAACCACGACGAACTCGATTTGGGACGGCTGAGCGAAGAACAACGCGAGGCGGTGTTTGCCGCGTTCGCACCCGAGTTGAAGATGCAACTTTACGAGCGCGGTATCCGGCGGCGGCTGGCGCCTATGCTGGAGGGCGATAGGAGACGATTGGAACTCTCCTACAGCCTCATGATGACGTTGCCCGGCACGCCGGTGATTCGTTATGGCGATGAAATTGGCATGGGGGACAATTTACACCTTCCCGAACGGCAGCCGACGCGAACGCCCATGCAGTGGTCGACGGAGCCGCAGGGAGGCTTCTCAACCAGTCATAAACCTGTGTTGCCGCCGATCAGTGGCGGCGCCTACGGGTATGAGCATGTTAACGTCGCCGAGCAGCGCCGCAATCCGGATTCACTGTTGAACTGGATGGAGCGGATTATTCGCATGCGTAAAGAGGTTCCGGAGATCGGGTGGGGCGATTTCGATGTGCTTCGCACCGGGAATCGGGAAGTGCTCGCGATGCGCTACAACTGGCGGGAGAACTCCGTGGTGGTGGTACATAACCTGAGCGCGCGGCCGTGCGAGATCCGGTTGAGCGCCGGCCTGGAAGGCAAGGAAGGTCTGCGGCTTGTGAACATTCTTTCCACGGATCACAGCGTTGCCGATGAATCGGGAACACACCGCATTCTGCTGGAGCCTTACGGGTATCGATGGTATCGCGCCGGCGGTTTGAATTATCTTTTGAAGCGAAGCGACGTTTGACGGAGGCGCGCAGCCGATTGGCGGGTCAGGCTTACCGGCCGGGCGCGCGAAAACTGAACATCCAGTTAATGCCAAATCGATCCGTGAGCATGCCGAAGCGGCCGCCCCAAAAAGCGTCGTGCAACGGCATCGTGACCTTGCCGTTTTCACCGAGCGCGGCGAAGAGGCGCTCCATTTCCGGCTGGCTCTCACAATCGATGCAGATAGAGAAATTGTTGCCCTGATGAAAAGGCATGCCCGGCATTGTGTCGGACGCCATCAGAAGTACGGGGCCGTTCGCAAGCTCCGCATGCAGAATACGATCCGGCGTTGACTTCGCCGCCGCGGCCATTTCGGGCGGCGCGGCGGAAAAGGGCGTGAAGTTCGGTTCCGCTTGCAGGCACTTACCATAGAACGTCATCGCATCGCGGCAGTTTCCGTCAAAGTTCAGATAGATGTTTGTGTTTTTCATGGGTTACTTCGAGGACGGCAGGCGGAAGCGCCTGCTCCACGCCAGTATACGCCGCAGCTCGATGCTATTGTGTGGCAAATGCAGAGGAATGGCTCGACCCCAGTGCAGGCGCCCGAGCGGCATGGACCCCTACAGCGATTTTTCCGGGATCTCGGGCCGGGATTAATCACTGGCGCGGCGGACGACGATCCGTCGGGAATTTCCACTTATTCGGTGGCGGGTGCGGCGTATGGCTATACGAGTTTGTGGACCGCGCTTTTCTCCTTTCCACTGATGGCGGCAGTGCAACTGATGTGCGCGCGGCTGGGCATGGTGACCGGCCGTGGACTTGCGGCCGTGATCAGAACGCGCTATCCGCCGCCGGTACTGTGGTTCGCGTGCGCGCTGCTGCTGGTAGCAAATATTTTTAATATTGGAGCCGATCTGGGCGGCATGGCGGACGCGATGCAGATGGTGACCGGGATCGGGCGCTACTTCGGAACGCCGTTCTTTGCGTGCCTGATCGTTGCGCTTTTGTTGTGGACTTCTTACCGGACGATTGCGCGCATTTTTAAGTGGATGACGCTGGTTCTGTTTGCCTACGCGATAACGGCATTTCTCGCGCGGCCCGATTGGCCGCAGGTGATGCGGGCAACATTTATTCCGCATCTGGAGTGGAGCCGCTCCTACCTTTCCGTATTGGTCGGAATCCTAGGGACGACGATTTCTCCGTATCTGTTTTTCTGGCAGGCAGCACAGGAAGTGGAGGAGGACCGCGAGCGCGGCAAAACGACCGTAGCGCAACGGCGAGGTTCGACGGACAAAGAGTTGATCGCGGCCACTAAAGATGTGGTGACGGGAATGTTTTTTTCGAACCTGGTTATGTATTTCATTATTCTGACGACGGCCGCGACGCTGCACGCGCATGGGATGAAGAACATCGAGACGGCGCGGCAGGCCGCCGAGGCGCTGCGGCCTTTGGCGGGCAACGGTGCATATTGGCTGTTTACTTTAGGATTGGTTGGCACGGGTATGTTGGGAGTGCCGGTGCTGGCGGGCTCTTGCGCCTATGCCATAGCCGAGGCGGCGCGGTGGCGGGCGGCCTCCTTAAATAACAAGCTTTACCTGGCACGCCGATTTTATGGTGTGATCGCGGTATCGATGTTAGTTGGACTCGCCCTCAATTATGCCGGGTTCAACGCGGTAAAGATGTTGTTCTGGTCGGCGGTGCTCAATGGGGTTCTGGCGCCGCCGCTGGTGATTCTGGTTGTGCTGCTGACGAGCGATAAGAAGGTGATGGGGAAGCGCGCTAATGCGCCTGGTGCACAAGTGCTGGGCTGGATTTGCGCTGGTTTTATGAGCGCCGCGGCTGTGGCGATGCTGGTGCTATAGCGAAGTGCCGATGACAGAATCTCCGGTTCCGCGCAGGCGCTGGGGTATAGCGATACTGCTGGGCATAGGCGTTCTGGTTAACTACTTCGATCGCGTAAATCTGTCGGTGGCGCGCGAGGCACTCCATTCGGAGTTCGGGCTTTCCATGGTGGCATTCGGCTATATGTCAAGTGCATTCAACTGGACGTATGCCGCACTGCAACTGCCGATGGGTGTGTTGTTAGACCGCTTTGGTGTACGAACGCTCGGCCGAATCGGCGCGATTCTTTGGAGTATTGCTTCGTTTGGCACGGCGGCATCGCCTGGCACGGGTACGTTCTTCTCCATGCGGCTATTGCTCGGAATCGGCGAGGCTCCCACGTTTCCCGCCTACTCGAAAGCAACCGGATACTGGTTTCCGCGGCACGAACGGAGTCTGGCAACCGCCATCTTCGATGCGGCCGGAAAGTTTGGACCAGCCATTGGCGTTTTGTTTGTCGGCATTCTCGTCTTGCGCTTCGGCTGGCGCCTTAGCTTTGCAGCTACCGGACTGATCAGCTTCTTCTACTTTGCCGCCTTTTACATCTTCTATCGCGATCCAAAGGACGACGGACGCTTAACCGAAGCCGAACGCCGCTATATAGCGGAGGGTGGGGCGCAGCCGCGTTCGGACGAGAAGATCCCGAAGAGCGCTCCGTTGGGCTACTTATTGAAGCAGCGGAAAATTCTCGGACTGGTTTTTGGGTTCTTCGGGTATAACTATTGCTTTTACCTGCTGCTTTATTGGATGCCAAGCTACTTTTCCGCACTTCACCTGGACCCGTTACATTCGGTGCTTTACACAAGCGTGCCGTGGCTAGTAGCGACAGCAACGGATCTTCTAATCGGCGGATGGCTGGTAGATGTTTTGATACGGCGAGGTTACAGGGATACGGTGGTTCGCCAGACGGTGTTGATCGTAGGAACGGGCTTTGGACTCTCGATCGCCGGAGCAATGTCCACCCGGAATCCTGTTATCGCAATGGGCTGGATCAGCATCGCACTCGGAGGGCTCTCCGCCGCCGCACCGGTGGGTTGGTCTCTGCCATCGCTTATTGCTCCCCGGAACAGTGTTGGGAAAGTGGGCGGCATTCTCAACTTTGGAAATCAAGTCGCCGGAATCAGCGCGCCGATTGTGACCGGCTATCTGGCCGGGCCGGCAAATTCATTCTCTTCGGCATTCGCGGTTTCCGCAATTATTTTGCTGCTTGGAATCGCCGCCTATCTTTTGCTGCTCGGCAAGATAGAGCAGGTCCCGGAGTTTTCCGGTCAGGCCGGCATGGCATTGTAAGAGGCTGTTGGAAAACCCTCCGAGCGCTTGGATGACAGCAGGCGAGAGCGCCCGATGCCGTTGACTTAAGCGACTCTGCTTCTGTCCAAGCTGAAATCGCTGATGCTCCCTGGCTCACTCTCGAAAAACAGTCCCATATTAGGTCGCTTACGCTCAATGTCATTTACTTAAGGACAACAGCCGGCTATCAAGGTCGCGTTCCTTCGATCCGAAGTCTTGAAACTGTATCGATGAACGGATCGCACAGGGACGGCGATGAAAAACCCACACC
Organism: uncultured Acidobacteriaceae bacterium; assembly: GCA_963787545.1. GTDB lineage: Bacteria > Acidobacteriota > Terriglobia > Bryobacterales > Bryobacteraceae > Bog-105. Next base: position 125,996 of record CAWBDW010000086.1, read on the forward strand.
CCTGCGACCCTTGAAACCGAGCCAAGGAGCGTGAGCGACTTAACCCGGCCATCCTGTCCGTCCACTGTTTTTCGAGAGTGGGACGTGAGCGTGAGCGAGCCAGCCTGGTCGTCGCCGGTTTTGGGCCGATCATGGAAGCACACGCTATCTCTGGAACGGAGTGAGCCTCCAGGCTGCAATTGAATACGTGCTGAATGGCCAAGGCGAGCGGATGGCTTGTTATGCCGATGCAAGAGAGAATTATCGAAGTCCGCATTAGGTCGCTTACGCTCAATATCATTTACTTAAGAGAGGCTTTGCTTCGTCCAACCTGAGGTCGCTCACGCTCCCTGGCTCAGTTTCAGCATCTTGCACGAATGCAAGGCGGCACAGATCCCTTATCTTTTACCTGAGTAAATGACATTGCGCTTACGCTTCCGGCTCGGTTTGAGCGGTCTCAAACGGAGGTCCTATGCGCCGTGCCCCGAAGGTTTTTCATCGCCGTCCGTGTGCGATCCGCTCATCGGTACTTCGTCGTGACACTGAAAAGCGTTTATCAATATCCGGCAGCAACTCGCAACCGAGTCCCGGTCCTTCGGGGACGGTGACGAAACCGTCTTTCACTTTCGGAACGGCGGTCATGACCTTCGGGTACCAACCGTTGTAGAATGCGCGGACGGACTCTTGCACCAGCGCGTTCGTCGCATTCAGGGACAAGTGGGTTGAAGCTGTGAATACCACTGGCCCGGTGCAGTCGTGGGGGGCGACGGAAAGATGCCACGCCTCCGCCATAGCGGCGATTTTGCGGCCCTCCGACAACCCGCCGCACCAGGCGAGATCCAGCATGACGACGCCCACCGCGTCCGATTGAAGCAGGTCCCGGAACGCCCAGCGGCTGCCAAGAGTTTCGGACGCGCAGATCGGCGCCGGCGAAATAGCGGCGTATCTCTTCAGACTTCCGAGGCTGTCCATCCGGATCGGATCCTCGTGCCAGAAGGTTCCAAAGGGAGCGAGCGCCTTCGCGATCTTCATGGCGGGCATCAGTTGCCACAGCGAGTGGAACTCGACCATAATGTCGATCCTGTCGCCGATCCGTTTCCGGATTTTCTCAAACGGGAGCAGCGCCTTTTGTAACTCTTCATTTGAAATATAGTGCCCATGCGTACTTTCGGCTGCCAGGTCGAAGGGCCAAATCTTCATAGCTGTGATTCCGTCCGCGAGAAGAGACTCGGCCAGTTCATCGGCTCGATGCAGGAAGTCATTCAGGTCATCGAACCCGGTAACCGGCGCTCCTGTCGACTGATTTCCAATTCCCCAGTTCCCGGTCGATTGCGTTTCCGCCTTCCTCATGTACTGGCCGCCTGCGCAAGTGTTGTACGTACGGATACGGTCGCGGGTCCAACCGCCGAGTAACTGGACGATTGGTTTGCCGACAGCCTTTCCGAATAAGTCCCACAGAGCAATGTCCACGGCCGATGCGGCACGAACCTCTACGCCGGTCGACCGGAAACCGAGATAACTCACCAAATCACGGGCAATCGCATCGATGGCAAGCGGATCGCGTCCGAGGATTCGCGGCGCCACGTCGTCATGTAAATATGCCTCGACGGCACTTGCGTTGAAAAAGGTCTCCCCGAGTCCTACCAAACCTTCGTCCGTATGAATTTGCACCCACAAAAGCTGCGGGAATTCCGCAATGCGGATGGTCTCGAGTTTCGTAATATTCACGGGTCCCCTTAGCGATCCATGACCTGCGCGACCAGGCGCTTTGGGCCGACAGTGCAATAGCTACCCGTCACGAGTTCGGCTACTTCATCCCAGTCGATTTCGCCGCCGTCGAGGCGCAGCGCGATCCAGCCTCTCGATCCAATATAGGCTGGCAAATAAAATCGCGCTGGCTGACCCCTGGCGAGAACGACATTGTCGCCGGGGATCGCCTTGCAGGCGACTGAGACAATACCGTCGCCGTGGTGATCGTTCAGGAAATACGCGAAGGTTCGCTTGCGGACCAGGAACGCGGCATGGCTTCCGCTGTCCCGGCGCGTGGCTTCGGGGAGCGCCAGGCAAACCTTCGTGAGCCGCACGAGGCGGCGATCTTCGGCGGCACGGGTTACGCTCATATGGTTATTTTGCCTGGAAAAAGCCATTTAGTTCGGAATAGGAAGTCAGGCCATTGAAGGCTCCGAAGCTGCCTTTTTCGGCGATCTCTCTGGCAGCGCGTATGAATCCAGTCCATGCGGCGCGGGCCAACGAGGAACCCACGCTGATGCGCCTGACGCCCATTTCCGCCAGGTCGGAGACGCGCAAGCCTAAATCGGAACTCATTAGAATGTTGACCGGCTTGGGCGCGACCGCCGATAGGATTGCCTGCATCTCTTCGCGCTTGGCGACTCCGGGCGCATAGAGGACATCGGCACCCGCATCCGCATAGGCTTCGAGGCGACGGACCGATTCGGCGAATGGTTCGGGATGATTCACGAGGTAGCACTCCGCTCGCGCGGTGAGAAGGACACCCGCTTCGGATTCGTCAATGGCAGAGCGCGCGGCCCTGATGCGATCGACGGCGAACGAGAATTCATACAACGGGTTGGCGTCCTGGCCGGTTGCATCTTCTATGGAGAGGCCGGCCACTCCGGTAGCTACGCATTTTTTGACGTTTTGAGCTACTTGTTCCGGTTCATCGGCAAAGCCCGACCCAAAATCGGCATTCACGGGCAAGTCTGTCGCGCCTACAATGTCAGAAATGTGAGCCAGCATGTCAACCAAGCCGACGGCCCCATCGGGCAGCCCGCGGGCAAATGCAAAACCGCCGCTGGTGGTTGCCAATGCCTTGAATCCGAGATGCTGCAGATATCGGGCGGTGCCCACGTCCCAGGGATTCGGGATCACAAAACATCCGGCGGCGTGAAGATCGCGAAATGCCGCGCAGCGGGGACTTACTGTTGACATGCAGATAAGTCTACGCTCCCTTACGGTCGCGGTTCTGTGAACGACGGTAATAGGAAGCGGAACGTGGATCCCATTCCGAGGCCTTCGCTTTCGACCCAGATTCGTCCTCCGTGCCTTTCGACAATACGTTGACAGGTGGCGAGACCTATGCCGGTTCCCCGGACCTCGCTAGCTTGCAAGCGAGAGAATTCAGCGAATATTTCCTGGTGGTGCTCGGGAGCAATGCCGATGCCGTTGTCAGAAACCGAGAACATCGTGTCAGTGGCAGAATCTTTTTCGGCCGTTACGTGAATGCGAGGCGGCTTTTCGGGCCGCCGAAACTTCAGTCCGTTAGCGATCAAATTCTGAAACAGCTGCACTAACTGGGTCTGGTTACCGCGGACGTCAGGCAATGGATCGTGAGTGATTAACGCGCCCGATTCGGAGATCGCCTGCTGGAGATTGCCGATCGTCAAAGCAAATACTTCTTCCATGTCGACACGATTCGATGTATTCTCAGCTTCCTGGCCGACCTGCGCATAAATGAGCAGTTTTTCGATCAGTGAGCTCATCCCCGCGGTGCCGCGCCGAATGTAGTCGAGAAAAGTGTCGGCGTCGTGATCCAGCCGTCCTCGATAGCGCCGGTCGAGGAGCGATGCAAAATTAGAAACCGTTCTCAACGGTTCTTGCAAATCGTGACTTACGACATGCGCGAACCGCTCCAGATCCTGGTTGGAGCGTACGAGCGCGGCGTTGGTTGCCTGGAGAGCGTCGTTGGATTTCTGCAGCTCTTCTTCCGCCTTCCGCATTCGCAGCAAGGCACGGATGGTAGCGAGGAGCACGTCCGAATCGACCGGCTCGATCAGATACGTATCCGCTCCGTTGTCCAATCCTCCGATGCGGTCCGCTGAGGTTATCGCGGAAGCGGAAAGGTGCAAGACGGGAGTGGTAGCAGTGAGCGGGTTGGTCTTGATGCGGCGACAAACTTCCAACCCGCTTACGTCCGGCAAATTGACATCTAAAATGACCAACTTGGGGCGTAGCGCGAGGGAGAGTTCCAAAGCCTCGTTCCCGGTGGCTGCCTCGCGTACTGTGTAGCCGGCTTTTGTTAGCAGCCGGCTTCGGGCATAGCGGGCCGGCTCATGATCGTCGACGTTCAAAATCATAGTAGATGGACGCGAGTTTGCCTCCCCAGCATTTCTCATTGTGCAAACAGCTTCGGGTCCCCGAGTAATTCACGCAGGACCGCGACAGCTTCTCCACGCTCGCCCATTTGTTTGGGCAATACAGCGGCATGCCGGCCGCCGAGCCGGACGAAATCCTCCGGCTGAAGCGTTCGGGACGTATGAACAATTACAGGAATGTCTCTGGTAGCGGGATCGGTTTTCAGGTCCGCGAGCACTTCGAAGCCATTCCGGTCGGGCATAGCCAAGTCCAGGAAGATCAATCGAGGGCGATCGAAGCGTGCCCGCTCCAACCCTTCGATCCCACCGGCTGCTTCCGTTATGAGAAAGCGGGTCCCACGAAATAATTGGCGCACCAAGTAACGCGCCACTTCCTCATCATCGATGACCAGAATAGAGCCCGCATCGGTTTGATCCGTTCCGTCCTGTTCCGCCGCGGAGCCGGGCCGAGAAGCCTCGGAATCGATGGCAGGGCCGTCGACCGAGAGAGGCAAGGTCAGGCTAAAAGTGGAACCTGAGTTCAGAGCGCTGGTTACCGTGAGAGCGCCTCCAAGCAGTTCCGAAAGTTTACGCGACAGCGGGAGCCCGAGCCCGGTCCCTTTTACTTTTCGCTGGATTGAATTGTCGAGCTGAGAAAATTCCTGAAAGATACGTTCCCGATCCTCAGGTGCGATTCCGATTCCTGTGTCGGAGACTGAAAAGACGATCTGCGATCGGAGGCGCCGCACGGATACGCGGACTTCTCCGCGCTCAGTGAATTTCAAGGCATTTGCGATCAGATTGCGGAGGATCTGGTTGAGCTTCCCTTCATCGCTATAAAGGGTCAGGTCCTCAGGCGGATCGTCGAAGACGAGGCTTACGGCGTCGTTCGTTAATAGTGGACGCATCAGGCCACGCAGCGACCCAAAAAGTTTCGACACCTCGACTCTGCCGCACCGCAGGTCCACTTTGCCTGCCTCGACCTTGGCGAGGTCGAGCAGGTCGTTTACCGTTTCCAAGAGTTCCTGAGCGGAGCGCCGGATTAGTGCAACTTGCTTTTCCTGCTCTGGCGAAAGGTCGCCGTCCACCCGGCGGATCAGGAGTCCGGCGAGGGCGAGAATCGAGTTCAGGGGCGTGCGGAACTCATGGCTCATGTTCGAGAGAAAGCGCGATTTGACCTCGTCAGCGCGGCGCAGCGCCGCGGCGCGGTCATCCAGCTCGGCGTAAAGAGCGACTACACCACGATTGGTTTCTTCGAGCTCCCGATTCAGGTGTTGCAGCTCTAGCTCGCGCCGTTCGAGCTCCAGCTCTTGCCCCTTGGCGGTGGTGAGTGCGGTGAGTAGTTCCTGATTCGATCGATTGAGTTCATCGATTGAGCTTTGCGCCGTCGCAGGAGCGAAGTGTTCCGTGAGGCGGGTGATCTTCTGAAGATCGGGTTTCGCCGCACCGGCGGGAAGGAATTTGCCAAAAGTGACGGTGATGCCGTTTCCGGATGCGGCATCGAGCGAAAAGCGGTCCATAAGCCGCCGAGTACCCATCAAACCGAGACCCAGGCCGGTTTGAGACTGATAGCGGCCCTCCAATATAGCGTCGAGGTCCGGAATTCCGGGTCCTCGATCACTAACGAGGACGAGGAAAAGGGGCCGCTCAGCTTCGGGATCGAAGGAAAATTCAACCAGGCCGCCGCCTGCATACTGAACGGCATTTCGCGCGATTTCGGATGTCGCAGTCGCTATTCGGATTTGATCCTGGCGGCCGAAGCCGAACAATCGCGCCAGTTCCCGCGCCCTTTGTCTGGCTGTGACTATGTCCGATTGTTTCGCCACGCTGACGCTTAACAGACGCTGCACAGCGGACTCCAGCCCGGTGCTATGAGATGGATCCATGGTCACTTCTCGCAGGGCGGGCGACAACTACACACGCGTCGTCACGACCCCGGCTCGCGTCGCGATAAAGCACGGCGGCCATCAGAGAAGGATGGTGTTCGAGCAATCCGGGGTAAGGATCGAGACGCCAACTGGTTGTAATCCCGTCCGAGTGCATTACAAGAATTCCGTCTGCGGGCCAGGGATAAACGAATTCTTGGAATTTGCGGACGTTGTGACCTGCCGTTCCGTTGTGCGAGACAAGCTGCTGCGTACTTTTGGCTGTGGCGATGCTGGCGCTGATATTGCCCACACCGGCAAATTTCAATTGGCTTTGCGGTGTTTCCATATATGCCACCGCAACTGCCGCGCCACGCGTCGCCCGAAGGGCATGGTGGACACGTTCCAGAAGCACGACGGGCGCCAGATCTGTCGATTTCATAAGGACGGCAACCGCTTCGCTGGAAGCTTCGGCCGCATCGGGCCCGTGACCCAGTCCATCGGCGAGCATCAGGACCATACGGCCAGCCTCCTCGCGGACCCCCCAATTGTCACCGCACTGCCGCTCTCCGTGTACCGGAACTTGCACGGCTCCAATGATAGAACTATCGGGACTGGTTTGGCGGTCGGGGCCGGAGGAGGCATATACACGGGCTACTACACACGTTCCTTTGCCAGGCTGCGAGTAGATGTCGAACTCGTCGGCCAAACGGGCCATGGCACCCAGGCCAGTTCCGGCTGTCGCCAGGGAAGAGTACCCATCCGGTAGGCATGCTTCGATTCGCGCGACGCCCGGTCCGCGATCGATTGCAAGTACTTCGATTCCGAAATGTTCCTCCCGCCGGCATATCCCGAGGTGGATCTCACCCCGTTGCGCGTGTTTGACCAAATTTGTTGCTGCTTCCGTTACTACGGTGGCGAGCTTGCCCGAGGCCGTTTCGTCCCAGCTATTCTCGCGCGCGAGCGATGCAGCCAAGCGCCGCACCTCGGAAACTTGGCTGCCTTCTATAACCGGCACGATAAGGGGCTGCTGCAGTTTAAACTAGCCCTGCCACCGCGTGATCACTACGCAGGTGCCCTTTCCCGGCTCAGACCTGATCGAAAATTCGTTCGAAAGCCGCTTCGCACCGCCGAGCCCGAGTCCCAGGCCGTTTCCCGTTGAATATCCGTCACTCAGTGCCCGATCGATATCGGCGATTCCGGGGCCATGGTCTTCAAAAGAGAGACGGAGTCCGCGCCGCCCGGAATCTTCCAATTCTTCGATTAACATACTGCCGCCCCCGCCGTGGATGAATGTGTTTCTGGCAAGCTCGCTAGCCGCTGTAACGAGCTTTGTCTGGTCAATCAGGTTAAGGCCGATCTCAACTGCCGAACGCCGCACCGCTTGACGCGCGATCACAACATCCTCCTGCGAACCAATGGGTAGGCTACCCCGCCTGGCTGTTGCCACCCGAGATCTCCTTTTGCCGCTCGAGCGACTTGCGCAGCAGAACCATACCTTTGTCTACGTTCAGAGCAGTGCGAATTCCGGGCAGCGACAAACCGAGCTCAACCAGTGTAATAGCCACCGAGGGCTGCATTCCCACAACGACTGTTTCGGCGTCGAGAATGCGAGACATTCCGGCGATATTGCCGAGCATTCTACCGATGAAGGAATCGACCATATCGAGCGAGGAGATGTCAATAAGAACGCCGCGCGCCTGGGTGCGTACGATCTTATCGGTCAGGTCGTCCTGAAGAGCAAGCGCCAGGCGATCGTGCATATCTATCTGAATGGTCACGAGAAGGAAATCGCCCACCTTGAGGATCGGGATATGCTCCACAGGTGTGCCTTAAACGCTTTCAGATCGAGGATGGGGGGCCGCAAGCCCATATCCGAGTTTGCGGAGTGCAAGCTGGAAGGCATCCGCCAAGGTGGCTTTTGTAATGACATCGGACAGATCGACACCGAGATGAATGATGGTCTGGGCAATCTGTGGCCGGATGCCGCTGATGATGCAGTCTGCTCCCATCAATCGGGCTGCCGCAACCGTTTTCAGCAGGTGTTGTGCGACCAGAGTATCTACGGTGGGTACGCCGGTGATATCGATAATCGCGATGGCGGCGCTATGGCTGACCACCGCCTCCAGAAGATTCTGCATCACGATCTGGGTTCGGGCGCTATCGAGCGTTCCGATGAGTGGAAGCGCAAGTATGTTGTCCCAGAGGCGGACGACGGGAGTAGAAAGCTCAAGAAGTTCCCGCTGCTGCCGGTGGATGATGTCCTCCCGGGTCTTCTGGAAAGCGTCCATCGTCTCCAGGCCCAGCCTGTCGAGAAGGCTGGTAGCGAGCCCAATTTCGTCGGCAAAAGCATCCGGGTCGTTCCCGAGCTCTTTCCGGAGCCGTGTAAATAGCGGCTGCTTGAAGGAAAAAACAAACGTGGCCGTTTCCGAAGGCGTAAAACCCTGCTCGGCTCGCTGCCGGGACAGGTTCTTCAAAAAGTCCCGCATGCCGTTCCATTCCGGACGCGAGAGGTCTGAAAAATTACCAAAGCTGAGGCCCTGGCGCAGTGCGGCGAGAAAATTTCGCGCGGTCTCCTGGAGTGGAACATCGCTGGCCCCCTTGCGGACACCCGAAGCAGTCCGCAGCAGCTTCATCCATTCGTCTAAGAGGATGGCTTCCTCGCGTTCAATCAAGACGGAAATGCGTGAATCGGAATTAGGCGTACATATCTCCTGGTTCGACCGCTATGTTAATAAGATAATGATCTGTGCGGCAGTACTACAGTACTAGGTGAGCGCGGCTACAGTTGCAAACAGCATCATACAGAATTTACTCATTTTTTGCGTTTCTCGTAACTGTGCTCGGTTACCAACAGTTTACACGGGCGTCCATTAGCCGAATGGACGATTGCGTATTCTTGCACGCTGACGACGATGACTCGATGCATCAGATGCTTCAGATTGCAATTGAGGAGCTGAATCTTCCAGTTCGGCTTTACCGCGCCGCGGATGGCGAGCAGACCCTCGCATTTTTGCGTAAGGACGGGGCATACGAAACGGCTCCGCAGCCCGACCTGCTGATTCTGGATCTCTATTTACCGAAAAAAAGCGGGCGCGAGATTCTTACCGAGATGCGCCACGATGGTTCTCTTTCGGGCATACGGACGGTGGTTCTTAGCTCGTCGTCGCTGGGCAGCGACAGAACACAGTTGCTGGCTCTCGGGGCGGACGATTACGTGGTAAAGCCACCAACGTTCACCGATTTTCTGGAGGTCGTGAAAGCGCTGTATTCGCGCGTGAGGGAGAATCCCGGGACAAAGGCAGAGCGAGTGGGTGGGTGACTGGCGCGATTATCACGAATCGACTAAGCACAGCGTTGAATCGTTGCGGCGAGCGCGGCAGGGGCTCGACTGGGCAAACATGCCCGATCCGTTCCGCCATTATGAGGGCGTACCGGTATTGGATTTACCGGGAAATCCGCCCGCACCTGAGATAGCAGCGCTGGACGTGCTGCGAGGCGCGTCTGGCAGTACGATCGCTAGCGATGGCGCGACGTTTCTCTCAGAGCTTTTGTTCTATTCCGCGGCGATTAGCGCATCGAAGCTTGTGCCCTCCACCGGATACCGCTATGCGCTGCGGATAAATCCATCTTCCGGAAATCTGCACCCCACAGAGTTTCATTTCTTCACGCGAGGCTTGAAGGATTGGCCCGATGGGTTGTACCACTACCGCCCGTCGGCGCATATGGCGGAGCAGCGCGCGCTGGGCCGATGGGGCGCTAAGCTGGCCGGCGATTCCGCTCCAATCGTATTTGTTTTGACGAGCATTGCGTGGCGCGAAGCGTGGAAGTACGGCGAGCGGGCTTATCGGTACTGCTTGCACGATGTAGGCCATGCCTGGCAAGCGCTGGCTCTGGCTGCGCGGGCTATGGGATGCGAGAGCGCAGCTATGGGCCATTTCCGCGACGAGGAAATAGAGCGGGCCTGCCGCCCGAACGACGATGAGTGGCCCATGCTGGTGGTCCGGTTAGATGGCGCTTGCATTCCATTGGGCCTGCCAGAGGAGCGTGAAGCTGTTTGGCTCGGCGGTTGCGCTAACCGGCTTTCTGAGGAAACGATTTGCTATCCCCCGATTGAAGCGATTCACGAGGCGACCAAGCTCGGCGGTGGCGAGAATGCTGGAAGCTCCGCTGTGGAGCAGGCTTCCAGCGGATTTGGCGAGATTAAGCTGCCTGCTCCGGCTTCCTCGAATCGAAGTTTTGGTGAGACTGTTCGGATGCGGCGTTCGGCGCTTGATTTTTTAGGTGGCGCGCAGTCGATTTCATTCGCGCAGCTTTCTACGCTGCTTGCTGCCGCGGCTCAGCCATTTGCCGCGGATTTTGCGAGTACGCGTTTTGTGCAGCTTTATCTGTATGTACATCGTGTAGACGGCCTACAGCCCGGCGTGTACAGATTCTGGGGCGAGAGTGCTGGGTTGGAGAAGATCAAGAGCGGCGACCAGCGTATTGCCGCCGCGGGCCTCAGTCTGGGACAGGAGCTTGCGGGTAACGCGTGCGTGGCGTTCTCGATGATTGGCGATTTCGAACGCGCGGCGCGCGCTCACGGGAATCGTGGATACCGGTATGTGCATTTTGAGGCGGGCGGAATTGGACAGCGGCTGTATCTGGCGGCCGAGGCGCTTGGGCTGGGCGCGACCGGTATCGGCGCGTTCTTTGACGATGAAGTGCATCGCTATCTCGGGCTGGAGCCGGCACAAGGGCAGGTTGTGTATCATTTCGCGGTTGGGTATCCGGTGAGGGATTCGCGGGTGTCAGCGGAAGACGCGGTCGTTCCTAACATTTAGGATTGAGAGGGATGCCGAGCCGGCTGAAGATTATCGTTGTTTCGATTCTGTTTTTCTTATTTTGGGCGGCGTGGTGCTTTTATGTGGTGCTGCGGCTGGGACCGGCGGTGGCGGAACACCAGTTGTACAACCACGTTTTTGCGATCTCGCTGGTGCTGTGCCTGATACCGGCAGGGGTGTATGCGTTGGTGCTCTTCAAGTGGCTGGGCGGCGGGGGACGCTAGTCTCCTATAGAGCTTGGTTGAGTGTTAGCCCACGGATTCCAGACGCGGTTTGCGTAAGAGAGCGACGGTCTCCGTTTTGATCAGCCGTGCGGGGCGCTACATGCATCGGGCCTGCCGCTACCTGAGGTTTGGATTGTCCTTGAAATTGAGGGCAAAATAGGGATAGTTGTAGTTCGGCCCTTTGGTTGTGCGCTGCAGGAAGTCTCCGCCCTGAAGATGACCCGCCCCCACACCAACGTTGACATGCCGGTTCAGCTCGTACCAGGTATAGGCGTCGTATTCCTGACCAATATGCGTCCCCGACTTTCCAGTCGCATCGCGAACGATCGTCCCTCCCGACGTGTTGTAAAGCCAATCGACAGCGCTGGCCAGCCAAAGGTCCAGGTATTGTCCTGTTATCGTCCAGCGATGCCGCGGCTCGATCGTGACACCGACTCGTTGGGAAACAATATTTTGCCAGCCGAACTGATCGATAATGCCGAAGCGGTCGTGAGCCGTCGGATACATGGTGTCAAATGTGCCGTGCTGTCCGTCGGCGCTATTTTTGTCGCCGGAAGCATAGTCACACAGCCAGAACACTCTCGGCTTCCACGATAGCTGGCGCATTCTGTACGCGGCGCCTATGGTTGTCGCCCAGGCGTCGATGCGGTTGGGTCCATCGCTGCCCCGCTCGCCGATCCATTCCGCTGAATAGTCGAAACTCTTAAGCGTTAGGCCCTTGAAGCGCGCACCGTAAGCCCATTCATTCTGCTTGCCAGTTTCGATTTTGCCGCTGGTTTCGACCGGCACACTTGGCTGCAAGCGCCAGAGGACGAACGGTTCCAAGACCGAGTTGCGGACGAGGCGATCTATGCCGCCGTAAATGCCATAGATGTTGTTTCCTTCCTGGTGATGGCTGATACCCTCGGCCTGCGGAACAACCGCCGAAGCACCGAAAAGGCCTACGCGATAGCGATCGAAATGAAGATTGGTCACGACGGCATCGTAGGAGCGCGCCTGATTACGCCATTCCGAGTCGGCGATGATCGTGTTGTTGTAATTGATCAACTGGCGGCCGACGCGCACACTGATCCAGTGTTTTTCCGGATCACCGAATTGAAGGTAAGCCAGTTTGAGATCCCAGGCGTTCAAATTCGGAGGCCCCCAAGGCGGTTTCTGCATGAAAGGCCGCGCATCTTGCACCTGTGTTACAAGTCGGAACCAAGTTGCGGGCCTTAGTATCATCAGCAGGCGCGAGCGGAGCAGCAGGTAGGAATCGTTGTTGTTTAGCTTGAACCCGCCGTCCTGGTAACCCTCATACCGGAGCCGCTCCTCCCATCCGAAGCGGATCCATTTGGGCAACTGTTGGTTGAGCTGAGAGGCCGGATCAAAGTTCGGCAGATCGTAGGGTGCTGTCACTCCGAAAGTCCGGTAGGCAGGGCCGTTGAGAAAGCTGAGCGGATTTGAGGCCGGACCCGTGATGAAAGCGCCGGCATAGGCGCTGCCAGCGTTCCGAGTAGTAATATCATCCTGCGCAGTAAGCGGAAAGACCGCTATAACCAGCACTGCGGCGAGCCTTGGAACTAATGCCAGTAGTCTGACCGATCGGCCATCGCCCAGATACCTAAAACATTTGTTGTGGCTCGTAACAATTACCTCTTCGGGTGGAATGATGCCAATACAGTGTCAGTATTCACGCAGGACGAGTGACCTTTCTTATAAAAAGGAGCTTGAGAACAGGAGACTAGCGATTGCCGAATTATGGTTCGATGGTGAACGCGTAGAGAGAATCGCCCGCGCCTACCACCAGGTATTGCTGGCCGTCCAGCAGGTAAGTCTCGGGACCGTTGCTGAGGCTGCTTGACAGGCCGGCGTGCCAGAGAATGTTACCGTTGGCGGGGTCGAACGCAATCAGATGTTCCGAGCGGTCACCGGTAAACAGGAGCTTTCCCGCGGTGGTGAGAATGCCGACCGCACCTCCGCCATAGGGATAATGATGGTCCCAAACAATTTTCCCGGTTTTGTAATCGATCGCTGCCAAGTCGCCGCCGAAGTAGCCGGCCTCGCGCTCGGCTGCGCCCCAGCCTTCGGGATGCGGGTCGGTATCGGTCAGGTAAAACATGCTGAAACTCTGGGATGTGCCGACGTAGAACAGGCCGGTTTCCGGATCGAAGCTGGGAGGCGGCCAGTTTGTCGCTCCACCGCTAGGCGGCGACACCAGCACGCCCGGCACAGTAGCTTCCTTCGCCGGATCCGGAATCGGTTGACCATTCGCATTGATGCCCTTGGACCAGTTCATGGTCTGAATCATGGGCCGGGTCAGCAGGTTTTTGCCGTTGGTGCGATCAAGCAAAAAGAAGTACCCATTGCGATTGGCTTGCGCGAGTAGTTTGCGCGGCTTTCCATCAATCTCGCCGTCGATGAGCACCGGAGTCTGGGCGGCGTCCCAATCGTGCGTGTCATGCGGCGATGTTTGAAAATACCAGGCCAGTTTTCCCGTATCGATATTCAGCGCAACGATGGAGCAGGTGTAGAGATCGTCTCCCAGGCGGCTGCGGCCGGTCAGAACCGGATTCGGGTTACCGGTGCCGATGTAATACAGATGGAGTTCGGGATCGTAGGTTCCGGGAATCCAAGTCATGCCACCGCCGTGGCGCATGGCATAGGCGTCGGGCCAGGAGTCGAAGCCTGGGTCGCCTTTCTTTAAAGGCTCGCTCCACCATTTCCACTGGACTGCACCCGTTTCCGGATCATGAGCTTCGAGGAAACCTGGAACGTCGAGCGAATCGCCTCCGGTACCGACGATGACATGGTTGCCGACGACAACAGGCGCCGGAGTGGAAAAGTATTCCTGCTTCACGTCTGCGATTTCGACATGCCAGCGCTCTTTGCCGGTGCGTGCGTCGAGAGAGACGAGATAGTCGTCGGGAGTTTCGAAGAAAAGCCAGTTTCCGTACATCCCCATGCCGCGATTGCCGATGTGAATGCCGCCTTTGGTTTTCCAGAAGTAGTGCCACAACTCGCGTCCCGAGCGGGCATCGATGGCCCAGGCATTATCGGGGGTGGAAAAATAAAGAACGCCATTGACCATTAACGGTGTGGCCTTGATGGTGGATACGCCGGGGTCGGTAGGCGGACCTTCGGGGAGCGGTCCTTCGCCGCCTACAATCGCTCGCGGAGTGAGACCGACTTTTAAGCGATAGACCCATGCCAGGGTGAGTTGCTTGACGTTGGATTGATTGATCCGATCGAGAGGGCTGAAGCGGCGGCCGGAATAATCGCCGTTGTAAGTCGGCCAGGCATCCGTGGCGGGTTTGGTGAGCAATGCGGGATCGAGAAGCTGCGCCGAACATAAAACCGGCATCGCCGCAAGCAGAAGGTTTAACAGCAACGAATGGATCTTCATTTAAGAGTCGATAAATACGCGGTGAGGTTGTGAATGTCAGTATCGGTGTACTGTCTCAACAGGTCCTGGTGACCCTGGAGCCGATTGTGAATTTCGACGCGTGGGACGTTCCCCTCGCGCTGGAAGGAACGATAGGTACCGTCGGGCTCACGCAGGGAAACATTGAAATCGTCCAGATTCACGGGAGTGCCGGTGAAGGATTCGCCGGAAGGTAAGGTTACGGTAACGGAAATTGCCATAACGCGGCGCGGCGGCGTGCCTTCCGTCCAGAAGTAGTCGGGCTGCAAAAATTTACCTTGCAACGTGGCGGCGTCGTACTTGCTGGCAATTCCTTTCAAGTCTCCGTTCACGGAATGACAGGTGCTGCATTTACCCGGGCCATTGAAGTAAGCCTCGCCCGCTTTCGGGTCGCCGACAACGATGTTAAGGATTTTATAGCTGCCCCGATCGGCGGCAGCTTGGATGGAGCTGTGTAGAAAATTGGCGATATCGGTGATTTGCTGCGCTGTGAGAGGAAAGGCGGGCATGCCCTTTTCGGGCCGGCCGTTGTGCACCACCTGACCAATGCTCTTTCCGTTCTCGTCATCCAAGACCAGCACGGAACGAAGCAGATCCGGTCCTTTTTCGCCGCCTGTGGCATTCGACCCGTGACAAAAGCCGCAGGTGGCGACGAACGTTGCGCGACCTCTTTCGACAGAGGCTGGATCGTACGTGCGAGGTGCGCCTGCTCTATTGGCGCGGGAAGTTTGGCTTATGGCGGGTAGGGCCGCGGCTAGAAGGAGAGCCGCAGCGAGTCGGAGCGGTTTGGCGTTTTTCATTCCATGATTTGGAGCAGCGATTTTGAAACCGATTGCGAAGAAGGAATACTTCAAGTGTAGGGCAGGCCGAATTAGGAATTGGCCAATCAAGAATTATAATCGCTGCGATGGACGAGTTCCCTCCGTTTCTTGGGATTCACGCCGTTAATGTTTTCGTTCGGGATCAGGACCGGAGCCTGCAGTTCTATGCGGACCAACTCGGATTCGATGTGGCCTTCGATGCGCGGCTGCAATCGGGCGAGCGCTGGCTCGCGGTTGCGCCTCCCGACGGCAGCACGGTATTGGCGCTGGTTGCTCCTGAGCCTGGCTCCCAGGAGTACGAGCTTATTGGGCGGCCTACCGGGGTTGTTTTCGTTACCGAGGACGTGATTGCCAAGTATCAGGAATGGCGCAGGCGCGGAGTCCGGTTTCTCTTTTCACCGCGGCTGCGGCGCGTCCGGTATGAGGGCCGGGCGCGGCCGGACGCGCCTGAGGAGCCATCGACGGCTTGGGGCGGAGTATTCACGCGCTTCAAGGATATGGATGGAAATTCGTTTGCGCTGATTGGCTTCGACGAGGTAAATCGGGAAATCGAAGCGCGACGCAGGAGGATGACGGAGAAACTGGACACGGAGCGCCGTGCCGCGCAGGAATTAGAGATTGCGAGACAAGTGCAGGCGCGGCTATTTCCGCAAACGCTGCCGGTGATTGCAACGCTGGAATATGCGGGCGCTTGCATCCAGGCGCGCCAGGTAGGCGGCGATTACCACGATTTTCTCGCGCTCGGCGGAGGACGCTTCGGCTTGGTAATTGCCGATATTTCGGGAAAAGGAATGGCCGCCGCGCTGCTTATGGCCAATCTGCAGGCGAATCTTCGCAGCCAATGCGCAATTGCGCTGGATGAGCCGCAACGCTTGTTGCATTCGGTGAACAAGCTCTTTTACGAGAACACGGACGAGAGCGCATACGCGACGCTTTTTTTTGGCGAATATGACGACGGGACGGGACTGCTGCGCTATGGAAATTGCGGGCATCTGGCGGCACTGCTGCTGCGGCGCGACCGCAGTATTGAGAAGCTCCATTCCACCTGTACCGTACTCGGGTTGTTCAAAGAGTGGGACTGCACGATTGCGGAACGGCGGCTCTTTTCAGGAGATACGCTGGCGATCTACACCGATGGGGTAACTGAGGCGTTCAACGCAGCGGACGAGGAGTTCGGAGAACAGCGCCTGATCGAAGCTTTGCAGAGACATCGAGAACTGCCGGCGCAAGCCATAGTCGCGTCGATCATCCATGAAGTGCAAGCGTTCAGTCCACAGGAACAGCACGACGACATCACTTTGATTGTGGCGAAGTGCCAGACCGCCGGGTAAGCCTTCTATCTCGGAAATAGTACTGCGCGTTTCCATGTTTACTTCGGCTTGGCATTTATGCGTGGATAACGCCCGAATCCGTTCTAAGAGATACAGGACCTAACTTAGCCATCGCAGGCTAATTGAATCGAGCGCGTCTAGCTGGGACACTCGCCTTACCGGGTTGCCGTGCCTAAGGTATTTGTCTAAGACGCGGTTTTCTCGAAATTTGTATCGGAGGAAAATTAATGATTAACAAAGTAACAATTCTTTTGGGCGCATCGCTCATTTTCGGCGTAGGTTTACAGGCGTCGACAGTGGACTACGCCTTCGGGGGGCTAGGAACTCTGGGATCCACCCACACCTTCTCTCCAACCAGCGGCTCCGGCCCGAATATCACGGCAACCGGCTTCAAAGCAGGATCTCCCGCTTCGGCGGTCGATCTCTACAGCAAGGGCAGCGGCGTTATTTCCGCCTCCCACGGACGAAAGCGGCCTGGGATTGACTAACGATGGCAGCGGCGACGACGAAATTACGCCTGGCAGTTTCATCATGCTGGACGTTCGCAGTTTGTCCCTTACCACGCTCGACATCTATACGGGAAGCGCGACCGACGGCGAGGAATGGGCGATCTGGGGTTCTAATACTGCCGCTGTGGCTGGGCAGAATTTTGTCATTCCGACCAGCGGTCTTATAACCGGCACCAGCGAAGGATCTCAGAATGTGAGCAGCCTGAGCGGGGATAAGTATCTCTTTGTTACGGCGGAGAGCGGTAATATCCTGCTGGGCGGCGTCGCCACAGCAGCACCGGAACCGGCTTCAGCAGGTCTCCTTGGATTGGCTCTTGTTGGTTGCGGACTTCTGTTCCGCCGTCAACTGAGGAAGGAGGCGAAACAGTCGTAGTTACAGATGCACCGCGCCACATACTTATTCATGGCGTAAGGCAGTAAGTGGATCGACGCGGCTAGCCTGCCGCGCAGGAAGGTAGCAGGCTAGCAGCGCGATCACAAGCATAAGAGCGATGACAGAAGCATAGATGAGCGGATCGGCGGTGCTCACGCCGAAGACAAATTTTGCGAGAACCCGGCGGAAGGCGAGAGCCCCGAGCAGGCCGATGACAATGCCCGCAGCGCTGAGTTTGACCCCATCGCGTACGACCGTTCGAAGAATTTCACCGGTTGTGGCGCCCAGCGCTATGCGAATTCCAATTTCACGAGTGCGCTGCACGACCATCGACGAGATAACTCCGTAAATGCCCACGGCGGCGAGCAGCAGCGCGAGGGCGGCGAAAGCAGCAAGCACGGCCATGGTCTCGCGGCGAGTGCGGGCCGACTGCGCGGCGATTTCGTCCATCGAATGCACGCTGGAGATGGCAATATCGGAATCGACGAAACGAATCTCCTGGCGGACTGCCGATGCGATCGAAAGCGGATTCCCGGCTGTTTTCACGACTAAAAAATTCGGTGCGATGACGGGGAAGTAGATATCGAAGGTGGGTTCGGAATCGAGGCCGAACTGCTTAACATTGGCAACTACGCCGACGATGGTGGACCAGCTTGGGTTCGGTCCCCAGGGCCCGGTGATGAATTTTTCGCCAACAGGATTCCGGTTCGGCCAAAAGCGGCGGGCGAGCGTTTGATTGACGATGACGCGGGGCGTGTTGAGATCGCCCTGTGTAAACAGACGACCCGACAGCAGCGGGATTTGCATAGCGCGGAAGTAGTCCGGGCTGGCGGCTATAAAAGCAGCGCCCGGCAGAGCATCCGGGTTGATGAGCGGGCTTCCGGGAATTTTGAAACGAGCCCAATTGGCGCGGGTGGCGATGAGAGGCAGCGAGTTGACGGTAGCGACGGATTGCACGCCGGGCAGCGCGGCGATCCGGTTCTGAAGGCGGGTGAACAAATTTTGCGGATTGTGCGAGGGCGGCACGAAGAGTTTCAACGCGAGCACGCCTTTGGGGTTGAAGCCAGGGGCGACCTGCATGAGCCGGAGAAAACTTTTTGCGAGAACACCGGCGCCGGTGACCAGCATAATGGCGAGTGCGAACTCAAAGATCACGAGCATCCCGCGCGTCCTGGTGCCGCCGGCGGCGCCGCGCATGGAAGAGGAAAGCGTCTGGCCCACGCGAAAGAGTTGGACGGCGGGGGCGAGGCCGAAGAAAATGCCGGATGCCACGGAGATGCAGGCGCACAACAAAAAGACGGTGGAATCGAGCGAAGCGCGGGCGGGCAGGAGGATAGAGAGGCTCCACTTCGCGAGAAGCAGACCGAGCGCTCCGCCGAGCAGAGCGAGCACGACGCTTTCGGTAAGCAATTGACGGAAGATGCGCCACCGGCCGGCTCCGATGGCGGCGCGAATGGCGATCTCGCGGCTTCTGGCGCTGGCGCGAGAGAGCAAGAGATTGGCGATATTTCCGCACGCGATCAGGAGAACGAGAGCGACGGCGCCGAGCAGCAGGAGCAGCGTGGGGCGCAGATTGGCGGTGAGGTCGTCCTGCAGACCGACCATGCGGATACCGAAACCGCTGCTGGTTTTGGGATGCTCGGCGGCGAGGCGGCGTGCGATCGCGTGCAGGCGAAGCGCGGCCTGCCGGTCTGTTACACCGGGACGCAAGCGGGCGATGAAGCCGGCGGCGTGCCGGACAGGATTGGTGAGTTCGTCGCCCAGAATAGGGCCGGGCGGAAGCCAGAGATCGGCCCAATCCGGGAACTCAAAATTCGGAGGCAGGACGCCGCTTACGGTGAACGGCTCGCCATTGAGGTGGATGGTTTTGCCGGCGATGGCCGGATCGGCGTGGAAGCGGCTGCGCCAGAGTTTGCCACTCAAGAGAACGGAATGCGGATCCGCATTTTTAGGAAAGCCGGTAACGCCGAGCACGGAGAAAAGCGCGGGGGGAGCGACGGCGGCGTGGATCTCGAGCGCTTCGGACGCGGGCGTAACCAGGTCCAGATTTTCGGGCACGTAACGATACCAGGCGGTTTGGGCGAAGAGATCGGTTTGCTTCTGGAGCGCTTGAATTTCGGGCGGAGAAATTCCGATGGTAGGAAATTGCGGGACATAAGTATCCCAGATGGCGACCAGACGCGCGGGATCGCGAAACGGAAGCGGCTTTAGAAGAATGGCGTGAACCAAACTGAAAATAGCTGCATTTGCGCCGATGCCGAGGGCCAGCGTGAGGACGGCGACCGCTGTGAAGCCGGGCGATTTTAGAAAAACGCGCAGGGCGTACTGTACGTCTTTCCAGAAACTGTTCATACGCGTGACAACATCGATTATGATTGAGCGCCTTTGGGAAAGAAGTGACCGGCGATGAGGGACGAACGCCAGCTTGTGAAAGGTTCGATCTCGCACGCCTGGAGAGCGCTGCGGCATCGAAATTTCAAGCTGTTCGTGGGTGGTCAGAGCATTTCGCTGATCGGCACCTGGATGACGCGGCTGGCGACGAGCTGGCTGGTGTATCGGATGACCCATTCGGCTCTGCTGCTCGGCATAGTAGGCTTCGCAGGCCAGATTGTTTCGTTTATGCTGGGCCCATTTGCGGGCGTCTGGGTGGAGCGCCTCAATCGCCGCAAGCTGCTGGTGTGGACACAAGCCGCCGCTGCCGTCCAGTCGCTCGCGCTCGCCGCTCTGACGCTGGCACATGTCATCACGCTATGGGAGATCATCGCGCTCGCCGCTTTTCAGGGATTGATCAATGCATTCGATATGCCTGCGCGGCAAGCCTTTCTGGTGCGAATGATCGAAGACCGTAACGACCTCAGCAACGCCATCGCTATTAACTCCTCGATGGCAAATGGTGCGCGGCTGGTGGGCCCGGCGATTGCCGGGTTGGTGATCGCGGCCGCGGGCGAAGGCTGGTGTTTCCTGCTGGACGGCATCAGCTACTTTGCCGTGATCGCATCCTTGCTGCTGATGCGCATCAAGCCTTTGAATATTCACCGTAAGGCGACCAGCATGCTCGAACAAATGCGCGAGGGCTGGGATTACGTTCGTACATTTCGCCCCATCCGCAGCATCCTTCTGCTCTTTGCGTTTCTCACTCTGATGGGATGGCCGTACTCGGTGCTGTTGCCGGTATTCGCCGGACAAGTGCTGCATGGCGGGGCGGCGACCCTCGGCTGGCTGACGGGAGCCTCAGGAATCGGTGCGCTTGTCTCGGCGCTTTCGCTTGCAATTCGCAAGTCGGTCGTCGGGTTGACACGCATGCTGCAAATCGCCGCCTTGATGCTGGGAGCAGCGCTGATTCTCTTCGGCCTGTCCCATACGTTGTGGCTATCACTGGTACTGATGGTGTTCGCTGGTTTCGGTCTGATACAGAGTGCATCCGTCAGCAATACGATCATCCAGACGCTGGTGCCGGAAGACAAACGCGCCCGGGTGATGAGCTATTACACGATGGCTTTTTTCGGTGCCGCGCCGTTCGGCAGTCTGCTAGCCGGCACGCTGGCTCATCGGATAGGAGCGCCCCACACGGTCGTTGTTCTTGGCGCGTGCTGTGTGGCGGGCTCGCTATGGTTCACGCTAGAGCTGCCAAAAATCCTTGCCGTCATACGGCCGATCTATCGGCAATTGGGTCTGCTGCCTTTGCGGGATATAGACCTGATTCCCGACGAGCACGAACCGGTAGCATGACCGAACAGACTATTGCAGGCGCTGATACCGGCTCCAGAAGAGCGCGCCGATCAAGCCGAATGCACACAGCCCGCAGAAAAATGTCGCAGGTTCCGGCACGTCGGTGACCGTCACTGGCGCGACCGACGGGAACTGATTTAACGGAGGAGAGAAGCTGTTCGAATATAGCGCCATGTTCGGGGCACAGGCGGCTGCGGTTGGATTTGGATTGTTGAGGCAAGCCGTCAGGCCCGCAAGAACATTTGCATCGACCGTAGCGTTGGGACAGATCGGACCCGGGAAGTCAAAGACCCCCCGTCCCCTCACGTTAATAACCGGAGTGGGATTTGCCGTACACCCGGTTGAATCGCTGTACTCAACCCAGAAGTAGACGTTGTCCTTGCCGTTGTCTTCCGGCTCAAACGGGTCCCCTTGAGGATTGATGATGTTGTATTTGAATTGTCCTGTGCTGCCGCGGGGAGCGGCGATTTGGGTATCCGCCGTCACACCACCGAAGTTCACAAGATCATCGTCGTCCCCACCTGTCTGGACAATAATCGCCAAGGCGTAGTCCAGAATGAGCGGAACACCAGTGTTATTGGTCACGGTAAAGGTCACGTTCCCTGAACCAAAGAACTCCAGGAAATCGGTGCCCTCAGCAGCGACCGACAGGTTCGCCGTGTTGTTGATCGGCGTGGCCCATGTGGAAGCGCCGACTAAGAAAAACATTGAGAGCAGGCATGTCTGCCTCCCCATCGATTTGGATGAAGTTGCCATCCGTATACCCTCCCTAGTTGGACTAGTACGGGCCAACTAGTGTAATGGCGACGGCACGGGAAAAGAAACGTTTCCTCGGGAGTTTTTCGGGGCGTATAGCAGGCGGTCAAATTTAATGCGCGAGGCCGGCGCAGATAAGGTCGTGAAGGTGAGCGAGGCCCGCGGAGACATCTTTTCCAAGGTGAACGCGGAGCGCGCGGCGGTGGCGGTCGGCGAGAACCTGAAAATCTCCGCGGGCTTGCGCGGCTTCGACAATGCCGAATGAATACTTCTGGCCGGGGACGGGAAGATCCTGCGCATGGTCGCAGGTGATTTGCAGGAATACGCCGGAATTGGGGCCGCCCTTGTAGGCTTGGCCGGTGCTATGCAGGAACCGGGGTCCGAAGCCAAGGACCGTCGCGACCTGTTTGGACTCAACGATTGCTTTGCGGATGCGCTCGAGCGTTTGCTCGTATTCGGGGAACATGGGAATGTAGGCGAGCAGGCCAAAGTAGTCGCCGGGCTGGAGGCGATCGATATGCTGGCGAATCACGGCGCCGAGCGTGTTCCCGCCATTGAGCAGCGCATCGGCGTTGGCTTTATCGGTGAAGAGCTGCATGCCATCGGCCGTGAGGATAGGTTTTTCGGGAGGCAGCGAGCCGGTCTTTTCGAATTCGGAGGTGAGATCGCGAGTGGCGATTTTACTGGCTTCGACGTCGGGCTGATTAAAGGCGTCGATGCCGATTACGGAGCCGGCGGCGGCGGTTGCGATCTCCCACTGAAACATGGTTTGGGCGAGATCGTAAAGATCGTGAAGAACGATGCGCACGACAGGCTGAGCCGCTTTTTCGAGCGCGGCGGCGTGGGATTCGAGCTCCCCGCCGTTGTCGCCCGCGAACCTGATGTAGGCGAACAGGCGGTCTTTGCCGTATTTATCGGGCGAGACCAGCGGCTCGCGATCGACCGGGATTAGGCCATGACCTTGTTTGCCGGTGGATTCGGCGAGCAATTGTTCCAGCCAGGCGCCGATATCATGAATGGATTTCGAGCAGAGCAGCGTGACTTTATCGCGGCCGAAATCTTTTGCCGCGGTACCGAGCAAAAGCCCGAGCGCGACACCGGGGTTTTTCGCCGCGTCGGGATTCTTGCAGGCTTCGGCCATGACGGAGGCGCGCTTCAGAAATTTTTCGGTATCGAGACCCATGGCGGCGTGAGGTACGAGACCGAAATCGGAAAGAGCGGAGTAGCGGCCGCCAATGCTCGGAACACCATGATAGAGCCGGCGGAACGCAAGCTTTTCGGCAATACCTTCGAGCTTGGAGCCGGGATCGGTAATCGCAATGAAGTGATGGCCGGCGCGATCGCCGACGCTCTTCTTCGTTTCTTCGAAGAAGTACTGCATATAGATGTTGGGCTCCAGCGTCGTTCCGGATTTGCTGGAGACGCAGAAGAGCGTGCGGGCCGGATCGATTTTTTCCCGGAGGCTTTTAATCTGGACGGGATCTGTGGAATCGAGCACCAGCAGCTCCGGCCAGCGGCCCTGCTTGCCGAAGGTGAGGGCGAAGACTTCGGGAGCGAGACTGGAGCCGCCCATGCCCAGCAGCACGACGTGGATGAAAGCGTCTTCGGCAATTTCGGCTGCGAGGGCTTTGAATTTAGAAACGCTCGAGAGCTGCTGGTCGACGATGTCGAGCCAGCCGAGCCATTTGGATTCATCCGTATTGGTCCACAGGGAAGCGTCTTTGTTCCAGAGGCGCTCAGTGTTGCGCGCGGCGTCCCAATTTTTCTGGGCGCTTTTGACGGCTCTTTCGAGATCCCGCGGGAGTGAAGAGGAAAAACTATCGGAACTCATTTTGTTCAATTTGTTTTACCTTATTGAGGCGGCGCAGATGGCGCGGTTCGTTGGAAAACTTCGCGCTCAAGAACGCTTGGGTGACATCTTGCGCCATCATGGGGCCGATAATGCGCGCGCCCAGGACCAGGATGTTCATGTCGTCGTGCTCGACACCTTGGTGGGCCGAGTAATGATCGTGGCACATGGCGGCGCGAATGCCTTTGAATTTGTTGGCGGCAACGGAGACGCCGACACCGCTGCCGCAGACCAGGATGCCACGCTCGGCCTGGCCGGAGCGAACTTCTTCGGCGACGAGCGCGGCGTAATCGGGATAATCGTCGGGCTTATCGGGCTCGAAGGTGCCGACGTCGTGGACGGTGTGGCCGAGTTGTTCGACGAAGTCGATGAGCTGGCGTTTCATGTCGTAGCCGGCGTGATCGGCTCCGATGGAGAGTTTCATGGCGTGACGGCTCCCGCGCGTCGGCTTGCTTACGCGCGCGGTTCTGTTGAGGGAGACAGGTTCGATGCGGATCAGTTGGACGGCGCAAGGTAATAAGGTTAGATGCACAAATCAGGCTCGTTTCATCACCAGGGTCGCGTTCAGGCCGCCGAAGGCGAAGGTATTGGAGATGGCCATATCTATGGCGGCGGGGCGAGCCTGGTTTGGTACCACGTCCAGATTACAGGCTGGATCGAGCGTGGTGAAATTGGCGGTGGGCGGAATGAGGCTGTGCTGGAGAGCGAGTAACGTCGCAATGGCTTCAATGGCGCCCGCTGCGCCTAGCGTGTGGCCGTGCATGGATTTACTCGAGCTGACCAGTAATTGGCGGGCATTTTCGGGGAAAACGGCGTGAATGGCCTGGGTTTCGATGACGTCGTTGGCTTGCGTGCCGGTGCCGTGAGCGTTAATGTAGCCGATTTGCGTAGGAGCGGCATTGGCATCGCGAAGCGCCCATAGCATGGCTTTGGCGGGTCCTTCGACGCAGGGTTGGGTGATGTGGTGCGCGTCGGAACTCATGCCGAAGCCGGCGATTTCGCCCAGAATTTTTGCGCCGCGGGCTCGCGCGTGTTCCCAATTTTCGAGGACCAGCATGCCGGCGCCTTCG
The DNA here is from genome assembly GCA_963787545.1 of uncultured Acidobacteriaceae bacterium. GTDB lineage: Bacteria > Acidobacteriota > Terriglobia > Bryobacterales > Bryobacteraceae > Bog-105. Next base: position 150,819 of record CAWBDW010000086.1, read on the forward strand.
CCGAGCGACAGGCCGCGGCGGTTTAGAGAGAACGGGCGGCAGAGATCCGGCGAGACCACGCGCATGGCTTCCCAGGCGCGGAGCAGGCCTTCGGCGAAGACGGCTTCACTGCCGCCGGCAATGGCGGTGGTGACCTGCCCGTTGCGAATCAGCCAGAAGGCTTGCCCGATGGCGTGATTTGAAGACGAGCAGGCAGTGGAAACGGTGTAGGAGGGTCCGTGAATACCGAATTCAAGCGAGATGCGGCTGGCGCCGGCATTCGACATGGTCCGGGGAATAGTGAGCGGGGCGACGCGGGGCTGGTTTTCTTTGTAGAGGCGGCGGTATCCGTCTTCTTCCGTGAACTGGCCGCCCACGCTGGAGCCGGTGACGACGGCGGTGCGGTCTCCCAATTCCTCATCGAATTTGAGGCCGCTTTGGGCGACCGCTTCGCGCGCGGCGACGACGGCGAACTGGGCGAAGCGCTCCAGCATGAGCAGATCTTTTTCGGTGAAATGATCTAGCGGTTGGAAATCCCAGGCTTCGGCGCCGTTTTGAAATTTGTAGGGCGGCGCGCCCGGATCGCGCATGGGGCGTATGGCGCTCTCACCCGCGGCGAGGCGTTTCCAACATTCGGGGACGTTATTTCCAAGTGCGCAGACCAGCCCGAGGCCGGTCACCGCGACTCGATTCACGCCGCACCTGGGGGAACAGCTTGCTTTTGCTCCTGGAGGAGCTTGCGGACACCCTCGACCGTTTCGCGAATGGAGCGCATGTTTTGGACGCCCTCGTCGGGGATGTTGATGGCGAATTCGTTTTCGAGAGCGAAGACGATGTTGATACCGTCGAGCGAGTCGATTTTCAGCTCTTCGAACGTGCTGTCGAGGGAAATCGATTCCTGCGGAATGCGCTGAGTCTGGGCGATGATGCGAATGACGTGAGGCGCGAGCTCATCCGGTTGCGCGTGTTCGGACATGTGTCGAAAACTCATCATACACTTCCGCTGGATTTCGGCACAGACGGGATTATTTGCGGAGGTTGTCGCGCAGCCACGCGGTGAAACCGGTCTCATCGATGGTGCCGGCGGCGAGTTCGAGAACCGCTTGGGCGGCTTCCGCTTCGGGCGCTGTGAGGCGCAGTCCGTTTCTAGCGAGAAAGATATAAGCGGTCATGAATCCGGTCCGTTTATTACCGTCGACAAACGGGTGGTTGCGCACAATGCCAGCGGCGTACGCGGCAGCGAGCTCGGCCAAATCAGGTTCTGCATAAGCGAAGATCTGGCGTGGGCGAGCCAGGGCGGATTCAAGCAGACCCTCGTCCCGCAGGCCCGCCGCCCCGCCATGTTCCACTAGAAGAGATTCGTGCAGCGACTCGACAACCTGCCGTAGTATCCAAACGGGCTCATTCACTTCGCGAGCACGCGCAGGGTGTTACGGTATTGAGCCATTCCTTCTTCGGCAAGCCGCATTTGCCGCTCGAATTCGGGATCATAGCGCTTTATCTGATAACCGTCGCCGGGCGAGTCTACGAGAAAAAGCATTTTCCCTTCACCGGTGCGGAGCCGCTCAATGGCTTCTTTGGGAAGTATGACGCCGAGGGAGTTGCCGAATTTGCGGACCTTGAGTTGCTAGCATGTTATTACAATTGTACTAACTTCGATTCAGTGGCGCAAGCCCAAAAGAAAAAACGGCCGGACGATCCCTGGAACGTCCGGCCGGATATGCAGCGATGGAAGCTACATGAAATCAGGTAAGCAGGCCGCCGTGGCCGAGGCAGGCGATTTCCCACCCGGAGATGCGGTATTTGGCTAGCATGGGCGGCATGATGAGGTCGAGGACGTTGGGCTTGGGCGAGCGGAAGCAGCAGGGCGCCGAAAGAACCGGGATATCGTTCTTGTAGCAGAGCATCATCAGGTTGCCGGGCTCGACCGGAGCGAGATAGCGCTCAATGTGAGCGCCGAGGCGCGTAAGCGCGCGGCCGATCACGTCTTCCGGCCCTGAGGGAGCGGTGGTGGAGGCGACCAGGACGAGAGAAGGCTTGGCGCGCAGCAGATGCTGGAGAGAGCGCGTTACGTGCTCCTCGTCTTCGATGCAGGCAAGCGCGTAACGGAGGTTGGCTCCGAAGCGTTCGACGCGGGCGCGGACGACGGGCTCAAACAAGGTGCGCGCGCGGTCGCCGTGCACCGGATCGGCATAAAGGACGCTGACGTCCGCATCGCGGATGGGACGCGCCTGCAGAATCGCACCGCGCTCATTCAAGATGGAGAGGACAGTTTCGAGCTGAGACTTGGCGACGGCGAAGGGCGCGCTTTTAATGGTGGCGACGCGCTCACCGGCTTGCGCGTAGCGGTAATTGGCGACGGTGGCGATGACTACGCTGCTGGTGCAGTTGATTTGCTTTAGCAGTTCGTCGTCCACCAGAGCGCAACAATTTTCCGTTGCGACCAGATTGGCGCGACCTCCAGCGGCCAGCCGGATTTCGACCGAGCCGCAGCACATGGCCTGCGCCACTGCCATGACCGCGTCGTCTTCAGCGACTTCGCCCTCCTCGAGTTCGGTAACCCAGACTTGTCGAAGGCCTTCGGTTTGGAGCAGGCGAATATCTTCGTCGCTCAGAATATGGCCTTTCGCCAGCAGCTTTCGTCCGCCGGGCTTAAAGATCGTACAACAAAGGATCCGCCCGGCTGATTCGTGGACATCGACGGTAAGTGCTCGCAAACGATTTTCTCCTCCTGGTCAGGTGCTAGTACTAAGTCACCTGCGGTACCAAGCATACTAGTACTTTTTAGAGAAATCCAGTAAAAAATTCAAGATAAAGAAATTTTTACTATGAATTAGTTCGAGGATAATACGAATATGTTAGCGAGATAAACGCGATTTATCGGAGAGGGTGGGATCGATATGTGGAAGTTGGATTAATTCGCCCGGAATGCCGGTGTGAAGGCGATAGAATTCTCCGGTGGAAGTCGGGACGCGGAGAGTTTTCAGCACGGCAATTTCATCGCAATGCTGGAATTTCGGGCAGCGAAGACAATCTTTCCAGGCTTTCAGAGGGAGTTCGCCACGTTCGATTTCGGAAAAACCCAGTTTTGCGAAAAATTGTGGGACATAGGTGAACGCAAAAATCGATTCCAGATCGTTAGCGTGAGCTTCGGCTTCGAGCGCCTGGACCACGGCGCGACCTATACCCCGGCGGGCGATAGCGGGAGATACGGCGAGGGAGCGGACTTCGGCGCTGACGGGCGTGTAGAAATGGAGCGCGCCGCAGCCGAGCAAGCGCTCCGGCTGATCCGGACCGGGTGAATCGCAGGCTATGGAGAAGTCGCGGATATTTTCGGAAAGCTCAAACTCGGTGCGGGGCAGCATGATGCCGTTGGAGGCGTAGGAGTTGATAAGCGCGAGCAGACGCGGGATGTCGCGCATTCCGGCTTTGCGGACGCTAAGAGCTGGTTGGGGCATAGAGGCGGGTAGCGGATGCTTCTCCGTGCAGCAGGCGGCGGCAGATGGCCGGCTGGCGGCCGGAAGCGATGACGATCTCCTGGAGGCCGGCTTCGAGAGCGGTAGCGGCGGCATTTAATTTGGCGCGCATGCCGGCGGTGGCGATGCCGGATTCGACCAGCCGCTCGATTTCCGGCGCCGAAAGAGCGGGAATAAGGCGTCCGCTATGGTCTTTGACGCCTTCGACATCGGTGAGAAAGAACAGCCTGTCCGCCTGCCAGCCGAGCGCGCAGGAGACGGCCATTTGATCCGCGTTCACGTTGTAGATATTGCCTTCCGAATCTGCGGCGAGGCAGGCGACAACCGGCAGGTACCCGGAGTTTACGAGCAGATCGAGAAGCCGGCCGTCGGTTTTGGTGGGACGCCCGACGAAGTGGAGCTGCGGATCGAGTTGCGCGGCAGTAGTGAGGCGGCCGTCTATTCCAGAGAGGCCGAGGGGCGAAAGGCCGGCGGCTAGAAGCACCGCGACAAGCTGCTTGTTGACGCTGCCGGCGATATTTTTGAGGGCGGCGTCGATGACGGCTTCGTCCGATACGCGCAGGCCATCGACAAAGCGGCTGGCGATGCCGCGCTCGTCGAGATAGCGGGTCATCTGCTTACCTCCGCCATGAACCACGACGACCTGGTGTTCGCGGGCGATATCGGCAAGCTGGGCCGCGAGGGCGGCGCGGGATTCGGCGCAATCGAGAAGCGTACCGCCGATTTTGACGAGCAGTTTCACAGCAGGCCCTCGGTTTCGGGCAACCCCAGCATCAGATTCATGTTCTGGACGGCTTGTCCGGCGGCGCCTTTCAGCAGATTGTCTTCGGCGGCAACTACCGTCAAGCGCTGGGTAGGAGCATCGAATACAAAACCTATATCGCAGAAATTAGTGTATTGGACTGCGCGCAAATCCGGCACTTTTCCGGGGGCGTAGAGGCGCACGAAGGGCTCGGCGGCATAGGCCTCTTCGTAAATGGAGAGCAAATCGACGGCTTTTTCGAGGCGCTGGGTGCGGAGGTAAATGCTTTCGAGAATCCCGCGCGAAATCGGCAGCAGGTGTGCGGTGAAGGTGAATTCGCGTTCGCCTAATCCGGAATTTTGCAGGACTTCGGGAATGTGGCGGTGATCGAGAAAACTGTAAGCGCTGAAATTTTCGGCGACTTCACAAAAACTGGTGGCGAGAGACGCTTTTCGGCCGGCGCCGCTCACTCCGGATTTCGCATCGCAAATAACGCCCCGCGTGCGGTCAACGATCTGGGCGTCGATGAGCGGTCGAATCGCGAGATTGGCAGCGGTGGGATAGCAGCCCGGGTTTGCGACCAGGCGCGCAGTGCGGATGCGGTCGCGATAAAACTCGGGCAAGCCGTAGACGGCTTCGGGCAAAAGAGCGGGGGCGGTGTGCCGCTCTTTGTACCACTGCGAATAGACTTCGGCATCGCCTAAGCGGAAAGCACCGCTGAGATCGATCACTTTGACTCCGGTTTCAAAAAAGCCCGGAAGCAGTTCAATGGACACCGCAGCGGGGGTAGCGAGGAAGATCAGTTGCAACCCTTCCTGTTGCGCGGCTTCGGGCGTCCCTGGGATGGTTTTCGGCGGAGTCTGGCCTAGGGGGCCGGTGCGATGTTCGGAATCGGAGCGGTGCTCGAGCAATACCGGTTCGACCGAGGGATGGTTGGCGAGCAGGCGGACCAGTTCGGCTCCGCTGTAGCCGCGAAAGCCGACGATCCCGATCGGAGTGCGGCTTCCTGAGTAATTATTCACAGCAATGAATAATTATACTATAAGCTTAGAGCTGTTCGGTGGTGGAGCGGGCGGCGAGATCGCCCAAAATGGGAAGCCGGACCTGCTCTTCCTGCGCGGCTTTGACCAGAAGATAGATCCAGCAAATGAACACGGCGAGTTTACAAAGCCCGAGCAGCGCGCCCTCGACGCCCCAGTTGTGGATGCCGGCAAAGAAGAGGGTGGGGATGGCGGACGAAATGATAAGCCAGGCGACGAACAGATAGAGCGATTGAAAGGCGTCGAAGCGGACACGCGCGTTGTTGCGGAATTTGTGAGCGACCAGGAAGACGATAGCGGGGATGATGCCGAAGACCGGGATGTAGCAGAGGATGCAAGCGGTTCGGTCGCTAATACCTTGAAGAAAATCAGTGTACTGCGGGACGGCTTGGGGCTGGGGGGCTCCGCAGTGGTAACAGAACGAGGCGCCGGGGTCCACGTTCGTGCCGCAGTTGGTGCAGAACGGCAAAATTAAATCTCCTGGTGGTGTGACCGCTCCCGCTGAACGGGTCGCGGCTCTGTTTGCAACTATACAAAGTTACGAGAAATACGGGGAGTTTGTTCCTGTGGTGTCGACCTCAATGGGTGTTTGGTAGGATCAGTGGCGATGCGGATTGCGGTGCTGGCGCTGGGCGCGCTTTTGTTTGCGGGCTTCCTGTGTGCGCGCGAGAAAGCGCTCGAAATTTACGTGGTGGATGTGGAAGGCGGGCAGGCGACGCTGTTTGTGACGCCGGCGGGGCAGTCGCTGTTAATCGACACCGGCTGGGGCTATCACGCATACCGCGATGCGGACCGCATCGCGGACGCGGCGAAACGGGCGCACATCAAAAAAATCGATTACGTGTTGATCACCCATTACCATGCGGACCACGTGGGCGGCGTGCCGCAACTGGTGAAGAAGATTCCGGTGGGTACGTTCATCGATCATGGACCGAATCGCGAGACCACGAATTCGGGCAATCATCTTTACAGCGAATACCAGGCAGCCATCGCGGGGTTGAATCACATGATTGCGAAGCCGGGCGAGCACATCCCTATCAAGGGCATGGATGTGGAGTTTGTGAGCGCGGACGGCAATTTGATTCAGCAGCCGCTGGCAGGCGCGGGGCAGCCGAACCCGGCCTGCGAGGGAGTGCAGCAGAAGGCGACGGACCCGACCGAGAATGCGCGCTCGGTGGGTTCGGTGATCACATTTGGCTCGCTGCGAATTGTGGATTTGGGCGACCTGACGTGGCAGAAGGAGCTGGGGCTGATGTGTCCGAATAACAAGCTTGGGCATGCGGATATTCTGATCGTTTCGCATCACGGAATGGATTTGAGCAACAGCCCGGCGCTGGTACACGGGCTTAAACCGCGCGTGGCGATTTTCGACAACGGCTCGAAGAAAGGCGCGTCGCCAACCGCCTGGGACATTGTGAAATCGTCGCCGGCGCTGGAGGACATCTGGCAATTGCATTTCGCCGATGCGGGCGGCGCGGCTCACAATACAACAGATCCATTTATCGCGAACCTCAATGAGGCGGATACCGGCTACTGGTTGAAAGTGACCGCGCGCGAAGACGGCAGCTTTGACGTTTACAACCCGCGGAACAAGTTCGATAAGCAGTACCCGGCGCGCTAAGACGGATTTTCGAGCGCGGTCCGGCCGAACGATTAGGATGCGGTCGATCCGAGGTCTCGAAACTGTATCGATGAACGGATCACACATCGAAGGCGATGAAAAGCCCACACGCCTCGACCCTTGAAACCGAGCCAAGGAGCGTGAGCGACTTAACCCGGCCATCCGGTCCGTCCACTGTTTTTCGAGAGTGAGCCGCGAGCGTGAGCGAGCTAGTATGATTGTGCCGGCAAGATCAGACAACCTCCCGGTCCGAGTGCAGCGTGTCCCCCGTCCACAAAGCTCGTCTGGTACATTCGCCGCAAGGAGCAGTACCCAGAATTTCCGCAAGCAGACACTAGGCGGCTCAATTCGAGGGTAGCTCGTATTGACAATCTATAGGAGCGCTGCTATCTTGCTATAGAGTCTCTATATGCCATCGCAACCCGCCAATCTGCTTCAGGGGACATTGGATCTGCTGATCCTCAAAGCGCTGGCCGTCGAGCAACGGCACGGGCTGGGAATCTCCAAGCGCATCGAGCAGATTACCAACGGCACGTTCCAGGTAAAACCCGGATCTCTGTTCCCTGCCCTGCACCGGATGGAAGAAGCCGGATGGCTTGCCTCCTGCTGGGGCGAATCGGAAAACAACCGGCGCGCCAAATACTACCGGCTCACCCGGGCGGGCCGCCGGCAACTCGAAACCGAACAACAGGAGTGGGGACGCATCTCGCTCGCCATCGCATCGGCGCTGAAGGCGAACTAAGCAGACTGCTTCATGCTCGCAGGAATTTCCAAGCTCTGGCGGAATCTCTTCGACAAGCAGACGATTGAGAGTGAACTGGACGAGGAGATCCGCGGTTATGTCGATATGCGCACCGCCGAAAAAATCGCGGCGGGCATGAACCCGGCGAGCGCGCGAAGAGAGGCGCTGGTCGAGGCTGGGGGAATCGAACAAGTGAAGGAACAGGTCCGGGAAGTCCGGAGCGGTCACACGCTGGAGGGCATCGCGTCGGATTTGCGGCAGGCGTTCAGAACGCTAAGAAACAACCCGGGCTTCGCCGTTCTGGCAATGCTGATGCTTGCGTTGGGGATAGGCGCCACCACGCTCGTGTTTAGCGTCTTCTATTCGGTCTTGCTCAAGCCGCTGCCATTTAGAGAGCCCGGCCGGCTTGTCGAAATGTGGGAAGCCCGGCCGCAAAAGGGTTGGCAGCAAGCTTCGTTCACGGAAGCGAATTTCTGGGACGTGCGCGCCATGAGCAAAGCATTCCAGGATGTCGGCGCGTTTGTAACGGGAGACATGAATATGACCGGCTCCGGCGATCCGCAACATTTGATCGTCGGGCATGTTTCCGCTCAGTTCTTCCATATTTTGGGCGTGCATCCATCGCTGGGGCGTCTGTTTTTTCCGGATGAAGATCAACCCGGCCGCGACAATCACACCGTTCTACTCGGACATAAGTTCTGGGTGAGCCGATTCGGCGCTTTGCCTTCGATTCTCGGGAAAACAGTCAGACTCGACGGTGATGATTACCGCGTGACGGGCGTGCTTCCGGCGGGTGAGCCGTGGCTCAATGATTCCGATGCATTCATTCCGTTGGTCTACAGCCCCGCTGCCGATCGCGGCGGCTTCGAATTCTCGGTGATTGCGCGGCTCGCGCCAGGCGTATCAGTGGAAGCGGCTAAATCGGATCTCGCGAACGTGTGCAGGCGCCTCGCGTTGTGGTATCCCAAAAACGACACCGGGATGGCAGTCAAGATCGAACCGGCGAGCACTTGGGGCGCCGATGCCAAACTTCGCTCCGCGCTGTGGGTTCTGCTGGGTGCGGTGGGCTTTTTGCTTTTGATCGCGTGCGTGAATGTGGCGAACCTGCTGCTGGCGCGAGCAAGCGTCCGGACACGCGAAATCACCATTCGCTCCGCGCTCGGCGCCAGCCGCGCCCGCGTTATCAGGCTGGTGCTCAGCGAGGCGTTTGTGCTCGCTTTCCTCGGCGCCGGATTGGGATTACTGCTTGCCTCGCAGGGCCTCGATCTGATTCGCGCGGCTAATCTCGACGGCATTCCGCGCATTTCTGAAATCGGACTGAACGGCCGGGTGCTTGGCTTCACGGTTATCGTCACGGTCTTCGTCGTGATTTGTTCGGGTCTGATACCGGCGCTACAAGCACCGCGCCGCGATATCGCAGCCGCTCTTCGCGAAGGAGACCGCGGTCAGGCGGGAAACCGGGCACAATACCGCGTGCGTTCTGCGCTCGTCACCTCAGAAGTAGCGTTATCGCTGATGCTTCTGATCGGAGCGGGACTCCTGATTCGCAGCTTTGACAAGCTGCTGCATGTCAATCGCGGATTTCAAACCGATCACCGAATCCTGGCGACGATCAATATGCCTGGGTCGTACACCGGCAGCCGCGTCGACGAGACACTGCGCGCTTATCTCTCCCGCGTCGATTCGCTACCGGGGGTACGAGCCGCTGCGGCGAGCTGCGCGCGGCCCATTGTAGGCTGGGATCCGGGAATGGGTATTGTCGCCGCCGATAACCCCAATCCCGCGAACGGCAACATCCCGTGGGCAAGCTGGCGATTCATCACGAGCGATTATTTCCGCGCTATGGGCATACCAATTCTGAAAGGCAGGGCCTTTTCCGAACGCGACCGGAAGGGTGCTCCGTGGCGTATCGTTATTAGCCGGAAGCTGGCCGAGTTTTTCTGGCCAGGGCAGAATCCCATCGGCCGCAAGGCAATTCTTTGGAAAGGACAAGGAAACGATGTTGCCGAGGTGATTGGAGTCGTCGGAAATATTCGCGATCGCGGCCTGGATTCCGATCCGACTCGCATCGTTTACATTCCGTATTACGGAACCTCCTGGCCCGTGGCGCAGGTTGTGGTGCGGACGGCGGAGAGTCCGGAAACAATCGTACCTTCGTTGCGGTCCAGTCTTGCCGGGATCGATCCTTCTCTGCCGTTATCCGATGTCCGGACCTTGAACGATATCGTCGATTCTTCGCTCGGCACAAAGCGCTTGAATACCACGCTGTTGGCAACCTTCGCCGGAATCGCGCTGATCCTGGCAATGACGGGTATCTACGGAGTTCTCGCTTATTCGGTTGCGAAGCGGACTGCGGAAATCGGCGTTCGTATGGCGCTGGGCGCGGATCGCCGGAAAATTTTCAGTTTGATCGCTGGGCAAGGCATGCGCTCCATAATGCTCGGCATCGTCGTTGGCCTTTGCGGCGCCGCAGCACTGTCGCACCTGCTGATTTCTTTACTGTTTGAAGTGCAGCCGCTCGACATCGCGACCTACGCCGCAGTTTCACTTACGATTATTCTCACGGCTCTCGTTTCCTGCTATGTTCCGATTCGCCGGGCTTTGCGCATCGATCCGGCATCGGCGCTCCGCGAGGAGTAGCAGCGGCGGCACAAATGGTCAGATGACCATGCGCCGTAGTATCGTTGAAAGGCGAGATGAATAAGCGAGTAGTGAGCGCGACAGAGTTCAAAACGCACTGTCTCTCTTTGCTGGATGAAATAGAGCAGCGCGGCGAGACCGTCACTATCACCAGGAGAGGCCGTCCGGTGGCGGTTTTGGGCCCTGCTAAGAAGAATGCGTGGAAATCGCCCAAAGGCAGTTGGTCCGGGCGAGCCAAAATAATAGGAGATATCGTCAACGCCGACACCTCTGCGCTTTGGGATGTTGTGACGCAGGAGTAGAGGTCTCTATTGCTTCCGCGTTTTCTGCTGGATACTCATGTTATCGTCCGATGGTTAATCGAACCCAAAAAGCTGTCTCGCGAACAGATCCGGGCGGTTGAAAGTGCGATTCGGCGCAGCGAGCCGGTGGCTCTGAGCCCAATCAGTCTGCTCGAAATTGCAGCCCTGGCGAGCGGAGGGAAGCTTAAAATAGCGCTGGACAAATTCCTTACGAGCCTGGAAGCCGACCCGGCATTCCGGCTTCTGCCGCTTACCTACGACATCGCTAAGGATGTTGCTTCACTTCGAGCCCTGCAAGATCCCGCGGACCGCGCAATCGTTGCCACGGCGCGTGTACATCGCCTCACTCTCGTCAGTTCGGACCAGCGCATCATCGAATCGAACCTCGTACCGGTGATCGCGTAGCCGCGGCGCGGCCTGCAGGCTGCCCTACAATGGCTACCGATGCCCTGGGTACATCGAAGTTTCTGGATTGGGCCGCTGATCATTGCGGCGATTCTTGCGATTCTCACGCTGCTGGTGCATGGGACCGGGCTGCGCGCAATTTACAAGCGGCACCTGGCCGAGAGCCGGCGCGAGCGGCTGTTTCTCGCGTCGGTTGGGTTCTTCACCGCCGTAGCCGTCGTGCGTGGACTCACGATTGCGATTCACAACAACATCGGAGGCTTTCACAACGTGGAGATGCACGGCAGGCACATTCACCACATGGTCTGGGGGATTTTGCTGCTGCTGCTGGTGGGCTATGCGTGGCTGGTGGAAGTGGGGACCGGCTCGGCGAATTCGTACCGCTGGATGGGACAGCTCACCTCCATGCTGTACGGAGTTGCGGCCGCTTTAACGCTGGATGAGTTTGCGCTGTGGCTGAATTTGAGCGATGTGTATTGGCAGCGGCAGGGCCGCGAGAGTTACGAAGCGATGGCGTTTTTCGGCGGCCTGCTGGCGATTGGAATTTTCGGCAGATCGTTTTTTCGCGGTATTGTGCGGGAGTTGTTTGGCTCGGCTCAGTCCAGACAGGGGCATTAACCGAACACGCCGCGGCGCAGGATTTCAGTCAGCTCTTCTGGCGATTTATCCGGGTCGAGTGGCAGGATCTCGCCCACGGACACGGAGATTTTTCCCGCGCGGAACCAGCGGCTGTGCGTGGCTTTGATTTCTCCGAGGCCCTCTAGCCGTATGGGCAGGGCGGGCGTGCCGAGATCTTTCCAAAGCAGCCCTGCGCCGGATTTAAAAGGCTGCGGCGTGCCGTCCTCGGAGCGGCGGCCTTCGGGAAAAATCACGACGTTATAGCCGTGGTCGATAGCTTCCCCGGCGTGACGGAAGCTGCGCCGGAATCCGCTCAACTGCGGCAGCGGGAAGATGTTGAAGAGCGAGGTGACGAGCAGATATTCGATGGGCGCGGCCAAATTTAGAAACCAATGCCCCTGGTTGCGAGCGCGGCGCCAATCGAGAATCATTTCGCCCGACATGGCGATTGCGAGTTTGCGGCGGATGCGGCCGGGCAGCGCGTCCATCAGTAACGGCACGTCGTACGAAGTGACATGATTCGAAACGATAAGCAGCGGCGATGAAGGCCAATTAGAAACGTGGCTCACGATGCGCGGCTTGGCGAGAAACCGCAGCAGCGGCATGGCGATCACTTCAAGAAATGCGCTGCGAACGCCCAGCATGACAGGGTTCCAGGGCCAGTGCGGATAAATGTGTTCGAGCCTGCGGCGCTGGCCGGGCCGCGCGGCGGGAGCTTGCGTGATGAGCTTACGAACGTCCTCGCTGGTTTTCACTTGCTGCAAAGCGGCATCGTCCAGCGAGACGCCGTATTGCTGCTCGAGGCGGGCTTGCAATTCGACGCGGCCGAGACTGTCGAGATTCAGCACGCCGCCGGATTCGGGCAAGGCGCCGGCGCCCAGTTCGCCACTTGCGATGCGGCGTATGATTTCGCGGCGCAGCACCTTGCCGGTTGAGGTGCGGGGCAGATCGGGATCTGGCCAGACGATCCAGCGGCGGATTTGCTGGAAATCGGCGAGCTCGCGATTGGCGGCCGCAATGGTCGTGTTGGCATCGGCCTGTCCGTTCATGGCGAGCGCGGCGAGAGGTTCGGGTCCATGATCGGAGGTTGTTTCAATGACGGCGGCGGCCTTAACACCGGGCTGGCGATTCAGCGCGGCTTCCAGATCTTCGGGATAAATATTCAAGCCGGAAGAGGTGACGATGACATCTTTCTTACGGCCGCGAAAGCGGAGATTGCCGCGTTCGTCGAACTCGGCCAGATCTCCGGTGGCGAGCCACTCGGAGTCCTGGTTGCGAAGCTGGCCATTCTGCCAGGTGGCGTTTGAGATGGTGTCACCGCGGACCAGCACTTCGCCTTCCTCGCTGAGCCGCACTTCGCGCCCGGGCAGTACCTGGCCAATAGTTCCCTGCGCGGGACGGAAGGGATGGTTCAAGCTGACCAGCGCGGTGGTTTCGGTCATGCCGTAACCTTGAATGACCACGAAGCCGAGCGCGTTCCAGAATTGCTCAGCAGCGGGCGAAAGCGATGCGCCCCCGCAGACGAGCGCCCAAAACTTGAGGCCGAAAAGGCGATGGATGCGGCGGAAGCGCCACCATTTTTTCCAAGCGCTTATGCCGCGTGCAGCGTCAGCGCGAGCCGAAAGATCCGGAAAACGTTCGAGCAAATAGCTCTGGAGCATTTCGAGGACGCGCGGAACAGCGGCGAGCACGGAGATGCGTTCTTTCTTGATACGCTCGACCAGATCGGCGGCAACCAGGCGAGGCTCATAATGCACCTGCGCGGCGAGCAGAGGCGGAACCCAGAGGCCCATGAACTGGCCGAAGACGTGGCTCAGCGGCAGGGTGTGGAGAATGCGAATGGGGTGAACGAGCCATTCGTATTTGAGATATTTCTGCGCTTCCTTCTCGATGGGCTGCAAGCTGGCGAGGACGTTCTTGTGGGTGTGTACGACGCCTTTGGGGTCGCCAGTGGTGCCGGAGGTGAAGACGATTTGCAGCGCGTCGCTTTCGCTCAAGTTTTCGGCGCCGCGCGCGGTAGTGGTGGGGAGGGTTTCGTCGAACTGTTCGAAAAAAAGCTGCGGCGTCTTCGAGCCGAGAGCCAGAAGTTTTTCGCGATCGCCGGCCAGAAGTTTGGGTGAGACTTCTTGTTCGACGCGTTTGACGAAAGCCGCGGGGCTTGCGAAATCGACCGGCACGGCGAGCGCGCCGCGCAGCACGCATCCAAAGAAGGCCGCTACCCATTCGGCGCTGTTTTCACCCCAAATTAGAACACGATCGCCTTTGACGATCCCGCGATTTGCCAGTTCGGCGGCGAAACGTCGGGCCAGCGTGGCCAGCTCGCCATATGTGCTTTTTCGCTGGCGGAATCCGCGCGGCGCAACAATGGCGATCTCGCGGGAATGCCGTTCGAAATCGTCGACCAGGGAAGCGAGCGAAGCACGCTCGGGAATCACACTTCCAGGCTACGACCCGGCAAATTTATGCAGTGGCGAAATAGCCGTCGCGCGCCTGAACGGTGCAGCCTTTGCGCTTCACCGTCACCTGAATTTTTCGATAACCTGTTTCGGTATCGGGGCGGTCGGAAGTATAGCCGAGGCTGTATTGGTTGCGCAGCTCTTCTTCGATCTGGCTGTAAATCTGATCGACGGATTTTTTGTGGGAGACTTCGAAATAACCGCCGCCGGTCTCTTTCGAGATTTGCTCGAGGATCTTTTTTCCGTCGACATGTTGGCCATAAGGGCCGCGGCCGCCGCCTCCGCGCCCTCCACCGCCGCCCCATCCGCCATGACGGCCCATACCCGGACCGCCAAAGCCCACCGGCCGGCCTTCTTGTTCATCGGCAATACGAATGGAATAACCGAGAGCATCTGCACGTTGCGCGGCTCGAATGGCTTCGTCGAGCGAAACTTTGCTGGCGTTGTCTTCGCCGTCGGTCAGCAGAAGCAGAGCTTTGCGGCCGGTCTGCTTGCTAATAACATCGTTCGCGGCTAGATAGACGGCATCGAAGAGCGTAGTCCCTCCATGTGTCCCCCCGTGCGCTCCGCCGCCGCGCCTGCCATATCCGCCGCCTGAATTTCCGCCGCTGGTCTGACCGCCACCGCTCTGGCCCCATTCCGGCTGATCCAGCAGGTCGAGCGCTTTTTCCAGCCGCTCACGGGAGGAAGTCAAGTCCTGCAGCAGCTCCACCTCGCGATCGAAATGGATAAGAAAGGCTTTATCTTTGTCGGGGCGCAGGATCTGTTCGAAAAATGTGCGGCTGGCCTGGCGCTCGGCAGGTATCATGCGGCGCTCGCTCCCGCTCGTGTCTATCAGCAGGCCTACCGTCAGCGGCAGATCGCTTTGCTGCGCGAAGTAGCGAATGGTTTGTGGGCGGCTGTCCTCCGCGATGGTGAAGTCATCTTTGGTGAGGTCGCGGACGACTTGTCCCTGTTTGTCGCGAACTGTGGCAAAGACGTTGACCACTTTGATACCGGCGGAAAATTTGGGCGGCGGCTGGTTGTCTTGCGCGCGTAAAAGGCGGCTGGCGGGCAGAAGAGAGAGCGCCGAGAGAAGCGCTTCGCGGCGGGAAGGGCGAATTACTTGCACTGACGTGGGATGTCCGGGCGATTCGGCGGGTTGCCGGTTTTTTTGCTGGCAACTAAGGACGACGAGTGAAACGATTGCTATTTTGGCTACGTCCGTGAACCGATGAGCCGGACTGCGGCGGTTTGCGGGATGCTGATTGCCGCTTCCATTTATGCGCAGAACACAACCATACGGACCACCGTTCCGCTGGTGATGGTGCCCACTAGTGTTACCGATAAGCAAGGACATCCGATCTATGGTCTAACTGCATCGGATTTTGTCTTGACTGACGGCGGAAAGCCCCGCGTCGTCCGTTTGGATGAGACGGATTCCGGGCTTGCTCCTCTAGCGCTGGTCGTCTTAATTCAAACGATGGATGTTTCCGAGGCGGCGCTGCAAAAGATAAAGAAGGTCGGGGCGGCGATACCGGAGGCGGTTGTGGGCGCAAATGGCGAAGCTGCTGTAATCGCCTTCGACGATCGAGTCACGGTGTTGCAGAATTTCACTACTAACGCGGACGCGATTACAGATGCCTTTCGCGGTCTAAGGTCGTCCGGCAGCAGCAACGGGCGAATGATCGATGCGGTCGAGAAAGCTCTGGATATGCTGGCAAGCCGGCCGGGTCCGCGACGGCAGAGTATTCTCATTATCGGCGAAAGCAAAGATCGCGGCAGTGAAACCAAGCTGAGCGATCTGCTCGAAAGGATGCAGCGGTCGGGCGTGACGATTTATGCGCTGACCTATTCGAGCTATCTCACGCCCTGGACCACTAAGGCGAGCGACTACTCTCCGCCGAATGGCGGCTCCGCGGATTATGTCGCCGGAATTCGCGACTTGCTTCGCTTATCGAAACAGAACACTGTGAAAGCGTTGACTTCGGAAACAGGCGGGCGGCAGATGAAATTCGAGACGAAATCAAAACTGACAAACGACCTGATCGCGTTGGGAGCTGACATTCACAGCCGTTATCTGCTTTCGTTTACGCCGGAAACGGGAGCCACGCCGGGTTTTCACAGATTGGAAGTGAAGATCAGCCGGCATCCGGATGCGGTAGTGAAGGCACGCGAGGGATATTGGAGCGCGATTCGTTGAGGGGTCGAGTAGGACGAAGTTTATCCCGGCTAGGCTTCACGGCGCGTGTTATTTTTGGGGTGCGGGACGTTCCGCGCTCCATTTATGGCATGGTTTACGCGGCAGAAGCCGTCGCTCGAAGGCGAGCCTCCCAAGGACGGCGAGAAGAGCGTCCGCACGGAAGGGCTGTGGCAGAAGTGCGAGGCTTGCGGGCAAATTATCTGGCGCAAAACGGTGGAGGAGAACCTGGAAACATGCCCGAAATGCGGGCAGCACTTCCGCATTGGAGCGTTGGAGCGGCTGCAGCAGCTCTTCGATGACGGCGCCTACAACGCCTACGACGCGAATCTTCAATCCTCCGATCCGCTGAAGTTCGTCGATTCGAAACCCTACTCGCGGCGACTGGAAGACATGCGCAAGGCCACCCAAATGCCCGACGCGGTGATTTGCGCGGCCGGATTATTGAACGGCCGGCCGGTCCAGATCTGCGCGCTGGAGCTGAAGTTCATCGGCGGCAGCATGGGCGCGGTGGTGGGCGAAAAAATCACGCGCGCCATCGAGCGCTGCCTGGTAGAGAAATGCCCGCTCATCGTCGTTTCGGCGTCCGGCGGCGCGCGCATGCAGGAAGGCGCCATCAGCCTGATGCAGTTGGCGAAAGTTTCGGCGGCGCTGGTGCGGCTGCATGAAGCGCCTCTGCCGTATATCAGCATTTTGACGGACCCGACCACGGGAGGCGTGACGGCCAGTTTCGCAATGCTCGGGGATTTGAATATCGCCGAGCCTGGCGCGCTGATCGGATTTGCTGGCCCGCGCGTGATCGAGCAGACCATCCGCCAGAAGCTGCCCGACGGATTCCAACGCAGCGAGTTTTTGCTGGAGCACGGTTTTCTGGATGCGGTGGTCAAGCGGACCGATCTGAAAAATTACGTCTCCAACGCGCTGCACTTTTTCCTCGCTTAGCATGTTGCAACTGAGCGGGGCCGGCAAGCGCTTTGGACACAAACTGCTGTTCGAAGATCTGGACTGGCTCATCACGCCCAAAGAACGCGCCGGGCTGGTGGGCGCAAACGGCACGGGCAAATCGACTCTGCTGAAAATTCTGGCGGATCTGGAATCGCTCGATTACGGATCGCGTTCGGCGATGAAGGGCATCCGGGCCGGTTATCTGCCGCAGGATGGACTCGAAATCGGCGGACGCACTGTCTTCGCCGAGTGCATGAGCGTGTTTGCGGACGTGAAGGAGTTGGAACAGGAGCTCGAAACGCTGACCGCTCGCATGAGCGAGCTGGATCCGGGCGGCGACGAATACCGGCAGGTGGCGGACCGCTTCGAACGTGCCGATAGCGAGTTTCGCGCGCGCGACGGCTACGCGCTGGAGGCCCAGGTGGGCACCGTGCTGGCAGGGCTCGGCTTTCCTCGGGAAGACTGGCTGCGGCACACTGAAGAGTTTTCCGGCGGCTGGCAAATGCGGATTGCTCTGGCGAAGCTGCTGCTCGAAAAACCGAATCTGCTGCTGCTCGACGAGCCGACGAATCATTTGGATCTCGAGGCGCGGAACTGGCTGGAAGGGTATCTGTCGAATTACGAATTCGCCTACGTATTGATTTCGCACGACCGCTATTTTCTGGATGTGACGGTGAAGAAGATCGTCGAAATCTGGAATAAAAAAGTTCAGTTCTACACCGGTGGATACGAGAAATACCGGCAGCAGAAAGCCGAGCGGCTGGCGCAGCTCGAAGCGTCGTATAAGAACCAGCAAGACAGAATTCAACAGCTTGAAACATTCATCAACCGATTCCGGTATCAGGCTACGAAAGCGAAACAGGTACAGAGCCGCATCAAGGAGCTGGACAAAATCGAGCGGATCGAGCTGCCGGTTGAAGAGAAAAATGTTCACTTCTCTTTTCCGCAGCCGAAGCCGAGCGGGCGGGTAGTAGCACAATTCCGCGGCGTGGCAAAGAGCTACGGGACCAAACAGGTATTCAGCGGAGTGGATTTTACGATTGAGCGCGGCGAGCGGGTTGCACTGGTGGGCGTGAACGGGGCCGGCAAGTCAACGCTGATAAAGTTGCTGGCCGGGATAGAAGCCCCCACGGCGGGTGAATATACGCTGGGCCACAACGTCGAGGCGGATTATTTCGCGCAAGACCAGTACAAGGAACTGGACGCGAACGCGCGCATTCTGGACGATATGAGCGCAGCGGCAGTGCGAACGCCGCAGACCGAATTGCGCAACCTGCTGGGCTGTTTTCTGTTCAGCGAAGACGACGTTTTCAAGCGCATCGGGGTGTTGTCGGGCGGCGAGCGCAATCGTTACGCGCTGGCTCGCATGCTGGTGCATCCCTCGAATTTTCTGCTGCTGGATGAGCCCACCAATCACCTGGATATTCGCGCCAAAGACGTGCTGCTGGAAGCGTTGGAAGAGTTCACGGGCACGATCGTGTTCGTATCGCACGACCGTTATTTCCTGGAGCATCTGGCGAACCGCGTATTTGAAATCGCAGGCGGCGAAGTGCGGGTGTATCCGGGCAATTACGCCGATTATTTGTGGCGCAAGGGAGGCGGCGCGGAGCAAACTCCTACGCTCGACGACGTGCTGACGGGCGTTCCAGCGGCGCAGCCGATTCCCATGCCGGCGCGTCCTGCGGCTGCCAAGCGCATGAATCCCATCAAGCTGAAGCAGATGCAGGATCACGCCAAAGAGCTGGAGCGGCGTATCGCGGAACTAGAAGCCGAGATTCAGCAGGCGGAGTTGGCGCTCTCCGATTTCAGCGGGGCTGGCGAAGCCGCGCGCCTTACAAGCCAACTCGAAGCGCAACGGTCGGAACTGGAAACGACGATGGCGGAATGGGAGCGCGTGAGCGAGCAGATTGAAGCGACGGCTTGAACCGCTACTCGGCATTCCGAACAGCAGCGCGCGCGATTAGCCGTTGTTGTCTGAACGCCCCGGCAACCTGATCGCGCAGGCTCCGGATCAAGCTCACGGGCAGGTTTGGATCGATCGATGCCACGATCCGCCGAATCTGTTCGTCCGATACGGTTGCGCCCTGTTTCCCAGCAACACTACATATGCTTTCGTCTTACTAGGTCTGCTATTGTACTAGTATGTCAGGTAAGGAGCGTTCTAGCGCCGTTGATCTCACGCCGCTGTCTCCGGCCTTCTTTCATATTCTGCTTTCGCTCGGCGAGGGGGAACGGCACGGGTACGCTCTAAAGCGCGAAATCGCCCGCCGCACGGGCGGGAAACTGACACCCGGCCCTGGCGTGCTATATGGCTCCATCAATAAGCTGCTGGAACTCGGGTTGATCGAAGAGTCCGACGAACGGCCCGACCCCCATCTTGACGACGAGCGCCGCCGATATTATCGAATCACCAACTACGGCCGTGAGGTGGCGCGCGCAGAAGCGGCACGCATGCGCGAACTCGCCAACATGGCCGCGGCGACCTTCGGGAAGGCAAAACATGCTTAGGATCTATCGCTGGCTGCTAAAGCTCTACCCAGCCGGATTCCGTGAAGAATATGCCGGTCCCTTAGAGCGGGAATTTCGCGACGAACTCGCGGAAACATCAGGCGGAGCTGCTGTCATTTGGCTGTGGTTACGTTTGCTCTTCGATTTGGCCGTTTCGATTCCGTCCCAATTCGCAACAGAGATCTGGCGGGACAGCAAGCACGCGTTTCGGTTATGGGCAAAGCATCCGTGGCAAACCGGATTCGCGGTTATTGCGCTAGCAGTTGCGATCGGCGCGAACACTGGCGTGTTCAGCGTGGTGAACGCGCTTCTGCTCCGATCGCTACCCTTCCGAAATCCAGGCCAACTTGCAGCACTGATTCATTTCCTGCCGCCGCACGACAGCGCGAATCAATTTGAGGAATGGCGCACGCACTCAACCTACCTTGAAGATGCCGCCATTTTCGAACAAGGTGATTTCAACATAGGGAACACAGATCATGTCATGCGCGCTCATATTGCACAGACCTCCTGGAATTTCTTTTCGCTGCTCGGCGTAGAGCCCGCGATCGGGCGCACGTTCGCCCGCAGCGATGAGGCTGTAGCGGTCATTGGCTACGGCTTATGGCAGGAATTGTTTGCTGGCAACAACCGGATTTTAGGCTCCACGATCCGGGTGAACGGAAAGCCCTTCATCATTACCGGTGTGTTGCCGCCTGACTTCGATTTCCCGGCCAAAACCGTTCTTTGGGTATCGGCGCGTTTTTCGAGGGGCAACAATGGATGGCAAACCATCGGCCGGCTGAAGAAAAGTGCCAATTGGTCCCAGGCGCAAGCCGCCTTCACCGCCGAAATACGCCGTCTGGAACCCCGCCGCAAAGTCGTGGCCGATTGGATTCCTGAAATTATCCCTCTGCGAGATGAACTCGCCGGCCGCGTGAAGAGTGCCTCGCTTTTACTGATGGCCGGCGTCATGCTGATCCTGCTGATTGCCTGCGCGCATATCGGGAACTTGATGATGGCGCGCACCGTCGACAGGCAACAGGAGCTTTCAATACGTTCCGCGGTAGGAGCAAGCCGCGCACGGCTCATCCAGCAATTGCTTACCGAGTGTTTGTTGCTGGTTCTCATTTCCGCCGCTCTCGGTCTCGTCATTGCCTTCTGGACAACTGTGCTAACAGCGAAGCTTCAACCCGCCGCGCTCCCATCCCAAACCTACTCGGTTCTCGACCTTCGCGTGATGGCGTTTACGGCGGGCGTTGCAATCTTCACTGCCGTCCTGCTCGGGATACTGCCGGCTTTGAGCGTCAGTCGGGTGTACTCATTCGCCGCGCGAGGATCGACCGAACTACGCACTTCGCGGTTCGTCCGCGAGTTGCTGGTCGCCGCGCAAGTGATGCTCACCGTTATTCTGCTAACAGCATCCGTCTCAGTCGTGAGAGCGTTCTCCCATGCTCTCCATGTTAACCACGGCTTCAAGGCCGATCGGCTCGTCACAGTGAGTGTGTCGCTAGACGGTACGACGCGCGTTTCGGCGGCTCAACAGCTCGAGTATTTCGAGGAGACGCTCGCACGGTTACGGCGATTACCTGGAGTGCGCTATGCGAGTGCTACTCAGTTTCTGCCGCTTGATGCAACCGGGTTCGTCGGCGGCCCGTATGCCGTGGATGGACATCCTTCCAAACCAGGCACCGCGACCGATATTATCCCGGTCATGTCCGACTACTTTGCGGCAACGAGCGGAGACATCCTCTATGGGCGCGAGTTCACGGACGCCGAAGTGCAGTCCGGCGCGAAAGTCACAATCGTCAACGACACTTTCGCGAAGCTGTCCCTTGGAACCACAGACGTTCTCGGGCATATGGTGACCGATGCGGACAATCATACGAGGAAGATTGTCGGAGTAGTAAAGAGCGTCGACTTTATGGACCAGTGGATCTCCGATATCTTCGACGCTAATCCACCTGAAATTTTCGTTCCAGAGCATTCCCCGACCGGCTTTCCCTCCACGTTTGTGGTGCATGTCGAAGAAGCGCCAGAAACACATCTTCCGATGATTCGCGATGCAATTCAATCGGTGGACCGAACGGTTCCCATCTTCGGGGTTAAAACCATGCAGCAGCGTATGGATGAGGCTTTCGCCCGGCCCAAGTTGTATCGAACAGCGGTTGTATTCTTCGCCACTTTTGCTTTGTTGCTTGCGGTAATTGGAATCTATGCTGTGGTTTCTTATGCCGTAACTCAGCGCAGGCACGAGATGGGTGTCCGCCTGGCACTCGGAACAACACCAATGCGACTGCGCACACGATTGGTGGGTCAGGGACTCATGAGCGTTGTCTTTGGTACGCTGTGCGGAATCGCGGGTGCAATGTCAGCCGCCCGGCTGCTCGGAACCCTGATCGAAGGAGCAGGTTCTCTTGACCTAAGGATCTATGTCGCTGCCATGCTGTTCATCTGCTTGATCGCCGCTCTGAGCATTTGGACCGCTACGCACGGCATAAGCCGGATAGACATCAGTGAGAATCTCCGCGCTGAGTAACGCAGCCTCCCGCTGGCACTCCGGCGGCTAATCCCCGTGCAATTCCCGCCAGCGATGTACCAGATCCTGGCAGGCCGTGCGCCAGTTCGGAAAATGGAATTCGAAGCCGGCTTCGAGCAGACGGCGCGGAACTACGCGGCGGCTTTTCAGAACGAGTTCGGTTTCGGTCCGCAACAGAGCCGCTCCCAGAGAAAGCATCCAGCTGGGCGCGGGCAGTCCCGGATAGCTGGTACACCAGGCGCGCCGCAGAGTACACATAAACTTCCGATTGGCGACGGGATTGGGCGAGGAGAGGTTGACCACGCCCTCCATTTCCTCGTGCTCGATTAAGAAGTCGATAGCGCGCACGAAATCCACATCGTGAATCCAGGAAATGTACTGCCTGCCGGAGCCGGAAGCGCCGCCTAGCCCCCAGCGCACCAGCGCCAGCAAGTGGTCGAAAATGCCGCCGGAGTCGGGGCTCATGGTCATGGCGCTGCGCAGCGCGATGCGGCGGGTCTTCGGCGTGTTTGCCGCGAAGAATGTACGCTCCCAGCTTGTCGCGACGTCGATGCTGAATCGCCAGCGGGGAGGAACCTCCGGCTCATTACCGCCGAGTTCGCCCGTGAGTTCGTCCATCGGACGATCCAGGGAATGACGGTATATAGTCGCGGTGCTCGCGTTCAGCCATAGGCGCGGCGGGCTGGCAGCCTGCTCGATCGCCTGTCCAATCAGCGCCGTGCTGAAGACGCGCGAATGTTTAATCTCGCGCCGGTTGGCAGCATTATAACGGCAGTTGACGCTGCGGCCCGCCAGGTTGATAACGAGGTCCGCGCCTTCGACCGCTTGCATCCATTCGCCGGAATCCTGCGCGTTCCAGACGACAGTAGCCCATTCGGCCGGCTTGGCATGGCGGGCGATTACGGTGACCGAATGGCCCTGTCCATGGAAGTGGCGCGCCAGAATATGGCCAACCTGCCCGGTGCCTCCGGGAATTACGATACGAAGCGGGCGGGACATTCGACCGGTGTCTTGAAGTCGATTGTCCCACGAGACGCCCGGAGCGGTTTCCGGTGTGCTTCGTTAGTGCGAGCTGAAACTCCAGCCCACCGCGCCGCCGACCTCAGGCACCCAGTCGCTGCCGAACTGGAAGAAGTTACTCACGTAATGTACGTCCGCCTGCGGCCGGATGAAAATGTGGTGCGACACATAGAAGCGAACGCCCGCCCCCAGGTGAACCTGGAAATGGTTCGAGCTCTCCAGAAACTGATTGCTGCTGGAGCATCCGGCAAATTGGTCGCAATAGGAACTTGGATAGTAAAACGACAGCCGCGCTCCGCCAACTCCCGCCTCCAGCTCCGGTACAATGCGCCGCTCTTTACCGCCCGTCGGCATCCAGATTCCGTCGAAATCGTAAAACAGCGGACGATAGTTCAGGCCCGTGTAACTGCCTTGCGAAAGCATCCAATCTACATTGGCTCCCGCGCCGAAATGCGGTGACAGCATGACGTCGCCGCCAACTTTTCCGAACGTGCCGCCCATGCGCGGTGTCGTGTAGGGATTGCCGGTGCCGAACGTATCGACCAGTTGGTTGCTGGAACTGTCCATGGCCGTTCCAGCCCCGATGAAAACGTCTAAATCGCTCTGCGCCTGCGCCATAGTCGCGCCAACTAACAGAGCGAAAGCAAGCGGAATGGTACTGCGTAGTCTCAAAGTAGTTCTCTCCTCTTGTTTACCGAGCCAGCTTTTTAGTTTGCCGCCTGACAACAGCGGTAATGCGCCGGGGTGTCTTACAGTCCGGCGTGCTGCACTCTTCCATGCTTTCGACGTATCGTCATCCGGGCGCGGTTTCACCCGTGAGCACAGTTAAAATCACTAGTAGACGTGAAGTAGCCGGGCGCGAACCCGGCGTATTACGCTTGCGCCGGATTGACGCTGTCCGGATCGACCCCGAGTTCCCGGATGGCCTGCTGCGCGCGGTTGAGGTCGTACCGCTGCCAGCTTGCCAAACGCGAGAGCGCTGCCGCCGCGATGCTGGCCGCATCGACTTCAAAGAAACGGCGCAGATGTTCGCGGTTGTCGCTTCGGCCGAAGCCGTCGGTTCCGAGTGCGGTGAGCTTGCCGGGCAGCCACGGCGCGATCTGATCGACGACAATTTTCATGTAGTCGGTCGCGGCGACGATCGGCATATCGATTTTGCCTATAGCTTCCAGCAGGTACGGCTTACGGGGCGTTTCGCCGGGATGCAGACGGTTCCAGCGATCTACAGCCAGCGCATCGCGCCGCAGCTCCGTGTAGCTGGTGACGCTCCAAACATCCGCGCCGACGCCATACTTCTCGGCTAAAATTTTCTGCGCCTTGAGCGCTTCGTTCAAAATAGGACCGCTGCCGAAAAGCGTGACCTGCGCCGGTCCCGCTTCCGAAGCGTGGTAGAGATACAGCCCGCGCAGAATGCCTTCTCGCACGTCTTTTTGCGGCATAGGCGGCTGCACGTAATTTTCGTTATAAACAGTCAGGTAATAGAAGCAATCTTCGTTGTTCTCAAACATGCGGCGGATGCCGTCCTGCACAATGACCGCGATCTCATACGCGTAGGCGGGATCGTAACTCTTACAGGTGGGAACCACGCTGAAGAGAACGTGACTATGCCCGTCGTCATGCTGCAGGCCTTCACCCAGCAGGGTCGTGCGGCCGGCAGTGCCGCCGATAAGGAACCCCTTGCCGCGAGCATCCGCAAAGGCCCAGACCAAATCGCCGACCCTTTGAAAGCCGAACATCGAATAGTAAATGAAAAACGGGATCATGGGCGCGCCCACGGTCGCGTAGGCGGTACCGGCAGCGGTGAAGGATGCCATGGCGCCCGCTTCCGTAATACCTTCTTCCAGAATTTGCCCGTTTTGCGCTTCCTTGTAGTACATCAGCACGTCGCTGTCTACCGGTTTATAAAGTTGTCCGCCGCTGGCGTAAATGCCGCGTTCGCGGAACATCGATTCCATGCCGAAGGTGCGCGCCTCGTCGGGAATGATGGGCACAATATATTTGGTCAGCTCGGGAATTTTCAGCAGCGCTTTCAGCACCGAGACGAAGCCGGTTGTGGTGGACGCTTCACGGCCGCGCGAACCGCCCAAGGACTCCTGAAATGTTTCGAGCGGCGGCGACTTCAGCTCAATTTTCTTCGGAGCGCGCGCTGGAAGATATCCGCCCAGCGCTTCACGCCGCTGCTTCAGATAGCGGATCTCCGGACTCTCTTCATTGGGATGAACGAAAGCAATATTGTGAATGCTCTCTTTGGAAAGATTCAGATCGAAGCGCGTCGAAAGATAGAACAGTTCCTCTTCATTGAGCTTTTTCTGCTGATGCGTGATGTTCTTGCCTTCACCGGCTTCGCCCAGGCCGTAGCCCTTCACGGTTTTAGCGAGAATCACGGTGGGCTGGCCCTTGTGCTCCGCGGCGCGCTTGTATGCGTTATAAACCTTGACGGGATCGTGACCGCCGCGCCGTAAACGCGCAATCTGCTCGTCGGTTTTATCTTCGACCAGCTTCAGCAGCTCGGGATATTTTCCAAAAAATTCTTTGCGCGCGTAAGCGCCCCCGCGAGCTTTGAAATTCTGGTACTCGCCATCCACGCACTCTTCCATGCGCTTGAGCAGCAGACCGCTGCTGTCGCGCGCAAACAGGTCGTCCCAATCGCGGCCCCAGATCACCTTAATAACGTTCCAGCCGGCGCCGCGGAAAATGCCTTCCAGCTCCTGAATGACGCTGCCGTTTCCGCGCACCGGGCCATCGAGCCGCTGCAGATTGCAGTTGATAACGAAAATCAGATTGTCGAGTTTCTCGCGAGCGGCGATCGGAAGCGCGCCGGTGGATTCCGGCTCATCCATTTCGCCGTCGCCGAGGAACGCGAATACTTTGCGATCGCTTCGGGCAATAACCTCGCGATTCTCCAGGTAGCGCAGAAAGCGCGCGTTGTGGATTGCGTTGATAGGCCCCAGCCCCATGGACACGGTTGGAAACTGCCAGAAATCCGGCATCAGCCAGGGATGCGGATAACTCGAAAGCCCGGGATGGTCGCGAAGCTCGTGGCGGAAGTTCAGCAGATGCTCTTCGGTGAGCCTTCCTTCGAGAAAGGCGCGCGCATACACGCCCGGCGAAGCATGGCCCTGGTAATAAACCAAATCTCCGGGCTGGCCGTCGATGGCCGCGCGGAAAAAGTGATTGAAACCGACTTCACTCAGCGTCGCCAGCGACGCATACGTCGACAAATGTCCGCCGATATTTGGGTCGTACTTGTTGGCGCGCACCACCATCGCCGCCGCGTTCCAGCGAATCAGGCTCTTAATGCGCCGCTCCATCTGGCCATCGCCCGGATAAGGCACTTCTTCGTGCGCCGGAATGGTGTTGACGTAGGGCGTATTGATCTGTTGAGGCGCCGAGACCCCGAAATCCGCGGCCCGGCCCAGCAATTTATCCAGCAGGTAGGCGGCCCGGTCGGGACCGGCCTGATCAATCACCTGGTCTAAAGCTTCCAGCCATTCGGAGGTTTCGCGAGGATCCAGGTCCGGCTGACGTTCTTCTTTACTTTTGAGCATCTATTTCGTTAAAAAACAGGCTGACCTCACTTAATTATCCTCTATCGCTTGCTTTTCCCCGCCGCCTCAGGCAATCTAAAAGGTTTTCGGAGAACAACTCTTCTTGATAAAGGTCCGAGTACTGTTTCACGATCACTGCTTCGATGGGGCGGCATCGGCAGCGTTTATCACAAGGTTCCTGCAAGCGAAGCTGTACCCGGACGCCGAGTTTCACTATACCGGGCTGGCGCATCGTGCCGATCAGCTCTTCGAAGACGGTCTGTTCGATGGCGACGTGAACGTCATTGTCGATTTCAAATACGCCACGCATCCCAACTTGACCTGGTATTTCGATCATCACCAAAGCGCTTTTTTGAGTCCGGAGGACGCCGAGCATTTCCGGCACGACACCTCCGGGCGCAAACTGCTGGACCCGAGCTACCGGTCCTGCACCAAATTTATTTCAACCGTGGTGCGGGAGCGCTACGGCTTCGAAGCGCCGGATTTGGAAGAGCTGGTCACGTGGGCCGATATCGTAGACGGCGCGCTGTACGAGAGCGCCAAAGCGGCGGTGGAAATGAATGCGCCGGCGATGAAGCTCACGCTCACCATCGAGGGCAGCAACGGACCGGATTTAGTGCGCAAGATCATCCGCCTGATGCAGCGCGAATCGCTCTCCGGGATTATTGCCGAGCCGGAGGTCAGCGCCGAATACAACCGGCTGCATGAAATTCACCTGCGCAATATCGACATCATCCGCCGCGCCGGGTCGTGCGAGCGCGGCGTGATTTATTTCGATCTAGTCGAGTACGGAATCGAGGGATACAACAAGTTTATTCCGTACTACATCTTTCCAAATTCGGCGTACACAGTATCGGTATCAACGTCCAGCTATCGAACCAAGGTTTCGGTTGGCTCGAATCCGTGGTATCCGGGCCCGCTGCTGCATAATCTCGCAACCATCTGCGAGCGCTACGGCGGCGGCGGGCACGCCAAAGTAGGGGCGATCAGTTTTCCAATCGGCGCTGTAGCGGAAGCGCGCAAGGCCGCCGCTGAAATCCGCGAAGAGCTGAAATGGGAAGCGTCTAACGAGTAGCCGAGAACGTCAGCGGCCGCAAGATGATGTTGCTGATGTTCGCGACAATCTCAGCGTCTTTGAGCTGTGGTTGCGAGCTGAGTTTCTTCCATTCTGGATCGCTTCCGAAGGCGTGCCAGAGCTTGTCGCGCGCAGCCAGATCGTCGAAGGAGAGCATGTAGGTTACACATGGCTGCCGCGATCCGACGATGCTCTCGCCGAAAAACACCGGACGCATGCCGAGGCGCTCGAAAATCGAGATCTCGCCTCCGTTAAACATCCCGATCTTGCGCGCGAGCGTAGTAAAAGTTTGCGATTCGTAAGTGCGCAATTCAAAGATACGGGGCGGACGTTTTTCGGCTGCGGGCACGCTCGGCTCCGGCATGGCGTGAAAGCTACGCAATAAACTGCTTTCGACGCGTACGAACGGCAGACCCGGCCCGGAGCCGAGTTTCGTCACTTCGCGCTGATAGCTCGCATCGGCGGCAAGTTTGGCAAGAGCGTCTTCCATGCCGCCCAGTGAAGCGTAGCGCGTCAATGTGACGTAAAACGGACCTCCGGACGCGATGACGTTTGAGAATGCGCCCAGCAGGCTGGCTCCGGCGCTCGAGAGTGCCGGGCCAAGGCCGTTTTCGAGGTAATCCGCTACCCGCGCGGGCTGATTTTCCTGACTGTTGCGAAGGTACCAGGTCTTCAGTTCGAGATAGACGTTCGAGGTTTGAGCGGTTTGCGCTCTACCACTGAATAAAGCGGATGCTGCTGCAGCCGCGAGCAGTTGCCGGCGCTCCATGCCTTCGAATGTATCAGGCTCAGCGCTCGCGCATCGCGTGGACTAGCGCTTCCATGTGGTCGAGATAGCGCTCGAAGGCTTTGCGGCCCGGAGCAGTCAAGCGGTATTCGGTCTTAGGCATGCGGCCTTCGAACGATTTGCTGCACTCGACATACTTGGCGTCTTCCAGGCGGCGGGCGTGGACGCTCAGATTGCCGTCGGTCGTTTGCAAAAGCTTTTTGAGCTCGTTGAACGTTAACGAATCGTTCACCGCTAGCGCGCTCACGATGCCCAGGCGCATGCGCTCATGGATAATGCGATCGAGATTGGGGAGCGCGGTCTCGACAGTCTGCTGCTGCGCGCCCGCTTTCGCCATTTTCGCGGGTCGCGCCATGGCCGTTCTAGCCACCGTGCCTCCTTGCGATCGCAATGCCAAAAGCAATGTGAAGCCCGCCAAAACCGAACATCAGGAATGCATTCCCCCAACTACCGGGCGCCATAAAACAAAGCAGCCCGCTAAACATAAAACAGAGCCCCATCACCGGGACGATGCGTACCGAAAATGCGCCGCCCGTGACCACGGCCGCGCCATAGAGCACCAGCCACATGCCAGGCAGGATGGCAAAAAGATCCAGGCGATAAAGCACCATCGTGAGCAGCGCGCCCGCAAACAGCGGAGGCATAAAGCTCAGAAGTGCGCGGCGAGCGGCTCGCGATTGCAAAGTCGAGACCGACAGCCGCTTCGATTTCAACCGAACCGCCGAAAGCGCGATAAGCAGCGCCAGAAAAGCTTCGCCGAGCCAGATAAAGAACTGCTGGCGTGGCGTGCGGCCGATAGAAACGACGCCGGCCGCTAACGCGCTAAAACCAACCAGAGCGCCTCCCCAGCCCGGCACGGCGGTAAACGATGCGGCGCGTTCCATCGTGTCCCGGATAAACCGCAGGTTGTCCGCGGCCCGGCGGTCGATGGGAACCGGTTGCACAGACGCCATATAGGGACGAGTATAAGCTACAGGCAAGTCCTTTGCAAGGCAAAGAACCGCCGCGCTAACACTGCCAGGTTCGTTCCGCTAAACCCCTTTTTGAAATCCCTCCCACAACCCCATTTCAAAAATTCCAA
>CAWBDW010000087.1:0-35405 GCA_963787545.1 uncultured Acidobacteriaceae bacterium
TACCGAAAGGACCGAGCAGGCGGCGCTTGGTGGCGCTGCGCCGCGAATAGCGCGCTTCCCTTGGGAAAGGTTTTTGGGAGAGGTTTTGTGCGGCGCCGCGGGTGCGCCGCACAAAATAGTTGCAGACTTACTGGTAAGTCACATTCATATGGTCGATGTAGACAATCCAGGGGTCGACTGCTTTGTTCATATCCTGCTGAAATGCATTATTGAACTTATTTCCAACGCTGCAAGGTACCGCGACATGTGTTGCGGCCTGAGTAGGAACCTTCTTGACACCATCGATGATAATGTCATCGAAGAAAATTGTCGATCCTGAGATGTGATAATCCACCTGCACCGAATGCCAGGTGTCGAGTGTGAACCGAGGGAATAAAATTCCGGTGTTATACCAGCCCGATGCGGGCACGCCGGTTGCGGAACAACTGCTGCCTTTCCACTGGTAGGTTCTCATTTCCATGCTGGACGGGTTTACACCCGCGTAGAGGGCTTGCCATCCCATGTTATAAACGGTTCCTCCAAACTGTTGATGGATTTCCCATTCGATAGCCTGCGGCCTTTGGTCGGCTGGAGTGGCAGAGGAGCCGGGTTGGACGGAAGGCATGTACAGGTCGAACGAGTACGTCAACTGAGTGGCAAGCTTAGTGGGAGACGGCGGGTTCGACGTCGGAACGCGGTTCAGGTACCAGTAGGCATTCGGAAACTGCCCAGCGAGAGTAGAGGGTGCGCTTATTGAGAATTCGTGCGCGCTTCCATCTTCGCTCGGCTTCGAGACGACGTTTTGTTCTAGCGTCGGTTGAGCTCCCGACCCGCCGGTATCGGCGCAACCGCCGCCACAAAATGTCCATGCCGGGATGTCGTCGAGGTCGAAATAGCCCTGGCCGGGCGGCGGTGGCGGTGGCGTACTCGGGACAGTGAGCGTGAGTGTCTGGTCGCCATTGGCGCCGGTGCTGTCCCATGCCCGGATCACCAGCGTGTGCGGACCGGCGGCGAGATTTAAAGCAGTACTGATGCTGCTGACGTTTGTTTGTCCGAAGACATCGGCATTATCGACATAGATATGCCAGCCGGTGATAGGATTCGTCGAATTAGCTGACGCGTTTACCGTAACAGGTGAACTCACAGTCGAATTATTTAGCGGTTCGCTCACCGTAACGCTAACGCCTGCCGAGACGACATTTACCTGAACAGTTTGATCTCCGAATGCGCCGCTGCTATCCCATGCACGAATCACGAGCGTGTGCGGACCGTTGCTCATTGCAAGCGAAGCGTTTATCGAATTGACAGCGCCTGCGCTAAAAGAGTCGACGCTGTCCACATAAATGTGCCATCCAGTGATAGGATTTCCGGAGCTAGCCGATGCCTGCACTGCCACCGGCGAGCTTACAGTGGCGCCGTTTGAAGGTGCAGTTGCCGTGACACTTATGCCCTCCACTGCGTTGACCGACAGGGTTTGGCTCGCGTCGGCGCCGCTGCTGTCCCATGCGCGGATCACCAGCGTGTGGGGTCCAGGCGCGAGAGGCAGACTTGGCGAGATCGAGTCTGTTTGACCTCCCGTGAAGACATCCGTGCTGTCCACGTACACGTGCCAACCGGTAATCGTGTTCGGGGAGGTTGCGGAGGCCTGAATAGTTGCGGGTGAACTGACAGTTGCTCCATTGCCGGGTGAACTCACATTGACCGTGATGCTAGACGCGGCAGCCGTCACTTTCAGCGTTTGATCGCCATTCGCTCCGGTGCTATCCCAAGCGCGAATGATCACCGTATGAGCGCCGGGGCTCATCGGAATGCTGGCAACCAAGTCGGTTGTTGCACCGCCGGTGAAAGAGTCAGTGTTGTCCACGTACACGTGCCAGCCAGTGATTGGATGGCCCGAGACAGCATTGGCCCGGATATCGACTGGTGAGAACACGGTCGAGTTATTAGAAGGCTCGGATACGGATACACTTACGCCCTGACTTACTACATTTACACTAAGCGTCTGGCTTGCATCTGCACCCGAGCTATCCCAAGCTCTCACTACAATGGAGTGAGTGCCGTTGGAAACAGCAAGATTGGTACTGATGCTGGACACGCCGCCGGAGCTATAGGAATCTTTGCTATCAACATAGATGTGCCACCCCGTGATGACATAGCCACTTGTGGGAGTCGCCGCTGCACGAACGGCTACCGGAGCTACTGTGGTTGTATTATTCGCCGGCGCCGAGACGTTTACTGTAATCGCGAGTGCCGGAAATACGGATGCAAGGGAAAGAAGTGAACACACTAATCCCGTTCTCATTTTGTTATGCCCTTCATACGAGACTTAGTTCAGGCAGGATACTACCGAAACCAGCGCGAATGTTTGTAACTTATCAGCCGCCGTATTACGACCGGCCGGGGTTTCGCGTTCCCACCCCTTAAGATCGCAGACATTAAAACGAGTTTCCCGTTGCATTGTAAAATTTCGAACGCGGTAGTGTTATTTAAAGAATGCTTACACGCGCTTTTCTTTTCGGTTTGACATTGATTGCGGCGGCGGGAGGTACTGCGTTTGCGCAATCCGCCCCTGTCTCGGTGAAATCGCCCGATGGGCAGATTGTACTGTCCTTCGAGACTGTACAGCAGCCGGGCGGTTCCGAGGAAACGGGGCAGTTGGTTTACTCCGTCAGCTATCGGGGGAAACCGCTGGTGACGCAATCTGCGCTGCGGCTCGAGTTGGCGGGGGCGCGGCCGCTGGGGGCGGACGTTCAGATTGTCAAGCAGACGGCGTCCCAAGCTGACAGCACTTATCGTTTGGTGACCGGCAAAGCGAGTGTCGTTCGCAATCATTACAACGCGGTGCAGTTACAGACAGCAGGAGACGCGCGGCTTGCGGCGAGAACTGCAAGTGGAGGCGCGGGTGTACGATGATGCGGTTGCTTTCCGCTACGTGGTGCCCGATCAGCGCGCGATTCGCGAGTTCAGGCTCTCAAACGAGAGCACCGAATTCCGCATCGCGAAAGATGCGACCACCTACGCACTGGTGTTGCCGCACTACCGCACAATGTATGAGAGCGAGTACCTGAAACTGCCCGCAAGCGCGTTTGCAAACGCAAACGGGCTATCGCGGAAGGTACTGATCGGGCTGCCGCTGCTGATGGACGTTCCGGGCGTAGGTTGGATGGCGATCACGGAAGCGGATATGCGCGGCTACAGCGCGATGTATCTGGTGAACCCTTCGGCCGCATGGGGCGGCCACTATTTCGAATCGCGGATCGCGCCGGGAGACGATCCGGAGATTGCGGTATCGGGATCGCTGCCGCATCATTCGCCGTGGCGCGTGCTGCTGATTGGCAGCGAACCGGGCAAGCTGATTGAATCGAACGCGATTACCAGCTTGAATCCGGAGTGCGCGATTGGGGACACGTCGTGGATTCATGGCGGACTGACGTCATGGGATTGGTGGAGCGGCAGCATCGGACGCGACGGGAAACCGGCGTTCACGACCGAGACGATGAAGTACTACGTCGACTTCGCGGCGAAATCCGGATTTCCGTACATGCTCATCGATGCGGGCTGGTCCGCGCCGAACGATATCACTCGAATGAACGGCAAGGTGGACGTGCCGGAGGTGGTACGCTACGCGGCCGCGAAGAACGTAAAGGTGTGGATCTGGCTCAGCTATAAAGCGGTGGATGCACAGATGGAAGAGGCGTTTCCGCTGTACCAGCAGTGGGGCGTGGCGGGGCTCAAGATCGACTTCGTAGAGCGCGACGATCAGAAAGGAATTGAGTTTTACTATCGTGCCGCGGAAGAAGCGGCTAAACATCACCTGATGCTGGATTTTCATGGCGCGACGAAGCCTACGGGCATGGATCGCACTTATCCGAATGTTCTAGGGTATGAAGCGGTGCTGGGAATGGAGCAGTCGCGTGCCGGAATGCGCGATAATCCGGAACATCGTCTGATGCTGCCGTTCACCAGAATGCTCGCGGGGCGCATGGATTACACGCCCGGCGGCTTCGATAATGTCACGCGAGACGAGTTCGTGGCGCGCTCGCCGCACGCGATGGTGATGGGTACGCGCGCGCAGCAATTGGCGATGTACGCGGTGTACGAAGCGCCGTTCCAAATGGTTTCCGACACGCCGAAAGCGTATGAAGATCAGCCAGCGTTTGAATTCATCGAGCATTGCCCGACGACCTGGGATGAAACCAGAGTTCTGAACGGCGAGCCTGGAGAATACATTACGGTCGCGCGCCGGAAAGGAAATGAGTGGTTTCTCGGCAGCATGACAAATTGGGATGCGCGGGAAATTGACATTCCGTTGAATTTTCTGGCGCCAGGACGTTATACCGCTGAAATTTATGCCGATGCCGACGATGCGGCGGAGCATCCGAAAAATGTGAGGGTGTTCCAGCAGACCGTGGAAGCGGGCGGGCACTTGAAGGCGAAGCTTGCGCCTGGGGGCGGTTACGCCGTACGGTTCATGCCGGTGGGGCGGTAATTTTCAGCATTTCGTTGGTACATATATGTCATCCACTTTCGAAAAACTAAACCTCAAGAGCCAGAACCGTATTGTTGTGCTGAACGCACCGAAAAGTTTTGAGCCCGAACTCGCGGCACTTCACGATGTCGCGATCTTGCGCGACGTCCGGGATCTCAACGATATTGAATTTTCGCTTGCATTTGTCACGAAGCAAGAAGAGGTCGACAGAATTGGGCAGGAGATAGGTAAGAAGACCAAAGGCGACGCGGTGGTTTGGTTCGCGTACCCGAAAGGAACCTCAAAGAAGTACAAAAGCGAGATCAACCGCGATACGGGCTGGCAAGTTCTGGGGAAAGCGGGCTTCGAACCGGTCAGGAGCATTGCAATCGACGAGGACTGGTCCGCGATCCGCTTTCGCCGCGTGGAATTTATCAAGACGATGGCGCGCGCCGAAGAGCGCCGAATGACCGCCCAGGGCAAAGCACGACCGGCAAACAGGTAAATTCAACGAGAAAGCGATGCCTGAGCAACTTTCATTGGATGCAAATCGCGCCGCTGTGTTGAGTATGGATTACCAGACGGCCATCGTCTCCATTTACGCCAAAGAGCCCGACCTGATGAGGCGTGCTGCAAACGTGATAACGCGTTCGCGAAATTTCGGAATGCGCATCGTCCATGTCCAGGTAGCTTTTCGTCCGAACCTTCCGGAAATCAGCGCACGCAATCGTCTTCGAGCACCGGGAGCGCCTTTGCCGGTACGGGTCTTAACCGTACCCATAACGAAGGAAGCGGACGTTACGTGGCGCCGCGGTTGGTTTGATCCATGCTCGCCGCGCTCGAATATCTGGCCGCTGTCGCACGATAAGAACGGCGACGTGATTCCCATACTGCCGAATTGAAGGGCTGCGCCGCAAGGGCGGAACTCAGCGGCTGAGGGCTTGCAAGCGCGCTATTCGGTCTTCGGTTGGCGGGTGGGTAGAAAACAAGCGCATGAGGGCCGCTCCGGTGAAGGGCTGGATGATGAACAAATGGGCGGTGGACGGTGTTGCGTTCATCGGGAGGCGCTGCGAATAGGCTTCCAGCTTTTGCAACGCGGAAATCAGCTCCTGGGGGTTGCCGGTGTATTTCGCGGAAGCGGCGTCGGCATCGTATTCGCGGCTGCGCGAGATCGCCATCTGGATCAGCAGCGCGGCAATGGGCGCGAGAATCATCATCAGAATGCCGCCCCAGCCTCCGCCTTCTTCGTCATCGTCGCGGCTGCCGCCGAAAAAGAAGCCCATGCGAGATACGAAAGTTATCGCGGTCGCAATGGTTGCGGCTACGGAGCTGATCAGAATATCGCGATGTAGTACGTGCCCCAGCTCATGCGCGACCACGCCTTCGATTTCGCGATCGGACATCGCTTCCAGAATGCCCGCGGTAAACGCTACAGAAGCGTGCTGCGGATTCCGGCCGGTGGCAAACGCATTGGGTGAGGAATCGGAAATCAGCCACAGCTTCGGCATGGGAATGCTCATGCGCTGCGCGAGTCCGCCGACGATCGGGGCCACGCGGGCATAGACGGAGGAATTCTGCTCGGGCGTGACCGGCTGGGCGGAATAGGTGGCGAGCGCCATCTTATCGGAAAAGAAATAGCTGAAAAAGTTCATCGCCACGGCGAGGATCAGCCCGATGTAGAGGCCGTTACGACCGCCAAACAGCTCGCCCAGATAGAGAAGCAGTCCGCTCAGCAGACCTAGCAGGAGAACCGTTTTTACTGCGTTCATGGAATACGCTTACGAGGTCTGCGTTGTGGAAGTGGTGGAGGATCCCTTGCGATGTTTTCCGTGATTTTTCGGCTTCGGCTTTTGCTGGCTGCCGAGATCTGGGTTGTTCGTGCCGGGCCCTTGATGGGGAACGTCCTCTGGCGTAGTGCTCTTTTGCCGCTGCTTGGGAGCGGGCTTGTGCTCCGGCTGCAAGTCGGGATTATTGGAACCGGGGGTTTGGTGAGGAACGTCCTGATTTTCCGGCGAATTGGTCGATTTCGGACTCTGTTGCTGCATGGGAAACTCCGCGGCGCTACACGCCAGGCCCGCGGCTAAAATTCCGATTGCGAGACGCTTCATTGGGGCACCTATCGTTTGGACCGCGCCCAGGGTCGATTAGTTTCCGACCAGCCAGCCCTGGCTTTGCAACACGCGCCGGAACGCCGGAGTATCCAGCGAAACGGTTGGGAAATATGGGCCAACCGGCGCGCGCGTCCACCAGGCTCCGGTCCGCTTCCGTTGTTCGGGTGTCGTGAAATGATACTCGTATAGCGTGGCGCGAACGAAATGTGGCGGTTTGCCTGGAAACGGGTTTTTTCGAAGCAAACTCAGCACCGGAGCATCGCCTTCGAGCAACTTCGCGACGAAATTGACGAACCAGGGGTAATCCTGATAGCTCGACATAGCCGCGAACCACATCAGCCAATCGAGCCGCAGATGATACGGCGCAATCTGCGGCGGCCGGTAGTTCACATCACCGGGCTTACCTTTGAATTCGTACTCGCGCCATTGGGTTGCTGAGGTGACGACCGAATCGTTTGTGCCTTCGACGATCACTTCGTAACGCAGCCGCGTGATGCTTCCAAACGCGCCATAGGTGCCGACGAGATGCAGCGAATTGAAGCTGGTATTCATGATCTGCCGCGCCGAGAGCATGTTGATGACGACGGGAATGCTCATGGCGGCGACGAGGATGGCGAGCGCGACGTTGCTCCAATGCACCGGCAGCGCGGGAGCATGCATTGCGGGCGGGCGGAAGCGGGCGAGGTGCGATAGGAATTTGGCATCTATAGTAGAAAACGCGAGAAACAGCGTGAGCCAATTCAGCCACGAAAGATTACCGCTGACGATGATGAAAAGCTGGAACAGAATTGTGAGGACGCCCGCGATTCCGGCGATGGGTTGCGGGAGGAAATAGAAAAACGGAACAATCAGCTCCGAAAAATGATTGAAGAGCACTCCGCCCCTGTTCACCCATTGCGGCGCCCAATGGAAAAACCAGCTCAACGGATTCGGCATTGGCTGGGTTTCGTAGTAATAGTTGAGGCAGGTGAGATTGCGCCAGCAGGGGTCGCCTCGCAGCTTGATCAGCCCGGCGCCGAACATGATGCGGAATAGCAGCCAGCGAAACAGCCAGATAGGAATCTGCTGCGGCACGACTCGCGAGCCGCCCAGGAAAATGCCAAAAAAACAGGCCTCCAGCAGGATCGATTCCCAGCCAAAAGCGTAGAAGGTCTGGCCGATGTTTACGAACGAGAGATACAGGAGATAGATGGCTAACCAGACGGCGATGTTCGACCAGGTGTAGCGTGAGGCGAGGCCGGCGATCACTAGGCACGAGAGCACGATGCCTATCCACGCGCCGGCAGTGAAGGCCCAATCGCGCGGAATCCAATAAAACAGGCTTGGGACGTCCCGGAATGACACCTGTTTTACGAACAACGGGACGGGCAGCAAGCCGCGCTCACCCAACAGCGGCTTAAACTGATTCAGCGCGACGATAAAGGCGATAAGGCAGATGATGCCGATGCTGCGCTCGAGCAGCAGCCGGGTGAGCCAATAACCCCGCGCGTCTTCAACATTGAATAAGGCCGTCACGACTGGAAGGTGCGCCTCCGGCCACCGCCGTACGAGATTAGACCTTCAAGTTTGAGCTTTCTGTTTCCTGCGAATCCGTTTCGTGCAATGCTTCGTCGATTGGAAGCTTCTCCGTGGTGGATCGGCGTGAGAGCGGCATGCGGAGGCGCAGCACCCGTTCGCGCGAGCGCTCCTCCTCGAGGTTGCGGCCTCGAGCGCGCAGCAAGTCTTCCAGGGAGACCATGCCGAGCAACCGTCTGTCGTTCGAAGGATCGACCACCGGCAAGCGGAGGAAACCTGTTTCGACCATACGGTAAACGACTACGCGCAGCGGTTCATCGGCAAATGCGACGATGGGCTCACCGGAGACCAGGTCGCGAAGCGGCACCTTCAACGCGGCACCGTGCGATTCGTCGGCCAACTTGAGTAAATGGTTCCGGCTAACCACGCCGATCAACCGCCTATCGCTCTCGATCACGGGGAACAGGTGTTGGCCATGCTGCTTTTGCTGTTTTTGGGTGGGGTGGATCAGCTCGCGGGCCTCCTCGAGCACCGCATCGGCGGGTAGCGCCACGACATTGGTGCGCATGACCTCGCGGACAAATAGAATCTCGAGTGGATCGAGCGCGTACTCGCGGCTCAAGTGATAGCCGCGGCGCGAGATCTTTTCGGTCAGGATGGAGCGCTTCAAGGTAAGCACCGTGAAAGCGTGCGCCAAAAAGCAGGCGACGGTCAAGGGCAGCAGCATGTTCCAGTCGTGCGTGAGTTCCATTGCGAAAACAATGCCGGTAAATGGCGAGCGCATGGTGCCGCCGAGAATGGCGCCCATGCTGACCATGGCCCAGAAGCCCTGGCCGAAGTGCGGCAGAAAAATGCCTTCAATGCCGCCCAGCGCGGCGCCCATCATCAGTAGTGGAGCAAGCACGCCGCCGGAAGTGCCGGAACCGAGGGCAATTGCCCAGATGAGCGATTTCACGATCAGGACACCGATAAGGAAATGAAGGGCCACATTGCCCTTTAGCAGCACGCCGATAGTGTCGTAGCCGACCCCGAGCGCTTGCGGGAAGATGAGGCCGCCGATGCCAACAAACAAGCCGCCGATAGCCGGCCACCACATCCAGTGGATGGGCAGCTTCTGGAAAAGATCCTCGGCCGCATACACGGCGATGGTGAGCAGAGCCGAAAGTCCGCCTGCGAGAATTCCGGTAATGACGCAGCCCATCAAACCCTCCGGCCCGATGAAGGCGGGATGCGCGGGCACCGGAAACAACGGTCCCATTCCGAGCATGTAGCGGCGCGCCGCGCCAGCCGTCACGCTGGCCAATGCTACTGGAATAGCGCTGCGAGGCTTCCATTCAAAGAGCAGTAATTCGACCGCGAGCAGCGTCGCCGAAAGTGGAGCGGCGAAGGTGGCGGACATGCCGGCAGCGGCTCCGGCGACCAGCAGAGTCTTCCGTTCTGCGCTGGTGAGATGAAAAAACTGGGCGATTAACGATCCGAATGCGCCGCCAGTCATGATGATAGGTCCCTCGGCGCCAAACGGGCCTCCGGAACCGATGGAGATGGCCGAGGAAAGAGGCTTCAGAATGGCCAGACGCGGGTGAACGCGGCTGCCGTTCATCAAAATGGATTCAATGGCTTCGGGAATGCCGTGGCCGCGAATGCGCTCGGAACCGTAGCGCGCCATCAGACCCACAATTAACGATCCAATGACCGGCACAGCGATGGCGAAGACGCCGAGATGATTTCCAGCCGGAGATGTAAGTGCGGTATCCCAGCGCTGGAAATAGAACAAGTTTGTAAAAATGCCGATCAGTTTCAGCAGCACCCAGGCGACACCGGATGCGACGAAGCCGATGATAATTGCCATTACTGAAATCGGCAAGACCTCTACAGTTGTTGTGAAGTCGCCGAGTTCTTCGGAATGCTTTTTCTTTCGGTGCCCGGCGGGGCCGGGAGCGTCCAATTTGCTCATGCGGACCTCCTGCCATTGGCGGTGCTGTGATGCGCGGTGCTGTGATGCGCGATCGCATGGAGCGCTTCGGAGAGCGCCGGACCTGAGGTTTGCAGCTCCTGCCAATGCAGCAGCGAGAGCCGCTGTAAGAGCTGTTCGCCGTGCGCGGTCAGCTCTACCAGCACTTCGCGGCGGTCTTCCTCACAATGGCGGCGGACGACGGCGCCGCGTTCGACCAGACGGTCGATTAGCTCAACGGTGCTGTGATGACGCAAGCAAAGCCGGGAAGAAAGAGCTGTTACGGTAGGCCGGGTGCGGGGCGGCAGTCCTTTGATGGCGAGCAGCAATTGATGCTGCTGCGGCTCGATTCCGCTAGCGCGCGCAGCTTCTTCGCTGAAATGGAGAAATTGGCGTATGCGGTAGCGAAATTCCGCAAGTTGTTGAAAACCTTTGTTGGAAAGACCGGCTTGCGATTCTGAAGCACTCACATTTATATCGTATCACGATATAAAGTTCTGGCGCTGGAGGGTTTTTCTGATGATGATTCTTGGGGAAACGGCTTGATCTCGCTTGCTTAGGCAGCTTTGAGAGCGGGTCGCGGTTTGCTCTGAAAAATATTGGCAAGCGGGAGATTCGTCGTCCGCAAAATCGGCGCTTCCGTCGGTTAGACCACTTCGCGATTGCCCATGCTGGCGTCGTTCAGCCCTTCGAAATATGATGGAAATTACACGTGGACACAGGCAAGATCGGAGACGATTATGAGCGGCTCGTGGCCACGTTGCTTCGGCTCCATAGGCGTAACCGGAGCAATCGATATCGATCAAGATGCGATCAACCTTCAGCGCAAGAGAGTCTTTACCGGTCAGTCTGGCCAGAAGACCGGTCAGTCTGGCCAGAAGCGCGAAATAGACATATCGTTTGAGCTTCCGATTGCCGGTGTTTCCATATTGATTCTCATTGAGTGCAAGCGCTAGGAACATTCGGTAGGAGTTGATGACCTCCTTGAGTTTTCCGCGCGACTTAATGATATCGGCGAACAAAGGCATCTTTGTCACAAGCAAGGATTTCTCCTCCGGCGCTCGGACGATCGCGCAGGCTAAAGGGATCGCTCTCGTTATCGCTAGACAAGGGAGATGGAAAGTGGTCATGCGGGCTAATGCAGCAGCCCCCGAATGGAGATTTGATTACTGTTACAGTACTTTCTCCACCGTCTGGTGATTGTCTCATCCCAATTCAAATCCAATGCTCTCCCGCTCCTGATTCGAGTTTTCAGGCCAAACGGGGGTCCATCCAGGCTCGTGCGAGCTATAGGTCAGAAGATGAATTTGGCCGCGAGTTGAATGTTGCGTGGAGCACCCAGGCCGATGCCGGGCGCGCCGGTGACGCCAACGTCATAAGTTGACGTTACAGTTCCGAGGCCGCTCGAATACACGTTGTTGTTCGGAGCGGCCAGGTTCCTGAAATTGGCAATGTTGAAGATCTCCGCCCGAAGCTGTAGGTTGGCGTGTTCCGTTATGCGAAAGCTCTTGAACATCGAAAAATCGATCTGACGGATGGGTGGACCGGTGAACTCGTTGCGGCCCTCATTCGAGTAGGTGCCCGTCGGCGGAGCCGCGAACGCAGCCGGATTGAACCAGTAAACGGTACTTGCGGCGCGATCGGAAGCGGGAACGTTCGCGAACGGGTTGCCGACAACTTCAGCGCGATCAGCTCCCTCGCCGGTGCCACTTGTGTCGCCCTGACCGGAAAGGACGGTAAATGGCGACCCCGTCGCGAAGGTGAACAACGTATTCAGTTGCCACCCGCCTAACAACAGACGGTAACGGGCGGGCTGCGGAACGTTGTAGCCCAGGTACATGGAAAACGAGTGGCGAACGTCGAAGTCGGAGCTCGCGTAGTCGCAACGCAAGCAGTAGCTGTTCTGTGGGATTGTGTTGCGAGCCCCTGATAGATCGTCCAGCGAATGCGCATATGTGTAACTTGCCTTGGCGATGAAACCGTGCAGGTTGTTCATGCGAAGTGAAGCGAGCAGGCCATTGTAGTTGCTGTTGGCAACGGATTGAACCTCGTCAATAGCAGCAAGGTAAGGGAACTGCGCGTAGTAGGGCCTCGAGGAGTTCGCTTCGGGCGCGCCGGCCGGGATCTGGTTGATGTCAAGCGTGTCGGGCAGATGCCGTCCCAGCGCGCCTGCATAGCCAACTTCGGCGACCGTGTTCTGGGCTACCTCATACTGCGCGTTGAAGTTCGTATTCATGCTGTAGCCAGTAACAAAGTTCTGGCTCACCGAGAACGCGCCGTAGGGACCGGCCGCCTCGCTCGCCGCGAAGATGGGAACGCCTGCCTGGATCGCAAGCGGTGTCTGATTCACCAGATTCAGGACAGGTGAAGGCCCGCTAATGTTGTCATTGATGCCAGTAGCAGCGCCGTTTCCAGGGTGACTGTTCCCGAAGTAATTGACATTCGGCACCTGATAAAAGATGCCCCAACCGCCGCGG
Source organism: uncultured Acidobacteriaceae bacterium (assembly GCA_963787545.1). Taxonomy (GTDB): domain Bacteria; phylum Acidobacteriota; class Terriglobia; order Bryobacterales; family Bryobacteraceae; genus Bog-105. The sequence goes on from CAWBDW010000087.1 coordinate 12,502, forward strand.
ACTACGAGTTTGCCTCCGGGTGTGGGCTGGAAGGCGAAACCAAAACGTGGGGCAACATCATGGTAGTCGCGAGGCCAAAGAGTGTTCAGGCCGTGCGTGCCCACGTAGGTAATGCCCCCATCAGCGGGAATAAACGTCGAGATGGCATTTGCGTAGTTGTAGACCGGGCTTTGATAGACCCAATTCACTCCGTAATTGAGTGTCAATCGCTGACTCACTTTCCACGTGTCCTGACCGAAGAATGAAAAACCGTTCAGCCAGTAGTTACGCTGCTGGTTGCCGTACGCGATGCTGGCATGCTGGAAGCCGACGCGTAGGGCGAGGAAGTCCGCGAGTGAGTCGAGCGAGGGGTTGGGAGATGGTACCTGAGAAACGGTGCCGGAGCCGGCCGTGGGGCACGAGCCACTCACGTTCCAAGTGTCGTTGGGACATGTGGCGACGAAGGGCCCCTGACTGCCATCGAAGGTGAAAGTTCCGGGAGCATTGGCGTCGTAGAAGACATCCAGGCGCGATCGCCGGTAATCGGCTCCGAAGCGGATGGAATGCGAACCGCTGGTATACGTGAACACTTGGTCGATGTGGCCGGTGGTATCGATGCGGCCGAGCGGTGGGGTCTCGCCAGTAGCATCGAACCCGCTGATGTTAATGTTCGGGGCACCGAAGTCAGTCGGATTGGTGACCCCGTCGTTCAAACCGATCGCAGGCATGTCGAAACCGTGATTGGCATCGCCGAAGACCTGCTTGAAGTAGTTGACGCCGAGCAGGGTTTGCGCGACGAAGCGCGGCGAGATAACTGCGTTGTACACAACAGAGAAGTTGTGCATCCGGCTGGGCGCGGCCTGGAAGTAATAAGGCATCGCTGAGCCAACATATTCGACCTGATTGCCGGTACCCCCGAAATAACGAATCGCGATGTTGTTCTTGCTGTTGAACTGGTGATCGAGTTTGATGACGCCGTTATAGCTGTTCGAGAGGTTAATTCCACCGCCGTTGAAGTTGTTGACAGTGGCAGCGCCGTTCAAGCTGTTGGCAGGCCAGAGCGTGCCGATGAGCTTAAGCGCGAGAGGATTGACTGCTACTCCATTGGCGGCCATCAAGCCGGATGTCTCTGAAACCCAGGCGCCGCTGGGTGTTGTGCCTACAGCGGTCAGAGCCTCACGATAGTTTTGCTGCTCATAATTCAGGAAGAAGAAGGTGTGGTTGCGCCAGATAGGACCACCGAGGGAGCCGCCCGCCTGGTTGTTGCGCAGCTTCGAATTGGGCGTGCCGGGCGGCGTGAACCAGTTATTGGTAGCGAAATATTCGTTGCGATTGAAGTAGTAGAGAGAGCCATGGAAATTGTTGGTCCCTGATTTGATGACTACATTCAGGACACCGCCCATATTGCGATTCTCTTCGGCGTTGCTGCTGGTCTGCAACGAGAACTCGTCGATGGCGTCGATGGGAAGCACTACACCGGCAATGCCGGATACGCCGCCCTGATTCACCGCGTTGCTATTGTGCCAGAGATCGTTATTGTCTGTGCCATCTATCTTCCAATCGATTCCGTTGGTGCGCGAACCATCCACGGAGCCGTTGACATTCGCGCCGGGGTTCAACTTCAGCAGTTGCGTGAAATCACGGCCGTTCAGCGGAATGTCAAGAATTTGCTTGGTGGTGATGAGACTAGTTTCGGCAGCAGAAGAGGTATCGATGGTGACGGCACTTGCCTGCACTTCGATTGTCGTCGCTTGCCTTGCGACGCTTAATTTCAGGGCGAGATTATTGACGGTTCCAGCGTTGACCGCAATGCCCGTAACGTGAAGCGTGTCGAAACCAGGCTGGATGACAGTGATGTCGTAATTGCCTAGCGGGAGATCCTGAAAAACAAAGTCGCCCGCGGAAGAGGTGGTGGTGTCACGGTTGAGGCCTGTATCCGTACTCACTAGCTTGACGTTCGCACCGGCAACGGTTGCGCCGGACGCGTCGGTAAGGGTACCGCTAACCCCGCCGCGGAATGTTTGGGCGATCAAATTCGCAGAGATCAGAAATGCTAAAGCGAATACAACAGATAGCGATTTGTGAAGCATACACAACTCCTTATTAATTCCCTCGCCCCCGCTGCCCAACAAGTGTGTTGAGGTCCGCTTTGCGGTCATAGCGCCATCGAAACCGGTATGCTTCGAGCGCTCGCAAAAGCGGAAATGGGCGAACATCACGGCAGGGTGATGTAAAGCGAGAGATCCCGGGTAATCAAGTGAGCATAACACATCTTCGCGTTCTTGCCGATGTAGCCGATGATAATGATCTGATTGAAGTTCATTGAGTGTTTCTGGTTTCCGGCCGTTTGCCTGGGCACCCTGAAGCGAGCGGCGGCGGCTCCCTAACCGAGCTAGTGCTTTCTATGGGGACCGCAACAATTTCAACCACAAACGTTTGCGCGAATCGTCATATCCGGACGGAACTCACCTTAAGGTTGATAGATCCATAGATCCGCGCTAGTCGTTAGCGTTGATCGGGAGTGCCTCGGCGAGGACAGTGGGAAAGAGGCGACAAAGCGAATGCCGAGGCACTTTCGATAACGAGACTTGAAGGAAGCCGGTGGCGGGGCGGGCCGAGTATGGAGCTACTAGCGTGATTTGGTACTGAGCCGGATCGTGGAGCGGCGGTGCAAGCGGCTTGACAACTTGGGAACGAGAAGCGGAAGAGGCCGAATTAGGCGGCTGAACCGGCTGTGGGCGGGATCGCAGCAGCGCCGGCACCACAGATTACGCAAAGAGCGCACACGTATGCGAAGGCGTGCGTGCGCACGTCGCGGCGTCGAGTTGTGATAGCGAGTTGTCAAGACGTGTCGATGAAGCTGCACCGCCCCTTGAGTTGAAGGGCCGAGAGCTTCTCCTGGATGTGCATGGGAGCGCCACAATGCGGGCACTTCCAGACAGCCTTCGTTGGAAGTTCGTTAGACGGTGCGGGAACGTCTGGGGTGAAGGCGAGTAGTTGACGGCTGAGAGGAATGAGCTTACTCCGACACGCGTTGGCTAAGAACCCAAACTGCCGAATGCGAACGAAGCCGCGAGGAAGTATATGCTGGACGAAGCGGCGCAGGAACTCTTCGGCACTCAGAGTCATCAGCCGTTGTTTGTTGCCGTGAGCGTAATCTCTCCAGCGGAAGGTAACTTGGTCACCTTCGTGAGCGACCAACCGATTGTTGCTGATAGCAACGCGATGAGTGTAGCGGCCGAGATAGCGGAGGACCGCCGCCGGACCGCCGAAGGCGGCCTTGGCGTAAACCACCCAGTCCTGGTGACGGAGTTTTTGCACCAACGCCGAAAACTGCTTTGGTGCAGCGAGAGCGGCAGCCGCGCCGCTGAAGTGTAGTTTCTTCAGCCGGAAAGCGCGGCGAAGTCCTTGGATGAACTTGCGCCGGCAGACCCGGCCGAGAACTTTGACGGGTAGGAAGAAAGCATATTTAGGGTGAATCCAGCGCTGGTGATCTGGTGCTAGGCCGCCGGCAGGAACCAGGCAGTGAATGTGCGAATGCAGGAGCAAGTTCTGACCCCAGGTATGCAGAATGCTGAGGAACCCAATCTCGGCTCCCAAGTGCTTCGGGTCCGCTGCGACTTCGAGCATGGCGGCGGCGCTCGAGCGAAACAACAGGTTATAAAGCACCATCTGATTCCGTTGGCAAAGCGGATTCAGCTCATGCGGGAGTGTGAAAACAACGTGAAAGTAAGGTACGCCGAGCACTTCCCGCTCACGAGCAGTGAGCCAGCGTTGGCGCGCTTGTGTCTGGCACTTCGGACAGTCCCGGTTACGACAGGAGTTATAGGAGATGGCCTGATGGCCGCAGCGGGAACAGGAATCGAGATGGCCGCCCAAAGCCGCTGTGCGGCAACGGGCGATGGCTCGCAGTACTGTCAGTTGCTGGAAGCTCAGCCAAGGTCGATTCTTGTCCAGGAAGCGGGCCTCGTGCGCGCGAAGGATATCGGCCACCTCCACGGCAGGCGGTTCATTCGGGCTTATGCAGCCTCCGCGACCGTTGCAGTTGTGCGGTACTGGAAACCTGAACATGGTCGAGTGGATTCGGCGCTGCCCGCAGGTGCTTTTGCGAAAGGTGCAGATAGACCGTAGTGTGCGTGAGATCGGCGTGACCGAGCAGCATCTGAATCGTGCGAAGGTCTGCGCCTGCTTCGAGCAGGTGAGTAGCGTAGCTGTGGCGCAGCGTGTGCGGCGTGACGTGCTTCTGAATGCCAGCGCGCTTAGCGGCTTGCTGAACAGCTTCCCAGATGACCTTCGGGGTGATCGGCTTATCGGCACGCCAGTTGTTCTGCGTCCCCGGAAACAGATAGGTCTTCGGCCGCATCCATCGCCAATATTCGCGCAGTGTGTCGAGTAACTTCGAACTCAAGGGAACATCACGATCCACGCCGTTCTTGCTTCGCTCTATCCGCAGCATCATGCGCTGGCTATCGATGTTGCTCACCTTCAGGCGGCACAGTTCGCTGCGCCTGAGTCCGGCTGCGTACATCGTGAGGAGCATCGCTCGATGGAACAGGTTCCGAGCACAGTCGATCAGCCGGGAAACTTCCTCCTGGCTGAGGACGATCGGCAGCCGCTTGAGGCGCTTTGGGTAGGGCAGATCGTCTTTCATATCCCGGCGCTTCAACACCTTGATATAGAAAAATCGAAGCGCGGAAATCCGGATGACGACTGTGCCGTTAGCCAGTTTCCTATCGTCGAGCAGATACACCTGATAACGGCGAAGATCGTCAGGTCCTAGATGATCGAGCCGCTTCTGTACGTGCTGGCGGAACGCTTCCACCGCATGCAGATAAGAACGGATCGTTGTTTCCGAGTAAGTGCGGCGCACGAGGTCCTCGCGCATCGGCTGCAGAAGTATGGTCACAGAGAACTCCTTTCTCTGCAATCAACGCTACTTGTTCATTCGTCCGGCACGCTCTTCCGGCCGCCGCGCCAGCGGCTTCGTTGTGTGCTGAGCATGTTCAGCAGCTTAAGGGTGAAAGTCCCTGCCCAACCTGATGGAGGTGAAGGGCTAGAGATGATGCAAGGGCTACCGCCGCGAGGCGGGGTCTGAAAGAAGCATGGATCAAATGTGCGAGTCGATGGACAAGAACCGGATACAAGGCATTAGCGTCGGACGAGCGGGCAACTTATCGCAAAGTCCATATTCATCAACGATGCGAAATGTAGATTCGGCGGCTGTGCACGGAAGGCGGCTGAACTTACCTCAGGAGATCTGCTCTGTGTCGCTTCGGCGACTGAGATGGCCGAAAGGTCATCTGACCGCAGGGCAGAAGTCAGCAGAGGGCATAGTAAGTCACGCTGTCGGCAAAGCTAGTGAGGCACTCCAACCGAAAGGCGGAGTCAACAGATAGGCAAACCGGGAACGGTGACTGAAGGCCCTAACGAGAAGAGTGGCAAGTAAGACATGGATCTCAAAAGCGACAAGCGGCAGCATATCCAGCTCGAACTGGAGTTCTCTTTCCCGCGATCGGGTGAAGCCTGTGGAACGGGGAGGGAAGAGATCGAATCGCTCTCGGCGACCCATGACACCGAAAGCCCAGCTAGTACGGATCGATGGATGGAGGAAGTATGTGAGCGAGACAATCTAAAGGGAGCATTGCGGCAGGTAAAGGCTAATAAAGGTAGCGCCGGAATCGACAGGATGACTGTCGGTCAACTGAGCGATTACCTGAAACAGCACTGGCCAATCATCCGAGAGCAGTTGCTGAACGGGACCTACGAGCCGAAGCCGGTGACGCGGGTGGAAATCCCTAAACCGGACGGTGGGGTGCGAAAGCTTGGCATCCCGACGGTGCTGGATCGTCTGATCCAGCAGGCGGTGATGCAGATTCTGCAACGGCATTGGGATCGGACGTTTTCTGAAAGCAGCTACGGTTTCCGACCGGGACGCTCCGCTCATCAAGCAGTGGCACAGGCGCAGAAGTATATTGCCGAAGGCCACGGCTGGTGCGTTGATCTTGATTTGGAGAAGTTTTTCGACCGGGTCAATCACGACAAACTAATGGGACAGGTAGCTAAACGTGTTGTTGACAAGCGGCTGCTCAAACTCATTCGCGCGTTCTTGAACGCGGGAGTGATGGAGAACGGATTGGTCAGCCCAAGTTTAGAAGGAACTCCGCAAGGAGGACCGCTTTCACCACTGCTCAGCAATCTCGTACTCGATGAACTGGACCGGGAGTTAGAGTACCGTGGGCTTCGCTTCCTTCGGTATGCGGACGATTGTAATATCTATGTTCGTAGCGAGCGGGCGGGTCAACGGGTGATGACCAGCATCACGCGATTCATTACGCAAAAACTCAAACTCAAGGTGAATGAGACAAAGAGTGCGGTAGCGCGACCGCAGGAGCGAAAGTTTCTCGGGTTCAGCTTTACAGGCGGTCCGGAGGTCAAACGTGCGATTGCGCCCAAAGCCCTGGAACGTTTTAGGAAGCGGATCCGGGAAATCACATGTCGGGCCAAAGGTGTGAGCATCGAAGCCACCATGGCTGAGCTGGTTCCGTACCTACGGGGCTGGCGAGGTTACTTTGGCTTTTGCGAAACACCGGAAGTGTTGATTAGCTCAATTCGCTGGGTTCGTTTGCGGCTTCGTGCTGCGCTGTGGCGGCAATGGAAAACTCCACGTCGTCGCCGGGCGGCACTTTTGGAGCTCGGAGTGCGTCCGCGGCTGGCGAGCAATACCGCCGGCAGCGGTCTTGGTCCCTGGTATCTCGCGCGAGCCAAGGCCCTGTCTGTCGGGCTTTCCAATGCCTACTTCGAATCGCTTGGGCTTCCCTCATTCATTGACCAGTGACAGCGTAACTTCTCGAACCGCCGTGTACGGACCCGTACGCACGGTGGTGTGGCAGGGGTCGGTGGGTGACCGCCGCCCCTATGCCGATCTAGTCGCCAAGGGTTTACTGATCCATCGAAAGCGACACTTGGCTTGCTACCGGATCGTCCGTCATTGCGAAACCATCCCGGCGTTCACCAAGTCCGTTCCGCTGATCTCCTCGAGTGCTCCCATTTCAGGCTATAGTGAATAGCGAGGATGAGCACAACAAAATCATACGATGAAATCGTTGATTTCTTCGCGGCTGGTACAACGCCGGAGGCGGTTGTGGCCTTTCGTCCGTCGAAGGAAACGACCCGGCGAGTTGCGGAGCTAGTCGCGAAGAGTAAAGACGGGAACATTTCGACCGAAGAGCAGTCGGAACTCGAGGATTACCTCCAGATCGAACACATCCTCATCCTAGCCAAAGCACGAGCCCGTCAACACACGTCACTTGCCCAGTGAAATCTCGGACGAGGTTCGGCAGTTCGTTGCAACCCGTGCAAAGCATCGATGTGAATACTGTCTTTTGCACGAAGACGATGCGTACTCGCCTCATCATGTAGATCATGTCATCGCTCGCAAACACGGAGGCTCGTCCAGCGTAGACAATCTCGCGTACGCCTGCCTACGCTGCAACCTTTGGAAGGGTACCGACGTGGGCTCAATCGATTTGGAAACAGGCAAATTCGTTTCCTTATTCAATCCGCGAGAGCAAGATTGGACTCAGCATTTCGAACTGCGTGGGTTTGTCATCGAGCCCCTCACGGCGCAGGGCCGAGTGACAGCTCGACTGCTTCGACTCAATATAGACAAGCGAGTTGTAGAGCGGCGCGCTCTGATGCTGGTCGGCCGTTATCCTCGTGGTTAGGGCCTGACGCTGTGGGCAATGGTGGGCAATGCGGCACGGGATTCATGGCAGACATGGCACTCACGGCAACGCAGAATCTGCAACTTGCAGGTTCTATTGGATACGCCAGAGTTCGAATCCCACTCTCTCCGCCAAGTATCGTGTTCTCAATAGGCTACTGGAAAAACATAAAGCGAAACAAGAAGTGTCAAGCCCATTTATGTGAGTCGGTAATGATCGGCGATTCCCTTGTTCAACCGAACCGTCAGGAACGCGCTTTAAAACTTTCAACGTGTTTTCGTGATGTCCTATAAGCCCGTTTGAGGCCCAGCGACACACCCCGCGAGGTGCTCACCAATGTCAACCCAACTTGTCCGGCCAACTTTTCTTCGCGACCAAGAACCTCGATTGGCTCAAACCGTGATCTAAATCGGTGCCCGAAAAGGCGGTACCAATGTGGACGTCTAACGCGATGTTCGATGTTTAGGGCTCAGTCTTCCTTTGGCTTTTACATTGCACTCTAAGAGATATGATCGGACCCCGCTTCCTCGAGGACCTCTCGGTCGGCGAAATGAACACGACCACTAGGGTTTCGGTAAGTGCAACGGATATCGTCGAGTTCGCCAAAAACTATGACCCACAACCGATGCACGTGGATCAGGGAGGCTCAGGGGAGGAATGAGGTGAGTCGCTCGGTTGAGAGGAGCCGGTTTACTATCTCACACGCGAAGATGCGTGGATGCTTAGGACAAGTTCGTATAAGGGAAGCGTGCCCTCAGTCTGGTCACCGCTGAGGCTATCGAGGACGTTGACGTACGCTTTATACCCGTTTTCTGCCCAATTGCTCCTCACCATTCCAAAACCGTAACTGTGTCGTGGTGAGCTTTCGGGACACACTTCTCGACAGATCGAGCACGCGCCATTTCTTCCAACTCCCGAAGGATCGCGGCAGCCTCGGCGGGTGTCGCAACCACGGAATCAAAGGCCATCTGCATTTCGGGAAGGTACTCTTCGTACCGCACGGACATACGCCACCATTCGTTCAGGAACTGGTGAGGTATATAAAAGCGTTTCCTCATTAATCATGAGAGTTTTCCGCCCGCATGGTGGTTTCTGTATTTTTATCTGGCCAATAGATATACGTTTTCGTATGATTTCATAACCTAAATGCGACCTGCGACTCAGCGCTCTTTACACCCGGACCGATCATGATCTACTTACAGAACCTTCTTCGTGGATCATGCGAAGAAAGCGGCAACGAGTACAAAACGGAAGGAAACCTGGCAGAAGCGCGGCATCGTGCATGCAGTCCGGCTCTACGCGTGCCCTCCGATTAAGCCAGCGCATCCACGGTAAGGATTGGTGCAGACTGTCGCACGCCAACGTTGGCGACCCACTCGAGGTCGTCATCTTCGGCCAGTCTACGATAAAGCCACTTTCAACGAGTGAGCCGAAGATCGGCAAATCCTGTGGTGCGAAAGCTTGGCATCCCGACGGTGCTCGGTCCTTTGATCCAGTAATCGGTGATGCAGGTTCGGCAACGGCGCGGGGATGGACGGACGTTTCTCTGAAAGCAGCTACGTTTTCGACCGGAGCGATCCGCTCATCAAGCAGCGGCACAGGCGCAGCAGTATATCGGCGAAGCCTACAGCTTGTGCGTCGATCTTGATTTCGAGAAAGCTTTCGACCGAGTGCCCTCCCGAGTTCACGTTTCGGATCTCCCCGGCTGGTTCAGGTGTTCTGCCCAGTGCATTTTGGCCCTCTCTGTATATGCTGCCAAAAAGCTCCGCTGAGACAGCTTGCAATACTTGCTACCCCGCTCTCGCCAGCGAGGCTTGGTGATCCTTGGGGAGGAATACGAGAGTGACCTGGGGCTTTCGTCGTAAATCGCCGGATTTTAATTCTGATATATTTCTTGCGACGGCGAAATACCGCTTAATTTTGCTGCGGTAGCTTTAAAGACGTATTGGGGGCGTTTATGAAAACCATAATTTCTCGCAAACTGCTGGGCTTGGTCTTGTTCAGCGCGCTCTGCGCCATCTCCGCGAAAGCCGAGGGTCGGTACATCGTGCGAGTGAATGGTGGCTTGCCGGTTCTCCAGCTCGTTTGCACGCAACTGAGCTGTAGCGTGGGGGGAGGCTTGGACGGCTCGCTCGGTCAGGTATTCCTGGTGGCCTATTCGGGCACCATGCCAGCCAACACATTCCTGGCAATGCTCCTCCAGCAATTGGACATCGTTGACGCAGAACCTGATCTGCTGGCCTCCGTCGCGGGTTCCAGCTACACAGTCCCTCCGGGTTTATATGATTCCACTCCCGTCGAGTACTACGGCGCAACTGTTCCCGACGGCTACGTCCATCAGCCTGCGAACCAGATCGTTCGCCTGAGCGATACGCAGGCGGCCTTTGGTATAAAGGGCACCGGCATCGTGGCCGTAATCGATACCGGTATTGATCCGAACCATCCGGCGCTGCGAAACGTCCTGGTTCCCGGCTATGATTTCACGCGGAATCAAAGCGGCGAAGGGGACGAAACCGCCGATGTCCTGCTTACCACTGCACCGTATCCAAGCTCCCAGCCCTCCTGGACAAATTCGAACAGCAGCGCTCTGGTGGACCAGTCCACCGTGGCCGTCGTCGACGGGAATCCGCAATACAGCGATTTCGGCCACGGCACCATGGTGGCAGGAGTGATCCACTTGGTTGCTCCGGGAGCGATGCTCATGCCGTTAAAGGCCTTCCGGTCAGACGGAACAGGTTATACGTCCGACATAATTCGAGCTACTTATTGGGCCGTTCAGAACGGCGCAAATATTATCAACATGAGTTTCAATTTGGCGGCTTATTCCCAGGAGATGAAATCCGCCGTCGACTATGCCACGTTGAGCGGCGTCATTTGCGTCGCTGCCGCGGGGAACCTGGGCGAAGACATATCGGTCTATCCTGCCGCTTTCCAGAATGTGATTGGGGTGGCCTCTACTACGAACGACGATCAGCGCTCGTCGTTCTCCAACTACGGATCGGATGTGTGGATTGCCGCTCCCGGGGAAGGTATTATCACTACCTATCCATTCGCGACTTACGCAGCCGCGTGGGGGACGTCATTCAGTACTCCTTTCGCCTCCGGTACGGCTGCCCTCATGCTGGACAATGGAGGCTCGCTACTGATGGATCCACTCATTTTCCTGAATCAATCCGACAGTGGGCGGTCACTCGCCCACGCTCAAGCAATTCATCCGGCTTTGGGCCATGGCCGCCTGGATACCTATCAGGCAGTCACCGCGTGGCGTCAAATGATGGGCATCTTTTAGAACAGTACGAATTTGCGACCGGAGACCGTTGCTTATCATAAACGGCTGAGTGCCGATGGAATCCTTGCTTCAGGTTCGGAATCTGACAATCGGCTATCGTGGGCGGGATGCTCTTGAACGGCGGGCTCTGGACGATCTCAGCTTCGAACTGGGTTCTGGCGAGACACTCGGATTACTTGGGCAGTCCGGCTGCGGCAAAACGACGCTGGCCCTTGCTCTGCTTCGTCTCCTTCCCAGGACGGCACGAGTTTTATCTGGTTCCATCCATTTCCGTGGGCGCGACATCTTACATGCCGATGAACGTACCCTCCAGGCAATTCGAGGAGCGGAAGCATCTATCGTCTTCCAGGAACCGGCGATGTCTCTGAACCCGGTAATGCGCGTGGGAGATCAGATCGCTGAAGTGGCCCGCGCGCATTCGAATGCGAACCGGCGAACTCATCGAAAGGACGCGGAGCTTGCTTTGGCGGCCGTTCATTTGGCTGGTACGCGAATGTATACCGCCTATCCGCACCAACTCAGTTCCGGACAACGCCAGCGCATTGCAATCGCCCAGGCTCTCGTCTGCAAACCGGCTTTTCTGATTGCGGATGAGCCCACCAGCGCACTCGACAATACAACACAAGCGGAAATTCTTAATCTACTGAAAGAACTTAAGCACCGGCTTCAAATCGCGCTTCTGTTCATCACACATAATCCCGCGCTCCTGGTTGGGTTTGCCGATCGCTTCTTGATACTCTCCGAGGGCCGGCTGGCTGAGCAGGGATCGCCGCCCCAAATCCACGAAAACCCGAAGCACCCAGAAACTCGTAAGTTGTTCCGCTCGACTCCTCTATTTCCCGCAGCCAGGACGTTTATGTCCAGGGCGCAGGGTCAAGCCGCACCTGTCGTCAAAGCCCTGCACCTTCGTAAGCGCTACGTTCAAGGCCGCGCGCGGAACAGGTTCCAAATTGCTGCGCTCGATGACGTCAGCTTCACCATCCCTGTGTGTTCCACGCTTGCCTTGGTGGGTGAGTCGGGGGCCGGCAAATCCACTCTCGGACGTTGCTTGTGCCGGCTGGAGGAACCTGATTCTGGCGAGATTTGGTTCGGGGAAAAGAATCTGTCCGCGTTACCGCCCCAGGAATTGTTCGCTCTCCGGCCTAGCATTCAACTCATTTTTCAGGACTCTGCGACGGCGATGAACCCTCGCTTCTCGGTGCTCGAGATTGTGGAAGAACCGCTTCGGGTCCAGTCAGCCGATTCCAGGAAAATGCGGCGGGAACAGGCGCTCGCGATGATGGAGCGAGTGGGCATCTCGCCGCAATGGGCCAATCGGTCGCCGTTCGAATTGAGTGGAGGCCAGCGGCAGCGATTGGCGATCGCGCGCGCGTTAGTCCTCCGGCCTCGTTTATTAATATTGGACGAAGCTTTGTCCAGTCTCGACCCCCCGATTCAGTTGCAGATCATGGACTTGCTGCTTGGCCTTCAGGCTTCTCTCTCACTGACATACCTGTTCATCACCCACGATCTCCATTTGGCCGCGTACATGGCGGACCAGATAGCGATTTTACAGAACGGCAGAATCGTCGAATCCGGCAGCATTTCCACGATATTTTCCAGTGCTAAACATCCGTACACGCGCTTGTTACTCGCCGCAATCCCAGGCGCACAAAGCGCAGCCATTGATCCCGCCTCCCTCAGGCAGTAGATGCGATATCTGCTGCGCCGCATCTTGTACAGCTTTTTTCTTTTGCTGGGCGTTTCTGTGCTCACTTTTGTACTTGCGGACCTGGCGCCCGGAAACTTTTTCGATGAGATGAAGGTAGATCCTCGAATCTCTCAAACAACCATCGTGGGCCTCCGTTCAGAATATGGTCTCGACCGTCCCCTGCCTGTCCAGTATTTTCGTTGGCTGCGCTCGGTAGCGAAGGGACAGTGGGGATTTTCACTTGCTTATGAAAGTCCCGCTGCCCCAATCGTATGGCTTCGCGCCAGAAACACATTGCTGCTGACCGGAACGGCCACCCTCCTGGCATGGCTCGTGGCCCTTCCTTTGGGAATATGGAGCGCTGCCAAACCAGGAAGAGTGCCGGATCTGCTCGCCGGGGGCACCATCTCCACTTTGCTCGCTGTCCCCGATCTGGTTCTGGCGTTGTTGTTCTTACTGGTTGCGGTGCGAACCGGGTTTTTCCCCACGGGTGGAATCGTCGCGCTGGATTTCCGGAGCCTGGATTTTTGGGCGAAGTGCAAGGATCTGGCCAGTCACCTTTTTCTTCCCGGCCTGTGCTTAGCGATTGGATTTTTGCCGCTGCTCTTGTCTCACGTTCGGGCTTCCATGATGGAAGTGTTGGAATTGCCGTTTATCGCCGCCGCACGTGCACATGGCATCCCGCTTCGACGATTACTGCTCCGCCATGCGTTGCCGGCCGCAGCGAATCCTCTCATTTCCCTCTTTGGTTTTTCGATAGGCGTACTGCTGAGCTCGTCAGTGGTAATCGAAGGGGTTTTCGGCTGGCCGGGTTTGGGGCAGTTGTTAATTGAAGCAATTCTCCAGCGGGATTTTTACCTGGTTGTCGATGCCGCCGTGCTCGCAACCGTTTTCCTGATCTTCGGAAGCTTATTGGCTGACGTGCTTCTGTATGCAGTGGACCCGCGGCTTCGAGTGGAGTAGGATGAGCGCCCGCCGCACACCTTGCGTTGCTATAGCGGTGCTGGCCGTTTCCCATGGATTGGTCCTCCTCGCGGGATTTGCCGCTCCCTATAATCCAGCCGCACAAGATCGCGAATTGCCCTTTGCGCCGCCCACTCGCATCCACTTCCTCGACAAGCAGGGGAAGCTGCACCCTCGCCCGTTTGTGTATCGATGGAAAGCAAGTCCGGAAAGCGATGCAGGATATCGCGAAGATGCGAGCGTCGTTTATCCCATACGTCTGCTTGCTCCCGGACCGCAATACGCGTTAATCGGCGGATTGGTTTCGCGAACACACCTGTTTGAAACCGATGACCCTGCGAAAATTTTCCTGATCGGCAGCGACGCGTACGGGCGCGATCAGTTTTCGCGCTTCCTGTACGGTGGACGAATCTCTTTGTTCGCCGGACTCCTTGCAACTGCGGTTTCGCTGAGCCTTGGGATATTGTTTGGCGGGATGGCGGGATTTTATGGTGGCTGGCTCGACGAGCTGATCATGCGAGCCGCTGAAATTTTCCTCGCGCTTCCCTGGCTTTATCTCTTGTTTGCGGTTAGAGCTTGCCTGCCCTTGCACATCGCTCCCGATCGGGTTTTTCTCTTGACGATCACAGTTATCGGCGTAATAGGATGGGCTCGCCCGGCGCGCTTGATTCGCGGTGTCGTGCTGGCGGCCAGAGAACGCGGCTACGTTTTAGCCGCTAAGGCTTTTGGCGCTTCTGACATCTACCTTCTACGGCGGCATGTCTTGCCCCAGGCCTTAAATGTCGCACTCACCCAGGCGGCAGTCTTCATCCCCGCCTACGTACTGGCGGAGGTTATTCTTTCCTTTTTTGGTCTGGGCGTCGGTGAACCGGCGGCCAGTTGGGGCAATCTGTTGGCAAATCTCCGTCAGTACGACGTCCTGGACTCGTACTGGTGGATGTTCCTGCCCGCTGTCGCTTTGGTGCCAATTTTTCTTGCGTACTACAGGCTGTTTTCGTACTATGGGTACTACTTCGGCGATAATACGGTAGCAGGAGAGCTCACAAAAATCCGGATGAGCTTCGAAGCGCGTTGAGGCTGGGATTGGCACGCTGGAACGTGGTGATAAAGAAAGCGAAAGCACCCAACTGGCTCGCTGCATCCGGCCTGGCGCTGACCACGTTGGCATCTATACTGGTATGCGCCGCACCGGGCGAGTGCCGCACTTCACCGAACGAACAATTTCTCATCACTCGTAACGAGATTGGCCGCTGTGGAGGAAGGCTGGTGATCTCGCAGCGCGTCGAGCCCAAGACGCTCAATCCAGTGGTTGCACTGGACGGAGCTTCGCGGGAGATCATCGGACTCATCAATGCCGACTTGATTCACATCAACCGATACTCCCAGAAAACGGAAGCTGCGCTTGCAACCTCGTGGACGGTTTCACCGGACCGCCGTCAGTATACGCTGCACCTGCGCCGGGGCTTGGAGTTTTCCGATGGCCAGCGCTTTGATGCAGATGATGTCCTCTTTACGTTTGAAGTTTACTTGGATGAGCGCGTCCATTCTCCCCAGCGGGATCTGCTGACCGTTTCGGGGAAACCAATCCGTCTGCAAAAAATCGATGCTTACACGGTCCGCTTTGATCTTGACCAACCGTACGCTGCCGCCGAGCGCCTGTTCGATAGCGTCGCCATCTTGCCGCGGCATCTCCTCGAGCGCGCCTACCAAAACGGCCAGCTGATTCAAGCCTGGAATCTGACAACTCCTCCGGACCAAATTGCAGGATTGGGCCCATTTCGAATCAAAGAATATGTACCGGGGCAGCATATCACCCTGGAGCGCAACCCATATTATTGGAAAAAGGATCTTGCGGGAAACCGTCTTCCATACGTTGATGAAATTACCTCTGTATTCACAGGCAATGCTGAAGCGGAAGCTATGCGTTTTCAACGCGGTGACATTGATGTTGTCAGCCGGTTGAGCGCCGCAAACTTCTCTGTTTTGGAAAAGCACCAGCAGGCCGGGCGATTTCGCCTCTATGATGCCGGGCCAAGTCTCGAATACGATTTTCTCTTTTTCAATCTCAACCCGCTTGACTCGACGAATCTCGCTCCTTCTATTGCCGGCAAACAAGTTTGGTTTCGGCAACTGGCTTTTCGGAAAGCCGTCTCGACCGCCATCGACCGGGACGACATTGTTCGTCTGGTATACCACGGCCGGGCTTATCCGCTATCGACTCAAGTCACGCCCGGAAACAAGCTGTGGCTGAATCGAAACATTCCTCAGCCGTCGCACTCCGTAGCGGAAGCCCGGCAGCTCCTGCGGAATGCTGGCTTTTCCTGGACCGGCGATGGGCGGCTTGTCGACGACCGGCGCCACCCGGTGACGTTCTCAATACTTTTTAACGCGGGAAATCCACAGCACACCCAAATGGCGACGCTCATTCAGCAGGATTTGGGCCAGATTGGAGTCGACGCGAAAGTAGTCCCACTCGAATTTGGTGCACTTCTGAATCGAATCTTCACGACCTATGAGTATGAAGCTGCCATTATGGCCCTTGCCAGCGGCGATGCAGATCCGAATTCAGAAATCAACGTTTGGACTTCCGGCGGAAGCACTCACGTTTGGAATCTTCGGTCCAGACAGGCGCAGATGCCTTGGGAAGCGGAGATGGACCATCTTATGCAGCAGCAAATGATAGCCCCCAATTATGAAGAGCGAAAACGTATGTATGACCGGGTACAGGAATTAGTTTGGGAAAACTTACCTTTAATCTGTTTGGTTAGCCCTGATGTCTTATTGGGAGCGACGGAGCGCCTTGGAAACTTCCATCCCGCGGTTCTTAGCAGTTACGCGCTTTGGAATGCCGAAGAGCTTTTTTTTCGCCGCTGAATGCGTACACTCAGCCACTTAAACGGCACCGGTAAAAGCTATCTGGAACATGCAAACTTCCCGGCAGGATCAGGTTTTGGTCGAAGAGTGCCTCCATGGCAGCGAAACAGCTTGGTCCGCCTTGATCGACAAATATAAGAATCTTATCTTCTCCATCCCAATTAAGCATGGCTTCTGTTCTGAGGCCGCCGCGGATATTTTCCAAGCCGTGTGTCTCGCGCTGGTTTCAGAGTTACCGCGTTTGCGGGAGCCGCGCGCACTCCCTGCATGGCTTATTCGAACGGCCTCTCACAAGTGTTTACGTTGGGAAGAGCAGAATCGGCGATACGTTGGCACCGGCTTACAAGAGGGACGGACGGCAGTCGACCCCCGCAAGATGCCTGAGCAGATTCTCCGCGAAATTGAGCGCGAACAACTCTTGCGCGAAGCCGTCTCGGAGCTTACGGCGGACTGCAAGGGCTTGGTTGAACTGCTCTTTTACCAGCAACCTCCGCCGAGTTATAACGATATCGCAACCGCGCTTGGTATCCCCAAGGGATCCATCGGCCCCACCCGGATGCGATGCCTGGAAAGACTTAAGCGACTTCTCGAAGAAAGAGGCTTCTAGTGAAACAGGCGGGAGAAGAAATCCAGGAGCTCTGCGCTGAACTCGGCCGACTTCCAGACGCCGTAACTCGCGATGCGTTTCTGAAAAGCTCGCCGCAGTTGCTTCAAAGCGCCATTGTCGAAGAATTAGCGGCGGCGGTGCGGTGCAAACTCAGAGTTGACGTGCCGGAGGCCCTCGGACTTGCGGAAGCCGCGGTAGCCATAGCTCAGCATCTGGGCGATGCATTCGCTCTTGGTCTCGGTTTGCGTGCGAAGGGCAATGCTTTGTGGTTCATGGGCCAGTGCAAACCCGCTGTCGATCTCTTCCGGAAAGCAGCTCTTCTGTTCGAAAGTATAGGAAACCTGAATGAGGTCGGTCGCACTTTGAGCAGCTCTCTACAATCGCTAGCTCTGCTGGGAGAATACGAAAACGCGTTTGCAGCCGCCCAAAAGGCGCGCGAAATTTTCACACAGCTCGGTGACGGTTGGCGGCTGGCGCGTCTCGAAATTAACATTGCCAACATCTATCACCGGCAAAACCGTTTCGCGCCCGCACTTGACGCTTACCGGCGGGCTTACGAGCAACTTCTTCCCCATAGCGATACGGAAGGCATTGCCGGAGCGCTTCACAATATGGCGGTCTGTCTTATCGCCTTGGATGACTTCCACGGTGCTTTGGAGGCGTACCGCAAAATGCGTGATTTCTGCAGCGAATATGAAATGCCGTTGATGGTGGCGCAGGCGGACTATAACATCGCCTATCTTTTTTATCTTCGCGGGAATTATGCCCAGGCTCTCGAACTATTGAAACTCTCGCGGGAAACGTGCCTTAAGAATGGCGACAGGTACCACCTGGCCTTGTGCGATTTAGATGAATCGGAAATCGATCTGGAGCTCCGGCTCATTGACGAAGCTGCGGAAATGTCGCAGAAGAGCTTCGAGCAGTTTCAAGAACTGGGGATGAATTACGAAGCCGCCAGGTCATTGGCGAATCTGGCAGTAGCCGCGGGCTTGCAAGGTCAGTCCAGCCGTTCTATACAGCTCTTTGTTCAAGCGAAGGAAATGATGCTGCGCGAAGAGAATCGGGTCTGGCCGTCGCTGCTGGACTTGTATCAGGCTCTCGCGCTGTTCGAGCAGGGAGATCTCGTCGAGGCGCGCCGCCTCTGCACCTCGGCGTCGGGGTTCTTCGGCTCTGCGCAAATGCCCAGCAAATACGTGCTCTGCCTCTCTCTATTGGCGCGCGTATGTCTGAAGGCCGGCGAATTAGATCGCGCCGCTAAGTATTGCGAGCAGGCTCTCCAGTGTCTCGCCGCGCTGGACGCCCCCATCCTTTCCTATGAAGTTCAATTTGTAACGGGCCAAGTCTACGAGGCTCTGGAAGAACCCAGGAAAGCTTTCGATGCGTATCAAAAATCCCGATCTGCGCTGGATACACTTCGAAGCGGCCTGCAGGCCGAAGAGCTAAAGATCGCGTTCATAAAGGACAAGGTCGAGGTGTATGCCCGGCTCGTACAACTTTGTCTGGATCTCGACTCCGGACAAGCATCCGTCGAGGAAGCATTCCGCTACATAGAAGAGGCGAAATCTCGCACCCTGAGGGATTTGATTTTTGGCCGCTTACAATTCGCTTTTACAAGCGAGTTTGAGCAGAACGCAACCAGCCAGCGCATTCGCGACTTGAGACAAGAACTGAACTGGTACGATCGCCGCATCGAGCGTGAACAGCTCTCTCAAAACGCGGCTTCTCCAGAGCTGATCGGCTCGCTGCGGCTGCGGGCCCAGGCGCACGAGCATAAACTGCTCCGGCTCTTGCGGGAGCTTCCTCCTTCTGATCTCACACGTAGGACTTGGCGCAGCTCGACGGCCCCGTCCCTCGAAGAAATTCGAACCTCCCTGGGTTCGGAAGCTACGCTAATCGAATACTTTTGCGTCGGAGAACGCGTCCTCGCCGCAATACTAACAGCCGGCAGTCTCGAATTTCTTCCTGTCACCCATCTATCCCGGCTTAACCAGCGGCTACGAATGTTTCAGTTCCAGATTTCGAAGTTTCGCCTCGGCCGCGAATACGTTTCCAAGTTCCAGGTAGCTCTCTTGCGCTCCATGCAAAATCATCTTCATGCGATTTATCAAGAGGTTTTTGCGCCATTTCGTCAGCTTCTAAATGCACATCATCTCGTGATAGTGCCTTATGGTCCGCTTCATTCACTGCCCTTTCACGCGCTCTTTGATGGGCAGCAGTTTCTAATCGACAATTTCACAATCACATATGCCCCCAGCGCCAGCATCCACGCGCTTTCTTACCGGCAAACCGCCAGCCATACCGGACCGTCGTTAATTCTGGCCGTGGAAGATGCCCGCACGCCTTTTATCCGGCAGGAAGTGGAAGCGGTTGCCGCTGTTGTGCCTGAGCCGGAAGTCCTTTTCGGATCTGGCGCTAGCGAACAGGCATTGCGAGAGAGAGGCGCTCACAGCCGGTTGGTTCACATCGCCACCCACGGCTATTTTCGGCAAGATAGTCCAATGTTCTCAGCGATTCGCCTCGCCGATTCGTATCTCAGCCTCTATGATCTGTATCATATGAACTTGCCAGTGGATCTGTTGACGCTCAGCGGCTGCGTCACGGGTCTGAACGTTATCGCGGGCGGCGACGAGTTGCTTGGACTGGCTCGAGGTCTACTCTACGCCGGAGCGCGATCGCTGCTGCTTTCTTTGTGGGATGTCGACGACCGCAGCACGGCCGACTTTATGAAATTGTTCTATTCCCACTTGCTTACAGAGCGCAACAAGGCCGACGCTTTTCGAAGCGCCATCCTGGAATTACGAAAACGCTATTCTCATCCGTACTACTGGGCACCTTTCAGGCTGAGCGGCAAATGCCTCAACTAGTTTTCTGACTTCCGGTCCGCCCTCCCCAACATCTTTTGTGGGGCTGTATTTTTTGCGCCACGTTTAGCTCTTTATAACAGGCGCAAGATAAGAGCTTCGGTTGGAGTCAACCGAGCGAGTCCGAGAGAAAGGGGGAGAATGAAGCATTTTTCCGCAGCCGAATGGTTTGAGTTCGCGCGCCATTCCACGTCGTTGGAACAGGAGGGTCTAATGGAGCGCCACCTGGAGGAGGGCTGCTACGAATGTCGAAAGCTGGTCCTTATGTGGAAAGAAGTGCTGGAGATCGGCCGTTGCGAGCCAAGCTACAACCCTCCCGTATACGCAGTTCGCTCTGCTAAGGCGGGTTTTGTGCCGGACCGAAGCTGGAAATGGCTAGGCCAGATCGCGCAAGTCGCACAATTGATCTTCGACGGCAGCCGCGCGCCAGCGTCCGCGGCAGTACGAGGCGCGGTGACCTCCAGCCCGCAATTCCTGCATGAAGCCAAGCCCTTCGTGATTGATCTGCGTATGGAATGTCTTGTCGGTAAAGCCGTGCGGCTCACTGGACAGGTTCTGAATTCCAACGAACCGGATAAAGAGGTCCCGGATGTTGAGGTGTTTCTGCTTAAGGGGGAGGATTTGGCATTCAGAACTACGGCCAATAATTCTGGCGAATTTGAATTGGAGTTTCAGGACGAGGAGGGTCTGCAGCTCTTTATAGACATACGCGGACGGAAGGTCGTCGAAATACAGTTGCCGCCTCGCTCGCGGAGTGCAAGTACGTAGTTTAAAACCGAATAGGAGAGAAACAATTATCACAAGCGCATTTCGACTCCGCTCGAGCTGCCTGAAGCTCCAGGCAGGGCCAAGAATAGTGAAGCGTGAGAACACTATGGACGAGACAAGCGAAAGAGTATCGCGCCACGTGTTAATGAACTTGATCACAAGTAACATCAATATGGCGCGTGCATTCGTCGCTATTTCACGCGCAGCGCACAAGCTCGGGAAAATCGATGATAGTGAATTCGCGCGCCAACGAGCGGCATATTTTTACTCCGAAGCGCTAAGTTCCATTGATGAATTGCCGGAACGCGAAAGAGCGGTACTGCTATCTGACCTGCAGAACCTGAGTACAAATATTAGCTGGCTTTCAATGCAGGTAGTTGCACCGGCTCAATCGCCGGCCGTGAAAGAGGAAGACGAGGACTCGCCGGCGAAAAATCTGCGAGAACTCCCGGAGGAAAGCTAAGGCCCTCTGATTTGAGCAGCTTGATCCGCAGAATGAGTTACCGAACGCTTGAATTCACGAAATCTCTCGCCTTTAGATGCTGAATCAGCATGCCCTCCCCGCTCAACCAAAACCTGCCAATGAGCGCCACCTGAAAACCAGCCGATAGGGAAGAGACTCGGGCCGTGATTCTCGGGAGGACTTCAGCCGCTTAGGTGCTCTGCAAACGAGAAGTTGAGGCAACGTCTGAGCGCTTCGGGGATCACGTGCAAGATCCGGTGGTCTCAACTCCACTGCTTCCCGGCGACGCAAAACTCCTGGCGGAATGGGCTGTTCAGATAAAGTAAACCGATTCATTCCATTCCAGGACCGGTTAGACACTCACATGCTGTGTATCTTTGGACCGTTTCGAACCTAAGGAATGCCTGGAAGAATCTGTCTAGCGTTCGACAGAGCAGACGAGCCGCTGTACGTGGGTGGTCCCATCTGGAGCATTCAATGACCGTCTCGGGGAGTGGGGTCGAGCCGCGCATTCCGCCCGCTAAACAATATCGCGCATTTCTCTTCGCTTCGCTCGCGATCGCACCGGGCTCCCCGCTTTGAAAATCCTAAGGGTTGAAGGGCCTGATGAGGCGAGGTAAAGGTCGGGCAAGCTGTCAGATGGATCGGAATACTGTCGATTCCGTGCTATCTCTCGCGGACACGACCAAGGCTCACCAATGAATTGAACCGAAAGACGAGTTTCGGGAGCAACGCCGTCCTCCGCCTTCTTTGGGAGGCCGAGGTCTGTGATTTATGCTGCAGTTTTTTTTTGCGATGAGTGTATTTAACTTGGGTGTTCTTGGCCCTTTTTGTCAGGAGTAGTTTCTTCAGTGTCTGAGCAGGAGCTGGATGTCAACAGAACGAGAGACCACAAGAAGGTCGGCTGCTCAGGTTTTACCGCCTATGCAACCTGCGTTGCATCAATGACACGGAGCCGCTGGTCGCTGTTCTCCGCAGAGTATCGCGACGATGAAATCGGCCAACATATGCGAAGAGTCGGAGCACTTTCGGCACTGTTAGGTCTGGCAATAGACCGACCGCCGCGCGAGATCGCACTGTTGCGAGCAGCCGCTCCTTTGCATGATGTAGGAAAGATAAGCGTTCCTGATCATATCCTCGAAAAACCAGGGAAACTCACCGAAGCAGAGTTCAACCAAATGAAATCACATACCTTCATAGGTAGCCTGATTTTAGCCGGGAGTCGATTTCGTGTTTTACACGTGGCACGTCAGATCGCCCTGTCGCATCATGAGCGATGGGACGGGACGGGGTATCCGCAAGGATTGGTAGGCGACGCTATTCCCCTGCCAGCTCGAATTACAGCGATCGCCGATGTCTTCGATGCACTCACACACGCTCGCCCCTACAAAAAAGCGTGGAACTTAAAAAAGGCGATTGAAGCGATTGAACAAGAAAGTGGCCGACATTTCGACCCCGCCCTCGTACATCCTTTTCTCTCCGTGTTGCGGGCTGAAGGGTTACAGAGACTCGCAGCAAGGATTGCCGTCGAAAATCGATCGCCGAATCGTACAGAAGATGATATGGATATTCAACGGACGATCTACCCGGAAATCGCCGGCGGCCAGCATTCTTCGGTTCCGGAAGACTGGTGAAAGCATACTCTCGCTTTTAGTCTGCGGGCCAGGAGTCATTTTGCTGTGTCAC
>CAWBDW010000088.1:0-16117 GCA_963787545.1 uncultured Acidobacteriaceae bacterium
TACTCAGCGCAGAAAACAAAGCAAATAACGGCGCGTTCGTCGCACCGAACTGCACCGAGTTCCTCGGTTTTGGTGCTAGACATGGTGCTAGACAGAGAGTGCGGAGCTGATATCTGCGCATCTCCGCCGCCGAGTCTAGAGAAGGCAGAGGTTGATCTAAAAAAACGATCTCCTTTGTTGGCTCACCGGAGCGGTTGCATACCTCACCGCTCCGGTGACTTTGGCCCTGTTCTGGCTGCGATCGCTGGTGAAGCACAGCGATTTCCTGACGTGCTGGAACGCTCTGCTGGTTACCGCCTCTGTCGTAGATAGCGGTTCAGTTTAGGGATTACGCTGCCGCAACACCTGAGGGCGAGCTTCCTGCTCAACGCAAGATCAGCTGCATCTGTTTAACCGCAGTACACGCCGTCGCCGGGTTTGAATTTTAGCCACCATAATCCTTCCGTGGCTCGGTTCGCACTACAAGTACGCGATCCCTGCGTCGCTTTTCGCGGCGGAGTTATCGACGAAGCCTCACGGATGGACTGAAGATCAGGCAGATATCGCCAAAGTGACGATTGGGGCGCACATGGCCTACCAGTGCTGACAAAGACAGCCTTGGGAGCGCAATCGTACGGTTACGGCCGACTGCACAAAAGCGGCAGAGGACTGTCAACACAAAGGTCTCATGGTGCTAACCGAGTTAAATTCTAGGGCCCTCAATGATTGCGATGCAAAGGCGACGGGTAGCGATGTTGGAAGCTTTGTTCGCTCCCAAGTGCAAGCCGAGATTAGGCTGACGATGGCTCGTATCCTCCATTGGAAAACCGCTGAAGGTTGAAACCTCGCGCTGCAAACCCTGGCTTGCGATTCTGAAAATGATTTCGTCTAGTTGCGGATAATAACCCCAGATTCAAAATTCACGCGCAAGAAAGAGGAAGTGATTGCCGCCTTGATGACGCAGCGCAATGTCGAAGAGGCGGCTCGCGCTGCCGGCATCGGGCACCAGACGCACCTTCGCTGGTTGAAGTTGCCGGAGTTTCAGGAATCGTACCCGGAGGCTCGCCGGGGCGCCTTCGCGCAATCGGTGAGTCGGTTCGTGAGAGAAGCCAGCTACTCTATCTCACACGCGAAGATACGCGGATGCTACAACAAGTTCGTATAAGGGAAGCGTGCCCTCCCTCAGTGTGGTACCGCTAACGCTATCGATCGAGGACGTTGGCTTAACACTTTATACCCGTTTTCTGCCCCATTGCTCCTCACCATTCCAAAACCGCAACTGCGTCGTGATGAGCTTCCGGGACACACTTCTCGACAGATCGAGTACGCGCCATTTCTCCCAACTCCCGAATGATCGCGGCAGCCTCGGCGGGTGTTGCAACCACAAAATCAAAGGCCATTTGCATTTCGGGAAGGTACTCTCTGTACCGCACGGACATACGCCACCATTCGTTCAAGAACTCGTGGGGTATATAAAAGCGTTTCCTCATTAATCGTGAGAGTTTTCCGCCCGCATGGTGGTTTCTGTATTTTTATCTTGCCATTAAATGCTCGTTTTCGTATGATTCCATAACGCTAAATATGAGGTGCGGCTCAGCGCTCTTTAGACCCGAACCGAATGTGATCTACTTACAGAACCTTCTCTGTGAATGATCCGAATAAAGCGGCAGCGTGTACAAAACGGAAGGAAACCTGGCAGAGAGCACGGCGTCGTGGATGCAGTCCGGCTCTACGCCTGGCCTCCGATTAGGCCAGCTCATCCACAGTAAGGATTTCGTGCACAGTGTCGCGCGCCAGCGTTGGCGACCCACTCGACACGCTCGTTTTCGGCCAGTCTATGATGAAGCCACTTTCAATGAGTGAGCCGAAAATCAGCAAATCCTGGGCCTGTGGTGCGAAAGTTTAGCATCCCGACGGTGCTGGATCCATGGATTACAGTGCAGCTCACGATGTTAGCTATAATCTTTCGCCTACCATTTCGTTGAAGCCGTGAACGGCTGATACGCGCGCCCAAATGTCTTATGCGGATTGGTCGTGGACTCCGCGTCCTTATTATCGAGGTCCGCTGAGACAGCTTGCAATGCTTGCTACCCCGCTCTCGCCAGCGAGGCTCAAAGGCCCGTGATCCTTGGGGAGGAATACGAGAGTGACCTGGCACTTTCGTCGTAAATCGCCGGAAGTTAACTCTGATATATTTTTTGCGACGGCGAAATACCAATTTATTTTTGGCTGCGGTAGTCTTAAAGACGTATTTGGGGCTTTATGAAAACCATAATCTTTCGCAAACTGCCGGGCTTGGTTTTATTCAGCGTGCTCTGCGCGATCTCCGCGAAAGCCGAGAGTCGGTACGTCGTGCGCGTGAATGGTGGCTTGCCGGTTCTCCAGCTCGTTTGCACGGAACTGAGCTGTAGCGTGGGGGAAGGCTTGGACGGCTCGCTCGGTCAGGTATTCATGGTAGTCTACTCGGGCACCATGCCAGCCAACACATTCCTGGCAACGCTCCTCCGGCAATTGGGCATCGTTGACGCAGAACCCGATCTGCTGGCCTCCATCGCGGGTTCCAGCTACACAGTCCCTCCGGGTTTATACGATTCCACTCCCGTCGAGTACTACGGCGCAACTGTTCCCGACGGCTACGTCCATCAGCCTGCGAACCAGATCGTTCGCCTGAGCGATACGCAGGCGGCCTTTGGTATAAAGGGCACCGGCATCGTGGCCGTAATCGATACCGGTATTGATCCGAACCATCCGGCGCTGCGAAACGTCCTGGTTCCCGGCTATGATTTCACGCGGAATCAAAGCGGCGAGGGGGACGAAACCGCCGATGTCCCGCTTACCACTGCACCGTATCCAAGCTCTCAGCCCTCCTGGACAAATTCGAACAGCAGCGCTCTGGTGGACCAGTCCACCGTGGCCGTCGTCGACGGGAATCCGCAATACAGCGATTTCGGCCACGGCACCATGGTGGCAGGAGTGATCCACTTGGTTGCTCCGGGAGCGATGCTCATGCCGTTGAAGGCCTTCCGGTCAGACGGAACAGGTTATACGTCCGACATAATTCGAGCTACTTATTGGGCCGTTCAGAACGGCGCAAATATTATCAACATGAGTTTCAATTTGGCGGCTTATTCCCAGGAGATGAAATCCGCCGTCGACTATGCCACGTTGAGCGGCGTCATTTGCGTGGCTGCCGCGGGGAACCTGGGCGAAGACATATCGGTCTATCCTGCCGCTTTCCAGAATGTGATTGGGGTGGCCTCTACCACGAACGACGATCAGCGCTCGTCGTTCTCCAACTACGGATCGGATGTGTGGATTGCCGCTCCCGGGGAAGGTATAATCACTACCTATCCATTCGCGACTTACGCAGCCGCGTGGGGGACGTCATTCAGTACTCCCTTCGCCTCCGGTACGGCTGCCCTCATGCTGGACAATGGAGGCTCGCTCCTGATGGATCTACTCATTTTTCTGAATCAATCCGACAGTGGGCGGTCACTCGCCCACGCTCAAGCAATTCATCCGGTTTTAGGCCATGGCCGCCTGGATACCTATCAGGCAGTCACCGCGTGGCGTCAAATCATGGGCACCTTTTAGAACAGTACGAATTTGTTAGAACAGTACGAATTTGCTAGCGGAGACCGTTGCCTACGATAAGCGGCTGAGTGCCGATGGAATCCTTGCTTCAGGTTCGGAATCTGACAATCGGCTATCGCGGGCGGGATGCTGTGGAACGGCGGGCTCTGGACGATCTCAGCTTCGAACTGGGTTCTGGCGAGACGCTCGGATTACTTGGGCAGTCCGGCTGCGGCAAAACGACGCTGGCCCTTGCTCTGCTTCGTCTCCTTCCCAGGACAGCACGAGTTTTATCTGGTTCCATCCATTTCCGTGGGCGCGACATCTTGCATGCCGATGAACGTACCCTCCAGGCAATTCGAGGAGCGGAAGCATCCATCGTCTTCCAGGAACCGGCGATGTCTCTGAACCCGGTAATGCGAGTGGGAGATCAGATCGCTGAAGTGGCCCGCGCGCATTCGAATGCGAACCGCCGAACTCATCGAGAGGACGCGGAGCTTGCTTTGGCGGCCGTTCATTTGGCTGGTACGCGAATGTATACCGCCTATCCGCACCAACTCAGTTCCGGACAACGCCAGCGCATTGCAATCGCCCAGGCTCTCGTCTGCAAACCGGCTTTTCTGATTGCGGATGAGCCCACCAGCGCACTCGACAATACGACACAAAAGGGAATTCTTGATCTATTGAAAGAGCTTAAGCAGCGGCTTCAAATCGCTCTTCTGTTCATCACCCACAATCCCGCGCTCCTCGCGGGATTTGCCGATCGCTTGTTGATAATGTCCGAAGGCCGGTTTGTTGAGGAGGGATCGCCAGCCCGGATCCGCGAAAACCCGAAACACTCATATACCCGTGAGTTGTTCCGCTCGACTCCTCCATTCCTCGCAGCCAGGACGCCGATGTTCCGGGCGCCCGGCCAAGCCACACCGATCGTTAAAGTTCTGCATCTTCGTAAACGCTATGTGCAAGGCCGCTGGTATTCGCGGAACAGGTTCCAAGTTGCTGCTTTGGACGATATCAGCTTAACCATCCCGATGTGTTCCACACTCGCTTTGGTGGGCGAGTCAGGCGCCGGCAAATCGACCCTCGGACGATGCTTATGCCGGCTGGAGGAACCCGATTCCGGCGAGATTTGGTTCGAGGAAAAAAATCTACTCGCGTTAGCTCCCCAGGAGTTGTTTGCTCTCCGGCGCAACATTCAATTCATTTTCCAGGACTCTGCAACTGCGATGAACCCGCGCTTTTCGCTGCTCGACATAGTGGAAGAACCGCTCCGGCTCCAGTCAGACGATTCCTGGAAAATACGGCGGCAACAGGCGCTCGCCATGATGGAGCGAGTGGGCATCTCGCCGCAGTGGGCCAATCGATCGCCGTTCGAATTGAGCGGAGGCCAGCGGCAGCGATTGGCAATCGCGCGCGCGTTAGTTCTCCGGCCTCGTTTGTTGATATTGGACGAAGCTTTGTCCAGCCTCGATCTCCCGATTCAGATGCAGATCATGGACTTGCTGCTTGGCCTTCAGACTTCGCTCTCACTCACATACCTGTTCATCACTCACGATCTTCCCTTGGCTGTCTACATGGCGGACCAGATAGCGGTCTTGCAGGAAGGCAGGATGGTCGAATCCGGCAGCATTTCCACGGTATTTTCCAGTGCCAAGCATCCGTACACGCACTTGTTACTCGCCGCCATTCCAGGCGGACAAAGCGCAGGCACTGGTCCGCACAGGCAGTAGATGCGATATCTGCTGCGCCGCATGGTATACAGCTCTTTCCTTTTGCTGGGTGTTTCCGTACTCACTTTTGCGCTTTCAGACCTGGCGCCTGGAAACTTTTTTGATGAGATGAAGTTAAATCCCCGAATCTCTCAAACGACCATCGCCGGCCTCCGTTCAGAATATGGCCTCGACCGCGCGCTTCCCGTCCAGTATCTGCGCTGGCTGCGCTCGGTAGCGAAGGGGCAGTGGGGATTTTCGCTTGCGTATGACAGTCCCGCGGCCCCCATCGTATGGCTTCGTGCCAGAAACACTTTGCTGCTGACAGGAACCGCCATGTTCTTGGCATGGCTTGTGGCGCTTCCATTCGGAATATGGAGCGCTGCAAGATCGGGAAGAGCGCCGGATATACTCGCCGCGGGAACCATCTCCACTTTGCTCTCTGTACCCGATCTGATCCTGGCATTGTTGTTCTTGCTCGTTGCAGTACGAACCGGGTATTTCCCCACGGGTGGAATCGTCGCGCTGGATTTTTCTGACCTGGATTTTTGGGCGAAGTGCAAGGACCTTGCCAGTCATCTTTTTCTTCCCGGCCTGTGCTTAGCGCTTGGATTTCTGCCGCTGCTGTTGTCTCACGTCCGGGCTTCCATGATGGAAGTCCTCGAATCGCCGTTTATCATCGCCGCACGCGCACATGGCATCCCGCTTCGACGATTGCTGCTCCGCCATGCGTTGCCGGCCGCCGCAAATCCTCTCATTTCCCTGTTTGGCTTTTCCATAGGCGTTTTGCTGAGCTCCTCAGTGGTAATCGAAGGGGTTTTCGGCTGGCCAGGTTTGGGACAGTTGTTAATCGAAGCAATCCTGCAGCGGGATTTTTACCTGGTTGTCGATGCCGCTGTGCTCGCGACCGTATTCCTGATCTTCGGAAACTTGCTGGCTGACGTGCTTCTGTATGCGGTGGACCCGCGTCTTCGAGCGGAGTAGTATGGGCGCCCGCCACACCCCTCGCCTTGCGATAGCAGCACTGGTCGTTTCCCATGGATTGGTCCTCCTGGCGGGATTTGCCGTTCCCTATGATCCCGCCGCTCAAGATCGCGAATTGCCCTTTGCACCGCCCACTCGCATCCACTTCATCGACCGGCAGAGAAAGCTACACCTTCGTCCATTTGTGTATCGATGGAAAGCAAGTGCGGGAAGCGAAGGGGGATATCGCGAAGATACGAGCGTCGCCTATCCCATACGTCTCCTTGCTCCCGGACCGCAATACATGTTATTCGGCGGATTGGTTTCGCGAATACACCTGTTCGAAACCGATGACCCCGCGAAGATTTTCCTGATCGGCGCCGACGCTTACGGGCGCGATCAGTTTTCACGTTTCCTGTACGGTGGACGAATCTCATTGTTCGCTGGACTCCTCGCGACTGCGGTTTCGCTGAGCCTCGGGATGTTGCTTGGCGGGCTAGCGGGATTTTACGGTGGCTGGCTGGACGAACTGATCATGCGGGCGGCAGAAATTTTCCTCGCGCTTCCCTGGCTTTATCTCTTGTTTGCGGTTCGAGCCTGCCTACCCTTGCACCTCGCTCCCGATTGGGTTTTTCTCTTGACCATTACCGTCATCGGCGTAATAGGATGGGCTCGCCCGGCGCGCGTGATTCGCGGCGTCGTGCTGGCGGCCAGAGAGCGCGGCTACGTTTTAGCCGCTAGGGGTTTTGGCGGCTCCGGCATTTATCTTCTACGGAGACACGTGTTGCCCCAAGCTTTCAACGTCGCCCTTACCCAGGCGGCAGTGTTCATCCCCACCTATATATTGGCGGAGATGATTCTTTCCTTTTTTGGTCTAGGTGTCAGTGAACCGGCAGCCAGTTGGGGCAGTCTGTTAGCAAATCTCCGTCAGTACGACGTCCTGGAATCGTACTGGTGGATGTTTCTGCCCGCCGTCGCTTTAATCCCAATTTTTCTTGCGTACTACAGTGTGTTTTCGTACTATGGGTACTACTTTCGAAGTGATACGGCCGTAGGGAAGCTCACAAAAATTCGGATGAGCTGCGAAGCCCGCTGAGGCTGGAATTGGCACGCTGGAACGCGGTGATGAAAAAAGCGAAAGCACCCAATTGGCTCGCTCCATCCGCTCTGACGCTGGTGATCCTCGCGTCTATTCTGGCAATCGCTGCAGCAGGCCAGGGCCGCGTTTCGCGGAACGAAGAATTTCTCGTAACTCGAGACCAGATTGGCCGCTGTGGAGGCAGGCTGGTGATCTCGCAGCGCGTCGAGCCGAAGACGCTCAATCCGGTCGTTGCCCTCGACGGAGCTTCGCGGGAGATCATTGGACTCATCAACGCCGATCTGATTCACATCAACCGTTACTCCGAAAAAACCGAAGCTGCGCTTGCAACCTCGTGGACCGTTTCACCGGATGGCCGTCAGTACACGCTGCACCTGCGCCGGGGGCTGAAGTTTTCCGACGGCCAACCATTTGATGCCGATGATGTCCTCTTTACGTTTGAAGTCTATTTGGACGAGCGCGTCCATTCTCCTCAGCGGGATCTGCTGACTATTTCGGGGAAGCCGATCCGCCTGCAAAAAATCGATGCCTACACGGTCCGTTTTGATCTCGACCAGCCATACGCTGCCGCCGAGCGCCTGTTCGATAGCGTCGCCATCTTGCCGCGGCATCTCCTGGAGCACGCCTACCAAAGCGGTCATCTGGTTCAAGCCTGGAATCTGACAACTCCTCCGGACCAAATCGCCGGATTGGGTCCGTTTCGAGTCAAAGAATATCTGCCCGGGCAACACATCACCCTGGAGCGCAACCCATATTACTGGAAAGAAGATCTCGCGGGAAATCGCCTTCCATACCTTGACGAGATTACTTCTGTTTTTACAGGCAATGCTGAAGCAGAAGCGATGCGTTTTCAGCGCGGCGAGATCGACGTTGTCAGCCGGTTGAGCGCTGCCGACTTCTCTGTCTTGGAAAAGCACCAGCAGGCCGAAGGATTTCGCCTTTACGATGCCGGGCCGAGTCTCGAATACGATTTTCTATTCTTCAATCTCAACCCGCTCAACTCGACGAACCTAGCTTCCATTGCAGGGAGACAAGTCTGGTTTCATCAACTGGCTTTTCGGAGAGCCGTCTCGACCGCCATCGACCGGGACGACATTGTTCGTCTGGTATACCACGGCCGGGCTTATCCGCTATCGACTCAAGTCACGCCCGGAAACAAGCTGTGGCTGAATCGAAACATTCCTCAGCCGTCGCACTCGGTAGCGGAAGCCCGGCAGCTCCTGCGGAATGCCGGCTTTTCCTGGACGGGCGATGGGCGGCTTCTTGACGACCGGCGCCACCCGGTGACGTTCTCGATTCTTTTTAATGCGGGAAATCCACAGCACACCCAAATGGCGACCCTTATTCAGCAGGATTTGGGCCAGATTGGAGTCGACGCGAAAGTAGTGCCGCTCGAATTTGGTGCACTTCTGAATCGAATCTTCACGACCTATGAGTATGAAGCTGCCATCATGGCCCTTGCCAGCGGCGATGCAGATCCGAATTCAGAAATCAACGTTTGGACTTCCGGCGGAAGCACTCACGTTTGGAATCTTCGGTCCAGACATGCGCAGATGCCTTGGGAAGCGGAAATGGACCATCTTATGCAGCAGCAAATGATAACCCCGAATTACGAAGAGCGAAAACGTATGTATGACCGGGTACAGGAATTAGTTTGGGAAAACTTACCTTTAATCTGTTTGGTGAGCCCTGATGTGTTGTTGGGAGCGACGGAGCGCCTTGGAAATTTCCATCCCGCGGTTCTTAGCAGTTACGCGCTCTGGAATGCCGAAGAGCTTTTTTTTCGCCGCTGAATACGTACACTCAGCCACTTTAGCGGCACCGGTCAAAGCTATCTGGAACATGGAAACTTCCCGGCAGGATCAGGTTTTGGTCGAAGAGTGCCTCCATGGCAGCGAAACAGCTTGGTCCGCCTTGATCGACAAATATAAGAATCTTATCTTCTCGATCCCAATTAAGCATGGCTTCTCTTCTGAGGCCGCCGCGGATATTTTCCAAGCCGTGTGTCTCGCGCTGGTTTTAGAGTTACCGCGTTTGCGGGAGCCGCGCGCCCTCCCTGCATGGCTCATTCGAACGGCCTCTCACAAGTGTTTACGTTGGGAAGACCAGAATCGGCGATACATCGGCACCGGCTTACAAGAGGGACGGGCGGCAGCCGATCCCCGCAAGATGCCTGAGCAGATTTTCCGAGAAATTGAGCGCGAACAACTCTTGCGCGAGGCCGTCTCGGAGCTTACGACGGACTGCAAGGGCTTGGTTGAACTGCTCTTTTACCGGCAACCTCCGCCGAGTTATGACGATATCGCAACCGCGCTTCGTATCCCCAAGGGGTCCATCGGTCCCACCCGGATGCGATGCCTGGAAAGACTTAAGCGACTTCTCGAAGAAAGAGGCTTCTAGTGAAACAGGCGGGAGAAGAAATACAGGAGCTCTGCGCTGAACTCGGCCGGCTTCCAGACGACGTAACTCGCGATGCCTTTCTAAAAAACTCGCCGCGGTTGCTTCAAACCGCTATTGTCGAAGAATTAGCGGCGGCGGTGCGGTGCAAAGTCAGAGTTGACGTGCCCGAGGCCCTCAGACTTGCCGAAGCCGCGGTAGCCATAGCTCAGCATCTGGGCGATGCATTCGCTCTTGGTCTCGGTTTGCGTGCGAAGGCCAATGCTTTGTGGTTCATGGGCCAGTGCAAACCCGCTGTCGATCTCTTCCGGAAAGCAGCTCTTCTGTTCGAAAGTATAGGAAACCTGAATGAGGTCGGTCGCACCTTGAGCAGCTCTCTACAGTCGCTAGCTCTGCTGGGAGAATACGAAAACGCGTTTGCGGCCGCCCAAAAGGCGCGCGAAATTTTCACACAGCTCGGTGACGGTTGGCGGCTGGCGCGTCTCGAAATTAACGTCGCCAACATCTATCACCGGCAAAACCGTTTCGCGCCCGCGCTTGCCGCCTACCAGCGGGCTTACGAGCAACTTCTTCCGCATAACGACACGGAAGGCATTGCCGGAGCGCTCCACAATGTGGCGGTCTGTCTCATTGCCTTGGATGACTTCCACGGTGCTTTGGAGGCGTACCGCAAAATGCGTGATTTCTGCAGCGAATATGAAATGCCGCTAATCGTGGCGCAGGCGGACTACAACATCGCCTATCTTTTTTATCTTCGCGGCAATTATGCCCAGGCTCTCGAACTGTTGAAAGTTTCGCGGGAAACGTGCCTTAAGAATGGCGACAGGTACCACCTGGCCTTGTGCGATTTAGATGAATCGGAAATCGATCTGGAGCTCCGGCTTATTGACGAAGCTGCGGAAATGTCTCAAAAGAGCTTCGAGCAGTTTCAAGAACTGGGCATGAACTACGAAGCCGCCAGGTCATTGGCGAATCTAGCAGTGGCCGCTGGCCTGCAAGGTCAGTGCAGCCGTTCTATACAGCTCTTTGCCCAAGCGAAGGAAATCATGCTGCGCGAAGAGAATCGGGTCTGGCCGTCGCTGCTGGACTTGTATCAGGCTCTCGCGCTGTTCGAGCAGGGAGATCTCGTCGAGGCGCGTCGCCTCTGTACCTCGGCGTTGGGGTTCTTCGAATCTGCGCAAATGCCCAGCAAGTACGTGCTCTGCCTCTCTCTATTGGCGCGCGTATGTCTGAAGGCCGGCGAATTAGATCGGGCCGCTGAGTATTGCGAGCAGGCTCTCCAGTGTCTCGCCGCGCTGGACGCCCCTATCCTTTCCTATGAAGTTCAATTTGTGATGGGCCAAGTCTACGAGGCTCTGGAAGAACCCAGGAAAGCTTTCGATGCGTATCAAAAATCCCGATCTGCGCTGGATACACTTCGAAGCGGCCTGCAGGCCGAAGAGCTAAAGATCGCGTTCATAAAGGACAAGGTCGAGGTGTATGCCCGGCTCGTACAACTTTGTCTGGATCTCGACTCCGGACGAGCATCCGTCGAGGAAGCATTCCGCTACATAGAAGAGGCGAAATCTCGCACCCTGAGGGATTTAATTTTTGGCCGCTTACAATTCGCTTTTACACGCGAGTTTGAGCAGAACGCAACGAGCCAGCGCATTCGCGACTTGAGACAAGAACTGAACTGGTACTATCGCCGCATCGAGCGTGAACAGCTCTCTCAAAACGCGGCTTCTCCAGAGCTGATCGGCTCGCTTCGGCTGCGAGCCCAGGCGCACGAGCATGAACTGCTCCGGCTCTTGCGGGAACTCCCTCCGTCTGATCTCACACGTAGGACTTGGCCCAGCTCGACGGCCCCGTCCCTCGAAGAAATTCGAACCTCCCTGGGTTCGGAAGCTGCGCTAATTGAATACTTTTGCGTCGGAGAACGCGTCCTCGCCGCAATACTAACAGCCGGCAGTCTCGAATTTGTTCCCGTCAGCCATCTATCTCGGCTTAACCAGCGGCTACGAATGTTTCAGTTCCAGATTTCGAAGTTTCGCCTCGGCCGCGAATACGTTTCCAAGTTCCAGGTAGCTCTCTTGCGCTCCATGCAAAATCATCTTCATGCGATTTATCAAGAGGTTTTTGCGCCATTTCGTGAGCTGCTAAACGCACATCATCTTGTGATAGTGCCTTATGGTCCGCTCCATTCCCTGCCCTTTCACGCGCTCTTTGATGGGCAGCAGTTTCTAATCGACAATTTCACAATCACATATGCCCCCAGCGCCAGCATCCACGCGCTTTCTTACCGGCAAACCGCCAGCCATACCGGACCATCGTTAATTCTGGCCGTGGAAGATGCCCGCACGCCTTTCATCCGGCAGGAAGTGGAAGCGGTTGCCGCGGTTGTGCCTGAGCCGGAAGTCCTTTTCGGATTGGGCGCTAGCGAACAGGCACTGCGAGAGAAAGGCGCTCACAGCCGGTTGGTTCACATCGCCACCCACGGCTATTTCCGGCAAGACAATCCAATGTTCTCAGCGATTCGCCTCGCCGATTCGTATCTCAGCCTCTATGACCTGTATCATATGAATTTGCCAGTGGATCTGTTGACGCTCAGCGGCTGCGTCACGGGTCTGAACGTTATCGCGGGCGGCGACGAGTTGCTTGGACTGGCTCGAGGTCTACTCTACGCCGGAGCGCGATCGCTGCTGCTTTCTTTGTGGGATGTGGACGACCGCAGCACGGCTGACTTTATGAAATTGTTCTATTCCCACTTGCTTACACAGCGCAATAAGGCCGACGCTTTTCGAAGCGCCATCCTGGAATTACGAACACGCTATTCTCATCCGTACTACTGGGCGCCTTTCAGGTTGAGCGGCAAATGCCTCAACTAGTTTTCTGACTTCCGCTCCGCCCTCCCCAACATTTTTTGTGGGGCTGTATTTTTTGCGCCACGTCTGGCTCTTTATAACAGGCGCAAGATAAGACCTTCGGTTCGAGTCAACGGCGCGAGTCCGAGAGAAAGGGGGAGAATGAAACATTTTTCCGCAGCTGAATGGTTTGAGTTCGCGCGCCATTCCACTTCGTTGGAACAGAAGGCTCTAATGGAGCGCCACCTGGAGGAGGGCTGCTACAAATGTCGAAAGCTGGTCCTTATGTGGAAAGAAGTGCTGGAGATCGGCCGTAGCGAGCCAAGCTACAACCCTCCCGTATACGCAGTTCGCTCTGCTAAGGCGGGTTTTGTGCCGGACCGAAGCTGGAAATGGCTAGGCCAGATCGCGCAAGTCGCACAATTGATCTTCGACGGCAGCCGCGCGCCAGCGTCCGCGGCAGTACGAGGCGCGGTGACCTCCAGCCCGCAATTCCTGCATCAAGCCAAGCCCTTCGTGATTGATCTGCGTATGGAATGTGATCCTCTCGGTAAAGCCGTGCGGCTCACTGGACAGGTTCTGAATTCCAACGAACCGGATAAAGAGGTTCCGGATGTTGAGGTGTTTCTGCTTAAGGGGGAGGATTTGGCATTCAGAACTACGGCCAATACTTTTGGCGAATTTGAATTGGAGTTTACGGACGAGGAGGATCTGCAGCTCTTTATAGACATACGCGGGCGGAAGGTCGTCGAAATACAGTTGCCGCCTCGCTCACGGAGTGCGAGTACGTAGTTTAAAACCCGAATAGGAGAGAAACAATTATCGCAAGCGCATTTCGACTCCGCTCGAGCCCCCTGAAGCTCCGGTCAGGGCCAAGAATAGTGAAGGGTGAGAACACTATGGACGAGACAAGCGAAAGATCATCGCGCCACGTGTTAGTGAACTTGATCACAAGCAACATCAATATGGCGCGTGTATTCGTCGCTATTTCACGCGCGGCGCACAAGCTCGGGAAAATCGATGATAGCGAATTCGCGCGCCAAAGAGCGGCATATTTTTACTCTGAAGCGCTAAGGTCCATTGATGAATTGCCGGAACGCGAAAGCGCAGTACTGCTATCTGACCTGCAGAACCTGAGTACAAATATTAGCTGGCTTTCCATGCAGGTAGTTGCGCCGGCTCAGTCGTCGGCCGTGAAAGAGGAAGACGAGGACTCGCCGCCGAAAATCTGCGAGAACTCCTGGAGGAAAGCCAATGCCCTGTGATTTGAGCAGATTAATCCGCAGAATGATTTACCTAGATGCAAAACCATTCTAGAACCGGTTAGATACTCACATGCTGTTATCCGTGGACCCTTTCGCACCTCATAAGAAATGCCTGGAAGAATCTGTCTAACGTTCGACAGAGCAGACGGGGCGCTAATACAAAGGTGGGCCCATCTGGAGCATTCAGTGACCGTCCGGACAGTGGGTCGAACCGCGCATTCCGGCTGCTAAACAATATCGCGCATTTCTTTCCGCTTCTCGCTCGTGATCGCACACGGCTCGGCGCTTTGAAACTCCTAACGGTTGAACGTGCCTGATGAGGCGAGGTAAACGTCAGGCAAGTTGTCAGGCGGATCCGGAATACTCTCTTGCAAAAGAAATTCGGGAGGGCTGACATTTGTACGATCGATTCCGTGCCATCTCACGCGGACACGACCAAGGCTCACTAATGAATTGAACTGAAAGACGCGTTTCCGCAGCAACACCGTCCTCCGCCTTCTTTGGGAGGCCGAGGTCTTTGATTTATCCCGCTGCAGTCTTTTTTGCGATGAGTGTATTTAACTTGGGTGTTCTTGGCCCTTTTTGTCAGGAGTAGTTTCTTCAGTGTCTGAGCAGGAGCTGGATGTCAACAGAACGAGAGACCACAAGAGGGGCGGCTGCTCAGGTTTTACCGCTTATGCAACCTGCGTTGCATCAGTGACACCGAGCCGCTGGTCGCTGTTTGCCGCAGAGTATCGCGACGATGAAATCGGCCAACATATGCGAAGAGTCGGAGTACTTTCGGCACTCCTAGCTCTGGCAATAGACCGACCGCCGCGCGAGATCGCACTGTTGCGAGCAGCCGCTCCTTTGCACGATGTAGGGAAGATAAGCGTTCCTGATCACATCCTCGAAAAACCGGGGAAACTTACCGAAGCAGAGTTCAACCAAATGAAATCACATACTTTCATAGGTGGCCTGATTTTAGCCGGGAGTCGATTTCGTGTTTTACAGGTAGCACATCAGATCGCCCTGTCGCATCATGAGCGATGGGACGGGACGGGGTATCCGCAAGGATTGTCAGGCGACGCTATTCCCCTGCCAGCCCGAATCACAGCGATCGCCGATGTCTTCGATGCACTCACACACGCTCGCCCCTACAAGAAGGCGTGGAACTTAAAAAAGGCCATTGAAGCGATTGAACAAGAAAGTGGTCGACATTTCGACCCCGCCCTCGTACCTGCTTTTCTCTCCGTGTTGCGGGTTGAAGGGCTGCAGAGACTCGCAGCAAGGATTGCCGCCGAAAATCGTTCGCCGAATCGTACAGAAGATGATATGGATATTCAACGGACGATCTACCCGGAAATCGCCGGCGGCCAGCGTTCTTCGGTTCCGGAAGACCTGCTGAAAGCATACTCTCGCTTCTAGTCTGCGTGGGCCATGAGCCACTTTGCCGTATCACGCGCATCCGGTCGCTTTGAATGGAAAAGGTCAAAGGGAAGCGTCGCGGCCATCGCGGGCAAACCAGGCGCTTTGGGCGCGCTCGTGGGTGGCGGTTGGTGGGCAATAGGGTTCTCGTTAGCATCCGACTCGTACGTCGGGACATTCGTCGCCTGTGCCAGCAACGTTGGCCTCTTCTGCGGGAACGGACGTTGCTGTTTCCGCCGTGCTGGGCTCTTCAGAAGGAGCTATTTCCTGAGCAGATTCGGCTGTCGGCACCCTATCTCCATTCACTACGCGCAGCGCCTTCGAGTCTAGAATTCAGACAAAATTTCCTGCTTTCCTTACAACCCGGAGCGCTGTGTCAAGCTGTGCGGACTCCGAGCCCGCGAGCTTTGAAGGTTTGGAGAAATTTATTTTTCGGACCCTCTCAGATTTCGAACGGAAATCGCCGCTAGAAGTGACACCTCAAGTCAACACAACCTATGGGAAAACAGAGTTCGGGTGGAAGAATTTTTCAGAGGCGCTACCGCGACCGCGACGGAGATCTCCAAAAGACCTCGACCTGGTATTTGAAATATCGAATGGCGGGCAAATCCGTCGTAATCCCAACCGGCACACCAGACTATGGAGAAGCCCTCCTGATTCTTCGGCGAAAGCTGGATAAGACCTGCGTGCCACACCCGTCCAATGAGATGGATTCTATCTCCCTTAACGAACTTCTCGATTTAGTAATCCACGACTATCGATCCAAAGGTCGGCACACCGCCTACGATGTTGAACATCGGGTTGCTAAGCACTTGCCAAAACCAATAAGGTTGGAGCGCGTGATGAGCGGCACTCGGACCCGGCCGTCCCTAGCGCGACATA
>CAWBDW010000089.1:0-173593 GCA_963787545.1 uncultured Acidobacteriaceae bacterium
CCCGGCGACGCGATCTCGCCAACCGTTGTCAGGCTCGATCTTTCACACGTTTGATCGCAGTGTTAGCTCTGAGTTGTGAACTCGTGAGCGCTTTTCGCCACGCTGGCCCTCCAGTTGGCGGCTATCAGTTACACTTAGGGATTTGAAATCTACCGACCAGCGCTTTTGCTTCGATTCCAAGAGCCGATCCCTAGGTGGGTGCTTCTCGCCATCTGCGTGATGTGCTTCTTCTTCGCTGGCCGGAAGCGCGAGCCGGCGGATACAATGCATGCCAAATGGAGTGATTTTGGCGGTGCGCCCGACTCGGCGCAATATTCTTCGTTGGCAGGGATCAATCGGTCTAACGTCGCGCTCCTGCAAGTCGCATGGAGTTATCCGACAGGAGATACGCACAAGTACTTTTTCAATCCGCTCGTGGCACACGGCGTCATGTATGTTCTCGCGAGAAATAACTCAATCGTGGCTCTCGACGCCGGCACCGGCAGGGAGCTATGGGTGCATCCGACCAATCCTCATACTGCACTCATTACGAACCGCGGCATCAATTATTGGCAGAGCAACGACGGGTCGGAACGGCGCCTGCTGTTCGCCGCCGACAATCTGCTGCACGCGATCGATGCTCGAACGGGCAAAAGCATTCCTTCATTCGGTGAAGATGGCTCAGTCGATCTGCGGGTGGGCCTCGGCAGAGATGCGAAGACCCTGTCGCTTGTCCAGTCCACAACTCCCGGCCGCGTATTCGATAACCTCCTCATTCTCGGTTCGGCGACGAATCAGGGATACGGCTCAGCACCTGGCGACATTCGCGCCTACGATGTGCGCACTGGCAAGCTTGTATGGAGCTTCCATACGATTCCGCATCCCGGCGAGTTCGGTTACGACACATGGCCGAAGAATGCCTGGAAGACGGTAGGCGGAGCCAACTGCTGGACGGAACTCTCACTCGATGAGAAGCGCGGCATCGTCTATGTGCCGACGGCGAGTCCGAAATATAACTTCTATGGCGGGGACCGCAAAGGCGCTGATCTTTTCGGCGATTGTCTGCTCGCACTGGACGCCCGCACCGGCAAACGCATCTGGCATTTCCAGATGGTCCATCACGATATTTGGGATTACGATAACGCGACTGCCCCGATGCTCCTCTCCGTCCGGCACGACGGCAAAGTGATCGACGCGGTGGCGCAGCCTGGTAAAGAAGGATTTCTTTGGGTCTTCAACCGTGTGACGGGTCAGCCGCTGTGGCCCATCGACGAACGTGCTGTACCGAGTTCGGACGTACCGGGCGAGGAGACTTGGCCAACGCAGCCCTTCCCATTGAAGCCTCCGCCTTTCGCCCGGCAGGAGTTTAGCGAAAAAGACTTGAGTCCCTTCATTGGCGCTCCGGAGCGTGCGCGCTTTCGCGACGAAATTCGAAGCGCTCGTAATGAGGGCCTCTTTACCCCACCTGGGCTGCATAACACGGTAGAGATGCCCGGCAATAACGGCGGTGCAAACTGGGGCGGCGCGGCCGTAGACCCCGGAAAAGGGATGCTGTATGTCGTCTCAAAGGATCTTCCCTGCATGCTAAAGGTGGAACCGGATGTTGGTAAGAGCAAGCGGTATGTAATGAACGGCTTCGGATTCATGTTCACCAGTTCCGAACTCTCTCCGATATTGCCGCCCTGGACTTCACTGACCAGCTATGATTTGAACGAAGGAATCATCAAGTGGAGCATTCCGCTCGGCGACGTGCCCGAACTCGCGGCTAAAGGCATCACAAATACCGGGTCCATGTTCCCGAAAGTTGGGCCGGTAGTTACCGCTGGCGGGCTGATCTTCACCGGTACACGCGACGGGAAGGTCCGGGCGATCGACGAAGACACCGGCAAGATGCTTTGGGAGGAGCAGTTAGATACACCTCTCGAAGGCATTCCCGCGATTTATGAGCTCAATGGACGGGAATATGTCGTTTTTTGCGCGGCCGCTCCATCGTCGGCCCGGTCCAAAGACCCTGTCATTGTGCACGGCGCCTATGTCGCATTCGCCTTACCGCGCGGTTCGTAAGAAGTCCGTAATGCTGGGCATTACATCATCCGCATGTTGACCGGATCCCAGCCGACCATTCGCCGCTCGAAGTAAGAGACGTTCGACATCAGCGCAGGGCCGGCAGCGCGAAGGCCGAAAACCGAATCTTCTACCACTGGCGTGCGTGTGCGAATGGCGTTTTGGAAAGTCTGATGATGTGCCACCTGCTCGGAATAACCTCTGGGGAGCGGGACGGTTTCCAAAGTATCGATTTGTAAGGAGTCGGCAGTTTCGGGACGCGGCGGATATTTAGCGGCGTGCTCGGCGAGGATTTGCTCTTCGATTTTCCTGGAGAAGGTTTCGGCGGTGGTTCCGGAATCGAGTTCGCGCGGACGCTTGGAAATCGAGAGAGAGTTGCCGACGGAAAGGTTGAGAACACCCTCAGTACCGATGAAGCGGAAGGCTTGCGAATCCTCGCCTTCGCCGCTGCCCGCTTCAAAGTTTACGCTCAAGTTGACCTGAAAACCGGGATGGGACGGAGTGTCCGGGTAATCGAAGAGGCCGATCATCAGGTCCGGCACGTCGCGGCCATCTTTCCAGTAGTAAGTACCACCCGTGGCTGCGATGCGCTGCGGACCGACGCTATCCATAACGAAGTGGATGCCGGTGAAGAGATGAACAAACAGATCGCCGGGAATGCCCGTTCCGTAGGCTCGATAGTTTCGCCAGCGGAAGAGGCGGATGGGCTCGAAGGGGCACTTAGGCGCGCTGCCGAGAAACTGATTCCAATCGATCGTCTCGGGTGAGGCATCGGGTGGGATCGTATATTGCCAAGCGCCGAGCGACGAGTTCCGGTTGATGAAGGCCTCGATCAAATGGACCTGGCCGATCATGCCGCTGTTGACAAGTTCCTTGGCTTTGGCATAAAGGATGGAACTCACGCGCTGGCTGCCGACCTGAAGAATGCGGCCGGTCTGTTTTTGCGCTTCGATGACCATATGGCCATCGGGCACTTCGCGGACCATGGGCTTTTGGCAGTACACATCTTTGCCTGCGTGGAGGGCGTCGGTGGCAATGCGGG
Organism: uncultured Acidobacteriaceae bacterium; assembly: GCA_963787545.1. Lineage (GTDB taxonomy): Bacteria > Acidobacteriota > Terriglobia > Bryobacterales > Bryobacteraceae > Bog-105. Next base: position 3,086 of record CAWBDW010000089.1, read on the forward strand.
CGTGCCAATGATCGGGCGTGGCGATGACGACGGCATCGACATCGCGGCGGGCGAGCAGTTCGCGATAGTCGCGGGTAGTGAAGACTTGCTTGCCGTAGCGTTCCTGGGCGAGGGTGCGGCGACCGTCGTAGACATCGGAAACGGCGACGATTTGGACGCCGGGCAGGGATGATTCGGTCTTCATATCTCCCTGGCCCATGATGCCGAAGCCGATGCAGCCAATTTGAACGCGATTGTTGGGGGAGATCGGTTTGGCAGGTTCTTGCGCCCCGGCGGCTTCGGTCATGGCCAAGGTGGAAGCGGCAACGCCGGTGCTCTGCAGAAAATGACGACGAGTGATGGACATGGATCGGATGTATTCTTTTCCTATCTTATTGGCGAATAGCGGTGAGGAGTCTCTGTGCGGGCTCAAAACCTGGATTCAGACGCACCGCCGTTTCGAGTTCGGTTCGCGCTTCTTCCATTCTCCCGAGACGCGCGAACGCCGCCCCCAAGCTCGTGTGTAATGCCACATTATTCGGAAGATAACTCAGCGCCTCTCGGTACCGCTGGGCGGCTTGCTCGTTGTCGCCCGACTTTGCCAAATCGTCTCCCCAGGCAAACAGGACATCGCCCAAACGGTCCTGCGCCTTCGCATAATCCGGACGTTCGGTAAGCACCTGTTTAAAATCGTTCACCGAGGCATTCAAATCGCCGGATTCCGCTTCTACGCTTGCGAGATTGAACCTGACGTCAGCGGATGCTGGATCCAACGAGAGAGCTTTTCGAAACTGCGCTTCGGCCTCGGGCAGCTTTAATTCCGAATAGTAGGCAGCTCCCAACCCCGCGGGGCCCAGAATACTGTCGGGTTGTAGCTGGGAGGCTTTCTCGAAAAAGGGAATGGCTTCGGCCGCGTTTCCTTTTGTGAGCAGCATGTCGCCCATATTGTAATTGGCGGTAAAATTGTCGGGGTATTTCTTGTAGCGATCCTGTACCCAAGCATCTCGGATTTCCAAGCGCCGGTCGCCTGGGGTTGCGGGCAGCAGTTGCAGCCACAGATCGCCCATCTCGTCGGTGGAGCGGTCGCCGCCTTTCACCTCTTTGGGCGGGTTATTCGGGTTGCCCGGGTTATCGGTCGAATTGTCGTAGTGATATCGCATCGAAACCAGTGTGCCCTTGGGAAGAAGGAGCGGCTTTTTCAGAACAAAAACGCCTTGCCAGTTCAGATCCCAATGAGGGATGCGGATGAGCCACTTGCGCGAGCCATCAGGCAGGGTCGCGTAACCCTCCATCAGTGTGGCCAGATAGTGGGCGTGAGGGTAGACGGCCAAAACGTATGTGTCTTCGGGAATTCGGAAGTCGTCGCTCACCAAGTAATCGCGGTCGCCGGCTAGGATGTCGATGGCACCGTCATGCTCCAGTTCCACGAGGATGGGATATTTCGTCGGGGAATTATCGGTGAAGTAAAGGCCGACTTCCGGAGCGACGATCTCCGTTTTGCCGGTCGGACGTATATGGGAGTTTAAGATGAGGTCCATTCCCGGGGTGGCGAGCCAGGCCATGCCATCCGGTTCCATAACTGGCTTGCTTCCGGGCTTCCAGGACAGGAAGTAACCATCGGGATTGACTGTTGTCTCTTCCACAGTAAGGTCCATGCCGGGAAAGCCGATGCCCGGAATCTTTTCCCGCCGCCGCGCCGAACCGGAGTGGTCGATGATGGCGTTCGCATGATGGAAGACGCGCGGATTGCCAGGACGAATTTCGACGGCCCGCACCCAGCGCGCTTTTTTCACGGGTACGGGCAGGATGAAGTTCCAGAAAATCTCGTTCCCGGCCCCGGCCATTTTATAGGGATGCGCGACGCGTAAGATCATATCGGGCGGCCCCAACTGCCATGTGGAAGTAAATTTGGGCGGAACGGGCGCGTGCGCGGTGGGGCCCTCCAGCTCTCCCTCGCGGACCCAGGCCCCGATGAGCGCAACCTCATTATTAGTTAAACCGCGCGCGCCTTCGAATTCGCCGTATCCTTCTTCGGGAAGCCAGGGCGGCATGAAGCGCGCTTTGGTCACGGCCGCGATCTCCCGTGCATGCTTTTTTGCATCTCCGTAGGAGAGCAGCGAAAACGGGGCGGACTCGCCCGGCCTGTGACACGGGGCGCAGTTCTTATAGACGATCTGAGCGATGCTGCCGTTAAACGTAACCGTTTGCTGCGTTCGCCTGGGTTGTGTCCCTCCCACAGCAGACACTGCGCCGATCAGCAAGAAAGCGACGCCGAAAAGCCAAACCCGCATGGAGAGACCCGAGTTATTTATGTTAGCGCCACACTGTCAGGAAAGCATTTTCATTTGTAATTATTTTGGGGAAAGGTTCCAACAAAACTCTTGCAAGCGTCTGCGCCCTGCGTTACTATCTACTGGTTTAGGGGTAGCGTTCCTAAGAGTCGTTTACTTTAACTCGGCAGATCCAGCCTGCAGCTGCCGGGAGGTCTTTGGGTCTTTCAACGTTTAGCCAGTCAGAAGTGGAGGAAAGGAATGCTTTCTTTTGCGATCAGGGCTGCTGTACAACGAAAAGTCCTTCGAAATATTCCGATGGTGCTGGGATTTGCGCTGTGGATCGGCTCGCCGTCGCATGCCCCCGCGCAGATCATCAATGGCTCAATCGTCGGTACAGTGAGCGATCCTAGCGGCGCCGTGATCCAGAGCTCCACGGTCACCTGCGTTGACACAGGTACCGGGCTGAAGCGCGTCGTCAAAACAGATGCGGGCGGGCGCTACGACATGACGAGCCTCGCACCCGGCACATACAACGTTACGGCCACCGCGAGCGGGTTCCGGCCGTTGGAAGAATCGCACGTGGTCATTACACCGGGCTCAACAGTCCGAGTTGACCTTCAACTGCAAGTGGGCTCGGCCACGCAAGAGGTGAGCATCTCTGCATTGGCCGTCCAGCTTCAGACGGACAAAGCCGATACGCACACGGAACTCACGGGGCAGAGCGTGACCAATCTTCCGCTCGGTGGAAATAGGAATTATCAGACGGCGATCAACCTGACACCGGGCGCGACCCCCGCGGCATTCATCAACTCCGAGTCGGACAATCCTTCCCAACCGCTGAATACGAACATCAATGGTGCCCCTGGGCAGACCAATGTAACCAGAATCGACGGAGCGGAGAGCGTAAATGTGTGGCTACCGCAATATGCCGGCTACAACACGCCGGCAGAAGACGTGGAGGTGGTGAACGTCACGACGAGCGCCTCCGACGCGGAGCAAGGCTATGGCGGAGCCTCGTCGATTAGCGTGGTCACGAAATCCGGAACGAACCAGGTCCACGGAAGCGCTTTCCTTTTTCATAACGACCAGCATCTGAACGCCCGGAATTTCTTTCTGAAGGGAAGCAAACCTGTTGGTATCTACAATAACTTCGGAGGAACCGTCGGCGGTCCAATCAAGAAGAACAAGTTATTTTTCTTTGGGAGTTTCGACGGAACCGCTTCCAAAACCAGTGCCAACGGCCTATTTACCGTTCCCACGGCGGATCAACGGGCTGGGGATTTTTCGGCATACGGCGCTACGGCGATTTACAACCCGTTTACAGGCAACACCGATGGCACGGGGCGGCAACTATTTTCTGGTAATAAAATACCCGCGCAGTATTTCAGCCCCCAAGCGCTTGCGGTTCAAAGTTATCTGCCGCTTCCGAACCTGCCCGGCATCGTGAATAATTATGCTGCTTCCGCCAGCCCGGCCATCAACTTTTGGCGCACAGACATAAAGGTCGATTGGGATCCCACCAGCAAGGCCTCCCTCTTTTTCAAATACGACAACATGTACGCAACTTCATCGGGATTGGGTATCTTTGGTATCGCCGGAGGGCCGAACCCGAGTTCGGTGACAGGCCCGGGTAACGGCGTTCAAACCATCAATGTGGCGTCCATCGGGGGCACCTATGTCCTCTCGCCAACCGTGCTGCTGACTGGCAACGTCGGCTATCAGCGGATGAATCAAGACGTTTTGAACGTGAGTTATGGAACCAACTACTCCAGCACGCTCGGTATCCCGGGGTTGAATGGTTCCGATATTCGCGATAGCGGATTTCCGAACATAAATTTCGCGAACACCTACACCTCCACCGGCACGCCGGACTGGATGCCGCTGTTCCGGACGGACGAGAACTACACGGGGAATGTATCGCTTGCCGTAACCAAGGGCGCGCACCAGTTGCGCTTTGGATTCGACATGGTTCGTTTCCATCTCAACCACTGGCAGCCGGAGCTGAGCGCGGGCGGTCCGCGCGGCTATTTCGACTTTGACGGAGCGCTCACCACAGCCAATCTGGGAGGTGGTAAGGCCACAAGTTCCAATCAGTTCAACGAATATGCGCAATTCCTCCTGGGTCTTTCGGACAATACGCAGAAAGGCGACCAGTACATCCTGATGACCGGCCGCGAGTGGCAATTCGGCTGGTTTGCGCAGGACACATGGCAAGTCTCGAAGAAGTTGACCGTTTCGCTTGGCATACGGTACGATCTCTTCCCGCTGATGACCCGCTGCTGCGGAACGGGTATCGAGCGCTACGATCCGTCGAACAATATTGTTTATATGGGCGGCCGAGGCAATGTTCCGGAGGATGCCGGCATCAGCGTCAGCCATAAGCTGTTTGCACCCAGGGCTGGTATCGCTTACCGGATCGATGAAAAGACCGTGCTCCGGCTTGGTTACGGCTTAAACTACGACCCTCTGCCGTTCTCCCGCCCGCTGCGTGGTTACTATCCGCTGACGATTAATGACAGCTACTCGGGATTGAACAGCTTTTCTGTGGCAAATCTCGGCTCGAGCGCCACCAACTTCATTCCCGGCACGCTAGCTAACGGCATTCCGGCCATCATCGGCCCGAATCTGTCCACTGGTCTGGTTCCGTTGGATCCAAATGCTTCGGAGCGCAGCCCGGAAAGTTTTATCCATCGTGGCTACACCCAGTCCTACAATTTCAGCCTGGAGCGGCAGCTTCCCGAAAAAATCCTGCTGTCAACGGCTTACGTGGGCACCCACACCGTACATGAATTGGCGGACTATGACATCAACGCCGGTTATCCCGGTTCGGGCACGACCGGCCTGCCTCAATACGCAGCCTTTGGGCGGACCTTGGCAACGGATATGTGGGACGGCTATTTGAGCTCCGAATACAATTCGCTGCAAGTAACCGTCAATCGCCAATTTGCGAATGGACTCATGCTGAAAGGCGCTTACACCTGGTCCCATGCCATCGATTACGCCGATGCCGATGGATGGCAGGCAGTGAACTGGAATTGGGCGCCGGTATTCCAGCGCAATCGGGCTACAGCCGGATTCGACCACCGACAGGTTTTCCAACTTGGGTGGGTCTACGATCTGCCGTTCGGCCCGGGCAAGAAGTTCGTGAACAGCGGCATCGGATCGAAGATTCTGGGAGATTGGGGACTCAGCGGAATCGAATCCTGCTACACAGGCGCTCCCTTCTATGTCACCGCGCCGGGCACCTCGCTGAATGCGCCGGACAATACGCAGACCGCCAATCAGGTGATGGCAAGTGTTCCGTTCATCGGCGGCGTTGGGCCAGGAGAGCACTACTACGACCCCGCGGCATTTGCCCAGGTCACAACCCAGAGTTTCGGCACGAGCGGGCGCAACATCCTGACCAATCCGGGCCTCTGGGAAACGGACATGAGCATCTCGCGCATCTTCCCGATCAAAGAGAAGTTCAAGTTCGAGTTCCGAACCGAGTTCTACAATCTGCCGAACACATCGCATTTCACGCCTATCACTTCAACAAGCGTGACCAGCTCGAGCTTCATGCAGTACACCAGCTCGTACGGCGAGCGAAATATCCGATTCGCCGGCCGATTTAGTTGGTAAACATGAAGTAATGTGGAAGTTGCGTTACCGAAGGCGGTTCCTCATTGGGGCCGCCTTTTTGTTGTTGGCCGCCGTTGCCTCTGGGCAGACCGAAAATCTGGCGGAGCAATCGCATCATGCTAAGGAATTGATGGCCGAAGGCCGATTCGCCGAGGCGGTTCCTATTTATCGAAAACTCGTGGAAGCAGTGCCTGGGAATCCCGGGTTGGTGCTCAATCTCGGGCTGGCTGAAGAGATGGCTGGAGAACCGCAGCAAGCCATTCCGCACTTTGAGACCGTGCTCAAAACCGAGCCGGATAGCATTCCCGCCTTAACCTCGCTCGCAATGGCGGAACTTCAGACGAACCGGCCTGGTGCTGCTGTGACGCCTCTCGAAACGCTCGTGCATCTTCAGCCCGGTGATCCGAACGCACGTGGCATGCTCGCGGGCGCTTACATGAGTCTCAACCGCCCGATCAAGGCTGCCGAGCAATATCGCAGGTTGACCACCGTGGATGCCTCGGACCCGAAGGCCTGGTACGGCTTGGGAAAAGCATACGAAACGCTTGCCGCTCAAACCTTCAGCCGCCTCTCGAAGAATGCGCCTCAGTCGCCCTATGTGGCCGTGTTGCTGGCCGATTCCAGGCTGCAGCGGAAACAATACCGCAGCGCGTTTTTCTTCTATCGCCAAGCGCAAAAACACCTGCCCGATCTGCCCGGACTGCATGTGGCGCTAGCGAAAGTATACGAAAGGACAGGGCACCCGGATTGGGCAATCGCGGAACGAAAATTGGAACCCGCTATAGCGGACTGTCCCGCGCAAACGGCGCAATGCCATTTCCTTTCGGGCGATTTGCTCGGCGCGACAAAGGCCGGCAGCACACCATCGGCTTCTTCAGCGGAATCATTCTGGGCCACAAAGGCGTACGACCAACTGGCGATAGATGCTTTCGATCGTTTGGGACAGATGCCAGATTCTATCGAGATTCATGAGTTAAAAGCCGAGATCTTGCACGGCCAGGGACAAGAGGCTCAAGCTGCCGGCGAATGGCGCGCCGCGCTCGCGCTTGCTCCCAACGATCCGCACCTGGAAACAGGTTTAGCGACGTCGCTAGTTTTAGCTCATAATTACGACGAGGCAATGCCGATACTCCAAAATTTGCTTTCCCGTCAAGCGACCGCACCCGATCTGAACTTCATGATGGGCGAAAGTCTCTGGCGTACGCAGCAGCCCGAGAAGGCGCTGCCGTATTTGACGGCGGCATTGAAAGCAGATCCTGAACTCTTGCAGGCGCATGCAGCTTTGGGAATGGTTTACGCGCTGCTGAACCAGAACGCAGAGGCAATTCCGCACCTGGAGAAAGCGATCCGCCTGGACGACGACGGCAGCGTTCATTACAGTCTTGCCAGAGCGTGTCAAGCTGCCGGGCAGACGGAAGAGGCGAAGAAAGCAATGCAGGAGTATTTAAAGATCAAGCAGAAGAACCGGCAAATCGACGACGAACTCGCAAAGGAAGCGGAGATTACTGGACCGAGATGATATGGCGTCGATGACGTTCAGGCTAGTTTTTTCATGATTTCCCGGCTCGCCTTAATTGCTTTTGCCGCCATTGCCGATTGCGATCGCGACTGAACCCCTCGCGCTCATCCGTTTTCAGGACGTTACGCCGCAGAGTGGCATTCAGTTCATTCTGCACAACTGCCCCACTCCCCAGAAGCACATGATCGAAACGATGGCGGGCGGTCTTGCTGTCTTCGATTACGACGGCGATGGACGGCCCGACATTTTTTTCACCAACGGCGCGGATCTTCCGTCGCTCACGAAAACCGGCCCGCAATACTGGAATCGGCTTTATCACAACGAAGGGAATATGAAATTCCGCGACGTTACGGAGGAAGCCGGCGTGGCCGGTACCGGGTACTCTATGGGCGGCGCGGTCGGCGATTTCGACAACGATGGAAAACCCGATCTTTTTGTTGCAGGCGTCAATCGCAATATACTCTATCGCAACCTGGGAAACGGAAAGTTCGAAGACGTTACCGCGAAAGCAGGAATCAAAAGCGGCGAATGGGCCGTGGCCGCCGGTTGGTTTGATTACAACAACGACGGGTTTCTCGACCTTTGGGTGGTTCACTATGCAAAGTGGTCCATCGGCGATGAAAACGATAAGCGGTATTGCGGCGATCGTTCCCGCGGCATACGCATCTATTGCCATCCCAAGTATTTTCAAGGTTTGGCCAGCACCTTGTATCGCAACCGCGGCGACGGGACCTTTGAAGATGTCTCCGAGAAGGCGGGCATCAGTGGTTTCGCCGGCCGCGGAATGAGTGTCGCCTTTGCCGATTATGACGGCGACGGCTACGAGGACGTCTTTGTCACCAACGACAACATGCCCAACTTCCTCTTCCACAATAAGGGCAATGGGACGTTTGAAGAAGTCGCGCTGCCTGCCGGAGTAGCTTTACGCGAAGATGGTAAGGCCGTCGCCAGTATGGGAGCAGATTTTCGCGACTACGACAATGATGGCCTGCCCGACATTGCGGTAACCGCGCTGGCCGGCGAAACCTTTCCGCTCTTCCGAAATCTGGGAAAAGGAATTTTTGCGGATGCGACATTTCCCAGCCGCATCGGCGCACTGAGTCTGCACCATAGTGGTTGGGGAACAGGATTCTTCGACTTCAATAACGACGGTTGGAAGGACCTCTTCACCGCTAATTCACACGTCAATGATCGCGTGGAAATGTTCGAGCCGGCGGTTTACAAAGAGCCGGATACCGTGTTCGCTAACTTAGGCGATGGAAAATTTCGCGATGTCTCTAATGAAGCGGGATTGACCGAGGCGAAAGCGCATCGCGGAAGCGCCTATGCCGATTTCGACGGCGACGGCAAGATCGATGTGGTGGTCTCTTCGCTCGGAGCACCCGTCGAGCTTTGGCATAACATCAGCCCCGCTGCAAGCCATTGGCTCGCCGTTAAGTTAATCGGAACTCATTGCAACCGCGACGGTATCGGCGCCCGCCTGAAAATCGACAACCAGTGGAATGAAATGACCAGCGCCGTGAGCTACGCCTCTTCTACGCTGGATGCGGTACATTTTGGTCTCGGTCGCAGCACCCGCGTAGAAACCTTGCAGATTCAATGGCCCGATGGCAAGAAACAGCTTTTACACGACGTGAATGCCGATCAGCTTCTGCAGATACGTGAGCCGAACTAAAACGAACTTCATCTATTTGACAAATCCCGGATCATGATGTCCCGGAATTTCATATTGCCTCGGCCGCCTGCATGTAGTTGCAGCGCAATGTGGCCCTCGAACGATTTCGGTTTAGGGTCGGTGAAGTCGATCATCTGCACGCCATTGAGGCGCGCTCGGTAGCGGTTCCCACTGACTTCCACAAGGTATTCGTTCCATTCGCCCAAGCGAACCACGGTTTCGTTCTCCGCCGCCGGCCAGACAATCCATTCACGGCCGTCTTCGGCATAGACGCCGGCGGTGTGCCGCCCTATGGTGCAATCAACTTCGAACTGCATGCTGCCCGAAGTCACGTCGGCTGTGCCGGGCTTAAAATCCGTATTGAAAAAAACGCCGCTATTGCCGTCGCCCTCACATCTGAATTGAAGCGATAGCTGAAAATCTTTATAAGTTTTTTCAGTTTCTAAATAGCCGTAGTCCTTCGTGACACCACGGCCGTGAATGACGCCATCTTCAACCGTCCAGCTCTCTTTCCCAATCTTCACCCAGCCTGTAAGGTCATGGCCGTTGAAGAGAGACACCCAATTTACTTCCGGTTGGGGCGCGGTGTCCTGCGCCCAGGCAATGCTCAAGGCCAAGCCTATTGCCCCCACTGCCGCGATCAGAGGTTTTATGCGATTCATCTTTATTGCGACCGATCACCTATACGTTTCACCAATCAGTTTCTCTAAATACTGCTTTGAAGCGCGTATGTCGGCCTCCTGCCGCGGCCCGGAGATTTCGCGCTCGATCGTGATGGGACCGGTATAGGAAAGCCGATGCAGACTGCGAAGGACCTCCGGAAAATTGACTCGGCCCTGCCCAATGGCTGTTTCCTTCCCAAGTTCTCGAGGGTTCGTGGGGTAGAGACCGTCCTTTGCATGCAGCCCGCGTACACGCTCTCCGACCACATCCAACGCTCCGACCGGTTCTCCCTTGCCGTACAAAATCAGATTCGCAGTGTCGAGATTGACGCCGATATTATCGAGTCCGGCATCCTCAATAGCGCGCAACATCGTGATGGGCGTCTCCTGGCCCGTCTCCATGAGGAAAGTTTGGCCGTTTGCCTTGCAATGAGAGGCGACAGTTTTTATCGCCGCCACCGCTTGTGGGTACAGAGGATCGTTTGGATTTTCGGGTATAAAGCCACAATGCGTGTGGACGGCTTTGATGCCGCAGGTTTTGCCTAAATCGGACGCCCTTTTTAGCGCGTCGATACGGGCCGCGCGCGTCGCCGGCGGCACTACGCCGATGGTCTCCGGTCCGTGATAAAAATCCCAGACCATGCGCCCGGGCCCTAATGTCATAACGGCGGTTGCTTCGATGCCGTACTTGGCGAGAGCTTCTTTTAGCGGCGTCGCGAGACTCGCGGGTGCCATGCCCACTCCCACCTGACACGTGGGAAAACCGAAACCATGCACTTTGGCGATCGCTTGTTCCGGCGTTGTGTTTCCCGTCACGGCAACGACAACTCCCAGCCGGGGTCTCGCGCCGGGTACTTCGGCTTTGAGTGCCGTTGTGGCAGCCGCGGCACTTAATGCCGATTGGAGGAATGCACGTCTCCTCATGCGCCACCTTTCACGAGGACCGGGAGAGTTGCAAACCGAGATGACTCGAAGATTCGATTCCGGCCGCGTTCCGTTGTAACAACAAGCGCAGCCAATCCCGGACGAGCGTTTATATAAGCCAATCCGCGAGTTTCGCCCAGTATGCTAACCACTTTCGTTATGCCGTCGGCATCGATGCCATGACGCGCCACGACGGTCACAACGATATGATTAGTAAGTCCCATCCCGGTACTGGGATTTACGATGTGCGAATAACGGACTCCATTGACGTCCAAGTGTTGTTCCATATCTCCGGAAGTAGACACAGCGGCATTAGAAAGCACGAGCACTCGCGTAAGGGGAGTATTGGATTTATCGAACGAGTCCAGTCCCACTTTCCAACCGGGCTGTCCCGGAGGAGCATCGCTAAACGCAAGATCGCCGCTCGCCGCCACAAGCGCGCTTCGAATACCGAGTTTTCTAAGAACTGCTAAAGCTTCGTCCGCGGCATAGCCCTTCGCAATGCCTCCCGCATCGAGCTGCATGCCGGGTTCACCGAACCAGACGGTGTGCCGCGATACGTCGAGATGCATCTGGCGGTATCCGCATCGCGCTAACGCGCTGCCAATGGCGGCTGAATCCGGCAAACGGTTCGTTTTTCTCGCTGCGCGCCACAAATGAGTCACCGGACCGAGTGTGATGTCGAAAGCCCCGCCGCTTTCTTCGGAAAGTTTTTGCGAGGCAGCGAGAATGCGAAACAGATCGGGTGAAATGCGGACAGGATGGTTCACCGCGCTCGCTGTGATTCGATTCAAATCGCTTCCGGCTTTATAGTCCGACAGCGTGTCATCTAACTGAGCAATGCGGTCGAATGCCGCGCGCAAAGCTTGCTTGGCCTGCATTTCGTCGTGCGCGTAGCATTTGATCTGCATCAAAGTTCCCATGTGCGATTCCACCGCTTCGAACATCGAGAGAGATGTACGTTGCGGCGTCGCGCCGCTCGAGGCGACAAACAGGATGGCAGCGAAGGTAGAAACGAGGAAGCTATTGCTCATCGTGTTCGACGCCGTTATTCCAGTACTTATACATCTCCGCGGCGGTCGCAACTTGGGCGGGACGAATCAGCCGGAAACCGAGCCATTGCGCATCGGTCTCATACCAGATGCTTTTGGGGAGTTGTGGATCCTCCTGCTTCCACGAAGGATCGGACGCTACGCGAGCAGCGCAGGTCACTTCGGATGCGGGATTGTTCCAGGAGCCGCCGCGAACCGCAATGGGATAGGGGTGAGCCGGCTTTATCCAGGGGTCAACCTGATCACCGGGTTTGTAAGGCTCGTACTGATCTAGAGTCCACTCCATCACGTTGCCCAACATGTCAAACAGACCCCACGCATTTGGCTTTTTGGTCGCGACTTTTTGATACTTACCGCCGCTATTCGCCGAAAACCAAGCGTAGTCACTAAGCGGGGAAGGAGGTGAAGTTGAACCGGCGCGGCAAGCATATTCCCATTCGGCTTCCGTAGGAAGACGGTAAAATTCGCCCGTCTTGGCGCTGAGCCATTCTGCGTACTTATTGGCGGCATGCTGAGTCATGCTGATGGCCGGGAATCCATTGATGCCCATACCGAAACTCATTTCAACGTACGGGCGCGTGGGCCGGCTGACGGCATCGATAACGCTATCTTTGTGCGCCATCTCGCCGGCCTGATTCGCGAACATGAACAGGCGGTATTCGTCCCAAGTAACTTCATGCGCCTGCATCCAAAAGGCCGGAAGGGTGACCTTATGAGGCGGCTCTTGATCCTTCTTGGCATCGGAGCCCATGGTAAAAGCTCCAGCCGGAATCGCCATCATGTCATAAGAGACGGTGGTGTTGGGGATTGTGATTTTGTATTGCTTCGTGCCGGCCGGATTTTTTGAATTGGCCAGAATGCGCTCGCGAATCTGTTGCACCTCCGTCATCTCGCCGTTCTGTGAAAATAGCGGTGCGGCGATCAGAAGCAGAATACCGAAACCGAGCCCGAAGCGTAAGCGACCCATGTTCGGAGTTTCAAACTAACTTGGTAATGCCCGGCTCGGCGCGGGGCGGTACAGGAAGACTGGAATCCCAAGTCAAATGATCCGGGAAAAGCTTCTCCTGCGAATTAAGCGCTTGATCCCAGGTAACCTCCTGGCCGGTATAAGCCGCCATCCGGCCCATGATGGCGAGAAGCGTACTGGTAGCAAGGCGCTTGCCATTATTCACCGGCTGATTCTTGCGGATAGACGCAAACAGAAGGTCATGTTCGCGCTGATACATGTCATACTTTTCGCCGCTCCAGGTCCAGTTGTTTTTGCCCTCGATACGCGGAACGAGCGAGCGTCCGATTGTACAAGTTCCCTCGGATCCCATTATGTAATCGGAGTTTTCGTTGTAGCAACCTTCAATCTGGCGATTGGCAAGAGCGGCGCGAACTCCGTTCGGATAGAGGTAATTGACTTCGAAATGATCGTAGATGTTACCGCCTTCGGCCGGAATAACACGGCCGCCAACGGCGACACAACTCGTGGGCGGCAGATCGTTCATCAGCCAGGCGATCTTGTCGGCGCTATGAACGGCCTGCTCGACGAGACTGTCGCCGCAGAGCCAGACAAAGTTGTACCAGTTCGCGATTTGCCACTCGGCATCACTCATGCCGGGCGGACGTGTACTAGCGGGTGGCATGGGCTTGACAGGATTGGTGTAATAAGTGGCGTAGTAAGAAACTACTTTGCCTGCAGCGCCGTCCTGAATCTGCTTAAAAGTCTCGACGATCATGTTGTTATAGCGCCAGCAGAAGCCCGCGACCAGGGACAGGTTCTTCCTGGCAGCCTTTTCTGCGGATTCGAGAACGGAGCGGATGCCAGGTGCATCGGTCCCGGCAGGTTTTTCGCAGAAGATATGCTTGCCGGCTTCGACGGCAGCCGCGAGGTGCAAGGCGTGGAAGCCGGGCGGCGGGGCGATGAGAACGACATCGATACCGGAGTCCAGCACTTTCTGATATGCGTCGAGGCCGACAAACTGATTGCCTTTCTCAACTTTGACGCGGCCGGCTATGTTGGAAATTTGGCCCAATTCGGTCAGAGCGCCATCGATTTTCGGCTGGAATACGTCGCCGGCCGCGGTGAGCTCCGTGTTGTCATCGGCATGTAGCGCTTGGCTGGCCGCGCCTGTGCCTCGTCCTCCGCAACCGATTAACCCAACCTTCAGCGCATTCGTGACAGTCTGCGCGGAGATGATGGCGGGAAAATCCAGACCGAGCGCAGTGCCAGCAGCAACGCTTGCCGTTTTCATGAAGTCACGACGGCTAGAGAACGTCTGTTGCTCTTCCATTTTCATATAGGTTTCCTGCTATCGGTGGAACATAATATCAAACGAGACTAGATTACTAGAGAGACTTTTATGACCCGCCGAACTTTTGTGCAGATTCCTGGGATGCTCGCAGTTCCTGCTTCTGCCGAGGCCCCTCTGCCGATTCACAAGGCTGTGGAGTACAACATGCTGCCGAAAAGCGCGAGCATCCCGGAACGATTTCAGATGGCTCGTGAGGCCGGCTTTGAAAGGATCGAGTGTCCGACTACGCCGGATCAATCGCAGGCGGAAGAAATGAAAGCGGCAGCCGAAAGGGCGGGTATAAAAATTCATTCAGTGATGAATATGGACCACTGGAATTACCCATTGTCGTCGTCTGATCCGGCCGTAGTGGAAAGGAGCCTTAAGGGCGCGCGTACTTCCTTGCGTAATGCACATTTCTGGGGAGCGGATACGGTGCTGATTGTGCCTGCCGTCGTGAATGAGGAAGCGTCTTATCGGGATGCGTACTCGCGTTCGCAGGTTAATATCCGAAAACTTCTGCCGCTTGCCCAAGAGCTGAAGGTCATTATCGCTCTCGAAGAGGTCTGGAACAAGTTTTTGCTCAGTCCAATAGAGTTCGCCACTTACATCGATCAATTCCAGACCCCTTGGGTAAGGGCCTACTTCGATGTGGGAAACGTCCAGCTTTACGGCTATCCTGCGGATTGGATTCGCACACTCGGTAAGCGTATTGTGAAATTGCATATCAAGGATTTTTCGTTCCGGCATGAGCGAGGCAGCGACAGAATAGTAGCCGAATGGAAGCCCTTGCTTGAGGGCGATGTGGACTGGCACGCTGTTTATCTAGCATTACAAGAGACCGGTTTTCATGGCACGGCTACGACTGAGCTGCCGGGCGGGGACGAAGCTTATCTAAAGGAAGTGTATAAACGGCTGACTGGGATTTTGAATGGCACCCTTCCCACAGCAAACAAATCACAATAGGAGGACTACCAGGGCTTGTCAAGCTCCGGAAACTGGGTGAACCGGTCGGCAAGAACATTTTTCAATTTCTGATGGGGCTGCAAGGCAGGGTAGTCGCCGTTTTTGCGAGCGCTATGGATGAAGCATCGGAAATAGCTGGCGGATACGTCCGTCATCCGGCTGTGAGCCGTACTCGCAGATCTCGAACGCTTCATAGTACTTCGTGGCGTTTCCGATTTCCGCACCGTACCACTTCACCAACGCAGCACGGACCGCGGGACTGATCTGGTGAGTCATCTGCCGTCTTAACCATTGCTTGCGTGCGGCATGGTCTGATGACCAAATTCGCCGAAGTTGAATATCATTTCGACGGAGGAAGGGGAAGAAGGATGCCGAAGAGCAACACAGCGAGGCGGCGATCATCGCAGTGCTGCAGCAGTTGGACGCAGGACGGAAGGCGGCGACGTAGCGCGCGAAGCGGGCGTGAGCACGTACACGATCACGCTGGAAGGCGAAGTACGGCGGCATGGATGTCAGCCAAGCCAGGAAGCGCGCAACTGCGAGAAGAGATGCGCGTTTGAAGAAGCTGGTTGCGGATCTAGTCTCGACAAAGACGCGCTGCAACGGTGATCGAAAACGGCTGGAGCTCGCGAGAAGGCCGCTGTGGAGCCTGAAGAGGATTGCAGTGACGGCGAGCTGCGAGGTGCTGCGACTGCGGCTGACCTCGCTATCGCTCAGTGCGGTGCGATGCGCTACGCAGAACTCGTGGAGCTAGCGCGGGAGAAGCCGCGGTTCGGGTCCGCCGCTTGCACGTGTTACTGCGGCGCGATGGCGAGCAGGTGAATCACAAACGCGTTTGGCGCGTATATCGCGAAGCGGGACTCTGCGTGAAGCGTCGCAAGCGTAAGCGCCTGGTGCGGGCCGGGTGAAGCCGGCGATGCGACGGCAGCGAACAGGAATGGGCGCTGGACTTTGCCGCCGACGTGCTGGCAACCGGCCGCACGGTCGCGTGCTCGGAGTCGTCGATACCTCACCCGCGAAGCCTGGCACGGAAGCCGACACGAGCTCGCCAGCCGTCGCGTCACACGCGTGCTCGAACAGATCACCGCGAGCGTGGACGGCCACAGAGCATCCGGTGCGAAACGGGCCAGAGCTAACCAGCCGCCTTCCTCGCCTGGTGCATCGAGGCGAATCTTACTCGTCCATATCAGCCCGGACGGCCGATGCAGAACGGACATGTCGAAAGCTTCAATGGCAAACTGCGCGACGAATGCTTGATGTCAGTTGGTTCCGCAATCTGTCGATGCGCGGCGGAGATCGCCGCCGGCGTAGCGATTACAATCAGCTTGTCCGCATAGCGCTCTCGCGTATCGGACGCCATCGGAGTTCGCGCTTGAATAACTCTAGGTGGGTGACGCGGGGCAAGGAATAATTGCGGTTGCAAATGTTAAAGAATGAAGATGGGTGAAAGTTGTATGTAGATGTGGGTTGGGGAGGTCTTCGGTACTTCCGCAAGCCTGCCGTCCACCCAAGGCAGCCATTCATAGAATTGCGATTCATGTGCATCCAGCGCATCGATCTTTTTATCAAATACCTCATCGATCCGCACCGCAATATTCGGCTGGAACGGATTCGGTCTTTGGAACCTGTCTTCGTAATAGAGGAACACTGGATTTTTTCGCAGCGGCGGTACATCGGGAACGATTGCAGGCACGACCACCATGTATGCGGCATCCTGTACCAATACGCCGGTGTACCGGTGATCCGGGTGATAATCGTTCGGCCGAGGAGCGAGCACCACGTCCGCGTTCCACTCGCGTATCTGGCGAATGATCTGCCTGCGAACATCGAGCGTGGGCAATAGCTGGCCATCATGATTGTTCAACACCACATAGTCGATGCCGAGCCGCCGAGCCGATTCCTTCGCTTCGCGCAGGCGCCTGGCCGCAAGCTCTGGCCCGCGCATTGTCTGATGCCCGGCATCACCATTGGTTACCGAGACGAATCTCACGGCATAGCCCATTTGCGCGAAGAGCGCAGCGGTTCCGGCAGCCCGAAGGTCGCAATCGTCCGGATGCGCTCCGAATGCAATCACACGGACCTTATTCTCCTGCGCGAGCAGCGTCGCGGCAAGGAATGTCATCAGAAGCACTTTCATCTCATACCCCCCATTCTCAAAGCGGCATTGCTACGTTCGCGCCACTTTCTGCACCTGCTTTCGGGCTGAATTCACGGTTATGAAACCTGCTCTCGTTCCACGTTCGAGGCCGGACTTAGCAAACGGGACTAATATACCCGAAAACTTCTTGCTCTGAACAAAGCTCACTCGGCTTGACGACAGCGGTGAACTTGGAAGCAATGTTCACAATCAAAGAGTCCTAGAAAAGCTGGCCTTCGAGCCAACGTAATTCTACATTAGCCGCTATGGTGAGCAGTTGATAGCGCAGCTCGCACTCGCCATTGTGATTTTGCAGTTTGCGCGCGTGCCTGCACTGGGACCGAGCCGAAGCGAAGAACCGATTCAGATTCCCAGTTTACGGTTTGCCGGCCTCCATGTAGTCGATTGTCAAGCAGAAACGCACTTCTCCTGACGCGCGCGTTTGAGGAGCGCGCAAAACGGTTTATTCAGGACCCACAGCTCGCATATGTTGCCTCTTGGCCAGTGGTTCCTACTTTCGCAGAACCGGAACCTGGTATATGAATGTCAAGAGTCACAGGGGTGTCGCAGCACATTGGCGTTGTCCTGAATATCTCTCGAGCAATATAGGTCTTGAGCAAGCGTAAAGCGGCACGTTGAGTTTTTCCGTTACTCGCTACCTTTCTATGAATTGCTTAGAACGGCCGCCGTCCACTCAAAGTCGGAGAATGGCAATTACGTGTAGTGCCCAGTTCAGACGGCAGACCTTTCTCGCAAACTAACGAAGTATATCCGCGTTAGTGCAGATCGGCTCGCCCTATTCGTTGGACTTACACCGATCCAAAACGCCGCATATCTGCTGCAGCTATCGCTGGGACAGCCCACTAGACCGTTTGCTATTAGCGAACGGCCGAGGTCATCTTCGGATCATCCTACATCTTTTATTTTGAGGAGCTTGGTACGCCCGGTAGGATTCGAACCTACGACCTTTTGCTCCGGAGGCAAACGGTCACGAGGCATAAGGTCTTTCCTCTCAATCGCGCAGTGCGCGATTTGGTGCAACAGGCCAGTTTTGGGCCAACCGAATTTGCCAGGGATGCAACGCAGGTTTGAATGCCCGCAGCTTCGCCCGCGTCAAAGTTCACGGGATCCGAAATGTATGGATCATCCCCGTGATCTTGGCGGATTAGGGCTAGCACTCGATCGCGTTCAAACTTCTTGGGAATTCTTGTCGACGAGGCGATCGAATCCGAGGCCACTGGAGGCTTCGCCTCGACCTACCTGCTTTTGTGTTCGCAGCCAGGTGAAGACAGCTCCTTCGCTCCAACGGGTGTTGGCGTAATACTGCGTCACTCGAGTACCGGCACGCGGCACTTCTTCTTCGTGTAAGAAGTAGGGCTGAGCGGGGCTGGCATCCAATCCTTCGCGCAGGATGGCGGTCAGCGGTTGCACTTTTTGCGGAGTAGAGGTATCGCCCTGCAGAATGCGCGGCAAGGCGGCGCGTTGCAACTGAATCGTTCGATTGTTGTTCGGCACGTGCACCGGAATGAAAGGAATCCAGTTTTCCGGCACTGAGTTCATCACTTGATAACGCGCCGAAGCGGTCAACGGCGGTGGAGGTGCACCCGCGCCGATCAGTCCCTGCAAGTAATTCACCGTTTGCGCGGCTACTTCTTTTCCCGGACGACTCACGCCCGTGGCTTGTTCAACCGTCTTCTCAACGCCCCAGGCCATATTGGCAACTTCATCCCGCACCAGCAGCACCTCTTCAAACGTGGGCCCTGAGAGTTCTTTGCCGATGGTCGGAAGGAGCAACAGCGTCAAATCCGCGTCGGGGCTGCCGGCCGGTGCCTTGCGAATGTTGATTGTGAACATGCTCCACCGCGTGGTGGCGTCGCCGGAGGTCTGGTCAGCAGCCGAAATCCAGAATCGTTCTCCGAATACGTTCGTCACCGCGAGACCTTGTATCTTCGCCAGTGATCCACAAGGCAACGTGCACGGAATCACGAACCAATCGTTGGAATACACAAGAGCGAATTCCATGAACAGCAGCTTTGCCAGATCCGTCGTGCTGGCGTCGATATCGCCGAAATTTGTCGCGTGATCTTCGAAGGTCCACCAACGCGTGTTCGGCATGCCGCTGAATGATACCGGTACCGGGATGGTTGTGAATGGCGCATCGGGATTGAGACCCGTGTTCGTCGAGCCAGCTACAGGCGGCAGAGCAGCCGTGCCGGCGTCGACATCAAGGCTGTACCAGTCAAGCCTGCCTGACGAGAACCCATCAGCGACGTACACTTTTTCGGTTCCTCCCGGGAGCGGCGCAGATGCGGAGAACTGATATTCCAGCCGTTCCGGCACCCACGCATCGTCCCCCGTGGCCGGTGGTTGGGTCAAAAAACGAGCCGCCCAGGCAAGAAACTTGGCCGCACGAGTGTCGATTGCGGCATGATCACCGGCTGCAATCGCGGGAATACCATCGTACGCGTGATGCGAGGGATCCGCAATTAGAAACTCATATAGCGCTCCGCCGTCCATGGCGCGCCCCGCAAGCGCCTGGAAGGTGTCCCAAACTTCGGGATTGCCGCAGAGATCGACATTGCTTGCAATTGTTGGATCGGGTTTTGAAATGGGATAAGCGGCGATGAATGCAGCGCGATAATCCGCAACATCGGCAACCAACGAAAACCACTGCCGCGCCATCACCATGCGCAAATCAAGCGAGATCACGCGTCCCTTGCGGCGCAGTGGAACAGGCCGGCGTTCGACTTTCGTCTCGAGAGGAATCGAGTAGTCAAACAACTCCGTGCTGCCCGATGCTGGTTGGTATTTGGTTAATCGCGTAGTCTGCATCAGCATCTTGGCCAACACCGGTGAGCCGGCGTCGCTGCCGCGAAACTCACCCAATTGCCACTGCTTAGTGAGCATCCAGAGAGCGTCTCGTACCTCGGCCTGCAAAGCGCGCACGAAGCTTTGCGAACGCGGTCGAGCTTCCAGGCGGTTCCAGGTAGTGATCGTCGGAAACAAGCGTTCCTTGAGAGCCCCCGAAATGTCGATTACAGGAACTGCGCTAGGCATGTGCGGGTCCTTCCAGGATGTTGATCAGGCCCGCGGCAGCGGTGATCGTAGTTGCGATGGTGATCGCGCGCGTGGTGTTCGCCATCACGGTAGTGGGCAAAAAGCGCGAGTAGACCGTGGGGTCTAGCATGGCGGGTTCCACGGCCCGCTTCTTGGCAAGATCGAGCGTCTCGTTGAGCGCCGTTACGAGATCAGACCATTGCCACGTCCCCGCGTTCTGTGGCGAAGTGACCAACAAAATCGTTTGGGGTGGTTCATTATCTGGTCGTGTGTATTGGAACGTGACCGCCGTATCGCGTGTGTCGGCAGGTATCACTTCGGTCCATTCGTCGAGCATTAGTCCGCACTGATGTGCGGTGGCATCAAAGCCCGGCTGATAAACGGCCGTATATAAGAGCCGTTCGCTGTCGATCGTGTATGTGGACGGATATGGCAGCGCGACCCACGACGCGGTCGCTTCATATGGAAGCTGGATGGGCGTTAGCTGGGGCGCCGTGATGTTGAAGGCGGTGGCGAGCATCAACGCCGATTCCCACGTTCGCAGGACGGGACGCACGCGCGCGGCCCCGTACATCCATTCATCTATCGGGAAATCGATGTTCAACGTACTCTTCAGGTACGTGAACAAAGCACCGCTGACGGATGCGTTGTAGGCGTTAGTCCATTCACCGGCTTGCGCGGCTGAAACTACGAATTCGGGCACGGTTTGGAAGTCGTCTCCGAAAATGGCCTTCGCCGCAGTCTGAAACGCTTTGACTTTGTCTGCATCCGAAGCGGCCGCATCATACGCGGTCAATTGCGCGGATATAGTCGTAATGCGCGTCTGAAGCGCCGATGACTGCAACGTGATGATGCGAGCCAAATCCTGCGTGATAATCACAGCACGCTGCGGGAATGCGGAAACATCGAACGGTTGTGAATCGAATTCGCTGACGCTTACCGAGGTGATTGATCCGAGCAGGTTGGCGAAAGACGGATCGGTCGTTTTCAGAATCAGCTGAAATTTACCGAGGCGCGTCTGGAACGCCAGGCCTTTAGCATTCAGCGCCGCGCGCAAAATCGCCGGCGTGGCTGGTAACGGGTCCAGTTGCGAACTGACCACCTGTTCCGCTGCTTGCAGTGCCGCAAATCGGTCGGTATCACTTGTACCCGCCGGAAGTGAATCGTACGCCGTGAGAGCGTCGTTGAAATCCGTCAGCTTCTGATTCCAGCGCGAGACCAGAGCGCTCACCTGAGCCAATAGATCGGCGAATGCGCTCTGCAGCCATGCATAGGCAAAGCCCCAACCGGATTGAGGCAGGTTGAAACGAGCTGCGCGTTCCAGCAGAGCGATGGTTGCCGCAATGTTGCCGTCTACTGCCGCTACAACGGCACTAACGTTTATCGGATCCGTTAACAACGGCGTCAATGTGAACAGAAAAGTCGTCATGTCACTCGACACCGTTTGCAGCGCCGCAAACGGATTGCTGATCCTGGTCTTGTCCGTGAACAGGGTCGTGTTATTGGACCCGCTCGCGTCATTTGAGCGCACGAGATCAGTGGCTCGCAGCGGGCGGGACTGTGTGACCAGAGTACGAACGCTGCGCAGCAACGGCGCGGTCTCAAACAAACTGAACTGGCCAGCGCCGGCCACCATGTACTGAATCTGCAGTTGCGTATCGGGGCGCGGCGCCCAGGTCGCAAAGGCGAATCGAGTGATGCGGTCGTCCATCTCGGCCATTGCTTGTACACTGTCGGGCTTGACAAGGGACAGCAGATCGATGGGTTCGAGCGCGAGATCCCGCATCGTCACAACAT
This sequence comes from uncultured Acidobacteriaceae bacterium, assembly GCA_963787545.1. GTDB lineage: Bacteria > Acidobacteriota > Terriglobia > Bryobacterales > Bryobacteraceae > Bog-105. Next base: position 25,027 of record CAWBDW010000089.1, read on the forward strand.
TGCTTGACAGGGCATGGGTTACGGTATCGGTCCAGGTGACGGTGCATGCGATTTTAGTGAGTGGCGGCAACATGCCCTGGAGCCAGTCGTTGATGGCCGGCTCTGCTTGGGTGCGAGGTGTTGCGGTTGCTGGCGCGCTCAGCCCCGGCTTCAGATGCAATCCAATGCGATGCGTCAGCCCAGTGCCAGCCGGTGGTGTCTGGATCACAGCCGGTTCGGGCGGGAAATTACCGGTTGTGTAGGCGTCGATGGTGCTAGCAACGCGATTGTAATTCCCCTGCGTTGCTTGATATACCGACTCGGCTAGTGCCAGGTCTGCGAGAGCGTCGTACGAATCGAGGAGGGCCTTTGTTTGCGCGTCGAGCGCTGCTTGTTGGCTGGCGTTTGCCGGCGGCAACCCCGTCAAACCATATGGATAGGTGGAGATGTTGCTCTGCTGCACGCGATCCAGCAATTTTTTGCCGTCGAGCACGTTGCGCGCTTCGATTGCCTCAATGGGTACCGTGGGGTCTGTCTTCGTCGGTGCCAGCGAGTCGGCGACCAGCGGAAATGCTTTGCGCAAAGGAAAGATGAAGCTATCTACTTCCGCCAGTCCGTAATCGTCATGCAGGCCCACTTCGAAGTTGTAACCGAGGAGAGCTCCTAAGCTTTGCCCGTTGCGAATCCCTTCGATCAGCGACAGAGCAACGCGAACGCGATCCGACGACAAGTTGACGGCAAGCGTTTCAGCAGTACCGGCCCCGGCATTCGCCATATAGCCGGATCGCAACACGGCTGCTGTATTGGCATGCGGAATGGACGGCGCGTGGATGTACCCTTCGCCGTTGTCTTTCCACAACGTAGAACCTGGAAAAGAGCTCTGCAAGCCCTCTGGAACTTGCGCCGGGACCGGAGGGGCGGATGGTAGCAAATTCTCGACCCATGCATACGCACCCAGAAACAAACCGCCGCCACTCTGATTCCCGTTGCCATTGCCGGCCGCCGTCCGCAAATCAACGAAGTGCTGGTTCACGAGTCCGAGCAGCCAGGCATCGTAGCGGTAGGAGCAGGTGTCGATGTGCTCTGCAAAGAGCCGCTCCAGTTCGGCCGTGCTCGCTCCCACAAGAGTTTTTAGGGCGTCGAGTTGATCCGCAAGTCCAGCCGTCTGAGCCGCGAGTCCAATGTTCGCGCGTATGAAGTCACTCACCAACAATGACGGGCTGCCGGTAATGCGGCTCTCGGTTTTGTACAGCGCGGCATAGCGGCTCTCACTGGTTCCTGCTGCCTCTGCAACGTGAATGAAGTTTGGTTCGACACGCATAGCCAGCAGACCCGCCGCATCCAGGACGTTGACATCGCGATGATAGTTGTAGCTCGCGTCATAGTAGCCCAGCAACAGCGCATGACGAAGATACAGGTAGAGCAACGCTCCCGGCGATTCTCCGTTCGTAAAGCCTGACTCGGCGCGCAGCGCCTCCAGAGACGTGGAAGCCGCATCGATGAGCCATTGGATGTAGTTGCGCTTATCGTCTGTGTACGCCCGGATTGTGCTCGTTTCTGAGAGCGGCAGGTCATCGATAATGGTTGTGATCTGCGGATTATTTGTCAGGAAAAAATGGTTCAGCAGATCGGGCAGGTCGGCGCCGGAGTAGCCAAGCTTCTGAAGTAGCGCGATTGCTTCCGCCTGCAAAGCAAGCGCGAGTATGGCCTGCCACCACTGCGGTGCAAGGGCCCAGAAATTGAGCATGTTGAACAACTGAGTCGCGCTCTCGGCTGTTCGCGAAAAATATTCGACCGATGACGGGTGAAGGGCCAGCAAATTGAGCAGCGTTTGATGGGGATCGCCCGGGCCCCCGACCCACGACGCTTGTTGGCTCATGTTCGCCCAGTCGGAGTCAATCTGGCGCAGGATGTTGTAGAGACTTGCCTGGAACTGCTGGGACGTGAACGTCAGTCGCCCGCGCGAGGGTTGAAACCACTGAATTCTTGAGAACGCTGTAACGGGAAGAATGCCGTATGGTTGATGTCCGATGCGAATCGTGGGCACGGCGCCGCGTCCGCTTACATATTGCGAAAAGAACGATCGGGTTTCACTGATGACGGCGTCGCTAAATATCGACGTCTTACCGGGGTTCGGAGTGAACAGCGTGTTCATCCAGTAACCCAGAGTGGCCGGCCACAGCGCTCTTTGCATGGCGCGCGCCTGCTGTTGATCTGTACCGCCGCTGTTGTGTACGGTGGCGACAAACGCGGGGTCGATGGCGAGGAACTCCGCCAGCCATTGACCGTCTCTTTTTTGATTCGGGTCGGCCGTGACCGTGAATAGTGGAGAGTTTTTTCGGTCTTCGAAGCTGGCTTTTGGATCGTCGACGGACGTGTATCCGGAATCCGTGCCCGTGCTGTTGTGAGCAGGCGTTCCCTGCGCAATCAGTTCAAGACCGCTACGACCATTCTTGTGATGCGTCAGCAATTGCTGCAAAGCGGGTGGGCCTTGATCCCCAGTGAGGCTCAACTGCAGCCCGACTACGAGTAAGCGATCGAACCCCGCGCGTGCCTGCTCCGGAGTGAGATCGATAGCGATGCCCATGCCGGCAGCCAACGCGGCGTCGAAATCGACCATCCATTGCAACTCGGCGGGCACGTAGAGATCGGGGCCGTTCGGGTGGATCGCGTCATTCGGGTTCGTCTTGATGTCAACAGTCGGATCCGGCCCCGTGTACAGTGGCAACGTCACCGGGCCGCCGAGCGCTTCGAGTGTTTGCGCCCCTTGATTGAAACCCAGGATGATGAAGCGATCCGGGAATTGCCGCACTTGGGGCGCTTGCGACCATGACTGAGAAGTGGTCGGCGGGGTAGCTGGAAATATCACGAACGCTGTCGATAGGGCGACCCCGCTCTCAGTTAGAGGAGGAGCCGGGCGATCTGCCAGGTTGAATGGCACGTAGTTGGCGGTCAGATCGGAAGCGTGCGCTGCACCAACAGCGGCGTTTAGCGTGTTCAAAGCGGCCTGAATCTTCGCCGCATCGCCATCGGCCAGCCAGTATGCTTGCCAATACGTCGAGATAGCGCTCGCGTCTGCGGGGCTCAGCGGAGTGGTGGTGGGGATCACCAGGATCTCGTCGGTCGCCTGAGCTTTCATTGGCACCGATGCTAAGTTCAGAGGTTGAAAGTTGTCGACCAGCCATCCCGCGCGGCCCGAGCCGTTTGTCGCCACTAGATTCGCCCACGCGCCAAGCTGATCGTTCTCGAGCCCGCCGGCGCGGAAGTAGTTCATCCAGTAGTTCTGCACGTTGGTCAGCTCATTTGCTGACGGGAGCGGCTCGAACGTATCGATTGAACAGTCGTCGGGATAGATCCGCACCAGCAATTGGTGCTGTGCTGCCGCGACCGCGATCCCAGGTCGTTGGTTAGGGTTGGTTGTTCGGAAACGTGTCTCGATGCGAACAGGAAAGAGCAGGAACGGTGTTGTGTTGTTCAACTGCTGCATTGTCTGCCGCGGGTCACTGAACGCCGCAAACTGCCCAGTTACAGCGCTGAGACCGGCGCGCGCATTGCCGAGAGCCTCGCGTGAGGCTTGATTCGCGGCTTGCGCAGCTTTCGCGGCCGCACTTAGTTGCTCAATATTTGCCGCACCGTCACGGTCGTTTGGATTTTGTTGACGCGTGGCGGAATCGAGCGCTGACTGAGCTTGACGGGCCTTCTCCGCTGCCTGCACAGCGGCGAGTTGCGCCTGATAAACCGCGGCTCGGGCGCTGTTGAGTTGCGCTTGGCTGGCGCTGAAGTCAGGCATAGGTCAGGGTCGATTATTGGCGAGCATCTGGTCACCATGGATGGCGACCATGACCGGTGGGCGGAACAGTAAGTATGCCCAACGAGCTGCGCTGGTGGCGGCAGAAACTATTTTTTGGTCATCGTCGTGCTGCGTCTTGTGAGTAAAATCCGGACTTCCAAGGGCCACAGTGGCAAGGCTGTTTGCTGGCAGCGATTGCCCGACTGGAGTGGCCGGAGTCACATCGTCCCACGTCACTTCATCCAGTGTTTGAGCGGGGCCGGAACGTGAGACGCCCAGGCCGAAGCGCGCTTCACCTGGCCGCTCCTGAAGCACGAAGTACCAGCCTGGATCAGTGTTGCCGCCCTTGATCTCATCGATTGTCAAATCAAAACCAAAGAAGAAGATGTCGTCTTTGGGATTCGCGCTGTATAGCGGCGTTCGAGTCTTGGTGCGCGGCGGCGCTTTCTCCTCGGCGGGCGTGCACCAATCCGGCTGGCGCAAACCCTTTTGGATGATGGCGTGTTGAGCAAAGATGACCGTGTTCGGATATTTCTTGAGTAGCTCGCCACGCACGATCAAGACGGCCTGCGCCGATGTCGAACCGCTGGAAGCACGGTTGTTGTGTTGGCCCAGTGCCGAGTTGAGAGGCCATCGGTGTATTTCAGGAATGTCGTAGAGCTGTTCCTGAATGTCTGTCTCACTTTTGCCTTCGCTGTCGATGTAATTGTCGACGGCCCAAAATTGGCGGAAATAGCTGCCGCGCTGATCAGTGGGATATTCGCGCCATAGAAGTTTGGCTGCGAAATCGTGGTTCAAGCCGACCATGTACGCTTCTATGAATCGTTGATTGGTCTCCATCAACGTGATACTGTTCTCCGGAATGTTATTGATGTTCGGCAGAAAGCGTTCCACATTCCCATCGGAGAGCGGCTTGTACATGGGAAGGTCGATCTTCGGATACGCCATCACCTCGTTGAAGTCTGCGCCGATTTGCAAGATGATCCAGGGCGGCAAGGAAATGGTGGTCAAGCCGCGTCGCAGGATCGTACTTTTCGGGTCAACGGAGGTCAACATCGTGCTGCTTATCGATGTCAGGTTCAGCGCGACGGGCGGGGGACGGAAGCCGGCCTGATTTCCCGCGGCAATCAGTTGGAAGGAATCGCTAAGCGCAGTTTTGAAGCGGGCAGCCGTGAAACTGTCTGCGCCGCTTAGAGTGGGGCGGAATGACGAACCTGGCGGGCTTAGGACAAAGTTTGAGCTGGTGGGCATTTGCGCGACGCTCGCAACGGTCTGGCCTGATTCCGACACGGCCTGCGATGCTGCTTCCGCAGTGGCCCATGAGCGCAAGAGACGAAAGAGATAAATGCCGGCAATCACGAGCGCCCCCGCTATGATCAATCCGACAATCGGGATCAAAATGGCAAAGATAAGCGCCAGGATGAAAGCGGCGATGAGGACCGCATAGGGTAACCACGGATACTGCTTTAACCATCCCAGTACAACCGGCGGGGCGCTCTTCGGCACCGCCGCCTGTGCTGCTCCATTTACGGTCGGCACTCCGGAGGGAATGGTCTTGGGAGGCGCGCTGGTCACCGCTCCCGCATTCACTCGATCAATCAGGTTGAAGCGCGTGGCGCTTGGTGTCAGCGGCAGCAGGCGCATTAACCGTGCGTTGCTGCGGATCGCGCGGCGAAAAACGGTGGAGGTGAGTACTTCCGGAACCAAGGATGTCGAACGCAGCGTAGATACGGTAATGCTCGAACCAAGCACGCGATTTGCTACCGGCGCGGTGAGCGAGAGGACACGCTGCGGAACAGAAGAGACTGTCGTCAAGTGCCGTTGGTACATGCGCGTGGAAGCGGCGAGAGCGAAGTGCAAACGCCGGATCTTCTGGTTGGCCGCGAGCACATCGCCAATCTGCTCCCACGCATAGTTCATGTAATTTTCGCCATTGGCTTCCACGATCTCGACGCCGAAATTGGCGGCAATGCGAAACCGCGGGTCCAGATTCAAGCGATGCACCCAATTGTTCGTATTGAGAGCTGGCGTTCCGTCGCGATTCGTCAGCAAGCGCTGCGTCAAGGCATGCCAGCGCCCGTAAAGAGGCGCCGTAATCAGAGGATCGGGGTCATCGCTGACACCGCTGCCGAGTGAAGTAGCCGCATTCGCTTCTGCCGGGGTCTTGGCGGCATAGTCATCAGGCAGATTGATGAATTGTGCGAGCGCAGTTTCGAATGTGTTTGGATAGGGCTGGTCCCAGTTCTCATAGGCTTGACGCTCGGCCAGGTCGGCCGGGCTGAGGTCTGCATCGGGGACCTGCAGTGCACCCCCTAAGAGAAGAACTCCGTTCAGCCCCGCTGGCGTAATGGGAGGAAGGTTGGAGCCGGGATTTGTAGAATCGAACGGCCGCGTTCCAACGCTCTTATCTACCGGCTCCGGTTTCAGCAGGCTGACCAGGTAAGGAAAGTCACCGCGGTCGCCTGTGCGGAAGTACCAGCGATAGTAATAGGGGAAGCTGGAGGGCTCCGCTTGATTCGCATAGCCTGCCCAGGCCGATGCCGTCGCGCTTGGGGCTTTTGTGGGATCTTCAGTGAGACCTGCTAAGCGCCCGCTCTCAAACGAGGGGATGAGAAAGGCGTGATATCCGGTGTTTACGTTCAGACGGCGCGGACAGAGCAGGCGCGAGTAGGCGTCATCCGGATTTGACCCGAGGATGGAAGCAACGCGCGGCAGTACCGCGCTCATATCCGTCGAAACAAGTTCCGTGGTGGGATCGGGCGAAAGGCTTCGATTGAAGTGGCTGTGAGCCCACGCCCATAGATCGTCGTGAGGAGGCAGCACGCTCAAATCCTTGACCGTGATATATCCCTGTGGCCTGCTCGTGACCGTGTTACCAGCAGCTGATTGCCGGTTGAGGACGTTCTTGCCTTCATCAAATTCGTCTTCCGACAAAACGATCAGAGCCAGCCACGGCTGCAATTTCACTCCGGACGGGGCCGTCGGAGTATAGAGCCAGGGATAATCCTCCGGGTAGAAGTCGATAGCGGCGAGGTAGTTCGCCTCAAAGTTCGTGACCCATGCGCGTGGCTCTGTCCGGACCACAGCGATGTCTTTGATATTGAGGATGTCGCCAGGACCATAAAGCGCGACGGTCTGCGCTATGGATTGCGTAAGGGCGGCGCCGCCGCCGACCGGCGCTCCGTCTACGTCGAACTGAACGTTGATGGTGGCGCGAATTCCAGCACTCACCGTCGTGATCGAAGTTGCGACTCCCTGCCTTAGGTGCGGCAAGAACGAATAGGTCCCGAGACTGTCGTTCGGATCGGTAATTGGCGGCGGTGTCGAACTCAAGCAGCTACCTCGAAGTGCGGCAGAACATGTAATTGATCGGCGAGCGCGGGATTGGCGGCCACCATCTTCGACAGGTAATTTCGAGCGCTGGCCTGGCTGGTGAATCCGACCGCTTCCGGCGCGAACGCCTGGTTGTTTGTGCGCAGCGCGACTGTAAATAACTCCGCACTTACTTGCACGGAACCTGTGTAGGGATGAGTTTTGGTATCGAACCTTCCGGACAGCGTGGATTGCGCGGTGCTGTTTCCGCGCAAGAATTGCTTGAAAAAGCCGCCGCCCGTTTGGAAAAAGCGGATGCGCAGCGGTTCATCTGCGCTGTCGATTACGGTCAGGTCATATCGCAATACTCGTGTAATCGCAGTGGCAGATGCATAGTTGCTGGCGCCAGCTAATTCCACGCCGCTACGCTGCGGCACGTAGGCAGGTTCGGAGAGTTTTGTCGCATCGTCGGTGTTCTGGAACTGCGAGGGAGCAAACGATTCCTGCAGGTCCTGCACCTTGGTGAGCGAAGCGCTAGTGAGAGTGACTGAAAACTCATTTGCATCACTCGGCGCCTGGCTACCAACCTTATCTAGCTTCAGATCGAGCGGGATCGCACGCTGGCTGACCTGGAGAGTGCCGGCCGGATGGAGGATGAACGATGCTTCCGATGGATCGAGCTGGCGCAATGCCACCAGCAAGTTCGCCTGCGCGCTGAGGGTTGTCTTCCAATTCGTCTTCTTCTGGAACTCGCCGGAAACAATCGGCATGACTGCGATCGGCGGCAAGGTGGTGTTGGGATTGTCGCCCCAGGTGAAATCGATTCCGATATCGATGGAGAAAAAGAAGAAGGAGAGAGACGCCGTTCCATGAACGTGCCACGGCGTGGGGCCCGAAAGCGAGACATCAATTCCGACTCCGTAAACGCCGACGCCGAAAACTTTTACGGAGAACTGCGTGTTGATGTCAACAATGAAGTAAAACGGCGAGAACTGAATGAGCGCGTCAAATCCGGAGCTGCCTTCCACTGAGCACGCCGAAAAGCCGAAAAAGAACGAAGAGTGAGTACCGAACTGGACGGTGTTGGTAGTGACTGCGAAGTAACCGTCGGCATGGATCTTGGCGTAAGACTCGTTGATGAGATCGATCGAGATGCGCTGCGGCGAGGGGAACGGCAGCGGCGGCGGGTTGAACTGCGGATGGAAGCCGCCCACCGACACGACGAAGTTCGCATCGCTGCCGTAGGCGAACAGCACGCCCATGTCACCCTGCAGCGTGATGAAAAGGACGTGGGAATCGAAAAGAGAAGCGAAGAAATAGAAGCGCTGCTTATCGAACTCGAGAACACCGATAAAGTTGACTTGCAGCATCAGAACGGCAACGTCTGGTGCCGGCAGCGCAAGCTGGAGGATGCCGAGAATGGCCACGTCGCCGGGCGGGATTTCGATGATGACGCCGAGTGACAGGCTCGCCAAAGTGGGCTCGCCCCAACCGAGTTTCGCCATCGGTCCGATGAGGAACGTGCCTTGTTGGGGCGGGAAGATGGCCCGCAGATCGCTGATGATTTGCGGTGCATTTGCGATCACGTCCTTCGGGAACATGACGCTTTGAATGGAGCCGGTGCGAACGCCGTCTGTAAGCGCCTGCAGAACAACCATCCGGTTCAGGCCGAGTAAGCCGCCCACGGCGAGCAGCGTGAAGCCAAAGCCCAGTTGAATGCCGGGTCCGAAATCGGCCGTCACGATAATGAGCAGCGAGAAGCCACTCGATCCGTCCGGCATCTTCGTCGAGATCAACCCGATGGCTGATAGCGAGAGGAAATCGGCGACTTCAAGCTGAAGTGCTCCCGCGTATTCGCCACGGTCGGTATCGATGTAAAGGTAACCGCCTCCGGTGACCACGCCGGCGTTTATCGATAGGCCCACGCCTTTGGGCGGCTTAAACGCAAGCGCAGCCGCAACGGGTCCGAGATTGCCGCCGTGTTTAACGAAAGAGAGGGAGAGCGTGAGGCCGATGTCGTCGACAACCGCCTGAAGCGGACCGAGGTTTCCGTCCACCGTAACACCAAGGGCAATGGGAATGCCAGAGCCACTGGGAGTGACCGAGATGGTTGCCGATTCGATCTCGATGGGACCGATCGAAATATGCGCTGGAATCGCGATTTCAAGACCGCTCGAGCCGCTGAAGTATACGCCCAGGCGTGAGTCGAAGCCGATGATGACGCTGGCGTCGACGGACATGCTCGACGGCAGCAGTGTGGAGATAAATCCGTCCGCGTCGGCGCCCGGCACGATGACGATCGCGCCGTCCGTCACAGCGGCTTCTGTGTAGAAGCTGACGTCCTGCGAATCTGTCCGGGTGCCAACTGTCAGCGACAGCGCGCTGTATTCCATACGGCTGCCATCTGCGCTTCCGATCAGAACGGTCTTCTGCCCACCAGCGCCGGCATCCTGCAATGTCGCTGAGAACGCGCCTGCCGAACTGGGGCTCCCACCGAATATTCCGGTTTGCAGCTTCACCCCTTGATTCGGGCGAATGCTCACAAGTATGCCGCCGGAGACGTCGAACTGCGCCTTGAGAATCAGCGAAAGTTCATCGGTGAGCGAGATAGTCGTATCCGCCGCGCCGACGATGTAAGGAAGAATCGCGATGCCGGGCTCGGCGGTTGCTGTTGGAGGCAGGACATAGAAGTCGAGTCCCCCCGCGAGATAGACTTTGCTGACAAGATTGCCCAACAACTGCCAGCGCAAAGTGAAGTTCTGCAGGTTCGTGGTGGACGTCGCACCCGCGGTGAGCGTGCTCTTGAGCGAACTGCTGATGGGATTCGGGAAAACGGTGAGGCCGAACGCATCTCCGAGCGCCGCGATATCGTCGGTGAAGAGTTGTTGGGCAAAGGTGCCGCTGCCCCATGCATACGTGCCTCGCAGAGTGTCTAGCGGCTTTGACAGTATGTTACCGACGTTGCTCCAATTAATGTCGAGCCGGGTGTAGGCGAGGCGTTTGCCCGCGGCCGGTTTGCTCGTCTGCGTAATGATGCCGAACGCCTTCAGAATCGCGCCCAAGACAGGCTGGTTTCGAAGCAGGTATGTGGCGACGAGGTAATCCGTGAGCTGGCCTGGGAAATCGGTGGTGAACTCTCCGGGGTCAATCGTACCGGGCAAACCGGAAGCGGACGACAGCTGCTCCATTGCCGAAAACAAGTTGACGATCTGGCTGATCGCTTGTGCGGCCTGACTCGCTTCCAGGCCGTTTTCAACCAGGTTGGTGATGCTGATGGCGATCGCACCCAGATTTTGAATAGGAGCAATGTAGCCCGATGTATCCCAACCAAGAACCCGCATAAATGCGGAGAACTGATCGGCTGAGCCCAAGCCAGCATTCAGCGGGTCGAGCGCCAAGCCCAGTTCTTCCGCGATGGCAGCGAGCGTGTCTGCTCCGGCCATGATTGACTAGACGACCCCGAACATCTTGAAGGCCGCGTTGTCTTCCTTGAAGTTCATGACCGGCGTCCCACTAATCGGGTAATAGTTGAAGAGCAGCTCATCTGTTGTGCCAGGCTTCGTGATGGGCGCTAGAACGGTGTAGACAAAGTGCGTACCTACCGCATTGAGATCGCTTCCGCTCACGGTGAACGCCCACGAGAACCCATCAAAAAAGCTGTTGAAATCGGCGAAATGCATGCGCTGGTACACCGGAAAGGGGTGGGTTGACTGGAATGCCGGGTCGGTCGACATTTCCGATTTCACGAGCGCCAGTCGGCCAGCTTGGTCCGAAGGAATGGGCGCGCCGGTGACGGTCAGTGTATAGGGAAAAGTCTCGCGTTGCGAACGGCATTGGCCATTCAAATTCGAGATGGCGCTGACTCCGCCTGTCGCTGGGTTGATTTTTACCGGAACGTCAAACTGTACCTTGTCCTTCGTCGCGGGGGCCAACTTGAGCTTGGCCTTCACCCATGTCGACCAGTTCGCGTCGGGCACAGCAGTACCGTCGAGATCTTGTGTGAACCCGGCCGCCTTGTAGTCCGCGATGAGAGCAGCGCGCGTCGTATAGGCCGTTTTGCTCATGATCCGGTAGCCATACGCCATGAATTCAAAGATTCCCTGCCCAATAAATTCAAAAAGGCCATGGAAGTATTTGGGGGCAGTTACCGATTGCGGGTTGTCGAGTGCGTGCTTGAGCAGTGTGAGGAAGGGCAGCGAATCATCCGAACCTATCGCACAGCCCTTGAAGTGAAAGCTGGTCGTTGGGTTTCTTACGGCGGCGGGGATATTGATCGTTTGGCTGGAGTCGACAGTGACTAGCATGTCGAAGTCGATGGGCAACGTCGTCGTCGTGCTGTCGAGAGGCAAGAAAAGAAAGCCTTCGTCGCTGGCGTGTGAACCACCGAGGAGGTCGCCACCTACCAACGACGACGACACCATTTCCTGTAGAAAATCGGCAACGCTGTCGACGCCCGACTTCGAAATAAGCGTCGTGGTCGCGCGGGCCGTGAGCATACGTCGCAAACGCCCGTCTTGGTCGGTTGTTCCTGGTGCGAAGGCAAAGTCCATTTGATGGTTAACCGACCGCGGTCCGAGGCGCTCGAAGGTAAGAGTGCTTACGCTCGGATTGGGTGAGCCAGTACAAATCGATTGAATGAGATGCTATCCGAAATGGCTGACGAGGTCAAGCAAGAGTTCGTCAAGAGTTCGTCTTCCTACGCAACAGCCAAATACTTCCCTTTTCGAAGCTCGTGAGATGCCCTGTCTCTGGTGGGCGTGGCTTGGGAATGATGCCGCTTCGGAGTGCGGCTCCTACGGCTCCGTCTGCGTCCAGAGAGATCGGGGCAGTACTGCATATAACTCTTGCTTTCGAAGAGCCGGGATTACTCACGCGGAATGCGGAGCGTTAGCTCGATTGGCAACAGAACAAGCGTGCAGAGTCGAATAGTTGCCGCGGCTAGATCATTTGCTAGGGGCAAACATCGACAATGTTGCTCGATTCATTTAAGCGCTCTGCCTTCAGTGATTTGGTACGCCCGGTAGGATTCGAACCTACGACCTTTTGCTCCGGAGGCAAACGCTCTATCCAGGCTGAGCTACGGGCGCATAGGGTGAGCTAGCGCTTCTTCGCCAGCGCGGCTCGCGCGCTTCCGGAATGCATTCGCGAAGCCGAACTGTTCTCCGACAACAACTCTTCTATATGCTGGTGAATCGCGTCCGGGTTCATCAATTTCTCCCAGCTCGCGTCTTCCCGTTCCGGCGTCTGGTAGTGTATGTATCCCTCACGGTCGATCAGCACCAGTTGCGGCACAACGTAATAGGTGGAAGTCCAGCCCATGAAAGCAATCATCTGGTCGCGGAGCGTCCAGCCAACCGGGAAATCCACTTGAAAATCCTTGGCGAAGTCTTGCACCTTCAGATCTGCGTTGTCATTGACCGCGACATCGAGTGCCTGAAATCCGCGCGCGCCAAACTCCTGCTGAAACTTATCCATTACCTTGGAGGCAGCCTGACAGTGGGGGCAAGTCGTAAAGATGAATTCGAGGGCCACAACCTTTCCGCGGTATTGGCTCAGCAGCTTTTGGCCTTGGCCGGGAATATTAAAAGCCAGCTCCGGAGCCTTACGCTCCGCTCCCGTATCGGCAGCCATTGACAAGCCCGCCAGGAGTGCGACACTGGCGAGCGACACTAAAATTCTCTTCACCGGAAGGATCTCCATAAACAGTCTAGCGTAACGAGAAACGGCTCGTTTTCGGACGGAATGGGATCCGCAACGCAGCCGGGCGAAGGGGCATCGCCTTCAGCCGGTACCATTCCTGCGCATCGCCCAGACCTTCCACACTCGAAACAGTATGCCCCATGAGCCGGGTAATGAAATAGCCGTTGTCGCCGCTGCCTGCCACTGCATCGGGCCGGCTCATTGAAACGTCGCAGTGCTTCCATTTCGAATGCAAAATTTTTTGATAGGAAGCGAAGAAATTCGCTGCGTGCTCGCCGGAATCCCATTGGGACACGTACTCCAGCAGCGGCTTGTGTTGCTTTCCCGTCGTGAGAATTTCGAACTGTCCTCCACGCAGATGCGGCGCCAACTCATCCGCTTTCGCTTCGCCAACGTATTGGCGCAGCAGCATTTCATGATCGAACTCGCCAACCGATCCTTCCGTAAGCTCCTTCGAGTGTTTCAGCGACAGCTTAGGCAATTCCGGCTTGGCCGGCTTCTCATGGGCGAAATAGCGGTCCGGATGTATGATCTCCGCCGAATCCACCGGCGGATCGGTAAATACAGCCGAGAATGCTTGCTTCCCCATGCGCTTGTACGCTGCGTCAAAGAATAGCGTGCCTTCAGTGTAAGGAAACAGGAGCGACTGCTGAATGTAAAGCGGCGAGCCCTTGAGAACCGGATAATCGGCCATTGACGAATCGCTGGAATCGACCACCACCTTCAGCATCGCCGCAGTGGGAACCGGAGGCTGGCCGGCCTCTTTCAGATCGTAGGCGATCATGAGCCACGAAGCCTGGCCTTCGACCACCGCGGTATGGGCGAGGTTCTCGTCATCGTTCGAGGGCGCTTCGTCCATGAACTTATCCAAGTTGAAATGCTGGTCCGCTAAAGCGTGCGACAGCTCATGAGCGAGCGTGGTCGTTTCCGAGGTAAACGAGGAATCGCCCAAAAGGAAAAGTTTCTTTTCGTCGTAGTCGTAAAAGGCAGCGGCCTGTTCGGTGAGCAGGTCGATGGTGGATTTCCGCAAATCGAAATCCTGCGGTACCAAGCCAAACATCTTGAGCGCCAGTTCATCCGCGTAGATCTCTTCCGGCTTAAGCGTCTTCTTGATCCGTTTGGTGAGAAATTGACGCAATTGCCGCTTGGTGATGCGCCCGTAAGGGACGGCGTGCTCCTCGGAAAAGCCTGTTATCTCCGAGAGCGTCTTGACGATGGAATTGATTTGTTTGAAAACCGGATCGTTGGCCGGTTTGGGACGCGCGGCGGCAATCCACAACGAGGCGCTGAGCGCTACGAGAGAAGCGAGAATTTTGCGAGCCATCAAATAGGCGGGAAACAGTCGCTCTCTCTAGCCTACTGGATGTTGCGGTTGCCGCTTGCGCCTTGAGCTATGCAGCGGCTTCGCGGCCGATGGCCACCACGAAGTATTGCGCCGGGCCATTGCCGACGTTTTTCCAGCCGTGCTGTTCGTTCGACTTCACGTATGCCACCGACCCGGGGCCGATTCTGGTGCTATTTCCTTCTATAGTGACTTCCAGCGTACCCATCTGCACCAGAATCATTTCATCGTGGACGTGGTGGTGCGGTGGATGCGGCATCTGTCCCGGGGCGAGCGTCGTAACGTGTGTCTCCAGGCTGCATCCCGCGTGAGTCTGGCCGTCGAAAACGGCGCGCGTCTGGTTATGGCTTTGCGGATTGGTCTTTACGGGAAGCTTCGCGAATTCGTAGCATCGCGATGGTAATATCGCACCCTCGGCGGCGTCGCTCAAAGTTGCCGCCGCCAGCCCGGTTAGTAACAGGTTCAAATCTCTGCGTGAGTAAATCATAAAACCTCCATCTCCGATGCTATTCTGAAAGCGCTCCCCCACCCTACCAATCGATGGATTTTCTTGCAGGTCTAAATCCGCAACAACGCGATGCGGTTCAGCACGTTGAGGGTCCGCTGCTGCTTCTGGCCGGCGCGGGAAGCGGAAAAACACGCGTCATCACGCATCGAATCGCTCACCTGATTGAAGCGCATCGCATCCCGCCGCCAGCGGTTTTGGCGGTCACCTTCACTAATAAAGCGGCAGACGAGATGCGGCAACGCGTACACGATCTGCTGAGCGGCACGGGCGCGGCTCAAGCGCCACTCGTTTCCACCTTCCACTCGTTTTGTGTGCGCCTGCTGCGGCGCGATGGCGGTTCGCTCGCGGATATCCGGCCCGGCTTCACGCGCCAGTTCACGATCTACGATGACGACGAGCAGCTCGCGCTGATCAAGTCGATTTACAAACAACTCGGGCTGGATGAGAAGCTCATGCAATACCGGGCGGCGCTCTCGCTCATCAGCCACGGCAAGAGCCATAACGAGATGCCGCAGGATTGGTTAAAAGCGGCCACGGACCACAAGCTCACTCGCCTGGCTAAAGTTTACGAACTCTATGAAGAGCGGCTGCGGCAGGCAAACGCGCTTGACTTCGACGATCTGTTGCTCGAATCGGTGCGCCTGCTGCGCCACGACGATGTTCTTCGCCAACTGTGCAATCGGCGCTACGAATTCGTGATGATCGATGAGTATCAGGACACAAATCGCAGCCAGTACGAGCTGATGCGCTTGCTGACTGAGGTGCGGCATAACGTTTGCGTGGTGGGCGATGAAGACCAATCTATTTATGGGTGGCGCGGCGCCGATATCCGTAATATTCTCGATTTTGAGCGCGATTATCCGGGCGCTGTAGTGATTCGGCTCGAGCAGAATTACCGGTCCACAAAGAACATTTTGGAGGCCGCCAGCGCGGTAGTCGCCAATAATCGGGAACGCAAGGGGAAATGGCTTTGGACGGATTCCGCCGCCGGCGCGCGGATCGGCTGCTACGAAGCCCCCGCGGGTGAGAGCGAGGCGCTGTTTATCGCCGATACAATCACGAAGCTGCTGGCGAAAAATCCCGCCGAACGCGTTGCGGTTCTGTACCGGACGAATTTTCAGTCGCGCCAAATCGAAGAGGCGCTGCGCCGTTACGGCCGTAAATATGTAGTAGTCGGCGGCTTCAGCTTTTACCAGCGCGCGGAAGTGAAAGACGTGCTCGCATACCTCAAAATACTGGTGAGCCCGCAAGATTCGATCAACTTGCTGAGAATCGTCAACACGCCGGCGCGAGGAATCGGCAAAGGAACGGTAGAGCAGATGGAAGGCTACGCGCTCGAACAAGGCCTGAGCGTGTGGAATGCACTGCCGATGATGATTGAGGAACGGGTTTTCGCGGCGCGCGCGGATGCGGCGATCCGGTCGTTTCTCGCGCTTATCGATGAACTGCGCGAGAGCGCCACCACCAAGCGGGTACACGAGACGCTGCGCGATGTTATCGAAAAATCCGGTTACCAGGCAATGTTGAAGAACGATCTCTCGCCGGATTCCGAATCGCGGCTCGCAAATCTGGAAGAACTGGTGAACGCCGCGGCGGACGCGGCGGAGCGAGGCGAAACCGCTTCAGAGTTTCTCGATCATGCCGCGCTGGTATCGGATGCCGATGCGGTGGACGAGCGTGCATCGATTTCTTTGCTGACCATGCACAACGCCAAGGGGCTCGAGTTCGCGAACGTGTTTATTGCGGGCCTCGAGGAAGGCATGTTCCCGCACAGCCGTTCATTGAACTCGGAAGCGGCCATGGAAGAAGAGCGCCGCCTTTGTTATGTGGCGATGACGCGCGCGCAGAAGCGACTGTACTTGACGTGGGCGCGAACTCGGCGCAGATATGGCGGCTCGGAGCCGGAAATCTGTCTGCCTTCCCGGTTCCTGAGTGAAGTTCCGCCCAGCTTGCGTGAGAACTTGTCTCCTAATAAACAACGCCATGAGGACGAAGTAGACCTTTTCGCGGAGCAGCATTCGGTTCGAGAATCCGTAAAGCGCAATCTATACACCGGCCGGACGCACAATTCGGTGGAGAACATCGCTCAGTTTTTCGCCGAGCGCGGGATGCCGCCTCCCTCCGGCTTAACGCAGCGACCGTCGAACGCAGCGGCATCAAACGGAGCACGGACGAACGCGAACGCTGCCACGCCCGCCCCCGCGCCGGCCCGCCCTGCGACAAATTTCCGTTCCAGCGGAAGCACTCGCCCGCCGAAGCTGGGCACTGGAACCGTGATTCACCATCCGAAATATGGCCGCGGAACGGTGCTTCGCCGCGAAGGTGATGGCGAGGATGCGAAACTAACTATAAGTTTCCCGGGATACGGGTTAAAAAAAATTGTCGAGAAGTACGCTGGCATAAGAATCGAAGAATGAATACCAAGCACGCACAGGACAGAGAAGAACGCAAGCGGCTGAAGCGCGCCGCACGAAAGAAAGCCGCTCCAAAGGCCAAGCGGGCCGCGGGCGTGGCGCGCGGCTCCAATAAGCGAAAAGTGAAGAAACTGGTGAAGGGTCAGCGCAAGCGTTAAGCCGGACGTGCTCCGGTTTTCGTCTGCCGTAGAACGATGCCTGGCGTGGCGAGACGGAATCCGACGCGCTCCATGGCGCTCAGGATGTACTGATTGCGCATAAACCAGCGCCATACATTCCCGGTCAGCAGGTTTTCAATGCTGAGTAGCGAAATTCCGACATCGATCCCGACGACGTCTTGATTGACCCACAGTTTGCGATCCTGCCAATTGGGATTGAAGGCATCGGCGAAGCCGTAGCGTTGATAGATTTTGTCGCCGTAGACGGTGTGCATTTCGCGCAGGACCGGAAGGCAGATCTCATGCGCAAACATCAAAGAGCCAGCAGCCGCGCAGGGGACCAGCGTGCCGTTGATGGGGCCCGCATACGGCGGACCGCCCCAAACCACATAGCCGCCCGGGCTGTCCGAAACCGTGATACCCCACATGTTCGGACCATAATCGGAGTAGCGCGATTGCAGGCTGATGCAGAAGTCGCGATGCGCGTAGGTCGCAATTTCCGAATTCCGGAAGTAGTTTAAATACGATGGATCGCCATCCTGCTGGTGGCGGAAATCGACCCATGCGTGCGAATACTGATGCGTGAAGAGCGGGCCTCCGCTGACGAAAGTCCATTCATCGTAGTGGACTTCGGGGCGCATCCAGGCATACCAGCTCTCAGCGGGTATGGGATGGCGCGCGGAACCGATCGCGAGTAGATAAAGGACCGAGGCTTCGCTGTATGTGCTCCAACGCGCGTCCAGAAATCCCGCGCCGGGCCGGGCGCCCATGGAGAGCAATAAAGGACTTCCATGGAGCATCCAGGAGAAATCGACACGATCGAAGATCTGGTGCGCCAAAAGCTGAATCTCGCGATCGGCGGAGAAATACCCCGCGGCCGTGAGCACGCCGCAAAGAAACAACGCACTATCGACGCTCGACAGCTCCGAGTCGAGCCTGCGTTGGCCGGAGCCGGCGTCCATGAAGTGGTAATACCAGCCATGATCGTGGAAGGCGTGCCGCCAGAAATAGCGCAGTGTCGTCAAGACCCGCGTATGCGCCTGTTCTTTGGGCAACCAATCCCGGTTGGCCGCGATACACAGTGCCGTTAAACCAAACCCCGTCGCAGCTAAACTCCCAACGTTGTTCCCGGAACGAGCGCCGTCATTGCGAGCGCGGTCCAGCACAATGCCGGTATGCGGATCGGCCTGCTCCCAGAAGTACAGCGAACAGCGCTTTGCAAAATCTTCCAGGAATTTCCGCTCGTCCGGCTTCAGCGGTTGCGAGGTTGCGGGAAGCTTTGCCGCGGACGCACTTCGCGCGAGGAGAGTTGCGCCGGCAGCCGATAGCAGGAAGTCTCGGCGCGAGAAGCGAAGATCGTTGCGTCTCACGAGTCAGATATCTTATCGGGTGTTGGAAAATCCCTCCCCGACAATTTGGATGCGAAGCCCAGCCGCCGAAGCTTTGCAGCCACACTCCCTCGCACTTCTTATATTACGGTGCTGGGTGTGGAAGAACCTAAAATGTGAGTCGTACCTGAAGTTCTATGGAGCGGCCGGCCAGCGCGCCACTGGGGCGGCCGAAATTCGGATTCTCGACGTGAGCGTCCAGATCGCCGAACGCGAACGGGATCAAATTCAGTTGATTGAAGACGTTAAAGGCGTAGCCGCGGAACTCTAGTCCTGCCGCCTCACCGAGCATAGGCAGGGCGAACCGCTTGGAGAGAGTGGCATCGGTGGAAAAGAAACCGGGTCCACGGAAGGAGTTCCTGCCTATACCGGGAGGTCCGGATTGCGAAATATTGAAATAATTTGTCCCGACTATGTTCGAAGCCGGGTTCGTCCCACCGAATTCACAGCCGTTAATGAAGCACGTATTCGAGCGATTATCCTGATTCGCGTTATTGAAATACTGGACGGGCCGTGTTGGCTCAATGGTCGCGGCGGTCGGAAGCGCAGCCACGGACTGCTGATTCCCCGTCACAGGCGTCCATGGGAAGCCCGAATAGGCTGTCACGATGGCGCCCACCTGCCAACCACCCAACACGCTATGCAGGAGGCCTTTGCTGTGGGGGAAAATAGGCAGCGTCCACAGGCCATTGAAGATGAAGCGATGGCGCGCGTCGTAATCGGAAGGTCCGTATTCGTCCGTTTGAGCATGAACCGGATCGGTCTGGTTGGTCTGCGCGCCGGGGCCTTCCGCCGATAGCATGTCGATACTCTTGCTCCACGTGTAAGTGGCGTCCACCGAAAAGCCCTGCGAAAATTGCTTGGCGACGCGAGCGTACATGGCGTTATAGGAGGCGTTGACGTCGGGCGTCGGAATCAGCACGCCATTGAAAAAGCTGGACTGCGTTCCCAGCGTTTGTGGGTAAACGAAATTTTCATCGAAGATCCGTATCAGATGGCGGCTTAACGCTCCTTGATACCCGAGCGTGAAGCTGACATTCTTCGCGATTTGCGTTTGTGTTTCTAAAGAATAGATATCGGTGTACGCGTCGGGATTATGCGGCCAGGCGCCGTAAACCTGGATCGCCGGGGGCGTTCCTCCGCCGATCGCGTTGGGAGTGCCGGTGGCCGGATTGACTCCTGTCGCTAAGAATGGATTGGCCGGATAGCTGTTTGGAGCGTTGCTATTTCCCGTATAGAACTGGATCTGGCCGGAAGCGAACGGCGACGCGAAGCTGTAAGGCGACGGGGCCGTTCCGCAGCAGAGTCCGTAAAAATAATTTGTCGGGAGATCTTGCCGGATGTTTCCGAATACGTTATCGTTCTGCCGGTTGTATAGAATGCCGAACCCGCCGCGAACGACAAACTTTTCGTGCGCCGATACGGGCGAATAGGCGAAGCCGATCCTGGGTTGGAAATCCTTCCAGTTCGAATTCCATAGTTGATTCGTGCTGCGCAACTGCGCATTGACGAGCCCCGCCGCGCCGGATCCAAGAAAAATATTCTCCAAATTGCCGCGAGCTTCGGTCAAAGGCGAGAAGTACTCCCATCGGAGGCCCAAGTTCACGGTCAAACTTGAACTCACGTGCCAATCGTCTTGGACGAACAGCGCCGCGATGTGATCCCGGAAGTAAAAGACCGAATTCGAAGCGCCTCCGGTATTGGCATTCGCATAGAGCTGTTCGAAAATCGGCGCGCTATTCGCCAAGTTCCACAAACCCGAAAACGAATAGAGCGGCCGTGCTCCGCCCAGTAGATTGTCATTGTCCTGCTCCCACCGGAATTCGCCGCCGAAATGGACCGTGTGATTGCCCATAACCTTTGTGAGGGTGTCCCGTATCTCGTACGTATTTTGGGCCAGAATGGCGGGCGTATCGGTGCTCTGGATTACTCCGGCAACCTGAAGATTGCCCATCGGATAGCCTTCGACCTGAATCTGAGGAATGCCGAAATTAACCCCAGCGTTGTCGTTAAGCTGGTTATCGGCAAAGCGAGTAACATTGCCGCGGAGTTCATTAATTGCGGTGGCGCTCCAATTCCGGATGTAGGCGAGCGTGACGGCAGTATTCGTCGGTTTTTGATAAACGTCCGCATCCGGCGCGGACGCCGCGGCGGCCTGTGCAGATACAGAATTCAGGTGCGTGATATAGGCCGAGCCGAAAATTAAATCCTTTGAGCTTAGGTTGTAATCGAACCGCGCGTTGTACTGATTGCCGATCTGCTCCGCCGGCGTGTAATATTCGGCGTACTGAATATCTGGAATCCCGTCAAATCCGTTTCCCGTCGCGAAAGGTATCTGCGTTGACGATCCGTTGGGATTGGCATAGTAAGGAGTTCCGGCAAGGCCCGGTCCCGGAGAACCGAGATCTAATCCGCCGGGCACTTGCCGGCACAGAGTTGCTGCATTCGCCGCTGAAAACCGAACAACTCGCGGTCGGGCCGCCCAGCACTGCCAAAATTCTAGGCGTTGCATTCGCGGTGCTGAAAATTTTGCCTATCGGTGAGTTCGGGCGAGAGGCCATTACCATTTGCCGATACTGCGGCGTGGTGACCCAGGTTTGACCATAAGTCGTCGTTTTGTTATGGAGTCCCTCATAGGACAGGAAAAAGAAGAGCTTATCCTTCTTAATCGGACCTCCCAAGCTGGCGGCGTACTGCCGGTAGCTGTTCTGTACGCGAACCGGAGGAGCATTGTTGGGACCGCCCCATTTGTTATAAGCGTTGAAATTTGGATCCTGATAAAGAAACACACCACTTCCGTGGAACTGGTCGGTGCCGGCCTTGGTCGTAGTTTTGATATGCGCGCCGCTGCCGCGCCCGTCGGCTGCATCATAGTCGGCCGTGATCACGGTCATGTCTTGGACGGATTCCGTATTGGGCGTAACGACGGCCGCGCCGCCCCATCCCAGGCTGTTCACGTTTACGCCGTCAATGTAGTAGACATTTTGCTCAACACGCTGTCCGGCCGAGCTCACTTGCACCTGGTTCTCGGTCTGAAAAATGCCTGCGTTCGACTGGCCGGGACCGCTCGTATTACCCAGAAAAACTGTCTGCCCGTTTCCGCTGCGGCCGCCCGTGCTATCGATACCTGGCATGGTTCGAATCAGCTCGTAGGGATCGCGGCCGAAGCTTGGAAGACTTTCGACCGCCTGGGTTGAGATAGTTCCGCTGAGGCTGGCGTCCGCCGTTTGCAGTGTCGGGATCGCCGATGCAGAAACCGTTACGGACGATTGAATGTTGCCCGGCTGCAGCGTCGTATTCGCGCTTTGCGGCAGGTCGGCGGCAACTTGGACGCCTGTCACAGTGGAGGTCTGGAAACCCTTGGCATCGATCGTCAGCGTGTATGTTCCCGCCGGAAGTTGATTAAACCGGTAGAATCCTTGATCGTTTGCAGTAGTATCTTGCGTGGCGTGCGTGCCGTCGTTCAGCAGCTTCACGTGCGCTCCGGGAACTACGGCGCCGGTGGGGTCGGTAATGACGCCCGAAAGACTCGCGCTGAGCTGGGCCATGGCTGGTAAAGACACGAGGCAGAAAGCAAGCAAAGATAAAACCCTAGATCGAAGCAACATACCCCTTAAGACGTGTCCCCGGAGAGGATGTGACATGCAGTCCCCTGCATGTGGAATACGCGATGTTACGCGGAGGACGTTCGATCCAGTCGCTATACTGGCGCATTAAACGATGGACCGGCTACTGAACGCTCAGTTGCTCAAGACCAAAGATATCGACGCTCTGGTCGAAGAGGCGCACACTGAAGGCAAACGGCTGAAGCGCACGCTCGGTCCTTGGAGCCTGATCGCTTTCGGAATCGGCGCGGTGATTGGCGGCGGAATCTTTACCGTTACCGGCACGGCCGCCGCTGGCCAGCACATGAGCGTTCCTTCTATCTTGAACGCTCCTCTGCTCGATCTGCTGCTGCACGGCGGCTCGGCGGCTTCCGTTATCGGCCGACCGGGCGCGGGTCCAGGCTTGACGCTATCTTTCATCCTGGTGGCCGTCACCTGCGGATTCGCCGCTCTGTGCTACGCCGAGCTAGCCTCTATGATCCCCATCGCCGGCAGCGCCTACACTTACGCATACACAACGCTGGGCGAAATCTTCGCCTGGATTATCGGTTGGGACCTCATTCTGGAGTACGCCGTGTCGAACATGTCGGTCGCTGTCGGATTCTCCGCATATTTCAATGTCATGTGCGATTACCTGTTCGGCGTTCACCTGCCGAGATATCTCTCCGAGCCGGCCATTATCGAAGGCACGTTCACGGGAAGCGTGTTCAACATTCCATCGTTCCTCATCGTGATGCTGCTGAGTTGGCTGCTGGTGCGCGGTGTCAGGGAAAGCGCCGGCGCTAACAATGTGATGGTCGTCATTAAACTCGCGGCTGTTCTGCTGTTCGTGTTGGGAGCGGCACACGCGGTCTCCGCCTCAAATCTTCATCCCTTTCTGCCAAACGGGTTCGGCGGCGTGATGAGCGGCGCGGCCATCGTCTTCTTCACATTCATCGGTTTTGATTCCGTCTCCACGGCCGCGGAGGAATGCAAAAATCCGCAAAAAAATATGCCGATCGGCATCATCGGGACGCTGATCGTCTGCGGTATCCTCTACACCTCTGTCGCGCTGGTATTGACGGGTATCGTCAATTGGAAAACGCTCGACAACGCTTCGCCGGTTGCGAACGCATTGGCAGCCATCGGCATGAGCAAGCTACGATTCACCGTAACAGTAGGGGCATTGCTGGGAATGCTCTCCTCGCTGCTCGTTTATCAATATGGACAGGCGCGCATCTGGTTCGCTATGTCGCGTGATCGCCTGCTACCGGATTTGTTTTCGAGAGTGCATCGAAAATACCAGACGCCGCATGTCAGCACCTGGGTCGCCGGCCTGGCGGTCGGGATACCCGCGGGCATTTGGGACATCGGTACATTCGCGGAGCTGTCGAACATCGGAACGCTTTTCGCGTTCATCATCGTGTCCGCCGGGGTGGTGATTCTCCGTCATAAACAGCCCCAGCGGCCGCGCGTGTTCAAGGTGCCATTTTCGCCTGTGACGCCCGCTATCTCGGCGGTGTGCTGTTTTGCGTTGATGCTGGGTTTGCCGCTCGAGACCTGGGTTCGCTTCGTGGTATGGCTGGTGGTTGGATTAGTTATTTACTTCAGTTACAGCCGCAAACGAAGCCCGCTCAAAGAGTTATGAATAGAAGGCCAACGCCGCAATACATCGTTCTCGCAATATTGCTGCTGTGGGCTTTCGCGGCGCAGCTCACTTATTCCGGATATCGGATCTACATGGAGGCAAACGCCTCGCGTCACATCGAGTTCCCCTTCTACACGCGGGAATGGACCCGGCAGATCGCCGGCCTCCAGACGGGGTACGAGCACTGTGGTCTCGAAGTCAATGACGAACTCCTCGTCCTAAATGGCGAGCCTGTAACCGGTGCCAAGCAAATGGAAGAGACGCAACTTAGCTTGCATCCGGGAGACACGCTGAACGTCACGGTCCGGCGATCGGTTGCGGGTCGGACTGACACTTTAACTGTGCCCATACGCACGCGCGCCGCCCGGTCCAATTCGACGGAATGGCTGATGGTTATCGGACTCAGCACGTTTTTGCCGCTCAGTTGCCTCACAATCGGCTTTTACATCGCGTTCGCGCGGCCACGCGACACTCTCGCCTGGATTACATTCGGCATGCTGGCCGCGTTCGGCCAACTTGCCGGGAGCGGCTTTTCCTGGGCGATCTGGTCTCCTTGGCGCGAATTGCTCATCGCATATCACGCTCTGCTGACGTTCTCCTGGCCAGTATTAATGGTCCTTTTCGCGCTCTACTTTCCCGTTCCCTTTCCATTTCTGCGTCGGTATCGGTGGATAAACTGGCTGATCGCGGCGCCCTGCCTGGCGTTAACCGGCATTGAACTCTGCGGCGAGTTTCTGGAAGGAAAGCATATTAATAGTCTCGTCCGCATGGCGGCATTCGACCGAGCAAGTTATGGCGCGATTTACCTGCTTTTTTCCGCCTACATCTCTGCATTCTTCGCGCTGTTAGGTTTCAAAGTGCATACCCTTGAAACCGCGGATGCCCGCCGGCGGCTGAATATCATGATCGCCGGTTGTTCGTTGGCGCTGGTTCCTGTCATCCCCGTCGTTCTGGCGCAGTTCGGTTTTATTCCAGCGCTTCCGGTCTGGCTCGAAACCGTCTGCGTCCTGATGCTGCTGTTTTTTCCCATCACGATGGCGTACGTCATCGTGGTGCAGCGAGCGATGGAAGTGCGAATGGTGGTACGCAGCGGCGTCCGCTACGCTTTGGCCAGCACCGGGGTTCGCATTTTGCGATACGCGCTCATTGCGGCGACCGTTACCCTCACGATTCGCCTCGCGGTCGGCCGCGAGATTTGGGAAGCGGCTGTTATAGGCGCAATAGGCCTTGCGCTTGTTACGGGCTTCCGGCGCATCAGCGTACATATCGGCAACTGGACCGATCGCCGCTTTTTCCGCGAGGCCTATAACGCCGAAGCGATCCTCACGCATCTCAGCAATTCGGTCGCCGGCATTCGTGACAAGAAAACTCTGCTCGAAACCGTCGTCCAGCGGATTTCCGAGTCCTTGCACGTCGACCGTATCGCAGTCTTGCTCCAACGCGGCGGCAGGTTTGAGCCCGTTTACGCACTTGGCTTCAACGGTACGCATCCTCCTGTTGCGATCCAGTGCGATACCGCTACGGTTCAGTTGCTGCAACGGGAAAAATCCGCTTCGCGAATCTATTTTGACGATCCGCAATCCTGGGTGCACGGCACTTCGGCGGGAGAACAAACCGCGCTGCAGAAACTGGACGCTCAGCTTTTACTGCCTCTCAGCTTAAAAAACCGCTTGCTGGGCCTGATCAGCCTTGGTCCGAAAAAGTCTGAAGAGCCCTATTCCCGCGGCGATTTGCAACTGCTTGGCGCCGTGGCTTCGCAAACCGGACTTGCGCTCGAAAACGCCGAGCTGACCGACAGCATCCGGCGCGAGGTGGCGCAGCGCGAACGGCTGGACCGCGAACTGGAGATTGCGCGCGAAGTCCAGCAGCGGCTGTTCCCGCAGAAGCTCCCGCATATCGAGGGGCTTGATTTTGCAGGCTACTGCCGCCCCGCGCTTGGGGTTGGCGGCGATTATTACGATTTCCTTGGCTTGCCCGACGATTGCTTGGGAATCGCGATTGGCGACGTTTCCGGTAAAGGAATCGCGGCGGCGCTGATGATGGCGAGCCTGCAAGCGTCGCTGCGCGGCCAAATCATCCACTCAGGCCCGGCGTTGTCGGAAACCGTCCGGAATATTAACCGGCTATTGTCTGAAGCCTCCGCGGAAAACCGCTACGCAACGTTTTTCTACGCCCAATACGAACCCATCCAACACACTGTTCGCTACGTGAACGCCGGGCATAATCCGCCGATTGTTTGCCGCTGCCATGAAGCGGGACAGCAGATCCTTCGCTTGGAAGAAGGCGGCACCGTTATCGGTTTATTTCCCGACTTCCCTTATCGCGAGGGGCGTCTTCAGCTCCAGCCCGGCGATACTTTGGTTTGCTTCACCGACGGCATCAGCGAGGCGATGAACAGCGCCGAAACAGAGTTCGACGAGACGCGTCTGATCGATGCCATTCGCGACTGCGGCTCCCGTACCGCGGCCGGCATGATCACCTATATCCTGGAGCGCGTGGACCGCTTTACCGCCGGCGCCCCGCAGCACGACGACATGACGCTGGTCGTTATGCGCGTGGAGTAGTGAGATTTCAAAATCGGTCCCACACCAGTGCCGGAAAAGTGCAGCGCGAACGGAAGCCGGTAGATTCGTACAGCCGAATCGCGTCTACATTCGAGCACGTCACGGTCAGACTCATGGTCGTGCAGCCTAACTCGGCCAGCCGTAGCAGTGACTGGCGAAGAAGCTCATAACCCAGCTTCGCGCCGCGAATGGCGGGCAATACGCATAACTGTGTCACGTGTCCCGAATTCGCCGAAACCAGACTCGACAGGCACGCGCCGCAAACCCGGCCTGTTCTGTCGTCCAAAGCGACGATAGACGCTCCCGGCGAGAACTGCCCGCAGCCGGGAAATTTGATGATGTTGGTCAGAAAGTGGCGCGCGCCCGGAATGGTTCTGTATTGATCGTTGATTTCGCTGTCGACGTGCCCTTTATAAGAAGCCGCAACCAGGTGTGCAATCTCTTCCTGGTAGCGTTCCGCCCAAGGCAGGAAAGTTGCGTGGACGCCGGAGGCCGCGGGCGGCAGCTTAAGCGCCGTTTCGCGATCGATCTCCATGAAATAACGGTCGTGCCGCGTCAGATACCGGGCGAACGGCTGCGAAGCCCCCGGATTCCGAAGCAGCATCAATTGTGATTCGATGCGCCGAATCCCTGGCCCTTCCTTCAGTCCCTTCACCACGGCGCCCAGCAGCATCATCTCATTCGACGGCGTGGCATAATCCGCTCGAACATAGAAATCGCCGATCAACCCCTTGTGCCCTTCGCAAACGTAATACGAATACCCGACAACGTGTTTTTTTATCGTTAACGCGTATCCATACAGCGACTGTATTTGTAAAAAACGCCGAAGAAGGTCCGCGGACGGACGGAAATCCCATGCGAACCGGCGCAGCCAGACATCGATCTCTTCGTTCAACAGCGTGTCAAATTCTTTGACACTCACTTGCGGCAGCTCTACAAGTTCCGGCAGAGGGACATCTGGTAACGCCGCCATCGTCTGAAATTATACGCGCAGGGAAGCGCCGCCGGAATGTGCGTAGTAGCCGTTCTTGTCCAAAAACTTCCCGGCCTTTTCTGCGGCCTGGCGAATGCGTTCGCTGTTCTCAATCAAACTAAAGCGGACGAATCCTTCTCCCAGCGGGCCGAATCCGATACCCGGGGAAACGGCAATCTGCGCCTCGCTCATCAGCAGTTTGGCGAATTCCAGAGATCCCATCTCGCGAAATGCATCCGGAATGGGAGCCCAAACAAACATCGATGCCTTCGGTGGATCGACCCGCCAGCCCGCCGCTCTCAATCCTTCGATCAAAACATCGCGCCGGGATTGATAGACCTCGCGGATTTTAGCGGGAGTGTGCTGGCAGTCCCGCAGCGCCACGATGGACGCAATCTGAATCGGCTGGAAAATACCATAATCGAGATAACTCTTGATGCGCGCCAAAGCTGCAATCAATTTGCGATTTCCCAGGCAAAAACCGACACGCCATCCAGCCATGTTGTAGCTCTTTGTCATGGAATAGATTTCGACCGCATGCTCCGCTGCCCCCGGAACCTGCAAAAGGCTGGGCGGACGATAACCGTCGAATCCGAGCTCCGCGTATGCGAAATCGTGAATGATAAACGTGCCGTGCTGTTGCGCGATTTCGACGATCTCGCGCATGAAGTCCAGATCCACACAAACGGTCGTCGGATTGTGCGGAAAGGAAATCAATATGACTTTGGGCGGCAGGGCCGCGCTCCGATACACATTTTTCAAGCCATCGAGAAAAGTAGCCGCATCGGGCATCGGCAGCATGCGGGCTTCCCCTTCCGCCATAATCACGCCGTACTGATGAATTGGATAAGCGGGATTCGGTGACACCACCACGTCTCCGGGCCCGATGATCGCAAATAAAAGATGCGCCAGCGCGTCTTTTGCTCCGATTGTGACGATCGCCTCCGCTTCGGAGTCGAGTATCACGCCGTACTGCTCGCGATATCGCTCGACGATCGCCTCTCTGAGGTGTGGGATGCCGCGCGACATGGAATAGCGGTGATTCGCCGGGTTTTGCGCGGCTTCAATCAGTGCCTCCACCACGGGTTGCGGCGTTGCGCCATCCGGATTTCCCATTCCCATATCGACAATGTCTTCGCCCGCTGCGCGCGCCTTGTCTCTCAACTCGTTAATAACGGCGAAAACGTAAGGTGGAAGTTTTTGTATGCGATAAAACTCATCGCCGGCCGGGAGCGCCATACTGTCTTAGTGTACTGGGGGTGAAAAAGATTGCCACATATTGTGGTGGTTGGCAGCGCAAACGTCGATCTTACGACGTTTACCGATAAGTTTCCTCGGCCCGGTGAAACGATATTCGGGCGCGAATTTCATTTAGGGTTCGGGGGCAAGGGGGCCAACCAGGCGGTCGCGGCGCGGCTCTGCGGCGCGGAGGTTTCCATGGTCGGCCGCGTGGGAGACGATCTGTTCGGACCCGCAACCATTGAAAATTTCAGCTCGCTCGGCATTAACACCGCTCATCTCCTGCCCACCCCCGGCGTTTCCAGCGGCGTTGCACCTATCTTCGTGGACAGCTCCGGGCAAAACCGGATTCTGGTTGTAAAAGGCGCAAACGACGCGCTGCGGCCGGAGGACATCGACGACGCCGCAGCCCTGCTTCAGAGCGCCGCGTGCATTATTGTGCAGCTCGAAATCCCACTCGACACCGTCTATCGCACGTTGCGATTTGCCCGCGCACACAACGTCCGGGCAATTCTGAATCCAGCACCCGCTCAGCCCCTCGATTTCCGCGAACTCGCTAATGCCGATTACGTGATCCCGAACGAAAGCGAGGCTGAGGCCTTGAGCGGCATGCCGGTTCGAAATCTGGAGGAAGCGCGCGCTTGTGCGCAACGGCTGCTCGAAAGCGGTCTGCAGCGAGTCGTCCTTACACTTGGCGCAAACGGCGCGCTATGCGCCGGAGCGGATGGCGTCCGGCACATTCCGGCATTTGCCGTCCATCCAATGGATACAACCGGGGCGGGCGACGCCTTCATCGGCAGTTTTGCGTATTTCCTGTCAACTGGCTGCGACGAATTCGAAGCAATCTCGCAAGCCAATCTCTACGCCGCTCTGTCCACCTTGGGAATCGGAACGCAGAAATCCTTTCCCCTGCGCGAGAAGTTTGAGGCCGAGTGGCAAAGGCGGAGCGGCGCGATAAAGCGCTAGATCGCCCGAACCACGCGTACCGGCAGGAACAGTATGGCGTGCAACAGCGCCAAAACTCCGTGAACCGCGATTCCAAAAATTCGGAACGGCAGCAGCAATAACCAGACGATCGGATACAGGATCAGAGCCGCAATCGCGACCGGCCAGGAGACGACAAATAGCAGACACCACAGAATAAACGTGATCATTCGGTTGCACCCGAGAAAGATACGAATCTCGGCGGCCTAAGGTTCCCGTGTTGGTTCTGCTTCTTCAGCTAAGCGCTGTTCGCGTTACCATCTCTGCATGAATAGCCGGGGCTCCGAATCGCCCTTAAGCGTGAACCTGCGGCGAAAGGGCTGGGAACCGGCCGCCACTTCGGACGGAGCCTTGCGTGTCGCCAAACGCGGCATTTACCTTATCACCGGTGATCGCAAGACCAGGAGTTTGCAACTCATTCCTTGGGAGCAAATTCTCGGGCGACTGCGCGGGCCGGTAAGATGATCGGATACGCGGGCTATTTCCCCGTTAAGCGCAGAACGCCTCGACAATTTTCGTTGTTCTGGCGGACGTTATCTTCTTCACTAGGCCCGATAGCTCGTCCGCCGAGAACGGACGATGGAGACTTTCCGCCCTTCCAGCCCAACCTGCGCTTTGCGAATGTCGAGCATCGCAAACCACAATCGTAGGAAGCTCCCCAGCCAGGCTCTGAAGCTGCGCGAGCGAATCCTCGGTCGAAGAATCGTTGGACGCCGCGGCGCTGACAATCAGATGGATGTGGCTCTTCCAGCACTGGAACAGTTCCAGCGCCATAAGTCCATTCGCGGATTCGAGCACGCGATACCCATCCTGCTCCAGAGTTTTCGCGATGAGCCGGCGCACTGCTCCATCCGGCTCGAAGAGCAGCGCGGCGGGACGCGATTCCGCAGCCGCGGGCTTGCGCACTGGCGCGCTCCGCTCATCGAAGGTCTTCATTTTCGCCAGCAGCGTGGTCCGCTTCATTCGAAGCAGGTCCGCCGCACGCGCTTTATTACCGCCCGAAGCGGTAAGCGCCTGGTTCAGAAGCGAGAGTTCGAAACTGCTAACCACCTCGTCAAAGTCGATTCCCTCGGCCGGAATGGAAAGGGCCGGTGCTGCTGCGATCCTCGAAGCCTGTTTGCGCCGGCCGGTGAGGCGAAAAGTCGCTCGGCACCAGCAGACGCCGGTCGCCGCTCAAGGCAAACGCTTTGTGCACCGCATGCTCAAGCTGGCGCACATTGCCGGGCCACTCCAAACCCGCCAGAAACTCCACCGCCTCCGGGCTGATCCGTTTCGCCGGACCGCCTTCGGCGCTTTGAATATTTTCAAGAAAATAGTCCAGCAGAGCGGGTATATCG
Organism: uncultured Acidobacteriaceae bacterium; assembly: GCA_963787545.1. Lineage (GTDB taxonomy): Bacteria > Acidobacteriota > Terriglobia > Bryobacterales > Bryobacteraceae > Bog-105. The sequence goes on from CAWBDW010000089.1 coordinate 55,947, forward strand.
TCCCGGCGTTCGCGTACCGGAGGTATATGGATAGGAACCACATTCAGCCGGTAATACAAATCTTCGCGGAACCGGCGCTCTTTGACCGCGTTCTCAAGATTGATATTCGACGCGGCGATCACACGTACATCCACACGAACTGTCTCGGAGCTTCCCACCCGTTGAAACTCCTGCTCCTGTAAAACGCGCAGCAGCTTTGCCTGCGCATCGAGCGGCAGATCTCCAATCTCGTCTAGAAAAATCGTGCTGCGATTCGCCTGCTCGAAACGCCCGATACGGCTCGCGTGTGCTCCGGTGAACGCCCCCTTGGCATGTCCGAACAGTTCGGTTTCAATCAGATTCGCCGGCAGCGCGGTGCAGTTTACCGAAACCATCGGCCGGCCGGAGCGATTGCTTGCCGCATGAATCGCTTTTGCAATGACCTCTTTCCCGGTCCCTGTCTCTCCGCTGATCAGAACTGTTACCCGTTTTGAGGCGATCAGTTGGATGACGTTCAGAATATGCTGCATGGCCCGGCTCTGTCCAACCACGCCACGCCGCCATGGAAGAGCGTCGATATCCGCAGGAATGCGACACCGGCACCGTTCGAGCGCCATTTTTACCGCCTGATCCACACGCTGCGGTTCTATCTCGCCGAGCAGGACATAAAAAGCTCCATGCCGCGTCAGCCGGATCGCATCGTCGATGGTTCCTTCCGGGTAATGCACAATAACCGGAAATCGTGCATCGTGGCGTAATACTTCTCCGAGCGCGCTTTCACCCCGGTCTTCAAAGGAGGAGACGTTGAGGATTAGTAGGCAATATTCCCCGGTATTGAGGCGTTGTAAGCCTTCGGCGAAGGACGCCTCGTGAATTACCTCGAGGCCGTTTAGAGTTCGATTCGCTTCGCTGTCGGAAGCCGGCGAGCTTTCATCAATCCAGAGCAGTTTCGATTGCACGAATCACCTCAAGACGCGACTGCGCTCTTCGCTGTCGGCATCTTGACTGTCAAATTCTCATCGACGCTCGTTATTGGAATGAGATACCTCACTCCTATTTCGAAGACTAGTGGTCTCGCTTGCCGTGACCCGCGGGTGATACAGGATTCTCTTTAGTTCGCGCAAAGCGCGCCGCAGCCCAGGATTCCTGCGCGATGCTTTCGAGTTCACGATCCGCTTCTTGCCGCCATTCCTGCAGCTTGCGATCGCGCAGTTTCGTCAGTAGCCGTGCATTCCGTTCGGCTTGGATCACGTGCTGCCGCTGCTCCTCGATCGAGCGGTTGATTCCCGCTCTGCGCTCCCGCAGCACACCGGCTTGCGCGTCCATTCCTAGAAGAAAGGATGAAATATTACGCAGCTCCACCCCCTCTAAGCCGGTACGGCTACACAGGAACGCCTTAGCCTGCTGGCGTTCGGTCCCTACCGCGTCCAGGGCCGACGCAATGCGCCGCTCCTCGCAGATGAGCTGTTCCAGCTTGACCTGCTCCGCCTCGAGCTGGCGTTCTCTCAAGCGAAGCACTGTCTCCAGCCGGAATTCAAATCGTTTCACGATAAATCTCAGAGTGCCGAAGCAATCTCGCAAAGGCTCTTTAAGGTTTGGTCCAGACTCGCAGCCTCATGCGGTTCCTGGCGTAAAAAGTGGAGGATACGCTCGCGCGCGCGTATGCTCGAATCGAGCTTCGCATTCGACCCCGAAATGTAGGCGCCGAGCTGGATCAGGTCTTCCGAATGCCGGTATAGGGCGAGCGCCTCGCGCAACTTTCGCGCCGCGCCCAGGTGATCGGGAGCCGCTACATCGGAAGCGACGCGCGAGATAGAGGACAGTACGTCGATTGCCGGATAATGGCCGGCCGCGCCAAGCTGCCGCGAAAGGACGATGTGCCCATCGAGAATGCCGCGCACCGCATCGGCAATCGGCTCGTTCAGGTCGTCGCCTTCCACCAGCACGGTGAAAAATCCCGTGATACTTCCCTGCTTGAAACAGCCGGCTCGTTCAAAGATCTTGGGCAGTATCGCGAACACGGAAGGCGTATACCCCTTCTGGCTGGGCGGTTCTCCCGCCGCAAGGCCGATCTCCCGCTGAGCCATCGCCAGCCGCGTTACCGAATCCATCACCAGCAGCACGTTCGCGCCTTGATCGCGAAAGTACTCAGCCACCGCAAGCGCCACGAAACACGCGCGCACTCGCAGCGGAGCGGGACGATCCGATGTCGCCGCGATTACCACCGACCGTTTCCTTCCCTCCTCGCCCAGTTCATTTTCTATAAACGAGCGCACTTCGCGGTTGCGTTCGCCAATCAACGCGATCACCGAAACATCCGCAGAGCTTTGCCGCGACATAGCCGCCAATAGAGTGCTTTTGCCGACACCGCTACCGCCAAAAATGCCAATACGTTGACCGAGACCGCACGGCAGCAGACTGTCGATCGCGCGGATACCAGTCGTTAGAGGTGTGACGATATGCTCGCGCTCGAGCGGGCCGGGAGGGGCTCCGAAGAGATCGTATTGCGCTTGCTTTTCAATGCGCGGACCGCCATCCATCGGCCGGCCGAAGCCGTCCAGCACTCGCCCCAGCAAACCCGGGCCGACGGAAAGCTGCGAGTCCTGCGGACGCGCATAAATCGGATCTCCCGGTTGCAAGCCGTCGATCTCTTCGAGCGGAATGGAAAGAATATGGCCGTTCCGGAAGCCGGCCACCTGAGTGCGAATCACTTTCTTTCGCGACGTCTGTATTTCGCAAAAGCTTCCCACTTGCGCAGCCGGTCCCACCGATTCGATAACAAATCCGGTAACATCGGTGATCGTGCCGCGCCATCGAAGCAGGTCGCATTCCTCGAGTCCAGCCGCATACCGGTTCAGCTCAATCGGTTCGTGGTCTGTCATCGCAAGATCTGTCAACGTAACGCCAGCCGGTCGGCGAATCCGCGCTCAATCTCCTGAAGCTGTGTATCCACCGAGGCGTCCAACTCGCCAACTGCCGTTTCGATCAGCAGATCTCCCGGTTTCAAAGTGGAATCGGCGACCATTTCTATGGAACCGGCGCCGATGTTTTCGAGACAGGACCGCACTGCGTCCACCCCGGCCGGATACACCCGCACGCGCCAGATTTCGCGCTTTTGAATTTTCTGAAGCGCCGCATACACCAAGCCGTGCATCGCCTCGGGATCCGTAATCAGTTCGCGCCGCAAAATGCGGCGTGCAATCGCCAGGGACAAATTCAAGAGATCCATCTCCGCTTCCGCCCGGAGCTTCTTCTTCCAAGCCGCAAGATCGGCAAGCGTCTTCGCGAGCCTTTCAGAAGACGCCTCTATCTGGCCGGCCGATTCTTCCCGCCCCTGCCGCAGTCCCTGCTCCAAGGCCGTCTGCCGCGCTTGCGCAATTTCGCTTTGCCGGCCCAGCTCTAATTCCGCAATCCGCTTCATCAGCTCGGCCGTTTCGGCCGGAGCCGCGGGCTCCGGCAACATGAGCCCGTGAGCGCTTGCGGGAACGTTGCCGAGTTGACGCCAAACCATCGGCTTTATTTTTTGCGATGGTCCCGCGACCTTACACAACATATTGCTCTCCCACCGTTCCCTTGATGCTTACGACGCCCTCGCTATCGAGCTGCCGGACGGTAGAAATGATCTGCTGCTGCGCGGCTTCCACCTCGCGAATTTTGGTGGGCCCTAGCGCTTCGATATCCTCCCGCAGCATTTCCGCGCCGCGCTGCGACATGGAAGAGAGCAGGTGCTCGCGAAGCTGCTCGCTTGTACCTTTGAGCGCCACAGTCAAAATTTTGCGGTCGATCTTCGCCAGAATTTCCTTGATTCCGCCTTGATCGATCAGCAGCAGATCTTCGAATACGAACATCAGTTCGCGAATCGTTTCGAACAACTGCGGATCTTTCTGTTCGATGTCGCCCAGAATGGACTTGCTTGTCCCTGAATCGAGGCGGTTGAACATATCCGCCACCGCGCGCTCCCCGCCGTAGGATTCGCGGCTGAATTCGCCCAGACTCTTGAGCTTCTGTCCAATCACATTCGCAATCTTATTGATCACCTCCGGCGAGATCTGGTCGAGTGTCGCCATGCGCAGCGCAACGTCGGAGCGGAGTTTCTGCGGAAGCGAAACCAGCAGCGATGCGGCCTGGCTCGGATTCAAGTGCGAGAGCACCAGCGCGACGGTTTGAGGATGCTCGTTGTGGATAAACTTGGCAAGCTGCTGCGGATCGGCGCGCTGCAATACATCGAAATTATCCCCGTCTCCGCCGACCGCCTTCACCAGCCGGTCTATCAAGCGCTTGGCCGATTCCGGCCCAAACGCTTTGCTGAGCATCTTGCGCGCATAATCCACGCCGCCCTTGACCACAAATTCTTGCGCCAGCGTCATCTCCTGGAATTCATCCAGTACCGACTCCGCCTGTTGCGAGTTGATGGCCGGAACGCGCGCGATGGCCCGCGTGAGGAGGCCAATTTCCTCTTCCGTCAAATGCTTGAGAACTTCGGCGCTCGACTCCTCCCCGAGAGTCACCAGCAGAACCGCGGCTTTCTGCAAGCCCTTCAGAGTTTCCCCGGCGGCTGAGTTTACAACCATTTTTCGGCGTCCCCGTCAGATCTATTACCGGACATCTTCTTCCAGCCAGCCCCGCAAAATACTGGCCGTAAACGCGGGGTCCTTTTTGACAGCTTCCTTCAAGTGTTCGCGAAGCACCTCAACTTTTTTGGTGGGCGCCGGCAATTGCAGCGTCTGGTACATTTGCTCGGCTTGCGCCTTCGCGCTCAGCGCCGCTGCGGCTGCCGCTTCCATCGTTTTCTTTGCTTCGGGAGTCATTCCGTCGGCTGCTGCCGAAAGTGCTTTGGGAGCCTCTTCCACCCCTAATTTCCGCCTGCGTAGCAACAGGAATAGGACCGCGCCCAAGCCCAGCAATAACGCCGCGCCCGCGCCGATCAGAACGCGCTGGTCGGCCCAAAGCGCCGGCGTCGAGGTTCGCGAAGCGCTCGGTCCGCCCGGCGCGCCCGTTCCGTCGAACTCGTTCGCCAGCGTCTGCTCAAACGGCAGCGCTTCAATAATGAGCTGATCTCCGCGTTGCGCCTGCAGGCCCAGCACCCCGGCGATCAGATCGTGAATCGCCTTGATCTTATCCGGGCTGGGCGGCACTAACACTCGGTGCTTCTGCTTTCCTTTGCCTACCCACTGCACATCCTCGTCCAGCAGCAGCGACGCCGAAATGCGCTTAATCGCGCCTTCCGGAATTTTGGTGTGGCGCACGGTGCGCGTCGTATCGTAGTTGACGTTCTCAGTTCGCCGTGAAACCGTGTTACCCGTAGGCGCGGGCTTCGGCGGCGGATGAGGAGCATTCGAAGCCGTGCCCGGCACGCCCCCAACTTGCGTCTGGCCGGATAGATCTTCCGATTTTTGCGAGCTCACCATCACCGACTTCGCCGGGTCGTACACTTCATCGCTCTGCTCGGTAGTGGTAAAGTCGCAGTCGGCGGAAACGCCCACCCGGAATTTCGCAGCCCCCAACAGCGGCTCGAGCGTGGCTTCGACTTTAGACGTGAGATCCTTCTCCACCTGATGTTGGAAGTCGAGAGCCGCATCGGAAGGTTCGCTCGAATCGAAGGAAGCCTTGCGCGGACGGCTCAGCAGGTTCCCCTGCTCATCCACCACCGACACGAACTCCGGACTCAAGCCTTCCACCGCGCTCGCCACAAGATTGGTGATAGCAAGCACATTCTGCGGCGTAAGAGTGGCGCCCGGCCTTATGTCAACCAACACGCTTGCCTTGGCCGGCTCGCGCGAATCTAAAAATACCGAATCTTTCGGAAACGTAATATGCACGCGGGCCTGCTGTAACTGGTTCAAGCTGCGGATGGAGCGCTCGAGCTCGCCTTCGAGCGCTCGCCTGTAATTGACGTGCTCGGTGAAATCCGTAATTCCGAGGTTGGTTTTATCGAATAGCTCGAAGCCCACGCGCCCGGTCTTCGGAAGGCCCGCGCCGGCCATCTCCAGCCGCTCTTCATCCACTTTGGAATCCGGCACCAGAACCGAAGTTCCGTTCTCCCCGATGCGATACTCGACTCCGCTCTCCTTCACCTTTTGCACGATCGCCGCGGCATCTTCCGGAGACATTCCCGTGAACAACGGACGGAAATCGCGCTCGTGCTTCCAGTGCAAAAGGCTGCCGATGCCGCCCGCGACCAGAATCAGCGCGACCGCAATCCCGGCCCGCTGCCGCAGCGAAAGCGCGGCGAACAGTTTTCTCAGTTGATCCATTTATGTACGTCGCGCGGCCGCTCAGACCTGCATGCGCATGATCTCCTCGTAGGCTGAGACCACCTTGTTGCGCACTTGCATAAACATTTCAAATTGCAGCTCCGCGGTTTGCGTGGCCAAAATCGTAGAGTGCAGTTCCTCGCCTGTCCCCGAAATAAAATTTCGCGCCGCCGTATCCGCGTTGGCGCGGGACGATTCTACCTGCTGAAGGGCCGATTGCAATACGTTCTGAAATTCGCCGCCCGAAGCAGCGCCCGGCTGCAGGTTCGGCAGCTCTATCGGGCTCGGAAACTTGATAGGCGAAATCGGCGCGGTCATAAAATTAGCGGAACAGATCGATCGAGCGCTGGATCATGTCCTTTACCGCTGAAATCGCCGATACATTCGCCTCGTAGGCCCGCGATGCCCCTAACAAGTCCACCATGTCTTCGGCCGGATTCATGCGGGGAAAAGCAACGTAACCATCTTTATCCGCATCCGGATGCCCGGGCATATAACGCCGGTCGGGAGCGCTGTCGTCCACCGTAATATCGCTCACCCGCACTCCGTTCTCCTGCGTATCCATCTGCGAGTCGAGAAACGAGGAAAATGGCGATTCGACCGGCGCGCTTTGAAATACCGCATCCCGTCTGCGATACGGTCCCCCTTCCGCCGTGCGCGTCGTGTCGGCGTTCGCGATATCCTCAACCAGAATCTGCGCTCGCTCACGCTGCGCCGACAGACCCGAAGCGCTGACTGAAATTGTGGAAAACAAACTCATGACGACGTGGTCCCGCCTTCTATCGCCATCCGCACGATTTTGAGTTGCGAGCGCAGCAGGTTCGACGCGATACTGAAGCGCAGCGCATTCTCGGCCAGCAAGCGCGACTCGCGATCCAGATCCACGTTGTTGCCGTCGTTTTTCATCGTCAAGCCCGGAACGTCTTCCGCCGCCGCCGGCAAGCCCGCTTTCGCATTTTGCAGCTCTGCTTGGAAATCGATATCTTGCGTCTTATAACCGGGCGTATCGGCGTTGGCGATGTTGGACGCCACCAGCTTCTGGCGCACGCTAAGCAGCGTCATGTACTGCTCGAGATTTTGAGCTACCGGGTCCAGCATTGACGTTTGGCTTCAGTTGAGCAAGTGGCGTGCCAGACGGAAGAGACCGGTTTTATTCGGTTTTCGCTGTGGCGTCCGTCGAAATACTGACGCAAGCGGCGGTGCAAATGCCAGAAGCGTAGCAAAATTCAACCATCCAGGCGCCAGGTGTGCGTGTCCCTGCCGGCTCGCTTGATAGAACGAGTGGCCGGCCAATGCTTCGAGACGCGTGAAGATGTGCGAGCGCATCGCCCGCGCCAGCCGCAAATGCGCGTTCACAGTTTCGAGCGCGTTGCGCAACGCCACCCTGCGCTCGTCAAGCGTTACCGCCAAAGAAAGCTCGCTTCGAAGCGCCGTTGCAAACTGGAGAACCAGCGGTTGCACTGCTTCGAAATCGCCCGCCTCGAGAGCGCGCCGCAGCGCGCCGTCTTCATCCAAGACCATTCGGGTTATTGTATTGCTGCATCTGCGTGAACAGGTCCGTGATCTCGTAAGCCTGCTGTTCCAGCGACGAGATGCTCGCGTCGGCGGCCGCCATCTGGGCGGTCAAACTGGTTTGCAGCGCGTTTACCTGCTGCTGATCGGCGGTGATCTGCGTGCCGACGGTCGAAATCTCGCTCGTGATGGATTGCGTGATCCCCGGCAGAATTCCCGTGTTTGGATCCGTAACGCTGGTCAAAGTGTTGCTGGCGGCCTGCAAGAATCCACTGCCCGATCTCGGATCCCAGAAAATTCAGCACGTCGCTCGGACTCGCCGCATTGAAAGTGCTCTGATCGAACTGGAGATGTCCATTCTGGTCGAACGAAATGCCCACATCCGTAAGCGACGTAAGCGTGCCGGAAGACGCGCTGTAGTTGGCCATGCTTTGCAGCGCGTTCTGCAGTTCGTAAACAATGCTTTGCCCGGCCAGCGCGCCTCCATTTTGGCCGCGGTTCTTGTTCAGCTCATCGACAAGGCTGTTGTAGGCGTTCACGAAGGAGCCAATCGCGCTGCCGGCGCTCGAAGCGCTTTGCGACACGTCGACATTGGCGGTGCCGGTTGCGAGCAGGTTCACCGTAAGGCCCGGGGAAATCGTTACCGCGCGCGAATTGGAGCTGATCGGGGTCGAAGGCTGCCCATTCACCTGATATTGGACATTGGACCCCGTCGTCAGCGTGTTCAAAAGATTGTTGGTCCCGTCGCTCAACTGGATCGTATCGGGAGCATAATTGAGGCTCTGCACCGATAGCCGGTAATCGGGCGAAGAGGAACTTCCCACATTCACCACCGTCGCCTGCACGTTCGCTCCGCTCGCATTGAGGCCCTGCGCCAGGCCGTTCAACGAGCCGGCGGAATCCGTAATCTGATAGTTGGTTCCATTCACCGTCAACGTGTAGCTGGCGCTCGCATCGATGTTGCCCGAGCTCGGATCGGTTACCGTCGTGAGCCCGTTCATGCTGATCGTATTGGTTTGCGATCCGATGTTGCTGACGTTCACCGAATAACTTCCCGCCATGACGCCGGAGCCCACGCTCGCCGCCAGAACAGATGGAGTATCGACGCTTGCCGAATAGGAGCCGGTTCCTGTTACGCTGTTCAGCGAGTCGGTAGCCGTCTGCAGCGATTGAAAATCCGTCGCGAGCGTCTGTAGTTCCGTTTGCTGACTGGTGAGCGTCGTTTGCTGGTTCTGAAGCTGCGTCAGGGGCCCCGATGCGGACGCGACTGCTTGTGCAATAACGTTTTGCAATTGAGCCGAAAACGCGCTGCTTCCGGTGAAGTTCGCGGGAGTGGTAGCACTAGTTGCCATAGTGATTCAAAGGAACAAGGCCGATCCCCTCAGGAGACCGGCCCGTGTTGAGTGGAATTATTGCAGGAGCTTGAGAACCGCCTGCGGTTCGGCGTTGGCTTGCGCCATAGCCGCGATCGCAGTCTGTTCCAGCACCTGGTTCTTTGTCAGGTTTCCCGCATCCGCCGCCACGTTGGCGTCGCGAATGGCGCTTTCGGCGGAGGAGAAGTTGGTGATCTGCGATTGCGCCAGGCTAGTGGCGTATTGCAGCTTGTTTTCGCCCGCGCCGACGGTGCCCTGAACCAGACCGAGAGCCTTGATCGCCGCGTTGATGGCATTGATGGCGTTGGTCGCGTCGGTACCGGCCGTGCCGCCGGTTGTAGGCGCGGTGACGGCCTGGGCGCCGGTTGTTGTAAACAGGCCATTGGTCGTGGCGTTCGCGTATTGAGTGACGCTGAAGTTCGAAGCACCCTGGAACGAGATACCGGTGCTGTTATCGCCGGTCTCCAGCGCGGAGACATCCGTAATGCCGGCGGACACCAACTGGGAGTTAATCGAGCTCACCGCCGCCGCGAGAGTATCCGTTGCAACCAGAGAGATGGCGGCATTATGCGTACCGTCGCTGAGCGTGAACGATTCGGTGCCGGTACCGACGGTGTAAGCGTGCGTGAGATTGTACTGTGACGTATTCACAGCGGTAGCCGCCGCCGTTACCGTCGAGTTGCCCCCGCCAACGGCCGCTGCGACTCCGGCCGTGAAGCCGGTGGAACTGGTGAACTGGACCGTGCCGGTCGTGGTATTGATCGATGCCGTGATGCCGGTTCCCGATAAGCCGCTATTGAGCTGGCTGATCACGGTGTTCCCATCGATGCCGCTCGAACCGGCGCTCAGCGTAACATTGCGCGATTGCGTATTGCCGCTGCTATCCGCGTAATTGAACGTATAGGTTTGCGTGCTGGACGCCAGGAACGCGGTACCCGGATTGTCGAGACGCACCGTGTTGCCACCGCCGAACCCCACTCCGCCTACCGTGCCACCCTTGACGTCGGTGCCGCTCAGGCCCAGGCTGCCGGCATCCACCGCGTTTGTCGTGCCGCTTAGATCGATCGAAACGTTGGCATTCGCGGAAGTGCTCGCGCCGCCAATATAAACGTTCAGAGCATTGTTGAACGATCCGCCCGAGTTCAGGTTGATGTTGCTCGCCTGGCGCGTGATTTCCGAGATCAGACCTTGGTATTCCTGATCCAGCGTGTTGCGGTCTCCGGTAAACGTCCCCGAAGCCGATTCCGTCGCCAGCGTTTTCATTCGATCCAGAATGGTCGAAATGTTGCTCAATCCGCCATCGACAATCTGAAGCTGGCTGAGCCCGTTGTTTGCGTTGTTGACGCCCTGCGTCAATTCCGCGATGTTGTCGCGAAGTCCGTTCGCAACCGCCAGACCAGCCGCATCGTCACCGCTGCTATTAATTCGATAGCCGGAGGTGAGCTGTTGAATGGTCTTACTTTGAGACATATTGTCGACGTTCAGGTTGCTTTGCGCATCCATTGAATCGACGTTGGTTTGCAATGAAATCATATTTGTCCTATGTTTGTGAATTCCCCGGCTTCTGCCCGGTGCGGCTTCCCATTCAACCGCTGAAACCTATGTCGCACGTTTAGTGCCGAAGTTTAGTTTTTGTTGCCGCTATCGCCAGCGACGTGCTTACTACCAAGGGGTAGTTGTTGCGGCTCGCCACGCATTCCGTATTCGTTCAAAATCACAATGTCCACCCGGCGGTTTCTGCCGCGGCCCGCTTCGGTCTCATTCGAATCGATCGCCGCCGTATCCGCGTATCCCACGATAGCCATGCGCTCCCGCGCTACTCCGAACTTGTCGTTCAATAGCCGCAGCATGGCGATACTGCGCGCCGCCGACAGCTCCCAGTTGCTGTCGAAACGCGCCGTCCGGATCGGCCTCGAATCGGTGTGCCCCTCCAGACGTAGCGCATTCGGCAACGCGTTCAACACCGCCGCCACTTTGCCAACTGTCGGATACAGCTCCGGGGCAATCATATCCCCGCCCGAAGGGAAAAACGCCGCCTGCTTCAAACTAATCACCAGCCCGCGCTGTTCCAGCCGCAGCTCGACCGTGCCGCGGCCAATCTCCTGGCTCAGTTGCGCGCTCAAAGTTTTCAGAGAATCCTGCAATTCCACGCTTTCGGGCGGCGGATTGGGTTTCGCTGTTTGCTCGGCCTTCTTCTCCCCGCCCGGGCCGTGCATCATCGCATTGCCGCGCCCCTTCTCCCCGACCGTGCCACCCAGAATTTCCGCCAGCTTGGGTGGAATGCTGCCGCCGCTCAACGCCTGCCGAACCGCTTGGGAGACGGCCTTGGCCCGCAATTTATCGGTTTGAGTCGAGGCGAACATCACCACAAAAAACGCGAACAGCAGCGTAATGAAATCCGCATACGAGACCAGCCAGCGCTCATGATTCTCGTGCGAGACGCGTTTTCTTCTGCGCATACGCTACCGCATCGCGGCGGTGCGCGCCTTCACCGGCCCCGCTTTAGCGCTCCCCGCTATTGCGCCGCTTTGTGCGGCTGTCCGGCGCGCCGCCTCCGTCTGTTGAAAGGCCGCCAATTTGCTGCGGATCAGTTTGGGATTCAGCCCTTCGGCAATGCCAATCACTCCCTCCAGCATCAGCTCTTTCATCTGCACTGCGTCCTGCAGCCTCAACTTCAACTTGTTGGCCGCGGGCAGCAGAAATACATTCGCCAGCGCGACTCCATATACGGTGGCCACAAACGCCACCGCGATGCCGTGGCCCACCGCTACGATGTCCTCCAGATGCTTCATCACCTGGATCAAACCCAGCACCGCGCCGATGATGCCGATCGTGGGAGCGTACCCGCCCGCCGCCTCGAAGACCTTCGCTTCCGCTTCCCCGCGCCGCTCCGCCAAATCGAGCTCGAGTTCCATAATGCCGCGCAGGTCCTGCAAATCGGTCCCGTCTACCGCCAGAGTAAGCGCTTTTCGAAGAAATGGATCTTCAATCGATTCCACTTCGTGTTCGAGCGAAACCAGCCCATCCTTGCGCGCGCGGGTCGCGAAATTGAGGATCTGCTCGAGCGCGGAATCGCTGGAGGGCGTCGAATCCCAGAACACTTGCGGCAATTTTTTGACACCCGCCAGCAGCAGCGGCAGCGGCGTCGTCAGCATCACCGCCCCGGCCGTGCCGCCGAGCACGATCATCGCCGCCGTGAATTGCGCCACATCGCTGAATTTGCCGCCTTCGAGCAGCAAGCCGCCTAAAATGCCGATAGCCGCCACCAGCAGGCCCGCCAGGCTTGAAAAATCGGGTCCGCCGGAACGGCCGCGCCCCGTCGAATTCTTTCTCTTATCCATTCGGCTGTTGCGCCTCTCGCGACACAGCCGCGAGAGGCCGGACGCCAGTCTTCACCTGGTAGGCGGAAACTCCATCGAATAAGGAGCGGCGGAATCTCACCACCCGCTCAACGACTTGCTCCGCCGTTTCGAGCACCAGAAACTTCTGGCCGGTGGTCAGCACAATCACCGTATCCGGCGTCACCTCAATGTGCTCGATCAAATCCGAGTTGACGACCAGCGGAACGTGATTCAAGCGCGTCAGGTGGATCATATTCCTCTATTCGGCACAAACTCGTCCCGCGAAGAGAAACTCGATTGCATGCTAGCCCTGGCGGGACGCGGCCGATGGCGATCCAATTGCTCCAGCAGTTCAAGATGAATCCAGCGGCCTCTGAGAACGCCGTCTTCACGGACCCGGCGGCCCCGAACCCGCCCGGCACGCCCGCTACCGGCATCGATGTTTTCGATTTCCGCCGTCCCGACCGGATCGCCAAATCGCAGCTCCGCGCTATTCACCTCTTGCACGAGAATTTCGTCCGTAGCCTGGTATCGAACCTTTCCGCCTATCTGCGTACCTACCTCTCCATGAGCCTGGTCAGCGTCGAGCAGCTATCCTACACCCAATTTCTGGAACGCCTGCCAACCACCACCTGTATGGCTTGCTTAGGCCTTAAGCCTTACGAGGGAAGCGCGATCCTCGAACTCAATCCCACGCTGGTTTTTCCCATTCTCGAAATCCTGCTCGGCGGCGCCGGCAAAATTCCCACCGACATTCAACGCGAAGTCACTGAGATCGAGCAAACGCTTATGGACGGCCTGTTCCGCATCATCGTGAACGATCTGGCCGAGGCCTGGAAAAGCATCACCCCAATCGACTTCACCATCCAGTCCGTCAACACCGAGCCGCAGTTCCTGCAAGTGATGGGGCCGAATGAAGCCATCCTGGCAGTCAACATCGAAGTCCGCATCGGCGACAGCGTCGGCTTCATGAATATTGCGATGCCTTCGCTGATGATCAAAACCATGCGCCAGAAATTCGATCGCCAGCGCTCCACCCGCCGCAGCGACCCGACTCCCGCGGAGCAAGCCCGGGTGCTCGATCTGATCCGCGCCGCTCGCGTCGAAATCGACGCCCGGCTGCTCGGTCAACGGATTCGCACCAAAGATCTGGTCTCGCTCAAAGCCGGCGATGTTCTCACTTTCGATCTGCCCGTCGACGCGCCGGTCGAGCTCGTTTTAAACGGACGCCGCCTGTTTCAGGGACACGTCCTCGCGCTCGGCCACAAGCGCGGCTTCGCCGTCAACAGCGCCGTATCGAACTAGGCGCGTAACCGGCCTATCCCAGAAAACTAAATAACGTCTTGTTACTCAGGCTGGCGTGCGCCGAAAGCGCCGCCTCCAGCGCCGTTTGGTTCAGCGTAAGTTCGGTTGCCGCAGTCGCCACATCCGTATCGCGCAACCCGCTCAGCCCGTGCTGTAAAGTCGTATATCGCGCCGACGACGCGCTGTTCGCCTGCTGGATCCAGCTTTCCGTGTTGCCGTAGTATGCCGTCGCCTGCTCCACTTGCGCCGCCGCCGTCTTCAAAAGTCCCGCGGCCGTGGCGCTGCCGCTCGCGTCGTTGCTCAACAGCGCCTGGCCCAGCGAGTAGGCCGCCTGAAACACATTCGCGGAACCGGGCGCATCGAAAATCTGCTGCGCCGTCATCCCCGGAACAATTGAATTCCCGCTCGCGTCCGTAATCACCCTCGTGTTGGTCACGCCGGGATTGTTCTGTATCACCCCTTCCGGGCTGCTCCAGTTGAACGTATACGGCGCCGTAGCCGGATCGTCGCCGCCGAAAATGTAGCGTCCTCCTACAGACGTATTGGCGATCGACACCAGTTGCTGCTCGAGCTGCTGAACCTGCTGTCCGAACGTGGCGCGCGTGCTCGCCGTTTGCGTCGCAGTTGCACCCTCGGCGGCCAGCGAAATCAGTTGATCCATCACGCTCGATGCGGATTGCAGCGCGCCGTCGGCTGTCGAGGCGTCGTTCTGCGCCAGGTTCAGGTTCGCCTGCACCTGCGTAATCTGATCCATCTGATTCTGGAAATCCAGTATGCTCGCAATGGCGCCCGGATCGTCGGAAGCCTGGCTCACCCGCACGCCTGAGCTGATCTGCTGATTGGTCTGGCTGATCCGGCTCTCGATCTGGCCCAGGTCGGCGAGAAAACTTCCGTTCGCCCCGTCAATTCCGCTAATCATTTCACGCCCCGTTTACACGCCGAAGTCTTGCTTCGCATTCGTGTATATTCGCGTTCATTCATCGCTTACCCTTGGAGCTGCCCCATCATCTGCAGCAGATACTGCGAGGTATTGCTGATGGTTGAGATCACGTGCGCCGCCGCCTCGTAAGCCTGCTGAAATTGCAGCAGCGCCGCGGCTTGGTCGTTCAGCGAAACGCCCGAGACCTGGTTGCGCATATTTTGCGCCTGCGCCACCAATTGCGTCTGCGTTTGCTGCGCCGTCGCCGCCGTGGCCTGCGCAGTGCCTACCCCTGAGGCGATGCTGCTGTAGAAACCCGTGTAGCTCATTCCGGTCGCGCCCACCGTGCCGGTATTCGAAAGTTGCGCCAACTGGTTCGCCACCCCGTTCGCGGCCGGCGGCGGTCCCGGAGCTACCGGCGCCAATTGCGCCGCCGTCATGCCCGGGTTTAGCGTCAAGCTCGACGCGATCGAGGTGGGCGTTGCGGCATCGTAGCTGAACAGCGCCGTTCCAGCCGCGCCCGAATTGGTTTGCCCACTCGTCAACAGCGTATTCACCTGGTCCGCAACCGCCTGCGCCAATTGATTCAAACTCCCCTGCTGCGCTCCATTGCCGGTCACTGAAGGCAGCGTGACGTTGCTGAACTCCAACAGCGCGGCAATTTGCCCTCCGCTTACGATCGAAGTCACATCCTGGCCGCCGGAGGTTAGTATGTGCGCATCCGGCGGCGCGCCCGGGTTCGGAGGAGGAGGACCCACCGAGCCGAGATACGTCACGTTGAGTTGCGTCTGCGTAGTCCCCAACACCAGCGGCGTCTGCCCGTCCATCAGCACCGTCATCGTTCCGTCGCTCTCGTTGCGCACGCTGATATTGGCCAGATTCGAAAGCTGCTCGAGCGTGCTGTACATGTTCGCATCCAGGCCGGCGTCGTTCTGCCCGCCACTCCGGATCTGCGCGTTCATGCCCGCAATCTGGGACGAGAGCTGATTGATCTGGCTCACCGTGCTCGCCAGCTGCTGACTCGTTTGCGAGCTGGTCTGTTGAATGTTCGAGGCTGTCTGGTTCACCGCCGACACGAAACTTTGCGCCGCGTTGATCACCTGCTGCCCGGCCGTCGCGTCGGTCGGCGTCGCGCTCCAGGCCGAGAATGCCGAGTACAAGCCGCTCAGCGCCGCCGGAATCCCGCTTTGTCCTGAAACGTCGAACACCGACTGGAGCGAACTCAAGCTCGAAGCCTGCTGCGTAGCTTGGCCCAGCAGCTCGTTCTGGCTGCGCACCGATTCTTCCGCATACGTATTCCGCGAGCTCTGCACGCCGTCGGCTTGGACGCCGCCCCACAGATCGTCGGCGGCGTTGAAGGCGCTCGCGCTCAGGTTGAGCTTCTGGCTGGCATAGCCAGGCGTGGACGCGTTGGTCACGTTGTTCTGGACCACTCCCATGGCCTGCTCCAGCACGTCAAGAGCATTGCTTGCCGTGGTGAGCGCTGCGAACATACTGGACATAACGCCTCCTAGCCTTCCACTTTCAAATAGCCGCGGTTTGGCGCGCGCCGCATCTCCCCATGCGCCGTGTAGGCGCCGCTCTGTACGGCCGCGCCCGAAATCGCCCCGCAGTAAAACGTCACCGCCCGCTCCAGCAGCACCTGTACACGTCCCACGCGCGTCTGTATATTGCGCAGCGCCGCCGCCAGCGAGCCGTTGGGCCGGAAGCAAGACCGGCTTTCGTACACGCTCTCGAGCAGCCGCGCCAGCTCTTCCAGCTCGCCGTTAAACTCCTGTACGCGCGACGGCGTTTCGACCAGCCGCCCGGCAGCGTTCTCCAGTCCCCGGCTTACCGCCTCTAAATGCTCCTGCGCTTCTCCACTTGTCATTGCCTGACCGGCGTTTTTTAGCCGATGTGTCCCTGCACGATCGCCTGGCTCATGCCCGCCGTATCCGGTTGATATCCGCCACCGCGGAATTGCGCGCTCACGGCATCGAAGGTCGCCTGTTTATCGGCCGGAATCATTCCCTTCGCCAGCGCGACTAAGCTGCTGGCGTTCGAAAGCTGCACAAGATCTCCGCCTGCGCCGCCCGCCCCGCCCTGATTCTGCACCGTGTTCGACGCGATGCCCTGATTCTGCACCGTGTTCGAATTCTGGTTCTGAACGACATTCGCGCTCTGATTTTCAACTACGTTGTTTTGGACTGTCATGTTTCACTTGCCTCTTATTGGAGGCCCCGTGTAACCTCTATCGATAATTCTCCGGGGATTTAGAGTTCGTGCCTCGCATTTCTCCGCTTCCACCCCCGCCCGGCCCAACTCGTGCACTTTCACGAACAACTTAACCTCTCCTTGGGAAAGTCCTAAGACGGACGCGATCTGTCCGGCCGATTCGCCCCGGCGGTGCAGACGTAATACCTGGCCGCGGCGGTTCAGATTTACCGGCCCCGCTTCGGAGAACCACTCCGCCGGCGGCGTTCTGCCCTCCTCCAGCTCCGCGATCCGCCCCTCCATCCCGTTCATAACCTCGGCCAGCTCGCCCCATTTTTGCGGCACGGCTTCCAAGCCGCTCATCTGTTCGCGCAGCACGCGCAGGTTCCGCTGAAAATACAGCAACAGCCCTACCACCCCCGCTCCCGCCGTGGCCGCGACAATCACACTCGCACCCGCCAAAATCGCCATCATGTTCATGAGCCGACCCTCATCGGCCGGGCCGCGTTCAAGCCTTTGTTGTGCTGCAGCAGCATGCGCTCGCGCCGGCTGATAATCTCATCGATGCGCACTCCGTAGTTGCCTTCCACCACCACCACTTCCCCGCGCGCGATCGTACAGTTGTTCACAATTACATCCACATATTCGTTGGCCGGACAATTCAGCTCCACAATCGAGCCGGTCGACAGTTTCAATATGTCCCGCACCGGAAGATAGGTTCGCCCAAACGAAACACTCAACGGCAATTCCACATCGAGCAACAGCTCGAGCGTTGCCGGCGCCGCCCGGACCACGTTCTCCGTCGCGCCTTGTACGCGCTCCGCTCTCCAGGCCTCCTCGAAACCCTCCGTAACGCCTAAGAACAGGGTCCCCAACTTCGCGCCGTCCGCCGTCAGCTCTAGCGCGAACACCGCGCCGGGCGCTTCCGGAATTGAAGTTCCCGGCTGCGCCGCCGGCGCCGCCCCCGCTTGCCCCGCCGCTTGCCCCTTAGCGCTCGCGCCCGTTCCCTCGCTCATTCCCGCCTGGATGCAGCACGCCGCTGCATCCAGCAGCCGCCGCCAGTCTTCCGCTGCTGCATTGGCCTCGCCGCCCGCCACACGCGCCGGCGTATCGCCCCCCGCCGCTACCCAAAGCCGCGCGTCCACGCTGTGGAATCTATACTCGAGCACCTGCACGTGCCCCAGGCGCGCCGCCTCCGCCGCGCTCGATTCAGCGATCGCAAATTTAACTTGCTGTCCCCGTTGCGATTCGATCGCCTCCGTCAGGCCCAGCGCCCAGACGCGCGCGATTTCCATTCCGCGCTGTTTCGCTTCCATTGCTTAGAAAACTCCTCTTTTGCTCGGCCATTTATGCTCCATAAAGGCCCGCAGCCGCAGAATCCCTTGCGCCCGGAGCTGCGAAATGCGCGTCACATGCAGGCTCATGATCGAAGCGATCTCGCGCAGATTCAGCTCTTCCTTGTAATACAGGCTCAGCACCAGCCGCTCGTTCTCCGGCATCTTGTTGATCCCATCGCCAATCACCCGCTCCAGCTCCGAACGCTCGAAGATCCGCGCCGGCGATTCGGATTCGTCGTCGCTCAGGAACTTGAGCAGGCTCACCTCTTCGCCATCTTCAATCACATCCAGACTGCCCAGCGATACCGCGCGCAGATCCACCATCCATTGCTGGTATTCGGCCACCGCAATTCCGAGTTCCGCCGCAATCTCATCCTCTTCCGGGGTACGCTTCAAGGCCCGCTCGGCCTTCGAGATCGCCGCCTGTACCTGCTTCACCCGTTTGCGCTTGTGCGTCGGAATTCCGTCCAACCCGCGGATGCTGTCCAGAATCGCTCCCCGGATCTTGTATTCCGCATAGGTCTTGAGCGAACAGTTGCGCCCCGGATCGAAGTTGTCTACCGCCGCCATTAGTCCCACGATGCCGGCCGAAATAAGGTCGTCGAGCTCGATGCCCGGCGGCAGCTTTTCCTGAATCCGCAAAGCGATCCAATTCACCTGCGGAAGATGTTCCAGAATCAGTTCTTCCCGCTCTTCCTGGGTGCGGCTCAGCGTCGCGCATGCATACATCGTGGATCTTCTCCTTAAGCCGCGAATAACGCGGCTGCTCTTACACGCTCGAACAGCTTATCGGTCAAGCGCGCCTTCGAAGCCGCTTCGAGATCCTCCGGAATTTGCTGACCCGTCGATAAAAACGAAACCGGCAGGCCGCTGCGAATCGCCGCATCGAGCACCGCGCCCGGCGTTTCCGCCTCTTCTACATGCGTAAACAGCACCTTCGCGGGATGGAAAATCGCAAATCGCCCCAGCACTGAGGCAACCGCCGAGGTCCGCAGCGTGGCCGGCAGCACAAGCTGTACCTCCACATGCGGATTCCGCGCCAGGAAATTCTTGAACTCGGCCGCTTCCCCCATCTCTGCCGCGCCATAACCCGGGGTGTCGATCAAGACCAGTTTCTTGCCGCTGCACTCCTCCAGCGCCTGCTCGAGCGCCGCCATGCTCGACACGGCCTGGAAACCGGCGCTCATAATACGCGCGTAGGCGCCCAATTGTTCGGACCCGCCCACGCGCATGCTGTCGGCCGAAAAAATCTGCAGCGGCGTGCGCGCCGCCACGCCATACCGCAAAGCGAGCTTGACCAGCGTGGTCGTCTTCCCCGCTCCCGAGGGCCCCACAAACGCCACCACCCGCTGCTCCACCCCGGCCGTCCCCAGTTCCCCCGAGATGCGCAGACGGCCTTCAATCTCTTCCTTCAAAACACTCGCGGCCAACTCCGGCCCCAGCGTCCGCGCTGCGCCTGGATTCGGCTCCGGAAGGCGCGCCGCTACCGATTCCACCAGCTCGTGCGCAATTTCCTCCGAAAAATCGGCGCCCACCAGCATCTCCTGCAACTCGCCGAAAGCGACCGATCGCTGCGTCGCCGGTCCGCGCGAATAGCCCTGCCGCGACACCGAGCGCCGCACATTCTCGATCTGCTTGCGCAAATCCGCCAGCTCCCGCGCCAGCACGTCCGCGCCGCCGCTATCGGAGCCGCCCGCCACCACTCTCGATTCCCCCGCCGCGGGCATTTCCTCGGCAACCCCGAACACCACCTCGTAGGCGCCGAGGCGCCTGGCTTCCGCTGCGGTTTTCTTCGAGCTCATCAGCATGGCCTCAGGCCCCAGTTCCACCCGGGCCTTCTCCATTGCTTCCTGTATCGAAGGCGCGAAATACGATTTGATTCTCATCGGCGGTTTAGATCACTCCTAATGACACGACTTTGACGCCCGAAGGCACTTCGTTGTGCGAGATGCAATGCACATTTGCCAGCGTGTTCTCCATCATCTGGCGCAGGAAATAGCGTGCCGCCGAGCTGGTCAGAATCGCCGTTGGAACATCCCGCCGGTCGAGCTTCCGCTCAATGCGCGTCACAATATCTCTGGTCACTTGCGGCGAAAGCACAACTAATGCTGTTCTGCTCGGTGTGCTGCACCGCCGATTCGATGGTCTGCTCTAAGCTGGGGTCGAGCAAGTAAGCCGCGAGCTCCCCTTTCGCGTTCAGATACGGCTTCACCACCGTTCTCCGAATGGTTTGCCTCACGTACTCGGTCAGCAGCACAGGATTCTTGGTGGTCACCGCCGCTTCGCCCAACCCTTCCAGGATCGAAACGCCGTCGCGAATCGAAACACCCTCGCGCAGCAGATTTTGCAGAACTCGTTGTATGACCACCAGAGAGAGCAGTTTCGGGACCAAATCCTCCACCACCTTCGGGTTCTCCTCGCCCACCCGGTCGCAAAAAATCTTCGTATCCTGCCGCGAGAGCAGCTCGCACGCGTGCCGCCGGATCACTTCCGAAAAATGCGTTCCAATCACGTTCACCGCATCCACCACCGTGTACCCGGCCGCCCGCGCCGCATCCACCCGGTCGCCCGCCACCCACAGCGCTGGTAATCCGAACGCCGGCTCGCGCGCCGGCTGGCCCAGGAACGCTTTATCCGCCTTGGGAGTTGGAATCGCCAGCTCATTGCCCGGCACCAATTCGAATCGGCTGATTTCACTGCCCTTCAGCAAAATGGCGTATTCCCGCGAGCGCAGCGACAGATTGTCGGTCACCCGCACCGGAGGTAATAAGTAACCGGCGCTGCCCGCAAACTGCTTGCGAATGCCCGCAATCTTCTTCAGCAGCGGCGAACTCGTCCCGCCCGCCACCAGCGACGCCAACCCCAGCCCTACTTCGAGCGACACCGGCTCCACCTTCAGCAGCGTTTCGAGGTTTTCTTTGGCCGGCGAAGCGGCCGCCAGCGCCGTCTCTTTCTTGACGGCGGTGTCAACATTTTTACGTTTGATCCAGGCCGCTGTCCCCAGTCCGCCGCCCAACAGAAAAAACGGTATGGTCGGCAATCCCGGAAATGCCGCCAACGCCAGCAGCACTCCGCTCGCCAGCAGCAGCGGCTCCGTTCTGCCGAACAACTGCTTCTGGAATTCTTTCCCTACCCGCTCGTCGGAAGTCGCTCGCGTAACAATCAGGCCGCCCGATACCGAAATCATCAGCGCCGGAATCACCGTAACCAACCCGTCCCCGATGGTAAGCACGGTATAAGTCTGCAGCGCGTGCCGTATCTCCATGCCGTGCTGGAACACCCCAATCAGGAAGCCTGCAATGATGTTGATGCTCGTGATCAGAATGCTGGCGATCGCATCCCGCTGTGTGAAGCGCGACGCTCCGTCCATCGCCCCGTAAAATTCCGCCTCCGCCGAAAGCTGTTTGCGCCGCCGCCGCGCTTCTCCCTCGTCGATCAACCCCGCGTTCATCTCGGCGTCGATCGACATCTGTTTACCGGGCAGCGCATCCAGGGTGAAGCGCGCCGCCACTTCCGAAATGCGTACTGCGCCGTGGTTGATCACGACATACTGAATCGCGATCAGTACCAGGAAAATGACCGCGCCAATAATGTAATTGCCGCCTACTACGAAGTTTCCAAAGGATTCGATCACGTGCCCCGCCGCGCCCGTTCCACCGTTGCCATTCAGCAGAATCAAACGCGCCGAGCTTACGTTTAGCGCCAGACGGAATAAGGTCAGCAGCAGCAGCGCCGTGGGAAAAACGCTGAAATCCACCGGCTTCAGGATGTACATGGTGACCATCAGCACCACCACCGACATCATGATGTCCAGCACGATCATGATGTCCAGCAGAAACGCCGGCAGCGGCGTAATCAGCGCCACCACGATCGCCAGCACCGCCACCGGCACCACCAGTTCGCCGATTTTCGGCAGAGAGATCTGGGCGGCGCGCTTGGCAAGCCGTGGCGCGGAAATCGCCTGAGACGGTG
Source organism: uncultured Acidobacteriaceae bacterium (assembly GCA_963787545.1). Lineage (GTDB taxonomy): Bacteria > Acidobacteriota > Terriglobia > Bryobacterales > Bryobacteraceae > Bog-105. The sequence goes on from CAWBDW010000089.1 coordinate 78,132, forward strand.
AGGACATCGATCGCGAGAGCTCCTTCGAGAAACTTACTCAGGCAATTTCAGGCCCATCAGACGGTAAATGTAGGCCAGAATTTCCGCGACCGCCTTATAGAACTCCGGCGGAATCGTGCCGCCCACCTCCAGCGCCTCATACAGCGCGCGCGCCAGCGGCGGATTCTCAATCACCGGCACTTCGTGCTCCACCGCGATCTTCCGGATGCGTAGCGCCAGCCAGTTCTTCCCCTTAGCCACGCATACCGGCGTCGACATACTAGCCGTCTCGTAGCGCAGCGCTACGGCGAAGTGCGTCGGATTCACCACCACCGCCGTCGCCTTCTGCACATCCCGCATCATCTGCCGCCGCAACAGATCGCGCCGCAGCCGCCGGATGCGCCCCTTGATTTGCGGATCGCCTTCACTGCGCTTATGCTCCTGCTTGATCTCTTCCTTCGACATCCGCAGCGTGGACATATGCTTCCGGTATTGCTGCAAGAAATCGAAAGCGCCAAAAACCAGAAATACCGCCGCCGCCTTCCACAGCATGTCGTCGAGCGTATTTCCGATCTGCGCCACTCCCACCGGCACGGCTTCAAACGGAAGGCGCAGAAAATCCTCCGCATAACCCGCGTAAAACGAATGGATGATAGCGGCTAGCGCCGCCAGCAGCAGCACCGCCTCCACCACCGATTTCAAGTTCTGCCGCGGCAGCTCCTTCAGCTTCGCGAGCGGGCTGAAGCGCTCGAATTTGGGAGTCAGCCGCGCCAGGCTGAAGCCCATCTTCGTAATCGCCAGATGAGTGCCGGTCGTAACCAGCAGTACGATGCCTCCAAACGTCACCAATGGAAGCAGCGTGGCCACAAACAAACCACGCACAATATCGGACCACTCCCCCGCTCCCATCTCGCTCTTCATGCTGCGCTCGAGCAGCATGGTCATCGCAAACCGGATCCGGTTTCCCCAGTCCGGCACAAATCTGCCTAGCAGGATGACGACGGCTATAAACTGGATCGCGCCCACCATGCCGCGGGCCGCTAAGAACTGCCCCTGCTCGCGCGCTTTCTTGAGCCGCTGCGGTGTCGGTTTTTCGGTTTTTTCGCTCGAAGATGCCATCGCCGCTCAAGGCGCGAAGTTGCGCCGGATGCTCTCGAACACTTCTCCCGCAAATGCCTGGTACAATGCCGGCGCGACCACCAGAACCGAAGCCAGCGTCAGCAGCGTCAGCAGCATTTTGACCGGAAACGACTGCATGCCCAGGTGCAATTGCGAATTGATCCGCCCGAGCAGCGCCAAAGCGACCTCCGCCATCAGCAGCAACCCGATCACCGGCAGCGCCAGCCGGAGTCCTACGCTGAAGATGTTTCCAGCCAGTTGCAGCACCGTCCTCGCCAGGCTTTGCGTGATTGCGAAGCGGCCCGGCGGATAGCTTTCCAGACTCGCCGCCAGGGCGCTGATGACGTAGCGGTGCAGCCCCAGCGTGAAAAACAGCAGCCCGCCCGCGAGCTGCGCCATCACCTGCAAGACCTCGGAATCGGCTTGCGTGGTTGGATCCACCACCGACGCATATCCGTATCCCGCCTGCAATGCCAGCACTTGCGCGCCGAACGTCATCCATTCGGTGAGAAACCCAACCATCAGTCCAATCGACATTCCCAACGCGGCGTCCAGAATCACCCACTCGACCATGTGCCCGAGAGTGATGCTCGCCGCATCGATGGCCGGCCAACGCGAATAGAGCGCAATCGCGCTGGCAAACGCAAACACAATCCGCGCCGTTCCCGGTCCCGCCTCGTTGACCGGCAAGGGAACGAAGATGAACACGCCCACCATGCGGCTGAGCACCAGCAGAAAAGCAATCAGCGTAGAGGCGGAAACGGTGAGCTCAGCGTGCATACTGCGCTAAGTGCCCGAAAATCGCCACCGCATACATCGTCGCCCGATGCAGCATCCAGGGCGCCAGCAGCAGAAATGCGCCGAAGCAGGCGGCCAGCCGCGGAACCGTGCTGAATACCGGGTCCTGCATGGAGGTCGCGATCTGGATCAGGTTGATCACGATGCCCAGCGCGAAGGCCACAATCAGCAGCGGGGCCGAAACCCAGAACGCCGCCATCAGCGCTTCGGCGATAATATGGATCGCCAGTTGAGGACTCATAGTGCAGCTCGAAGGCTCATTGATAGAAGCTCTTCATCAACGACCCGATCACCAGGTTCCAGCCGTCCACCAACACGAAAAGCAGGATCTTGAATGGCGCCGAGATCATCGCCGGCGGCAGTTGCATCATGCCGATCGACAGCGTCACCGAAGCGACCGCGATGTCGATCACGAGAAAAGGCAGGAACAGCACCGCGCCAATCTGAAACGCGGCTTTCAGCTCCGACAGGATGTAGGCCGGAATCAAAACCTGCAAGCTGATATCGGCAGGGCTGTGCGGCGGCGGCTCCTTCGACATCTCGACAAACAGCCGGATATCTTTTTCCCGGGCGAATCTCACCAGAAATTTGCGCAGCGGCGCCGAGCCCTGCTCTATCGCCTGTTCCGTCGTAATCTTGCCCGCTTCGAGCGGCTCCCAGGATTGCGTGTAGATTTCTGAAAACACCGGCTGCACAATCAGCAGCGACAAGAACAGCGACAACCCGATCAGCACCTGATTCGAAGGCGCGGTCTGCGTTCCCAGCGCCTGCCGCAAAAAATGCAATACCACCACGATGCGCAGAAACGGCGTAACGCACATCACGACCGCCGGAAGCAGCGTCAGCAGCGTGAGCCCCAGCGCAATCTGCATCGGCGCGCTGAGCGTCACTCCATGGCCCGCGCCGGCCGCCGTCACCCCAAACGATTCCAGCGCTCCCCCGCCCGTGCTATGAGCCGCCGCCATGCCCCCGAATAAAAGGAGGAGTGCGAAAACGCGGACGACAGAAACAGAACCGCGACCGCAAGGGAGCGGATCGCCAACTTTTTCACGAACCTGTGAGCAAGTGCGCAATTATGTAGCCTCGCGAGCTTCCCCCCGCCTGTTTTCTTCCCCCGAAGCCTCTCCGAAACAGCCAATCCGGTTGCATCCCGAAGGCGAGACGCCAATCAAAATCGTCCGGTCCCGTACCCGCACCAGGTGCAGCGAGTGGTGCGCCGTAAGCGCCATCCGCTCCACAATCTGCATCTGTTTCGCACCCGTCAAACGCTTCGGCAGCGCCACGTTCAGACTCGCTACTCCCTTGCGGCGCAACAGCCACAGCGTCGCGCCCAGCAGCGCCAGGACGAGCAATGCAGCAAGCACTTGTTCAGCCATCGGAAAAGTCGCGCAAACCAGCCTCTGCCCTGCCTATCGGCAGAAGCGGGCGGCGAGTTTACTGCTGCTCCCGGAAATCCGTCAGGCGCACGCACAGCATGTTGTCCATCGCCACAATGTCGCCGTCCGCCACGTGTACGGCTCCAATGTGAATCTGCACGTTTTCGCCGGCCGAGCGGTTCATCCGGATTAAACTCCCCGCTTGTAGCTCCAGCATCTCCGCAAACGTCATGATCCGGCTATCCAGCACCGCCTCAATTTCAAGCGGCACCTTCGCGATATCGCCCAGCTCCTCAAGCGGCGTCATGCTTCACCGCCTAATGAATCAGGTTCATCAGGTCTTGCGTCATGTTGTTGGCGGTCGAAATCACCCGCGAGCTCGCCTGATAAGCGCTTTGGTACACAATCAGGTTCGTGAACTCGGTGGCCATATCGACATTCGAGCCCTCCAGAAAGCCGCCCAGGATCTGGCCGCGGCCGGCCGTCTGCGGCAGCCCGATCGCCGGAGTCGCCGTATCCGCCGTCACCGTGAAATTGTTGTTACCGACGTTCTGCAGCGAATCCGGATTCTGAATCGCAGCGAGCGCGAGCTGCCCCTCCGTCATCTGCTTTCCATTCGAAAACGTGGCCACAATTTGCCCTCCGTTCTGAATCGAAAACTGTGTCAGTTGCGCCGCCTGCGCGCCATCCTGCGTCGAAGAAGCGGGACTCGACGGCTGCGCATATTGTGTAATCGCTCCGCTGCCGTCCGCGTTGAACAGGTTCCAATTGATGCTCATGTTCGCCGCGCCATCCGCCAACCCGGTGATGCCGACCGTCGCCGGCGACGCGGTGGAAGTATTCATGGTTCCGTCCGTGTTGAAGCTGATCGTCCCCGGCGTCGCCAGCAACGCGTGTTGCGTCCCCGCCGTGCCGCCCGTCAGATCGCCGTCGTCGATCGTCACCTGGTAGCTCCAGGCGTTGGCCCCCGTCTTGGTGAAGGTGGCCGTCAACGTGTGCTGCGAGCCGAGCGAATCCACCACTTGCACCGGATCCGAAAAACTGCTCGCGGCCCCGGTTGCGGCGCTCGCATCGAGGTTCCCGGTAAGCGACATGTTCTGTGTCGCTACCGGCGGCAGAACGGCTCCGGTGGGAAGCACGATATCGCCCGGCGCGCCCGCGGTGCTGATACCGTTCACGCCGGCCGTCCAGCCCTGCACCGTTTCGCCCGTTTGGGTCTGCAGCACGCCGCTCTTGCTGATCGTAAAATCGCCGTCGCGCGTGAGCAATTGCTGATTAGCCGAGTTCTGCAGCACGAAGAAGCCGTTGCCCTGAATCGCAGTCGCCAGCGGCGAAGTGCTGCTCGCCGTCGGCCCTTGCGTAAAGATCTGGTTATTGAGCGGTGCGCTCACCCCCATCCCTACCTGCGTGCCGGCGCCGACTCCTATGGCCTGGCTGAGCATGTCTTCGAAATCGACATTGCTCCCCTTGAAACCCAGCGTGTTCATGTTCGCCAGGTTATTGCCGGTCGTGTTAATCGCCTCCGATTGCGCTTTGAGAGACGAAAGAGCGATTGAAAATGCGCTTGACATATGCTTCTCCTGTTTAGGACTGCGGCATAGCGGGTCCGTTCGACGAATCGGTGCTGGTCGTGCTCACGTCCGAAGGCGGCGTGGTGGTGCCCAAATAGTGATCGCTGATCGCGTCCAAATCCTGCCGTGTGCCAAGATTCTGCTCGACATTGCTGAATTCGGCGAGCTGCGTAACAAAGGTCGTCCCATCCACCGGCTGGGTCGGATCTTGATTCTTGAGCTGCGCCACCAGCAATTGCAGAAACGTGGCCTGATTGGCCAGCGGATCGCTAGCCGTCGGCGCATTCGCCGTGCCGGTCGCGCCGTTTGGTACCGTTTGTTCCCGTGCTCGAATCCGTGGTTGGAAATAAACTGCCTACTGTAGCCATACCTGCTGTGTCCTCTCTTTGTTGCCCGGCTGCAAACGACCGTCTTGGTCGAACCAGTCCGGCCGATTGTCTTGGTTTCCGTTCTGTCTGCGGCCCGAATGTCCCTGGCTTCCCCCATCGCCGCCTTGGGAATTGAAGCTGCGCGCGTTCGCCGCCCCCGCATCGGAGCTCGCGGCCGTGCGCGGAATCCAAACCTCGGCTTGAAAATGCTGCTGCTCCAGCCGATTCGTCAACTCCGGCATGTGGTCCTGCAGCGCTTGCGCCAGATTGGAATCCGCCGCCCGCACGCTCACCCGCAAACCGCCGCCTTGATCTGTCATCCGCACATCCACGCGCTGGTTGCTTTCTGTTTCGAGTTGCACGTGCACGTTCCGTACCAACTCGTTGCGGCCGCCCTCCGCATTCGCATCGAGATTAGCGCCCGCGCCCGCGCTCGCTTTTTCTACCGGCGCCGACTGTTCGTCTGGGGCGCGCGCGGCCTCACCCTGGTTCGACGCCGCAGCCAATCCGTTCGATGGAGCTTGCGCCTTTTGGCCGCCCGCTACGTTTTCAGCGGCCGTTGCCAGCGCTGCTGTGGCCAACCCCGAGCCTGGGTGCGCCAGGTCCGCAAGCGGAGCCGGCACTGCCGCGGACGCCGCCGGATTCTCCACCGGCGCATTCTGTCCCTCGGCGCTGACCAGCATCGTGAACGCCAGCGGGTCCGCCGCCGTCTCCGCGTTGTTTCCTGCCGCGCCGGCCGCGGCCGTATTGCCGCTTTGCCCGGCCGCATTCGCAACACTCGCCGCGCCGTTCTTATTTCCCGCATCTCCCGCGACAACCGGCCCGCTCGCATCTTCCAAACCTTGCTGTATTTCAACCGGGAACCAATAGGCTTGCGCCGGAGCGCCTGCGATTGCCGCGCCAGGCTGCTGCTTCGCATCCGCCAATTTCCGGTCTCCCTTAGCTGTGCCCGACACCGCCGCCGAATCCGTCCGGTCCGCCGATTTCGCCGCCGCTTCCGCCTGCCCGTCTTCGCTTTCCGTTTCATCGGGTGTCGTGATCTGCGGAGAAAGCAAACCCAACAGCGCGCTGATCGTTAATGGTTTCTGCGGAAAGCCGGATAAACCTGATTCGCCGACACCGCCGCCCCGCTCGCATCGTTGGTCTTGCGATCGTCTTTCGAATTCTGCTTGGCTGGTTTCGCGGCGCTCGCGTCAGCGCTCTCGTCTGCGTCGTTTGCAGCCGATGCCAGCATGTGCGAAAAGCTCGCGCTCGGCCGCTGCTGCACTGCCGGGTGCGAATACTTGTGCTTCGATTGCGCGATCGTATCCGCCTGCTGCTGCGCAACGCTGTAGGCGGGAGGCGCGGCGGAGGCAAATTGCGGCGTGATCACGCTCGTGTCCCATGCACCCCATTCGCCAAAGCGTCCCGGCCTTCTCGCGCCAACCATTTGCGCCGAATGCGCGTTTGCCGCAGCTGTCAAAAAAATGTGCGGGTGCCGTGAACGCGCTCAAAATCTCGACGATTCGCGGGCCTCCGTTTATTGACTCGCAGCACATTTGCGCGTATCCGGCTGCATGGCATTCCATTTGCAATACCTGTCGAGAACCGACCAACATGGATCCACTTACAACAGCCGCGGCGAGCGGTCTTCAGGCGCGCATGGATTCTATCGACATCCTCGCCAACAATCTCGCCAATACCTCTACCAGCGGCTTTAAAGCCGATCGCGAGTTTTACAGCACCTATCTCGCGCCCGAGCTCGCCAACGGCCCCGATGCCACCGTGGGCGACGAGCCGGTTATCCAACGCCAGTGGACAGATTTTGCGCAAGGCACGCTCGTCGCAACCGGCAATGCAACCGATTTTGCTCTTTCCGGCAGCGGATTCTTTGCCGTGAACGGCCCCAACGGCATCCTATATACCCGCAACGGAAATTTCCGTCTTTCGCCCAAAGGCGTACTGGTCACAGCCGAAGGCTACCCGGTCCGGCTGACCGGCGGCCAGACTTTACAAACCCAATCGGCGTCGCCGCTGCAGGTACAGCCGGACGGTCAAATCTCGCAGGACGGCGGCACGGTCGGCCAGTTGGAGCTGGCCGATTTTAAAGATCCCAGCCAGATGAATAAATTCGCGGGAGCCTACTTCCAGGCTTCTTCGGGGGCAACGCCGGCCACCGGCGCGCAAGTCTACCAGGCCAGGCTCGAGAGCTCCAATGCCGCGCCGGCCGAAGCCGCGGCGCGAATGGTGACTCTGCTGCGCAATTTCGAAATGCTGCAGCACGCCGTCAAAACCGGCGACGAGATGAACCGCCAATCGGTGGAAGAAATCGCCAAAGTCGGTTCCTAAGAAATTGAAACGAGCGAAAGAGGAAAACAAATGATTCGTGCACTCTATAGCGCCGCCAGCGGAATGACGGCGCAGCAACTGAACGTCGATAACATCGCGAACAATCTGGCCAACGCCAACAGCGCGGGCTACAAGATGCGGCGCGCCCAGTTTGAAGATCTCATCTATCAGAACATGGTTCAGCCGGGGACGGCGGCCGGCGCGCAAACCACGGTTCCGGCGGGCTTGCAGCTCGGCCTCGGTACCCGCGCGGCCGGCAACGAGATTATCTTCTCGCAAGGGACCCTCGTGCAGACCAGCAATCCGCTCGATCTGGCAATCCAGGGCAACGGATTCTTTCAGATTCTGCAGCCCTCGGGCACCATCGCCTACACGCGCGCGGGCCAGTTCCAACTCGACCGCAACGGCAACATCGTCGATGCCAACGGCAATCAGCTCGAGCCGCAGCTCAGCGTTCCGCCCTACCGCGCAAAACCTCAGCATCGCGCAGGACGGCACGGTCAGCTATACGCTTCCGGGCCAAACGGCGGCCCAGAAAGGGGGCCAAATTCAGCTCGCGAATTTCCAGAATCCCGCCGGGTTGAACAGCATCGGCAACTCGCTCTATGAGCCGACCGATGCTTCCGGCGACCCGCAAGTCGGGGTCCCCGGCGGCAGCGACGGGCTTGGCACGCTCATGCAGGGCTATACCGAGCAGTCGAACGTCGATGTGGTCGCCGAATTCGTGAATCTGATCCAAAGCCAGCGCGCTTACGAAGCCAACTCGCGGGTGGTGAAGGCCGCCGACGAGATGTATCAACAAATCAATCAAGTCACGCAATGATCCTCGCGCTCTTAGTTGCGGCGCTCGCTGCGCCGGCCGCCTGCCAGCCGGTCGATACGGACCGCATCTACACGCGCGATCTGGCCGCGGCGCTGCCGGCATTCGCCTCCGTCTCGCCCGATATCGCAGTTGGCTTCGCGCCCGCACCCGGCCAGCAGCGCCTCTTCCGTCCGGCGGAGCTGCGCCACATCGCGCAAATGAATCATGTTGCGGCGGCAGGCATCGCCGGCAGCGTCTGCTTCGCCTGGCGCATGACTCCTCCTTCGCGCGACGCCGTTTTCGCGGCCATGCGGGAAACGCTCCAGGGCCGCAACGCGCGCCTTGAGATTGTCAGCCAGAGCGCTTCGCCCGCGCCCAGCGGCAAGCTGGTCTTCCCGCTCTCGGGCCTGTGCGGTTTTTCCGCCGATCCGGTGATCTGGCGAGGCTATGTATTGTATGGACTGAATCATCGCTTTTCGATCTGGGCGCGCGCCCGTGTTTCGGTGAAGGAATCGCGCTTGATCGCAACCGGCACGCTCGCTGCCGGCGAGCCGGTCCGCGCCGATGAACTTCGCGAGGACAGCTACGACGGCCCGCTCTCGCGGCAAAATCCGGTCACCGCTTGGGACATTGCCGTCGGCATGATTCCGCGCTTCGATATTCCCGCCGGAACGGTGCTGATGCGCAACATGCTGGACCAGCCGAAGGAAGTGGAACGCGGCGATCTGGTCGCGGTTATCGTCCAGACCGGCGGCACACACATCGAGGCGCAGGGCGTGGCCGAGCAGTCCGGGCGAACCGGAGCGGTTATCACGGTGCGAAACGCCAAAAGCGGCTGGAAATTCCGCGCGCGCGTGGAAGACAAAGACAAAGTCCTGGTGGTGCCCGGCGGCCCCATCGGGTTGGTGAACGAGGAGTCGAAATCGTGAATCGCTGTCTATTCTTACTGGCCTTGGCGGGCTTGCTTGCTCCGGCTTGGGGCGCCCCAAAAAATCTGCTGAAGAAAACGCCGCAGAAAACACCTCTCGATCTGTACATCGAACAGGCGCACAAGCGCGCCGATGCAGCGACCGCGGAGAGTCCCGGCTCGCTCTGGTCGGGCTCCCGCCGCGCTGGCCGATATCGCCACCGACGTGCGCGCCCGGCGCGTGGACGACATCGTCACGGTGGTTGTCAACGAACAGGCTTCGGCGGTATCGACCGGGCAAACCAAAACCTCGCGCGCCTCCAGCGCCAATTCCGCCATCACCTCCGCGGCCGGACAATTGAAAGCCGCCGGAGCCCTTTCGAACCTGCTGAACCTGAATTCCAATCGAGCGCTGGACGGGGAAGGCACCACCTCCCGGACCACCACCCTCAGCACCGCGCTCTCGGCGCGCGTCACCGATGTCTTGCCGAACGGTTATCTGGTGATTGAAGGCAGCAAGACCGTGATGGTCAATTCCGAAAATCAGGTGGTCACCTTGCGAGGCGTGGTGCGGCCGTCCGATCTTTCTAACGCCAATGCCGTGCAGTCCATCAGCGTGGCGCAAATGGAACTGAAGATCAATGGCCGCGGCGTCGTGAACGATGCCATCCATCGGCCCAATTTCCTCTATCGATTGCTGTTGGGCCTGCTGCCTTTCTAAAAACTTTCATGAGACGTATTCTGGTTCTTTTATTACTGGCGTGCCCGGCCTTCGCCGCCGCGACCACCGATCAAGCGCAAGGCATCCGGCTGAAAGATCTGGTCGGCATCGAAGGGGTTCGGACCAACCAATTGGTCGGCTACGGGCTGGTGGTCGGGCTGAACGGCACGGGAGACAGCCAGCAGACCATCTTCTCCGTCCAAAGTCTCACCAATATGCTGCAACGCATGGGCGTGAGCGTAGCGCCCGGGCTCATCATGGTGCGCAATACCGCGGCGGTCATGGTGACCGCGACACTGCCGCCCTTCGCCCAACCCGGCTCGACCATCGACGTAACGGTGGGCGCGATCGGCGACGCCAAGAATCTGCAAGGCGGGCTGCTGGTGCTCACGACGCTGCGCGCGATCAATGGGCAAGTATTTGCCACCGCCCAAGGACCGCTCGTAACGGGAGGTTTCGTGGCCGGCCGCGGCGGCGCGAATTCCCAAACGGTGAATCATCCGACCGTGGGCCGCATCCCGAACGGGGCTTCGGTCGAGCGCGTCGCGCCTTCCACTCCGCTCGGCAGCGTCATCCATTTGCAATTGCGGGAAGAAGATTTCACCACTGCCGCGCGCGTGGCCGAAGCCGTCAACCACCGCTTTGGAGCGAACGGCGCGATCGCGCACGCCGACAATTCCGCTCTGGTGACCGTCAACCTGCCGCACCAGTACGCCGCAAATCCGACCGAATTCATCGCTACGCTCGAACTGCTGGAAGTAAAACCGGACGTTATAGCGCGCGTCGTGATCAACGAGCGAACGGGAACCATCGTGCTCGGCCAGGACGTGCACATTGCGCCGGTCGCGATCATGCACGGCAACCTGACGGTCGAGATTCAAACCACCTATACCGCCGCCGAACCGGGCGCGTTTTCGCAGGCGTCTCCCACCGTGGTTCCAGAAACCACCGTCGCAGCCAAAGACGACAAGACCCACAACGTGGTTCTAAAAGAAGGCGCGACGGTGGAGGAGCTGGTGAAGGCGCTGAGCTCGATCGGCTCGACGACTCGCGACGTGATCGCGATTCTCGAAAATCTGCGCGCGGCGGGCGCGCTCGATGCCGAGCTCGACGTGATCTAACGACTTATGGACATAGTGAACAACGCGTCTCTGCTGCCGCTCTCGACAAACGATGTGGCCGCTGCAAAAAAGCCTTCGAAGCTGCACGATGCGGCGCAGCAATTCGAGGCGCTCATGATTGGCGAGATGATGAAATCGGTTCGCGATACAGATTCCGAAGGTTGGCTCGGAAGCGGCGGCGGCACCGGCGACGATACCGCCATGGACATGGCGCAAAGCCAATTCGCCAGGGCGCTGGCGCAAGGCGGCGGCCTCGGTATCGCCGCCACCATCGAAAAGCGGATGACCGCGCAGCGGCCCGATCTTCAAAACGACAGCGCGGTCCGCGAAAGCGTATCGGCCGGCTCGGAAAAGTAACCGCCGTAAGGCAGCGCCGGAATCTCTTCGGGCTCCTGCCAGTTGGCGGCAACAGCACGCAGTCTGTTCCAGGCGCGCGGTTTTCGCGGCCACTACGCGCCAGGCTTCCAGCAATTTTCCAAGCAGGCCTTCTACTTCTTTTAATGCCTCGCCGGATTTTTTGGCGTGCGCCTCCAGCAAGCGCGATTGCATATAGGCGTATAACCGTCTGAGATTGAGGCTCAGCGCGCCGCCCTTCTCGCAATCGACCGAAATGAACAGCTCCGTCACAATATTGTGGGCCTTCGAGACCGCCCGGGAGCGTCCCCAGACATCGCCGCTTTCGAGACACTGTGCGGCGAGCCGCGTGGCCTCAATGGCGCCTTCATACAGCGCCACGATGAGTTCGGTCGGGCTGCTGCCGACCACGCTGTTGTCTACGTATGCCCGATAGGAATGACTGGCTAACAATTCTGCTCTCCGCAGACTATATCGCAGGCTGCGTGCGGGATTTAGAGCGGCCGGCGCGAGTTTCTTCGAGATTCGCGAATCCGGTAGAAGGCAGCCTCCCCTTAGTCGATATGGATATGCGGGAACGCTCTCCGTCCAAACATGTTTGCAATCATTGGAATTCTGGTCGTGATCGGTGCGATCGCGGGCGGCTATCTGATGGAGCACGGCAATATACGCGTGCTGCTGCAGCCGGCCGAATTGATCATCATCGGCGGCGCGGCGCTCGGCACTTTGCTGATCGCCAATCCGCTGCCGGTGATTATCAGCATTCTGAAGGGGATCGCGGGCGCGTTCGGCTCGCAAAGATACAGCAAGGAATTCTATCTGAACACGCTGAAAATGTTGAACGACATTTTCTCGCGCGGGCGCAAAGGCGGATTGGTGAGCCTGGAAACCGATGTGGAAGAGCCGGAGAAAAGCGAGCTGTTCAAGAAATATCCGGAACTGCTGAAGGATCATCACGCCCTGCACTTCATCTGTGACACGTTGCGCATGGCGATGACGGGCGGCATTTCGGCTTTCGAGCTGGATCAGTTGATCGAGGTCGATCTCGACGTGCACCACAAGGAAGTGAGCGTGCCGGTAAACGCGCTGATGCATGTGGCCGACTCGCTGCCCGGTTTAGGAATCGTGGCCGCGGTATTGGGCGTGGTCATCACCATGGGAGCGCTGGGAGGGCCGCCGGCCGAAATTGGGCACAAAGTCGCTGCCGCGCTGGTCGGCACCTTTTTGGGCATTCTGCTGTGCTATGGCCTTTTCTCGCCGCTGGCCGCCAACATGACGCACAGCAACGAGCTGGAATCGCTCTATTACCACTGTTTGCGAACCGGTTTGGTGGCCTATATTCGGGGCGCCGCGCCGATTCTGGCGGTCGAATTCTCGCGCCGCTCGATTCCAGCCGAGGTGCGGCCGAGCTTCAAGGAAATGGAGGCGGCCTGCCGCGGCAAAACCGTAGAGGCGGTGGCCGCTTAAATCATGTCCGCCCCTAGCGAACAACCGATTTTCATCATCAAGAAGAAAATCAGCCACGCCGGGCATCACGGCGGGGCCTGGAAGGTGGCATACGCCGATTTTGTCACCGCCATGATGGCGCTTTTCATTGTCCTGTGGCTGATGACCGCCAGCCAGGACGTGCAGCACAACATCGCCGGTTATTTCCGCGATCCCAAAGGATTCGGCAAGCAAACCGGCAGCTCCATGGGCGGTTCCGGCGAAAGCCTGAGCATCTCGAAAGATCATATGGATCTTCTCAAGGCAAAGCTGCAGGAGGCCATGAAGCAGAGTCCGGAATTGTCCAACTTAAAGCAATATGTGCAGATGACAGTCACTGGCGAAGGGCTGCGGATCGAGTTGCTCGAAAGCGACAAAGGGATGTTCTTTGCCAACGGACAACCCTATCCCACCAAGATAGGGGAGGATCTGTTGCGCGTGCTGGCGGGCCAAGTCGGCAGGCTGAAGAACTCCGTTTTCGTCGAAGGACATACCGATTCCAAGCCTTACGACGGCGGGGCCTACTCCAATTGGGAGCTCTCGGTGGATCGGGCCAACACCGCGCGCCGTATCATGCAGGAATACGGTCTTCGGGCAAATCAAGTGACGCAGGTACGCGGCTTCGCGGATCAGCAGCTTCGGGTACCCTCTAATCCCGAAGACCCATCCAACCGCCGGGTATCGATTATTGTTCAATATCCGCATATCCTGGACGCCCCTAGCACTTCGAAGAGCGCCGCTCCGAAAGCAAAAGCGGCGGTAGTGCTTCCGCGCTAATTTTCCTTCTAACCGGCACCGCTTCTCATCGATAGAGCTGTACACAAGCTGTCAATATGCGTAGTGCTATCGAAGAGCAGGTCCAGAGTGCGGCCGATATTGTGGTTGCAGCCGGCGAGTGCCGTTTCACGAACGATCCCGGCTGCCGTTTGATCGCTCGCGAGCTTCGCTCCTCGGTGGCGGTTGCGGTGCACGAGCCCAAAATCGGACTGGCGGCGTTGCTGCACTTCAGCCTGCCCAGCTCGCGCGGCGAAGCCCGGGAATCGAACCCGTGGCTTTGCGCCGACACCGCCATTCCGCTGCTGTTCGCGTATCTGCGGGAGATTGGGGCCGAGCATCGGGGTCTGGCAGTCTACGCGGCCGGCGGAGCGCTGGATTCAGCGGACGGAAAACGGAACGTGCTCGCGCTGCGGCGGCTGTTGTGGCGGGAGGGCGTTTTGCTGAAGGGCGACGACACCGGCGGAAGTTTGTCGCGCTCGGTCTGGCTGGAAGCGGCTTCGGGGCGCATCATTGTGCGTTCGCGATCGCGCGCAGCACGCCTCGCCTCGCATTCCCCGCAAGGAGCCGAGCTATGCCACTTCGCGTCTTAGTAGTGGACGATTCGGCGGCGATGCGCATGGCGCTACAGCGCGCTATCGAACTTTCCGGTCTGCCCATCGCCTCCTGCCTGACGGCGGAACATGGCCGGGCGGCCTTGTCGATATTAGCCGATCATGCCATCGACCTGCTGCTGGTGGATTTAGATATGCCGGAGATGAACGGCGCCGAACTTATCCGGCGCTTGCAGCAGGACCCGGAACGGCGCCAAATTCCGTTTATCGTCATGTCGGCGGATGCGACCGCAAACCGTGTCGAAGAGCTGTTGGAACTGGGCGCGCTGGCTTATCTTCCGAAGCCGTTCGGGGCCGAGGCGCTGCGCTCGGAAATGTTGAAAGCGATGGAGCGAATGCATGTCTGCAACTGAGGATTCGGCCGTTTTGGCATACACCGTGGAGCAGGTGCTCGAGACGATGTGTTTTTCAGAGGCCGTGCCGGTCTCGGATGCCGATTGCGGCGATGCGATGCTGGCCACTACGGTGGCGTTTGGGGGCAGCGTGTCGGGATGTTTACGGCTCGAGATCGAACGGCACGCGGCGCACGAGCTGACCGCGTCGTTTTTGGGCGTTCGTGAATTAGCCGGCGATTCCCGCCTTGCGGACGATACCGTAGGGGAGCTAGGCAACGTAATCTGCGGCCGCTTCCTGAGCTTTCTGTATCCATCGGGCAATCTGCGGATGGAGGCAGCGGACCCTGAAGTGGCCGATTGGGACGGTATCAAATGGCACCAGTTCCGCGCCGAAGCGGGTTTGCTGCGCTTGGCCTTTCGATTCGATTCAACCGGTGCGCAGAACTGCCGATAAGACACTTTCGAAGTGTCACCATTCGCCCTGCTCCTGAGCCGGCTTAATCCTGGCTGCCTCCGCGCCTGTAACCAACTCCGCCAACGCAACTATGTCCGCGATGCAGGCCTCGTCGCTCCAGAAGCAGCGCGAGTCGCTCGCCAAACAGCGCGAGTCGCTTCGCAAGCAGCCGGGGGCAATCAGCCATCTTAGTTCGGAAACATCAATCCTTTTCATTGACCCTATTTCTCCGTTCGTCGAGGCCGATTGCCCGCCGCTGCCCAGCAGCGATGTGGAAAGCTTGATCGCCGCCGCGGCCCAGAAACAAGTGCTTGCGCCGGCACTGGTTCGAGCAGTCATGCGGCAGGAGTCGGGCTTCCGCCCTTGCGCCGTGTCGACGAAGGGCGCACAAGGCCTGATGCAGCTTATGCCTGCAACGGCCGACCAATTCCACGTTTCCGATCCTTTCGATCCGGAACAGAATGTGAACGCCGGAGCCGCCTTGCTCAAGCAGCTTCTGGATAGATACAAGGGCGATCTGCGTTTGGCGTTAGTGGCTTATAACGCCGGAGCCAACCGCGCCGACGATCCCAATAGTGAGTCTTATCCGTTGGAAACCCAGAAATACGTTGCCAATATTTTGGCCGAGCTGGGGATCGCTCCGCCTCTATAGCGACGCGAGCCAGCGGCGGATCATCGTCTTAGTGGATTCATCCGGCTCGTCGTCGGCCAGCCGCACTTGCCGCGTGTGCACTTCCAGCGTCTTCTCCGGCGCACTCTCCCGGCGGTCGTCTCTCCACGCTTGCAAATGCACCACGGGGCCGTTCGCATCGTCTTTCACGCGGACGACCCAGTTGCTTGCCGCACGGCTCTCGTGATTGACAAACCGCTCGATCGCTTCACGCTTGGGAGTGTGTGCATCCATGCCATCATCCTAACTCCTGTGCAACTCCTGCCACAGGCGTGTTGTATCTCTAATAAGAGTGGAACCTGAGCGGCAAGCGGTCACGCGTCTTTTACAACAGCTCGGCGGCGGCGACAAACAGGCCTTCGATCAGCTCATGCCGGTGGTCTACGATCAGCTCCGCAAACTGGCGTCGCGCTGCCTGATGGCCGAGCGTCCGGATCATACGCTGCGCGCTACCGCGCTGGTGCACGAGGCGTATTTGCGGCTGGTCGATTCCGATATCGCCTGGCAGGATCGAGTACATTTCTACTCGGTGGCGGCGCGCGTGATGCGCCACATTCTGGTGGATCACGCGAAAGCGCAAAAGCGGCAGAAGCGCGGGGGCGGCATGGAGCGCATTGCTCTCGACGAGGCGGTCATCGTGGGCCCGGAAGCGCCAGCAGACCTGATCGAACTGGATGAGGCGCTCGAGCGGCTGGCCGCGCAAGACGCACGCAAAGCCCAAGTCGTCGAACTGCTGTTTTTCGGCGGCCTGACCTACGACGAGACGGCGGCGGTGGTTGGGATTTCCGCCGCTACGGTGCACCGCGAGCTGAAGATGGCCAAGGCCTGGCTCTATCGCGAGCTGGCGCAACGATCGATAGGAACCGGCTAAACCGAATGCTGGCGACCCATTGCGGCGAAGCGGCGCTCGATCTCCTCCGGGGAAACATCTTCGATATGGGTTGCAATCCACCAGTAGTTTCCGTTCGAATCTTCGACTCCGCCGCTGCGGTCGCCATAAAACTGGTCCTTCACCTCCATGACCGATTTTGCGCCGGCCTGGAGCGCCTGGCGGTAGGCGGCATCCGCATCTTCGACGTATAGATAGACGTTACAGGGCCTTGGTGTAAAGGGATCGCGCGCCTGTCCCAACATGATCTTGGAATCGCCGATCTGCACTTCAGCATGCGTTACGCTGCCATCCGGAAGAGTATGACGGTGCATTTCGCGGGCGCCAAAGGCTTGCGCGACAAACGCGATCTGCCGGGCTGCATCGGCGACGACTAAATACGGAGTCACGGTGTGGTACCCATCGGGAACCGGTTTGACATTGTTTTTCATAGTCTCCATTGTGCGGCAAAGGCGCGCCGCAAGAATTGTAAAAAATTTACGCCGCCGGCAGCGGGACGTGATTCTGATGCCAGGGTCGGCTTTCGCAATACTGCGATGGATTGAGGCCCGAGAAGGCGCGGAAATCGTGAATAAAGTGGGCCTGATCGAAATAGCCTGCTTCCTGCGCTACATCCGTCCAGGAAACGGAGCGGCCCGCGGCAATTTGCTGCAACGCGTGTTGAAAGCGCCGCACGCGGCAGAAGAGCTTGGGAGTAAGTCCGACTTCGCGCCGGAAGATTTCGATAAAACGCCGCGGGGTAAAACCGGTTTCTGCGGTCACCTCCGCAACGCGATTCGCGCACGGTCCACGCTCGAATCGATCGATCGCAAAGACGACCACTGGATTCGGCGCCAAGGAACGGGCCGCTCGCGCCAGCAGCGCCGCTTCCATTACGCGAAACTGCCGCTCCGGCGTTACGGCTTCGAGCATCCGCTCGCGCAACTCGCTTGCGAATCCACCCCATAATGTATCCAGCGGCAAATCCAAGCCATGCAATTCCGAGATGGGCGGCGCGAGAAATGGGAACGCTCCGCCGGGTTTGAAGTGAACTCCCGCCAGCATCATGCGGGTGGGGGTGTCGATGACGGAGAACTCGCTTCGCGGTCCCACGATCAGGCAACCATTGAAAGCTTGGGTCAGGTGGAAAGTTTGCGGGTCGTAAATGCGGTGATGGTCTTCGCGCAAATTAACGATCAACTGGGCGCAGCCATCGGGTAGCGCTCGTTCTTTGCTATGGGGCTGAGCTTCCCCTTCGAACAGCCACAGGCGTTCGACGAAATGCGATAGCGGCGGGCCCGGTTTGTGTGCGCAAATCCCCATTGGTCCTATTAAATCGCATGACGCAGATGGAGTGCGGGTGGTGTCGGGCATTCGGGATTTGGCGCGGTTCAGGCGGCTTTTTGAGCGAGCGCGCGGGTTTCCTCCTCGACGGCGGCTCTCACCAGGGGTAATTTTGCGCCGGAGGTGAGCACTTGCTGGTGCGTTACTTCTGGCTTCGGCGAGCAAAACAGCCCACTGGTGCAGATCCTGCTTGCGAGTTTCCTTCGATTGCCGGCGGGTTGCCTCGCCTTCTTTCTGTTTTTGCGATTATTCGAACCCAATTTTGACTTTTCTCTTTTCGGCTCTGAGCTTTAGCAGGGTGTTGATGCAGGCGTGGAAGGCGCGGTCGTTGTGGGCAGCATTGGCCACGAACGAACACGGACGAACGCGAATAGAAGATAAACCGCTTTGTTGACTCAGGACAGGTGTTGAGATTGCGACCACGGCAAAGGCAGTTTGCGAGGGCCGTCCATTTGAACTCGATTTTAACGGACATTCTCTAAGCGGATTGACCTGACACTGGCGGCGTAATTGGAACCTTGGGAGTAGTTTCCTGTCCTGCGCGCGTGCGCCGCAGCCATGCAAGCGCAAAAGCAAGCGCCATCAATACAGCAGTGAGCCGGGCCAAAGGCGGCTGGTGGAGAATCACGATATTTACGACTGTCGCGCCCACCATCACCGCGGCAATCTGGAGCGCGGCCCAAAAGCGATATTTAGGGACGAAGAGTCCGATCGCGCCAGTGACTTCGAGAATGCCCGTCAAGTAGCGAAACCATTGCCCGATTCCGATCTGGGCGAACTCCTGAACCATGGGGCGCGTGCCGATCAGTTTGACGCCGCCGGCAAGCACAAAAACGACTGCCAGAAAAATAGTCAGGATCCAGGCCAGGATGTTTCCGACCGCTTTCATGTCAGCACCTCGATTTATGTAGCATACTACTTTGATATAAGATTAGGGCCGAGATCGAGAGATGAAGGGTCGAAATGACACCGCGCCTGCTACGGCTTCGCGGCGATCAGGGGTCGTTGCGGCGATCTTACGGATTGGTTTGATTGCCGGGTCTTTAGATATCGCGGATAACCTCATCTTTAATCAGTTTCGGGGGATTACTCCGAAGATGGTGTTTCAGTACATTGCGAGCGGATTGATCGGCATGAAATCTTTTCGCAGTGGCGGAGCATCGATCATTCTCGGCGTTGTGCTGCATTATCTTATTGCGTTGATTTGGACGGCGGTTTTTTATGCGGCAAGCCGCAAGCTTGCGATTCTGCGTCGCCGCGCGGTTGTTTGCGGTTTGCTTTATGGCGGCGCCGTTTATTTGTTCATGACCTTGGTCGTTGTGCCGCTCTCAGGAGTTCCGCATGCACGGAATGCGATGACGCTCGCTTCGCGGATCAACGGCGTGCTGGCGCTTTTGTTTTGCATCGGGTTAACGATTTCGGTGTTGGTGCGCAGGGATTTGAGGCGGTTGTAGCTTCTTCTCCGCTCCCTTACGGTCGCGGTTCTGTTGCGGCCTCATCGTTGGCGGGGAGTATCGGCGGGCGCGACGAGCGATGATAACAGCGTTTCATGATTTTTGATTACTGCGTGGTGGGTGGCGGCATTGTTGGGCTTGCGACCGCGATGGAGTTGCTGAAAAAACGGCCCGGCTGCAGCCTGATTGTCCTGGAGAAGGAAAGTGGTTTGGCACAACACCAGAGCGGTCATAACAGCGGTGTGATCCATTCGGGAATTTACTATCAGCCGGGCAGTCTGAAAGCGGAGCTGTGCCGTCGCGGCGTGCTGGCGACCGAGAGCTTCTGCGACGAGCACCAAATTCCTTACGATGTCTGCGGGAAGATGCTGGTGGCGACTAGCGCGCTTGAAGCGGAGCGTATGAATGCCTTGTTTGCGAGAGCGAAGGAAAACCGCATCGCGGCGGAGCGGCTGGACGCTGAAGAGTTGAAACGCCGCGAGCCAAACATCGCCGGCGTGGGCGCGCTGTTCATTCCTTCGACCGGAATTGTCGATTACCGGCGCGTGGCCCAGGCTATGGGCGACGCGATCTGTTCCTCGGGCGGAGAGATCGAATTCAATGTGAAGGTGGACGCTATCGAGGAGCATCCGGGCGAAGTCGCGATTACTGCTGGAGAACGGCGCTGGACCGCTAAACAACTTATCGCGTGCGCGGGACTTGCAATCCGATCGCGTGGCCCGGATGGCCAAGCTCAAAATCGAATTTCAAATCATTCCGTTTCGCGGCGAGTATTACCGCCTTCGAGCAGCTCAGAACGGAATTGTGCGGCACCTGATCTACCCGATTCCCAATCCGGAGCTGCCCTTTCTCGGCATTCACCTCACCCGAATGATAGATGGCGGGATGACAGTGGGGCCGAACGCGGTGCTCGGCTTCGCCCGCGAGGGTTACCGCAAGTTTTCGTTCGACTGGAAGGACGTTGCGGAATACTCCGGCTTTCCTGGATTCTGGAAAACCATCCGCAACAATTTGAGATCGGGTTTGATTGAGATGCGAAATTCTCTCTGGAAACGCGGGTATCTGGAAGAGTGCAGGAAATACTGCCCATCGCTCACGCTGGAAGATCTGCTTCCGGGGACAACTGGAATTCGCGCTCAGGCTGTTCTGCGCGACGGAACTTTGGTTCACGATTTTCTATTTCTACAGACAGATCGGATGCTCCACGTCTGCAACGCGCCTTCGCCGGCAGCGACATCGGCCATTCCCATTGGAGAAACGATTGTGGAGAAGTGTTTGGGCGCCGCCCATTGAGGTAGCGTAATAAGCGAAAGGAGAAATTTTGTGGCAAGTAATCGAGGCGTCGTCTATATGGGACCCGGCAAGGTTGAGGTCCAAACGATCGATTTTCCGAAGATGCAGAACCCGCAGGGGAAATCGATAGACCACGCCGTAATTCTAAAGATCGTTTGCACGAATATTTGTGGCTCCGACCAACACATGGTGCGAGGGCGCACCACTGCTCCGAAGGGGCTGGTCTTGGGTCACGAGATCACAGGAGAGGTGATTGAAAAAGGTAAGGATGTCGAATTTATCAACGTCGGAGATCTGGTTTCAGTGCCATTCAACGTGGCGTGCGGCCGGTGCCGCACTTGCCGCGAACAGCAGACGGGCGTTTGCCTGAATGTGAATCCGTCGCGAGCCGGGGGAGCGTACGGCTACGTGGATATGGGCGGCTGGGTCGGCGGGCAAGCGGAGTACGTCATGGTTCCTTACGCCGATTTCAATCTGCTCAAATTTCCGAATAAAGAGAAAGCTCTTTCGAAGATCCGGGATCTCACGATGCTCTCCGACATTCTGCCCACCGGTTTTCATGGCGCCGTCAGCGCGGGCGTCGGGGTGGGATCGACCGTCTATGTCGCGGGCGCGGGTCCGGTCGGGCTTGCGGCTGCCGCTTCAGCGCAGATCCTGGGCGCGGCCGTGGTGATGATCGGCGATATGAACGACGACCGGCTCAAGCACGCTAAAGATGTTGGATTCGAGCCGATCGATCTGAAGAAGAGCGACAAGCTGGAGGAGCTGATCGCGCAGGTGATTGGGGTTCCTGAAGTGGATGCGTCAGTCGATGCGGTCGGGTTTGAGGCCCGAGGACATGGCAGCCAACACACTACGGAGGCGCCTGCCACAGTTCTCAATTCTTTGATGACGATTACGCGAGCCGCAGGCGCGATCGGTATTCCGGGACTGTATGTAACTGAAGATCCGGGATCGAAAGACGAAGCGGCGCAACACGGCAACTTGCGCATGCGTTTGGGGCTCGGGTGGGCTAAATCCCACCGCTTCTCAACGGGCCAGACGCCGGTATTGAAATATAACCACCAGCTCATGCAGGCGATTCTGCACGATCGCCTTCCGATCGCAAAGATTGTGAACGCGACGGTGATTCGTCTGGATGAAGCGCCGCAAGGTTATAAAGATTTCGATAAAGGTGCGGCTAAGAAATTTGTGCTGGACCCGCACGGGAGTCTTGGCAAGGCCGCTTAAGCGGTTAGCGCTTGCGGCCGTGGATTGGCTTGAAGGGTCCGCTTCCTGACGGTCGCGGTTCTGTTCCGGCTTGGCGCACGATTTCGGGAGAGACTTGGCGCTGCACTAGACGGACTTTGCACTCGCGCTCGATACGGCGGATCTCGCCGCGCTCGGATTTCAAACTGAAGGTTGACGCAGATCCTCGTTGGCCTGCGCGGCCCGTTCGTCCTACCCGATGGATGAAGTCCAGCGGAGCTTGCGGCAGGTCGTAGTTCACAACGTGAGCGACGCTGTCGACGTGAATACCGCGCGCCGCCACATCGGTCGCCACCAGCACGCGGTAACGTCCGTCGCGGAATCCCGCGAGGGCCTGGTTGCGCTGATTTTGGGTCCGGTCACCATGCATCGCGACGGCTCGCTGTCCCAGGCGAGACAGCGTTTTGGCGAGCCGGTCCGTGCCATGCTTGGTGCGAGCGAAGACCAGAAAGGACCCGGCTTCTTGATCGAGCATGTGACGGAGCAAACCGACTTTCACGTGATTCTCAACTTCGTAGACGTGCAGGTCGATACGATCGGGCGTGGTCACAGTCGATCCGCCGACCGCGATGCGGATGGGACGCGTCGAGTGGCGTGCGATGAGGCGTTCCACGTCCTTTTCCATAGTTGCCGAGAAGAACAGATTCTGCCGCTGCGCCGGCAAGATAGATAGAATTTTCTCGATGGCGGGAAGAAAACCCATGTCTAACATGCGGTCGGCCTCGTCCAGCACGAGTACTTCTACCGCGCTCAAATTAATAAGGCGGCGATTCAGGAAGTCTTCCAGCCGGCCCGGCGTTGCGACGACAAGCTGCGCGCCCCTTCGCAGGGCGTTCAGTTGCGTTTTCTCATTGACGCCCCCCACCACAATTGCCCCGCGGAGACCGGTATGGATGGCGAGTTTCTCGAAAGTTTCACCGATTTGAATAGCAAGTTCCCGAGTTGGACTCAGGACGAGCGCTCGGATCTGGGTTGGGCGCTTGAGGAGTCTTTCGATAATCGGGAGCAGGAAGGCAAGCGTTTTTCCGGTACCGGTTTGCGCGGTCGCGACCACATCGGCGCCGGTCAGTACCGCGGGAATCGCCTGCACTTGTATGGGAGTCGGTTGGACGAAGCAGTTCGTCGCGAGATTTTGCGGGATTGGTTGAGAGAGAGAGAATTCAGAGAATTGGTTCATATTTTCAAAAGGAGTTATGCGCCGAGTACCGGAGCGACGTCCTTTAGAAAAACGAACCGGAATGCAGGCGGGAAAGCTTCTCTAGTTTAGCAGATCTTGGGGGGCAATGAAGCCGAGAACATCTGACTCGCCCCGGAGTACCTTACGCCGCGATGTCATTTACTTAAAGACAAGGGCTGGCTACCAAGGTCGCGTTTCTGCGATACGAAGCCTTGAAACTGTATCGATGAACGGATCGCACATGGACGGCGATGAAAAATATTCGGGACACGACGCATCGGACCTCCGTTTGAGACCGCTCAAACCGAGCCGGAAGCGTAAGCGACCTAATCTGGGACTGTTTTTCGAGAGTGAGCCGTGAGCGTGAGCGAGCTAGCCTGGGTGTGTGCCAAGCAAGCCTTAGGGCGCTGACGCTTCCGGCTCCGTTTCAACATTTGCACGAACCAAGATGCTTCCGGATGAGAGTCAACGTTTGACGCCTTAGCAATGTAATTGCGGATACTCCGCTAGCTGGTGGGTTTTGAGTCGGGGATTGTGAAGTAGAAGGTTGAGCCTTCGTTGGGCTTCGATTCGGCCCAGATGCGGCCGCCGGTTCGTTCCACGATCTTCTTACAGATGGAAAGACCA
Source organism: uncultured Acidobacteriaceae bacterium (assembly GCA_963787545.1). Classification (GTDB taxonomy): domain Bacteria; phylum Acidobacteriota; class Terriglobia; order Bryobacterales; family Bryobacteraceae; genus Bog-105. Next base: position 101,919 of record CAWBDW010000089.1, read on the forward strand.
ATCCCCGTGCCGGGGTACTCTCTACCGTGCAGGCGCTTGAAGACGCCAAACACTTTGTCCGCATACTCCGGATCGAAGCCGATTCCATTGTCGCGGACACAGAACACCCAGTCCGCGCCTTCCCGTTCCGCCGCGACATGAATGTGCGGCGGCTCATCGGGTTTCCGGTACTTCAAGGCATTGCCGATCAGGTTCTGAAAAAGTTGAAGGAACTGCATCTTGTCCATCCTGACGGTTGGCAAGTGATCGTTGGTGATGATGGCATCGCTCTCCGCAATCGCCATCTGGAGATTCATCACCGTTGCCGCCAGCACGGTCTCCGCATTGACAAGCTCCGGCCGGGCGTCGAGGACATTCACTTGTGAATACGCCAGCAGATCTCTAATGAGATCGCCCATGCGCTCCGCTCCGGACTGCAGGTATGCCAGGAATTTGCGGCCTTCGTCGTCAAGCGCGGCGTCGTATCTTCGCACAATTAGCTGCGCATAGCTGCGAACGGTCCGGAGAGGCTCCTGTAAATCGTGGGAGGCGGCATAGGCGAACTGCTGCAAGTCTTCATTGGAGCGCCGCACCTCATCCTCAGCCCGCTTGCGCTCGGTGACGTCTCGAACGTTGCATTGGACGACTTCTTCGCCGGCCACCATGTAACGAGTCGCCAGTATCTCCGCATCCAGGCGCTTGCCATCGCGCGCCACTAGGCGAATATTCTCAAGCCGGACAATTTCCTTGCTTCGCAATTCCGCCATCATTTCCCGAAGCTGCCCAGTTGAGTCAAACAGCCCCAGTTCCCACAGCTTTTTTCCGACCGCAGCGCTTCGCTGGCACATGCACAATTCGAGAAAATGGGGGTTGGCGTCGAGGATCTCGAGACTCTGCGCGTCGAGCACCAGGATGCCGTCGGCGGCGGTTTCGAACAGGCGGCGATAGCGGATTTCGGCGGCTTCCCGGCGTTCGGTCACGTCCTCAATTGCCAGCAAGATCAATTCTCCTCCGGCATGGTCGTGGCGAATACGCCGGGCATTCAAAAGCATGGTTCGCTGGCCAACGTGGGGAAACGAGTGCTCTACCTGGAAGTTCTGAAAGCTTGAATTGCGAGGAAGAATGTTTTCCAGCAGTAAACGGAGTCTGGGAATATTCCATTGCCCATTTCCGAGCTCGTAGATGAGGACTCCTTCGGTTTCCGCCTGCGACACCTGGAACGTACGGTAAAAGCCGGGGGTGGCGCGATGTACCCGCAAATCTTTGTCTAAGACGATTAAGGGCTCCCAAATGGTATCGACGACCGCTTCGGCGTATTCGCGCGCGTGCTGCGTATCTTCCAGACTGCGCTTCAGCGAATCGATATCGGCAAAGGTAATAACCGCGCCTTCAATGCGGTTGTCGGTTGTGCGGTAGGGGCGGCAGAAGACCGAATACCAGCGCTTATTCGCAGCTTGAATGTCGACGTTTATTACCGCCAGATTCTCGATTGCCTGGCGCAGCATGCCGATCAGATGCGGCACTTCCACCGTTCCGCGCAGATCCGTTACCAGTCTTCCAATATCGGCCGGAATGAGATTGAGAAGAGATTCCGCCGCGGGAGTAAAGCGCCGGATGCGCAGGTCATTATCCACCATGACGATGGGAAGGTTGGTAGCGCTAAACAGGTTCTTCAGATCGTCGTTCGCCAAGGCCAGATCGGCATTTTTGGTCCGCAATTCCTCATTGATGGTGGTCAGTTCCTCATTGACCGACTGCAGCTCCTCCTTGGTTGTCCCGAGTTCTTCATTCGTGCTTTGGAGCTCTTCATTGCTTGAGCGGATCTCTTCATTACTGGCGCGCAGTTCTTCGACGCTGGCTTCGTGCTCCTCGGCCATGCTTCGAAGCTGGGCTCTCGCTTGCGACAGCTCCCGCTCGAGGCGGTTCGCGCTGCGCGTTCGCTCATCGTCGCGGCCCGGCTTCTCGGGCTCTTCCTCGAACAGGACCAGCAGATAGGGTTCGATGCCCGAAGGCGAAGCGATAGGGATCACTTCGAGATTGACTTGCCGGGAGTGCTTCCCGTGACCGAGGCGTATACCGGGTTCGCGCACCGGAGCATTCTGGTCGAGCGCGGAGAACACCAACGCTTGCACTTTGAAAGCTAGCTCCTCGCGCACAACTCGCAGTAGATTCAGGTTGGCCACCCCGGGCGAAGGATCGAGATAGGCGCCGGTATGTCCGTGGAAGGCTACGATCTGCAGATCGCGTCCGATAACAATACCGCCAACAGCGGATTTATTTTGGATGGCCCGATTCACGAGCGCCTGCAAATCGGCGGCTCCAGCGGCTATGGGCGCCGGGGCAGCGGTTCTGCCGGGAACCAAATCCAAGCTAAAGTGCGGTGCGATGGGGTTCTTGCGGTAAATCTTGTATTCCTTGTTGAGGACGATGAACAGATCCGAACCGGGCGGAACCGATTCGGCGCTGCCTAACATCAGGATGCCCGATGGCTTAAGGCCGTAATGGAACATCGGCAGGATGCGTCTTTGCAGCGTGGCTCCCATATAGATGAGCACGTTACGGCAGACGATGAGATCGAGGCGGGAAAATGGAGCGTCGCTGGTCAGGTCATGGCGCGCGAAAACGCAGGCTTCGCGGATGGACTTAATAATCTGATAGCCGCCGTCTGCTTTTACGAAGTAGTGCTCGAGCCGCTCGGCCGACAGGTCGGCTGTAATGGCCTCCGGGTAAACTCCTGCGCGCGCGCGCTGCAACGCTTTCTCGCTGATATCGGTGCCGAAGAGCTGTAATTGCGTCCTCTGCCCGGCGCCGGACAGCAGTTCGTCGAGACAAATCGCGATGGAGTAGACCTCTTCGCCGCTGGCACCGCCGGCCACCCACACACGGAAGGCTTCGTCGCTTTTACGCTCCTTCAGCGCGGCGGCCACACGCTGCATCAAGGCGCTGTAGCTGTCTGGCTCGCGGAAAAAGGAAGTGACGTGGATCAGGATGTCTTTATAAAGTTCGTTCACCTCATTCGGGTGGTCGTCAAGATGCTGCGCGTAATCGGCCAACGTGTCGAGCTTGTGGACAACCATGCGGCGCGCAATGCGGCGCTTGACGGTGCTTCGCTTATAGTCGTTGAAATCCACTTTGGTGGCGTTCTGGAGCAGAGCGAAGATGCGTTTGAGAGCGCTCTCCTCTCCGGCTGCGGAGGGCAATTCCAGTTTCGGTTGCAACGCAGACGGGTGGCGGCCGATGCGGGCGAGTTCGGCGGCGATTTCCTCCGGAGACAGAATGAAATCGGCCGCTCCGGTCGAGATGGCGCTGCGGGGCATGCCGGTGTACTTCGCCGTGTTTTCCGCCTGAACGAAGGTAATTCCACAGGCGGCCTTTACCGCCTTGAGCCCCTCGGCGCCGTCGGAGCCGTTACCCGAGAGAACGACGGCAATCGCCTGGCTGCCGAGATCGTCGGCCAGCGAGCACAGAAAACGGTTGATCAGAAAATGAGGAGCGGGGGCATCCGTGCGAGGCTCTATGTGCAGACCGCCCGCTGCGATCTTCAGCGCAGTGTTTGGAGCAATGACGTAAAACTTGTTCGCTTCGATCCGCATTCCGTCGCGTATCTCGAGCACGGGAATGGAACTGGTCTTGGAGAGAATTTCAGAGAGTTTGCTCTCATGAGCGGGGTCGAGATGTTGGACGAAAACGAATGCCATTCCCGTATCGGCCGGTAAGGACCGCACGAGCTGCATTACCGCTTCGAGGCCTCCGGCCGAAGCGCCGATGCCGACGACCGGAATACGATCGTGGCCGGTTTGTGGGCTGTCCTGGCCGGTGGTGTCGCCGTTCAAGGATGGTCCTTCCGCATTTCGACAGACCCAAACAAGTTACCACTCAAAACAAATAGATTGTATGAACGTTGCCGTACAGAGTGTCTTCGGTCGTATAAAGATACAATCATGCTGCCGGATCGATGACGGAGGACGTGCTCTCTCCATTTTCACGCGCGGCCGGCGAAGGAGCCGTCCAATGACCCGCTACGAAGCACCGCACCCGAAGCGCAATCGCCTGCTGGCCAGCCTGTCGCCGAAAGACGGCCGGGCGCTGATTGCTCAGGGAGAAGTGATGGATCTGAAACTGAAGAGGCGGCTTTATGAAGAGGATCGGCCTATTGGCAGCGTCTATTTTCCCATCGATTGCGTTGTATCGGTGCTGGTCGGCTCGGAAGGATCGTGGCTGGAAATGGCTTCGATCGGGAATGAAGGATTTGTAGGGGCTCCCGCGATTTTGGACGATGGCAGGGCCATTGGGACCGCGATTGTGCAGCTCGAAGGCAAAGCGATGCGGGTGGATATGAAGACATTTCAGCGCGCGCTGGCACGCCGGCCCGCTATTGCACACCGGATGAAGCTTTCGCTGTATGGGTTAGTGTTCCAACTTATGCAATCCGGCGCGTGCCATCGGCTGCACACGGTTGAAGAGCGGTGCGCACGATGGCTTCTTCTGATGCGGGATGGCGCGGGAAGCGACGCGTTCCTGTTGACGCAAGAGTTTCTCGCGGAAATCCTGTGCGTTCGCCGGGCCAGCGTCAACCTGGCCGTTGGCCTCTTCAGGCGGGCCGGATACATTCGCTACGTCCGCGGGAGGGTCACAATCGTCGATTTGTCCGGACTGGAGTCGGCTTCCTGCAGTTGTTACAAGCTGATTCGCGATGAATACGAGCGCCTGGAATCGGCAAAATCCTGATAACCCGCGCAGTCCGCGCACCATTCTTTAGCAATTAGCGCATACTTGAGGAGCCGATGGCGTTGCGTAACATCGTTGTGGTTGGAACTTCCGCGGGCGGTGTGCACGCGCTCCAAAGGCTTGTTCGGGGTTTGCCGGGCGATTTACCCGCGGCGTTATTCGTGGTTCTGCATACTTCGCCCGGAGAGAAGAGCAAACTGCCCGAGATTCTGAGCGCCGCCGGAGCGCTTCCCGCTTTCGCCGCTCAAGAAGGCTCCGCAATTGAGAACGGACGCATTTATGTTGCGCCAAACGACCGGCACCTGCTGGTCGAAAATGGCAGAGTGCGCGTGGTTTTCGGCCCGCGCGAGAATCTATTCCGGCCCGCGATCGATCCTCTGTTTCACTCGGCGGCCGGTGCTTACGGTGCGCGGGTTATTGGGATTCTGCTCAGCGGTACGCTCGACGATGGATGCAATGGCCTGTCGGAAATCGAGGAACGCGGCGGCCTTGTAATCGTTCAAGAGCCCGCCGAGGCCGAGTTCCCTCAATTGCCTCTCAATGCCATTCGTAAGGTGAAGGTGGATCGCGTGCTTCGGGCCGCGGAGATTGCAAAGCTGCTGAAAAGCGAAGTGACGAAGTCCGTCTCCGAGGAGGAAATTTCGATGAGCGCCGATGAACCCGGCCGCCAGTTCGATGGAGTTACTTGTCCCGATTGCCAGGGTCCGATTTATGAAGAGCGCGGCAGCGGTTTACGATTCCGCTGCATTGTAGGGCATTCGTTCTCGCCGGAGGCGATGCGCGTTGCACATGCGAAGAAGCTCGAAAATGCGCTCTGGAGCGCGATTGTAAATTTTGAGGAGCACGCAACGATTTTGCGGAGACTCGCCCAGGACGAGTCTAGAGATCTGGAAGGCGAAGCGCGCGAGCAGGAAGGATACGCTTCCGAGTTGCGTGCCTTGGTGGAGAAAGTCAACCGGACGGCGAATGCTGGTTAGTAATCCGGTAGTTGATGTTCTATATTTGAGTACAATTGACGAATCTCCCCAATCTGCTGACGCTGTTTCGCATTTTTCTGGTGCCGCTGCTCGTCGCGGCGCTGGTGCAGCAGAATTTTCGCGTTCACTGGGGTGACAGGCTCCTACTTGCAAACGATTTCTTCGCATTGACGGTATTCGCCGCCGCGGCTTTGACTGACTTGCTCGACGGCTATCTTGCGCGCCGTTGGAAACAGGTCACAACCGTAGGCACGCTGCTCGATCCGGTCGCCGACAAACTGCTCATATCCGCGGCGCTCATCTCACTGGTTGAGATTCGACTCCTGCCGGGTTGGCTGGTCATTCTCATCATTGGCCGTGAGTTCGCAGTATCCGGCTTGCGCAGCATTGCCGCCGCCGAGGGATACACGATCAAAGCCGGGGAGCTCGGGAAATCGAAGATGATGTTCCAGGTATTCGGAATCGTGCTGGTGCTGCTTTCCATCCGCTGGCCGGTGCTTCGACCCTACGCCTTGGGTGCGCTGTGGGCTGTAGTGATTTTTGGCTTGGCTTCCGCGGTCGATTACTTTCGGAAATTTTGGCGGAAGGTGGACACCAGCATCAAGCTCCGCCGCCGGCATGAGCTGCTGATGCTCGAACGTCAAAAGCGCCGGTTGCAGCGCGCTGCGCGAAGTGAATCGACAGAAACCGGTGCCACGGAACCGGCGGGATCTATTCGACGGTCTGGCTGACGGAGTGGTGCCGCTTCGAGCGCCTGTGAACTCTTCTGTGCGGATGCTTTGGCGGGAGGAACTGCCGCTGTAGTATCGGGCTGCGAACGTGCCTCGGCTTGCAGTTTTAACGGAGCGGGGGCGGGATTGGGAGCAGCGACCGGAACATTCGGCAGCTTTTCGATACGCGGTTCGGCGGCGGCTGCTACGCCCCATAGCGGATTAAACGGTGCAACGCTCTGCTGGATCGGCTCGAGTCGTGCGCTCCGTGTGCCCGGCGTGAAGAAACTTACTACCGCGGCCAACTGCGCACGCCAGTTTGAGCGCGACTGCTGCCAAGCTCCGTAAAACGACGAGCAGGCTGCCAGCATGACGCAAAACGACATCAGCGAGTAGAACCAGCGCAGGTTCTTCGGCCGTTGCATTTTGAGCCCAGGCACCTTCGGGCCCGGCGATTCCGGTTGCCCAAGCGCCGCCTGGCCCGGGATGCGCGGCTCCGGGATGGTACTGGCGGTCTGTTCGATCGCGGGTGCCAGCAGACTGTAATCGAGCTTAAGCTGCTGCGCGAACTGTTTAACGAAACTTCTGTAGAAGAAGGCGGAATGGATGGCCGACAGATCGTCGTCCTCCATAGCCTTTAAGTTCTTGAGAGGGATGCGAGTTTTCGCACTGACTTGCTCCAACGTGACGCCCTGGCTGAGGCGCGCCTCGCGGAGTTGAGATCCAACTGACTCCATAAATCCTGGCCCAACGCTATGAATTCGAGATAGCTACTTTTTATGAATCGCTATAATACTACAGTTTCTACGGCAATAACCGGGATTACTCCTGGTACTAGTCCATAGTACACGGGAGAGCACCCTCACGAACCTGAAATACAGTGTACAAATCTAATCGGTCCAATCTCCTTCGAATTTCACCCCTGGTGCAACTTTCACGCGCTTCTCTTCTTTTTTTCATCGGAATGTTGTGCGTCCCGGGTTTCGGCGCTCCTGAACATCCTTCCCGTTTCAGCGGAAGCCGCGCCCTGGCGGACACAAAACAGGTGGTCGGGTTCGGCGAACGTCCGCCGGGATCGGATGCCCTCACCCGGGCCCGGACCTGGCTCGTTTCGCAACTGAAGCCGCTGGGCGGGCAGATTGCCCTGGACTCGTTCACGGCCCAGACGCCGGTCGGTCCCATTGCGATGACGAACATCATCGTCAAATTTCCAGGCACTTCCGGCAAAGCTGTGGTGCTGACGGGCCATTACGATACCGCGCGCCTCCCGATGGTCCACTTCGTGGGCGCGAACGATGCCGGCTCTTCCACCGGCTTTTTGCTTGAGTTTGCCCGCGTGGCCGCCGCCATGAAGCATCCGGACGATATATACGTCGTCTTTTTCGATGGCGAAGAAGCGCTCGTGAGCTGGACCGCTACCGACAGCTTATATGGAAGCCGCCATCTGGCTGCAAAGTGGGGCGCCGACGGCACCCTCTCCAAGATCAAAGCGCTGATCAACATCGACATGATCGGCGACAAGAATCTGGACCTCGCCGACGATGGCAACTCTTCGCAATCGCTGCGCGCGAGCGTCTGGCAGATCGCCGCAAAATTGGGAGATGCAAAGTATTTCCGGCACGATGAAGGCGGCATCGACGACGATCACAAGCCCTTTGTCGATTCCGGAGTGAACGCCATCGATATCATCGATCTGGATTACGGTCCCAACAACAGCTATTGGCATACCGCGCAAGACACCATGGACAAGCTCGGCGCGCACAGTTTTCAGGTGGTCGGCGATGTGGTGGTCGAACTGGTGAAGGAACTGGAGGCGAGCTAGTGTGATGTTTCCGAAGTTTCTTGACGGATCAGTTCGACAAAGCCACTTGGGGACACCCCGGGCAAGATCAGACAACCTGCCCGAGTCCGACTAGCAGGCGTGTCCCCCGTCCACAAAGCTCGTCTTGGCAGCATGAGTTTCAAAGGACTGATCGCTAAAGCAACTTCTGAAACACGACACTAGGGCTTCGCGGACGCGGTCTGAGTCGCCGCTTTCGGATTCTTCAATTCCGCGTCGAGCAGGGGCCGCAGCGACGCCAGCACAATGGGACCGTTATAGCGCTGCCCATTGATAAAGATCGTCGGCGTGCCTTCCACTCCGGCACGATCGCCATCCTGCACATCCCGCACCACGGTTTCACGAACCTCCGTGGAATCCATATCGGTTTCAAAGCGGTTCATATCCAGGCCGTTCTGTTTCGCCATGGCCAGAATCGCTTTACGCGAAAGATCGTCATGGTGCGTGAACATGGCATCGTGCATGGCCCAAAACTTCCCCTGCTTGTTGGCGGCAACCGCGGCTGCGGCCGCTAAATCGGCCTGCGAGTGAATCTCCAGCGGAAACTCTTTGAAGATCAGCTTGACCTGCGTTGGATAGGCCTGCAGCAGTGCTTTGATTTGCGGAAATGCGGCGGTGCAATAGGGGCATTGGAAATCCGAGAACTCTACCAGCGTGATGGGAGCGTTCCGGGGACCGGTAAACGGCGCGCCCGCTACGGGGATGGAAACCGCATCGTCCAGCAGTTTCGGAGCTTGCACGTGCGCCCACTTCGAAGCATTGATGGCCGCGATAGCACCGGCCTCGTTCTTGCCTTGCTTGATCGCGTCAATCACCGCCGCGGCCAAGCCGGTGCTGTAAGAGCACTGCGGATCCACCATGCGGCACTCGGCCAGTTTCATGTTGCAGCCGCAGGAGCAATCCTGCTCGCGCAGAATTTTGAGCACGGTCGTCTTCTGAGCCGCGGATAAGCCGCTCAGATCGACACCGGGCAACGCCGCCGCGGTTTTCCAATCTTGCGCCATCAGCAGCCCAGCGCTCAGAAACAGCAGCGCCAGGGAAAGCGAACGAGGGCGCAAGAAAGAAGACGTCATTACCCTATTGTAAGAGGTTATGAGCGATATCCAAAATTCGCGACCGGCCGGAATTCCGCGCCGCGTGTGGTTGAAGCTGATTCCCGCGCTTGCGGCCATCTCGCGGCTGGAAGCGCAAACGCCGGCTTCGTCCACCCCGGCGGCACGCATTTCCAAGGAAATGCTGCAATCGGCGCTGCGGCTTTCGGAACTCGAGTTTACCGATGCTCAAATCGCCATGATGCTGGTGGAGATCAATCGCAATCTCGACGCGTATGAGGCGCTGCGAAAGAAAGATGTGCCGCTCGATACGGAACCGGCGTTCCGCTTCGATCCCATGCCGCCGGCCGATACGGCGCTCCCGCGAAAGAAAAAACATATCTTTCGACCACGCAAAGTGAAGGCCTCCGCCCGGCCCGATTCCATCGACGACTTGGCGTTCGCTTCTGTGACCGAGCTCGGCCCGCTGCTGCGCGCGAAACGCGTTTCGTCGGTGGAGCTGACGACCATGTATCTGAACCGGCTGAAGAAATATGCGCCCAAGCTCAATTGCGTGATCACGTTGACAGAAGAACTCGCCATGGCGCAAGCCGAGCAGGCGGATCGCGAAATTCACAGCGGCCATCACAAAGGACCGCTCCACGGTATTCCTTACGGCGCGAAGGATCTGTTTGCAACCAAAGGAATCCGGACCACCTGGGGCGCGGAGCCTTACCGGAACAACGTGCCGGATTTGAATGCCACGTGCATCTCTCGCCTGGCCGATGCGGGCGCTGTGCTGCTGGCCAAGCTTTCGATGGGCGCGCTCGCGATGGGCGGGCTGTGGTTCGGCGGCATGACGAAAACGCCATGGAACCTGAACGAAAGCTCCAGCGGGTCCTCGGCCGGATCTGCATCCTCCACTGCAGCCGGGTTGGTGGGCTTCTCCATTGGAACGGAGACGCTTGGCTCCATCGTCTCGCCAAGCACGCGCTGCGGTGTCGTAGGATTGCGTCCCACCTACGGCCGAGTCAGCCGCTACGGGGCCATGGGATTGTCCTGGACCATGGATAAAATCGGCCCCCTTTGCCGGACCGTGGAAGATTGCGCACTGGTACTGAATGCGATGTATGGCCCGGACGGGCACGATCTGACCGTCACCGATATTCCGCTGGCATGGAATCCGGCGCTGCCGCTCGAAAAGTTGCGAATCGGAGTTCTACAAGCGGAGTTCGATCGCTTAACCGGCGAATCGAAAGATGTCTACGCGAAAGCGCTCGATTCACTCCGAAATGCGGGCGTGCAGTTGCAGCCTGTCGATCTGCCGAAATTCGACGCTGGGCCGCTCCGGCTGATTCTCAACGCGGAGGCGGCTGCGGCATTCGACGATTTAACCCGCTCCGGCGGCGTCGACCAGTTGAAAGGACAGGAACCCGGCGATTGGCCGAACAGCTTCCGTGTGGCGCGCACCATTCCGGCGGTGGAATATATTCGCGCGCAACGTGCACGAAGCTTGCTCCTCGAGAGCATGAACTCTTTCATGTCGCAATGGGACGTGCTGGTATCGCCCACCCGCAGCGCGACGCTGCTGATCACGAATTTGACCGGTAATCCGCAAGTGGTGGTTCCCTGCGGTTTCGTCAATAAACTCCCCGCCGGTCTGCTCTTCACCGGCAAAACCTATGAAGAAGGCCTGCCTCTGCGCGCTGCGCTCGCTTTCGAACAAGCCACCGGCTGGCACTCGATGCATCCCAAAGTGGATTGGGCTTAGCCATGGGAGATGTAAAAGCTATGTACAAGTTTTCTAGCTGTCCATGAACGGCCGCACGTAAACTGCTAAAATCGCCGCCATAGGGGCTAGTCATGAGATACGTCTGCGTTTTTTTCACTCTACTTCTTTTCGCCGGAATGGCCTTTGCGCAAAGCACTGGTTCTATCAACGGAACCGTCACCGACGCCACCGGCGCGGTGCTTCCCAATGCGACCGTAACCATCACGAATCAGGCAACAGGTGAAACCCACACGCTGAAAACCAGCAGCGCGGGCCTATATTCGATTTCGGGCCTGGCGCCGGGCAATTACCGCGTTGAGGTTCAGTCTCAGGGCATGCAAGCCGTGGTGGCGAACAATCTGGTTGTGGCGGTCGCCACCGTTACGACACAGAATTTCACCATGCAAGTGGCCGCGACCTCATCCACCATTGAGATTCAGGCATCGGCTCCGGTGGTCGAAAGCAGCTCGGTTTCGGTCGGAACCGTGATCAACCAGCGCACGGTGCAGGAGATTCCGCTCAACGGCCGCCACTTTGTCGATCTGGCGCTACTGATTCCCGGCTCTGTGACGCCGCCGGCGAACGGTTTTTTGACGGCTCCTCTGCGCGGGCAGGGCTCTTTTGCATTTAACTCAGCCGGCGCCCGGGAAGACGAAATCAACTTCATGATCAACGGCATTCAGATGAGCGACATGTCGCAGAATCAGATCACCTTCCAGCCAACCATCAATACAGTCGAAGAGTTCAAAATCGATAACTCCACCTACAGTGCGGAATATGGAAGGAACGCCGGGTCCATCGTCAATATCGCGACACGCGCCGGAACGAACCAGGTGCACGGAGAGGTGTACTATTTCTTGCGCAACAATGCTCTGGATGCGCGAAACTTCGGCAACCCTTCAATAACTCAACCGCAGGCGCCGTTCCGCCGCAACCAGTTCGGCGCAGACGGCGGCGGCCCGATCAAGAAGGACAAGACCTTTCTTTTTCTAAGCTACGAAGGCCTGGTGCAACGCCAGAGCGTTCCCTTGACGAGCACTGCTGTTTTGAGCGCCGCGCAAAGAGCTCAAGTGACAGACCCGATTGTCCAAAAACTTCTTCCACTGATCCCGCTGCCCAATTCGCCGGGGAATGCCTACATCAGTTCGGCCGTCGCTCCGGTTAATATCCATCAGGGCACCGCGAATTTTACCCAGCAGTTCACGGAGAACAATCGCTTCAACGCGTACTATGCGATGCAGCACGACCAGCGGAACGAGCCGCCCAGTACGCAAGGCAACACGCTTCCCGGCTTCGGCGATTCGCGCCAGGGCTGGCGGCAACTGCTGACCTTGAACGACAGCGCGACGCTTTCTTCGAACATGGTCAATGAAGCGCGCGCGGGATTCAATCGAATTCACATCGTTTTCGCGGCTCAGAATACCTTGAATGCCGCCGATTATGGCATCAACAGCGGCGTGACCGCGCCCATCGGGCTGCCTCAAATCAGCGTTACCGGCGCATTCGAGTTTGGCGGAATCAGCGGTTTTCCGCAAGGGCGGGGCGACGACACAATTACGCTCTCCGACACGCTGAGTTGGGTGCATGGCAAGCATACGATTAAGTTCGGGCCTGAGGGTTATCACGTCATTGCGGACAGCTTCAGCTACACGCCCGGTACATTCACTTTTCCAAGCATCACGGCTTTCATGAAGGATCAGGCGAACGCTTTCAGCGCTAATGCATCCAACCGGGCCGCCCGCGTTCACATCAATTCCGTTGGCGCATTTGTGCAGGATTCCTGGAAAGTAACTTCGCACCTGACCCTCGATCTGGGTCTGCGATACGACTGGAACGGAACCCCGACTGAAGCCGAGGATCGATTTGTCGTGTTCGATCCGTCCGCGCTCGCCTTGGAGCAAGTAGGGAAGGGTGGCCCCGACCACGCCTATGCTGAGAGCGCTAAGAATTTCGAGCCGCGCGTCGGTTTCGCATGGGACCCGTTCGGCAACGGAAAAACGGTCGTTCGCAGCGCGTATGCCATTTTTGTTGATCAACCCATCGAAGGTCTGGTAGGCGGCTTGACAGCGAATCCGCCGTTCGCATTTCCCGTCAACATCACCACCTCCGGGCCGAATCTGAATTTCGGCGACGCCTACACGCTGGCTTCGGGTAGCGTCGCGCCCACCTCAGTGGCCCAAAACTATAGAAACCCCTATGTTCAGTCGTGGAACTTCAACATCCAACAGGAACTGGGAAACACCTACGGCGTGATGATCGGCTACTTCGGCAACAAGGGCACCGATTTGAACATCGGGCGCAACTACAATCAGCCCATCAACGGCATTCGCCCGTTTGCCGCGCTCTCGGCAAGCAGTCCTATCGATCCCCTCAAACCGTTGGGCAATATCACGGTGTATGAGAGCGACGCGAACTCGTCTTACAACGCGCTGTGGCTGACGGCGCAAAAGCACTTCTCGCATGGCCTGCAGTTCGATGCGAACTACACCTGGTCGAAATCGATTGACGAGAATTCGCGGAACGAGCAGGGTGTCGTGGTCCAGAATAGCTATAACCTCGAAGGCGATCGCGGGCTTTCGGATTTCGACGCGCGCAATCGCTTTGTCCTTAGCGGTGTCTACGATTTGCCGTTCAAGGGAAACCGATTCGTCGAAGGCTGGGAATTTTCACTGATCGAGCAGATCCAGAGCGGGAATCCAATCAACTTCCATACCACCAACACTTCGTTTACGGGCGCCAGCACCGTGCGGCCCAGCGTTACCGGCCCAGTGATTACCGGATACAGTCCCGCCACAAACTTGAACGCCGCGTTAGTGACCTACATCCAGAATCCGTTGGTGTTTTACAACCAGGGCAATGCGTTTGGCAATTTGGGACGGAATGTCATAATCGGGCCCGGCTTCTCCAATCTCGATTTGGCGATGGTGAAGGATACGAAAATCACGGAGCGGTTGAGGTGGCAATTCCGGGCCGACGCGTTCGACCTGTTGAATCAAGCCAATTTTAATCAGCCCGGCTCCACTTTGGGAACCAGCAGCTTCGGCCTGATCAGCGCTACTCGTTTTCCTCCGGGCGATTCCGGATCTTCGCGGCAACTGCAGCTCTCTATGAAACTGATTTTCTAAGCGACAGGCGCTTTGCGGGATCTAGAATGGACTCATGGATCTCATCATTAATGGCGAGCGCCGCCGTCTGTCTGTCGATCCCGAGCGCCCGCTCCTGTTTGTGCTACGCAACGAGCTGGACTTAACCGGCGCCAAGTACGGCTGCGGTGAAGGCCAGTGCGGCGCGTGTACGGTCCTGATCGATGGTGTTCCGCATCGATCATGCATAACGCCGGCCGGTACGGTTGCGGGAAAGCAGATCACGACGATCGAAGGTCTGGCGGACGGCGATCGGTTGCACCCCGTGCAAGCAGCCTTTATCGAGAGCGATGCCATGCAGTGCGCCTATTGCACGCCGGGCATGATTCTTGAAAGCGCCGCACTGCTGCGAAAGAATCATTCGCCGTCTGAAGGCGAAATCAAGCAGGCGCTCGAAGGACACATCTGCCGCTGTGGCGCGTACAGCCGGATTGTTGCCGCAGTACAGATGGCGGCGAAGGAGCAGGGCCATGCTTGAGCTATCGCTTGATCGCCGCGGCTTTTTGAAATCGCTCGGCGGCGGCTTACTGGTTCTTGCGTCGCTGGAAGATTTAGAGGCGCAAGAATCCGGCCGCGGCGGCCACCGCCGGGAAGGCGAGCCTCTACCGCAAGATATCGCCGGGTGGCTGCACATCGCTCCGGATAACTCCATCACGGTTTTTACCGGCAAAGTGGAAGTGGGCCAGAATATTCGGACTTCACTGACGCAGGCGGTAGCCGACGAGCTGCGCTGCTCGCCCGCATCCGTTCGGCTTGTCATGGGAGACACCGCGCAAGTGCCGTGGGATATGGGCACGTTCGGCAGCCGGACAACTCCCACCATGGCGCCCATTCTTCGCAAGATGGCCGGAACCGCTCGCGACATGCTGCTGGACGCGGCGGCGAAGAGTTGGAATGTAGCAAGCGATTCGCTGAAGGTTGCGGACCGCTGCGTAACGAATCGCGCGACGGGAAAAAGCGCGAGCTTCGGCGAACTCGCACGCGGCATCGATTGGGTGCATACGCTCGGCAAGGACGACTGTGTAACGCCACCTGCGCAATGGCAGGTCGGCGGAACGAGCGTACCGAAGGTGAACGCCCGCGAGATGGTGACCGGCAAACACAAATACACTTCCGATCACAAGCTGCCGGGAATGCTTTACGGGCGCGTGCTGCGGCCTCCCAGCTTCGGCGCGAAATTAACCTCGCTCGATTCGAGCGCGGCTGCCGCCATGCCGGGAGTGATCGTGGTTCGGGATGGCGAATTTGCCGGCGTCGCCGCGCCCAACGAACACATCGCGAACAAAGCGATTGCAAGCCTGAATGCGAAATGGGACGAGCAGCCCAACCCGGTCTCGACGCGCGATCTGTTTTCGTATATCAAATCGCACGGCGAACCATCACCCGCCCTTGCCCCCGCGAAAGACACGGCAAAGACTCTGAAGAGCACCTACACAGTCGCGTATATCGCGCACGTGCCGCTGGAGCCGCGCGCCGCGGTCGCGGAATGGAACGACGGAAAATTGACGGTGTGGACCGGAACGCAGCGGCCTTTCGGCGTTCGAACCGAGCTTGCGCAAACGTTCGGCATCCCTGAAAATCAGGTTCACGTGCTGATGCCGGACATGGGCTCGGGGTACGGCGGAAAGCATTCGGGCGAGTGCGCAGTAGAAACCGCGCGGCTTGCCAAAGGCGCGGGCAAGCCCGTCAAACTCATCTGGACTCGCGAAGAAGAATTCACCTGGGCTTATCTGCGCCCGGCGGGAGTCATCGAGGTCAGCAGCGGAGTCGCGAAAGACGGCACATTGACGTCGTGGCAGTTCGAAAACTATCTTTCCGGCCCTTCTGCGCTCGAAACGCCGTATTCAGTTTCAAGCCGTTCGGAGACGTTTCACCGTGTAGAATCGCCGCTGCGGGAAGGTTCGTATCGCGGGCTCGCCGCTACGGCCAATCACTTTGCGCGCGAATCGCACATGGATGAGCTGGCGGCTGCGATCGGCATGGACCCGCTGGCATTCCGCTTGAAGAATCTGCAGAATGCGCGCATTCAGGGCGTACTCGAAGCCGCAACCAAACACTTCGGATGGGCCAACAACAAGCCGTCGAAGACTCGCGGATATGGCTTGGCGTGCGGCACCGAAAAGGGCGGCTATGTGGCGTGTTGCGCGGAAGTTTCCATCGGCGCAAACCGGCAGGTGCGGATTGAGCGCGTAACGGAAGCCTGGGACTGCGGCGCAATTGTCAATCCGGAACATCTCAAGAACCAAGTGGAGGGCGCGATTGTGATGGGCATGGGCGGCGCTCTGTTTGAGGCGATCGATTTCGCCGATGGCCGCATTCTGAATCCGCTTTTGTCGAAATATCGCGTTCCGCGCCTCAGCGACGTACCGAAAATCGACGTAATTCTGATCGACCGCAAGGATGTGCCTTCCGCCGGTGCGGGCGAGATTCCAATCGTCGGCATCGCACCGGCTATCGCAAACGCGATTTGCAACGCGACCGGCGTGCGCGTTCGGTCGATGCCGATTCTACCCGCATTCCGCCAAGCCTGAAAGGGACAAATGAAAATAGGATTCATTGGCGCGGGCAAAATGGGTTCGGGAATGATCCGCAATCTGCTGCGCGCGCGTCACGAAGTTACCGTTTACAATCGCACCCGTGCGAAAGCGGAAGCGCTGAGAGACGAAGGGGCACGCGTTGCCGACTCTCCGGCGGCCGCCGCTCGCGATGCGGAAGCGGTGTTCACGATTCTCGCCGACGATCGCGCGGTTGCGGACGTGGTATTCGGGGAAAACGGGCTTGCCTCCAGCCTCTCCCAAGGCGCCCCGCATATTTCGAGCAGCACAATCAGCATTGCATTCGGACGTCATCTCGAAGACGAGCATCGCAAGCGCGGGCAAGCCTATGTGGCGGCCAACGTGTTCGGCCGCCCGGAAGCGGCGGAGCATAAGCAGCTCATTGTCGATCGCCGCGGGCGAGCCGGCGCTGCTCGAGCGGCTGCATCCGCTATTCGAGGCTATCGGCAGGAAGACGTTTACCGCAGGCGACGAGCCGTGGAAAGCGCATGCCTTGAAGCTGTGCGGCAATTTCATGATCGCGAGCATGCTGGAGACGTTCAGCGAGGCGTTCGCCACTATGCGCAAAGCCGGCGTCGATCCTCATCTGTTCCTGGATGTCATTAACGTGCTGTTCGGCTCCCCCGTGTACAAGAACTACGGGAAAATCGTCGCCGATCAGAAGTTCGAGCCGGCCGGCTTCGAGTTGAAGCTCGGCTTAAAAGACGTGCGGCTGGTGATTGAGGCTTCTGAGGATTTAGGCGCTCCCATGCCTTTGGCGAGCCTGATCCGCGATCACCTCATTTCGGCGATGGCGCACGGGCAGGAAAAACTCGATTGGTCGAGCATCGCACTGGTGCTGGCGCGCAGCGCGGGGCTGGAGCCTAACTCGAAAAACGCGTAATCACCCAGTGCTGCGCTTGCGCGTCCCAGGCGAACGAGACGGTCGCATTGTATTCGAGAGGCGCGGGCGTGCCGCCGCAATACACAATGTGAGATACATCGAGCTCAGTAGGATGATTGGTCTGATCCGGCACCTCGACCTTGTACTCGCAGCTTGCGCTGTGTTTCTTGACGTGGATTAGCCAAGTCTCCGCTCGCGAGTTGTAGCGAAGCAGCGCGGCCGCCGTTTCCGGCGTAAGTGACGGGACTGTTGGTTTGGGCGGAGTACTGCAAGCGGCAAGCATCAGTAGGAGCCCCAGGCAGGCGAGTTTGGTCATTGCGTGCATCGTAACATTGCCTGCCCAGTTGGCCCGCTCAGTGGACGCGGAACAGCCGCAGCGCAATGGCTCCGAACAGGCCGCGAGCGCGCGAATCGCGCAGGAACATCCATTCAAGCGCGCGAACCGGAAACGGCGTTTGCCAGGATGGATCGCGTTCTCTCCGGCGATTGACGATGCCGGCTAGCGTTTCGCGGGGCTTAGTCCGAAAACTATCGAGCAGCGCGGTCTGGTGTACGCAGGAGATTGTGCAAAAAGGCGCGCAGCCTTTCGGTTTCGCGCCCTCGCGCAACAGATCCTCGCGCGTGTATTGTTCGAGCGGAATAGCGGGATGTCCACGCTGCTGGGAACAATAATGCACCAGGCCGTCTTCGCAGATATAGAGGAAGCGGCCGCCCGCGGGGCAATGCCACTGGTTCGGAAGCGCGCGCACGATGTTGCTCTGGAACGCATCGTGATGCGCGAAGGAGAACAAGCCGCTGCCCAGTCCGAGAATGCGTTCGTAGACGCCGGTCTGCGGCGCGTTTAGCGACCGAAGCTGGCCGCTCGAATCGTGCAGAATGCCAACCGTGCTGTTGAATCCAAGCTCGCGTGCGCGCGCTGCAATGCGGTACGCGTCGTCCGGCTGATGGATATCGCTTCCCAAAACCGAGTTGATGGTGATATCGAAATCGGCATATTCGGCGAGCCACTGCAGCTTGCGGTCCAAAACCTTCAGGCTCTTCTTTGAGACTTCATCGGGCTGCACGTTGTCGATGCTGATTTGCAGGTAATCGAGACCGGCCGCATTCAGCCGCTTGATCCGGGCCGGCGTGAGCAGATAGCCGTTCGTGATGACGGTCGCGATTGCGCCGCGCTGGCGGACTCGGTGAATCAACTCGTCGAGATCGGGATGCAGAGTTGGCTCGCCGCCGCTAAACGTGATGATGCTGGTTCCAAGCTCTCCCAACTTGTCGATGCGCCGGAACATCTCCGCAGTGGGCACGGGCGGCGAGTGCTTGTCGTATTCGTTGCAGTACGTGCAGGCGAGATTGCAACGCCGGATGGGGATAATTTGCGCGAGAATCGGATGATCGGCGGAGGCCATGGCGCGAACGAACATGCGGACATCGCGCCAGCGGCGTTGGGCTTTCATCAGACTCCGCATGTATATATAGGAGACGCGCGGCGGGTAGGATACGATTCGGTTTGCGGCACGAGGCTGAACATTTCGGGGTTGAGTTAGATCTTATTTACATGGCGAGGCGTCTGCGGGAAGCGCTCAAGATAGAAGCTCTTCTGACCGAAGCGGGCATCGATTATCTGGTCGAAACCGGGACATATACGGGCGGGCTGCTGCTGAAACGCGATCTCACGGGAGCGTTTTTCTACGTCGCTCCGGCGGACACCGGCGGGGCGCGCGAGCTTCTTCTGCGGAATCGCTACAAGCCTTACGAATCGGAATAGGCTGGCGTCACCGGATCGCAGCGGCGCAGGTTTTCAGCCATCTGCTCCGGCGCGGTGTCGGCCAGAAACGTTCCGTAGGCGGTTTCGATGGTGGCCAGGTATTTGAGCTTGGTGGCGCTGCGCTGCAACGGCAGGAACTGCAGGTAGAGATGATAGGGCGCGGAGGGTTGCTGGAGCGGCGCTTGCCGTACCGACATCATCAGCGGCAGCATGAAGCCATACAGGTTGTCGTATTTGCGGCGAATAATGCTGATAATGCCGGCCAGACTCGAGCGTTCGTCAGCGGTGAGATCGAGTAAGGTGCGCACATGGCGGCGCGCGTAGATGGCGATCTCGGCCGGAAAGCGGGCGGCATACGGAACGAACGCGACGAAATGGTCGTTGGCGATAACGACGCGCGAGCCCTGTTTCAGCTCATCGAGCAGCAAGCGGCAGAACAGGCATTCGCCGCGATTTGCGTTGGCGTAATCGCGAGCCGAAGCGAGCTCCTTCTCGACGACGGGAGAAACAAAAGGCATGGCGTAAATCTGGCCATGCGGATGAGGCATGGTGACGCCCACCGCCGCTCCGCAATTCTCAAAGGCAGCGACCAGAGCAATCTCCGGATTTTGCGCGTGCTGGCGGGTGCGCTCCGTCCAGAGATCGACAATTTTGCGCCAGGTTTCGACGCTCAGCTTCGATGGCGGAAGCGTGTGTTCCGGCGAATACAACACCACATCGCAGATGCCTCGCGGGCCGGTTTCCGCAAATAAGCCCGGTTCAGGCGCGAACGGCGCGGCGTCTGGAGAAAACGCCGGAAAATCGTTGGGATAGAGATAGACATCGTAGTGGTCCGGCACGCGGCCGGAGCCCGGATCGAAGGGGCACCAGTTGGCGGGCATTTGCGGCCGGTCCTGCCGCGCGGTTGTGACCACCACCCACTGTTGCAGTAAGGCGTGCCAACGAAGCTGATGCATAGCCTAAGGGACGAGGCTCGCGACTGGAATGGTGACGGTGTTGCTGAGCTGTCCGTCTTGCGAAATCAGCAGCGGAGTTTTGGGATCGGGCGGGAGATCCGCGGGCAATTGCACGCGGACTTGATAAATCCCGATAGAGCCTTGCGGCAGAGTCGCCGAGATCACCTGCGCCTCGCGACCGTTCACCAGCGCGTCAACCGGGCTCAACACTGGCGCGTCAACTCCAGCGTAGGGCACGCCCGCACGCGCTGCAGTCTCTTCCTCTCCGCTGTCGACCGCGCCCAGGCCCGCCGTCCAGAAGGTGAGCACTTGGCCGGGCATGGCAGGATCGTCTGAAGTGACCGGAGCGCCGGGCTGGCCTGAGGCTGCATCGGTATGCAGGACCATGCCGAGTCTTGGCTCAGCCCCGCCGAATGCGAATAGCCCCGGAGTTGCAGGCAGCAGTTTGACGGCAATCGCATTGGTGGTAGTGACCGAACCATTGTCGTGTTGGGTGCGGATGTAGAGGCTTGCGGCAGAAGCGCTGCCGAGATTATAGGGAAGCTGCGCGCGAACTTGCGCCGGCGAAGCCGAGAGCAGCGGCAGAGCGATACCGTTCAGCAGCACTTCCGCGCCGCCTAGACGATCCGGCAGCGCTTGATCGGCTCCATCCGGCGCCGATTCCGTGGCATCGCTCAACCCGCGTCCACCGATTGTGATGAGAGTTCCGGGAGCAAGCGGACCGGGGCTGAGGCTCGCGGAATTCACTACCGCGCTGCCAGGCAGCGGCGTATCGGCGGCTGTGAAAACGAGAATGCGGTGATCGACCGCATCGGCAACATAGAGATTTGTTCCATCGGAGGCGAGCGCGCTAGGACGAGCAATGGTGTCCGGGCCCGGAATGTCGTCGGCGTTCGCGGACGTCAGATTCGGCTGACCGAGAACCGTGTCGGCTGACTGAGCATCGGAAGCAGGCAGCGAGTTCCAGATCAGAACGCGATGCAAAGCGCCATCTCCGACAAACAGGCGCTTGCCGTCGAAAGCTACCGAGATGGGCTCGCCGAGGGCGCCGAGAATTACATCCGGCCCGGCGGCGGCGCGCGGCAACGTCGTGTCGCGCCAGATGAGGACGCGATGGGCTGCCGTGTCGGCAATCACGACCGTTTTTTCGAAACTGCTCACGGTGGCAATTCCGGGCAGAACGGATTGTGGAACGGAGGCACTGGGTGAAAAGCCGCACAGAGCGCAAGCGGAGGCAGGATGCACCGTAAGATCTGCCGCGGCTGCTGGAATTTGCGTCAGGTCATAGGTGAACACGCGGCGCGAGGCATCGGCGGCATACAGCCGGCTGCCTGCTATTGCCAGTGCGGTGGGCGTGATATTCGCCTCGCGCGAGGAGAATGAGCTTTGTCCAATCACTGCGCGCGCGGCTTGACCGCTTTCGAAATCCGCAGCCCACAACGAGGCCGGGATCAGCGCCAAAGCGGCAATGCTGTAAATACGATGCACTAGCTTATAGCCTACTTCTTCTTTCGCCTATATGTCGCGCTCACGCGAGTGGAGATACCGCCGCGCGCCGCGAAGTCGCCCGTAACGGTGGCCTCAAGCGGATCGGCGGCCTTCACGACATCGGCTAAAACGCGATTGACCACGTTCTCCTGAAAAATGCCGAGACTCCGGTAGGCGAGCGTGTACATTTTCAGCGATTTCAGCTCCAGGCAGCTCTTCAAGGGCGTGTAGAGGAGACGCAGCGTTCCGTGATCGGGTAGGCCGGTTTTGGGGCACACCGAAGTAAATTCGGGCATCACGATTTCGATTTGATAGCCAGGATATTGGTTCGGCCAGGTTTCGATATCCGGAAGCTTCGCGTCGACACCGGCCCGCGCGTGTTCGTCCGTATATTGGCGGTTCGGTTTCATTCGGCTTTCAGATCCTTTGCGAGTAAATCGAGAAAGAGGCCCACGTCCGTGACGACGCCGACGGCCTGGCCCGTGCCACGATCGCTGACCTTAGTCGGAACGGCGGGGTTGATGTCGACACACACGATTTTGACCCAGGCCGGAAGCATGTTGCCAACCGCGATGGAGTGGAGCATGGAGCTGAGGCATAACACCACGCCGGCATCGCGCAACTGAACCGCATAGGCGTCCTGCGCTTCATTCATATCGGTGATTACACCGGGCAGCGGGCCATCGTCGCGCAAACTTCCAGCCAGCACGAAGGGAACCTTGGCTTGGATGCACTCGTACATAACGCCTTTTGCGAGGGTGCCGGATTCGACCGCTTGTTTGATCCCGCCGGCGCGATAGATGCCGTTGATGGCGCGCATGTGGTTGCGATGGCCATGCTCTTCCAAGCGGCCGTCGGAGGTGCGAACGCCTAAAGAAGTTCCTAAAAGAGCCGCTTCGATATCGTGCACGGCGAGCGCGTTGCCAGCCAGCAGCGCGTCGATCCAGCCGTTGCGAATGAGGCGGGAGAGCGCTTCGCCACCGCCGGTATGAACGACCACCGGGCCCGCGACGGCGACGATTCTTTTACCATCGCTGCGAACCTGGCGCATGATGCCGGCGGTTTGCGCGACCGCGGTCTCCACCTGGCGTTCTGAAGAGATCTCGTTGCTCATGAAGGCGAACGCGAGGCGGTCGCGCTCTTTCGCTTCCGGAACGACGCGGATTCCCTTCATGCCGACGACGACTGGATCGCCGGCTTTGATATCGCGCAGACGCCGACAGCGCGCCACGCCCTCGCGAACTACGATCATGGCGTCCATGCGCTGATCCTGCGCCTCCAGCCATTGGCCGTGGTGGCGCACGAGCGTGCGTTGATTCGTGGTGGAGTAGAAATCTTCCGGAGCGCAGCGGTCGCACTCCGCCGGTTTCAGCGCGGCGTCGGCCGATTCGACAGCCGTGCAACCGAGGGCCAGCAGGACGCTCAGCATGTGGTCCATCTGAGCCTGCGATGGGGCTTCGAGACGCAAACGCAAGAAAGAGGGATCGCTGTTCGTGCGGCCGATAGAGAAATGCTCCACTTCGAAGCGACCGCCGGCTTGGACAACGGAATCGAAGATCCGCTCCATGATGTGCGAATCGATGAGGTGCCCTTGGGCTTCGACGAGTTCGGAAACGGGCATCAGGAGTGGGTTAGGAACAGCGGCAGGCCTTCGCGGCTGGTGTAGCTGGGACGATAGCGCCTGGTATTGTACATGTGCTCGACGTCCACGTGGCGGGGTCCGAGTTTCGGGTCCGGAATGGGCACCATGGCGAACATGCCTTCCGCAACCGCCGCCATCAAGCCGCTTTTGTGCGAGGTAATGGCGTCATAGGCCATGGTGCCGAAAGTGGTGGCGACCAAGGTGTCAAGAAAATCCGGCGCGCCGCTGCGCAGGTCGTATGTCAAATCGCTGACCACCGTTTCCGCACCGGTTTTTCGCACGATCTCATCGCTGAACGCTTCCGCGACGCTGAACTTTTTGCGATGGCCGAAAGCATCGGCGTCACCGTATTCTTTGACTTGGTATCCTTTCCAGCGCGCGCCTTCCGACAGGATGACCAGGCAATAGTTACTGGGATTATTCTGTTTGTCGGTCATGAGCATTTCGATCATGTGATCGAGATCGAACTCATACTCGGGAATGCCGCAGCGGATTGAGGTGACATAGGCGGTGTAAAGCGCGGTAAAGCCGGCGTCGCGGCCGAACATGCGAAAGATACCGACGCGCTCATGCGAGCCGACGGTAGTGCGCTGCCGCTGGATGGCGTCTTTGGCGCGCGAAATCGCGGTCGAGAACCCAATGCAGTAGCCGGTGTTCTGAACATCGTTATCCATGGTTTTCGGGATACCGATGATGTTGAATCCGAGCTTGTCCAGGATTGCGGCGTAGCTGAGCGTATCGTCGCCACCGATGGCCACCAGGTGATCGATTTCGAGCTTCTCGAGATTCGAGAGAACCCGTTTACTCAAGTCGTATGTGGTGGTGGCGTTGCCGTCTTTGTCCGTAGTTGTAGCTGCCGGAAAATCGGACGGACTCAGAAAATCCGGGAGCTTCTTCATCTTCGACGGATTGGTGCGGCTGGTATGCAAAAAGGTGCCGCCGCTGCGGTCGATGATTCTGGTGTTTTCGCGTGTTAGAGGAAGGATGTAGCGCTTTTTGCTTTGCGGATCGTCGAGATTGAGATCGGTCAGGCCTTTCCAGCCGAGACGAATACCGGTAACCTCGTGGCCATCGGTGGTGCTGCGGTACACCACGTTTTTGATCACCGAATTCAGACCGGGGACATCCCCGCCACCAGTCAAGATGCCGATTTTTTTGCCAGACATGAAACTCCTGTTTGCAAGTGAAGCGAGTTGGGACCGCTTTTTATTTTAGCTTTGCGGGCGGACTTCAATATTTATCGGAGCCAATTTTCGCGACGAAGATCCGCGACCCGGGCGAACTCGCGCTCGTTATCGGTAACGATGATACAGCCGAGCGCAATGACCTGGGCGGCGATGAGCAAATCGTTGCCGCCGATCGGCTGACCAGCCCGCTCCAGCCGAGCGCGAAGCACGCCGTAAGCAGCGTCCGCCGGCGCTTCGAAAGGCAAAACATCCAGGGCGCCGAGTACCGCTTCAAGCTGTGACGTCAACCGCGGGGATCTCTTTTTTGCGGCTCCGTAACGTAATTCCGCTGCCACAATGATGCTGGTGCAGACCTGTGCTTCGCCAATCTTGCGTATGTGCTGCGTGACCCGCCCCTGCGGGTTGCGTATGAGATCGGAGACTACATTCGTATCGAGCAAGTAGCGCATCGGATCTCCGAGGTTGCAGGCTAGACAGGATTGGGAGGCAGATCGGCGATGGGCGGAAAATCCTCCTCGAGCGGCTGGAGAGTCGCCAGCAGCGCCAGCAAGGATTTCGGCGGCGTGGGCTCAAGGATCAGCCGCTCGCCTTCTTTGCGCATGATGGCGTCATCGCCCCGAAGCTCGAACTCGCGGGGAATCCGCACAGCTTGATTTCGGCCGTTCTTGAAAAGTTTGACATGTCGTTCGGAAGCCATGGCAAGTTTCTTCGGCATATGCCTAAGCCTATGTTAGCTCACCAAACTGCTTCCGGCAGCAAGACGCGTATTTCCTCTTTAACAGGAGGTTTGTCGGGAGGGATCGGCAGTCGATCTTTGCGAAGACTGGCCAGATACGCACCGATCGCGTCGCGCGCCATGGCTCTCGCATCATCCAGGCTGTCACCCTCCGTGACCAGGCCCGGCAGCGCGGGACACGTGACGACGTAGCCGCCCTCTTCGGCCGGCTCGAACAAAACAGTGTAGCTATATTCGGCCACTGAAATCAGTATTGCAGCTTTACACCCACCACGCCGCTGCGGGCGCTTCGCGGATGACGATCTGGTTCAGAAACTCAGCGGCTTTAGCCAGCCCTTCGTCCGGAGACATGAGGGAGTCCTCATGTTCTATAGAAAGGACGTAATCGTAGCCGTACATGCGCAGCGTTGAAATAAATTCTTTCCACCAACCATACGGATGGCCGTAGCCGCAGGAGCGGAAAATCCAGGCGCGGTTTCGCTCGTCGGTGTATTTTTTGGTATCGAGGACGCCGGTTTTGGGCAGGTTGTAATCGTAAATCTGGGTGTCCTTGGCGTGCACGTGAAAAATCGCGTCGCCGAGCACGCGAATCGCTTTGATGGGGTCGATCCCCTGCCAGAACATGTGGCTGGGATCGTAATTACAGCCCACGCTGTCGCCGGCGATAGAGCGCAGTTTCAGCATGGTTTCGGGGCTGTAGACGACGAAGCCCGGATGCATCTCTATAGCGATTTTGACGCCATGATCTTTGGCGAATTTACCGTGCTCAATCCAGTACGGAGTAACTTTTTTCTCCCATTGCCAGGCGAGAACTTCCAGATATTCGGGCGGCCAGGGGCAAGTGACCCAGTTCGGATATTTCGCGTTGTCGCTATCACCGGGACAGCCGGAAAAATCGATGACAACCGGGACACCGAGTTTGGCGGCAAGCTCCACGGTTCGCTTACTTGTCTCCGCATAATTCTTGGCGACGGCCGCATCGGGATGTAGCGGATTGCCGTGCGAGCTGAGCGCGCTAATGGAGAAACCGTGGTCCTCGAGCTTCTTTTTAAACTCCTTCAGCTCTTTCTCATTCTTGAGCATGGAGAGCTTGCAATGCGGGTCACCCGGATAGTTACCGGTGCCCAGCTCGACGGTTGCGATGTTCAGATTTTTTAGCTTTTCGAGGACCTTATCCAGCGGAAACTGCGACAGCAACGGGGTGAAACATCCGACTCTCATGAGCGAAGCGTAGCACAGGATTTTCCCAGGTCTTTACGCGTTCGCAATCATCGGCTTGCCTTCGTGAGCGACCAGGAGGTCATGCATGTCGCTGGCATGTTCCTCCTCATTGGTCAGAATACTTTCCATCATGACGCGCGTGGTAGGGTCTTTGTCGCCGAAGAAGCGAATCAACTCGCGATAGTGTTCGCACGCGATCCGCTCGGCTATCAAATTCTCCCTGATCATCTCGACCAGATTCCCGCCCTCCGAGTACTGCGAAGCCGAGCGCGTCGCCAGCCCTTCGGGATTGAAATTTGGCGTTCCCCCGAGCTGATTGATGCGTTCCGCCACCCTCCGCATATGTTCCTGCTCTTCTTTGGCGTGCTGTTCGAACTCGTCTTTCACGCCTTCGCTGGAGATTCCGGTGGCGGCAATGGCGTTCATGGTGTAGCGCAGAACGCACACAATCTCGGTCGCGAGTACGGTCTGAAGGACGTCAATCGCCTGCTTCACATCGCCCTGGTAAGCAGGGGTTACCGCACCTTCGTCAATACTGGCGCGAGCTCTCGCGCGCAGCTCTTTCACATCGGTTAGAAACGGCTTATCGACTGGCATATCGCCATCATAGTACCGAGTTGGGGAAAAGAACGGGGAGGGCAAGCGAGCGGTAGCCCGCGAATTCCCGCTTAGTGTTCCTGCAGAGTTGATGTCAACTGAATGTTGGAAATGGATCCGGGCTTTCGAACGGGCCTGTGCGGAGGTCTTTTCATGGCCTTCTCCGCCGCGCGTTTCTCGCGCTCTACCAGCAATGGACGAAGGTCTTCTTTGCGAACTTGATAATTCCGCAATCTGTCCAGAAAAGTTGGCCCGGCGAGAGAAGCGGTCGTGAGCAGATCGAGACAAAACGTCGGTCCTTCCTGCATCGGAACCCGATTCTCGAACAAAAGGGCCAGCTCAATCTCGATTGAGAATACGACCGTAGGGTTACGTTCTTCCAGGCCCCAGAAGGTAAAGCATCTTCTATCCTGATTTTGCGTAAAGCCCTGATAAGCAAAATGCATGTTTGAATCCTTTTCTAAACGACTAATTAGCTTTTGCGGGACGGCACCCGGGAAAGAGCCGGCGAAGCGTGGTCAGAGCCTCAGCGCGCGTTTCGCTTGGCGCTTCGGACGCGATCCTGAAGCCTGTCTTATGCTTCAGCAATCGCGCCATTCGCTCCGGCTCCGATTGCCAAACCGCTGGGATTCCGTTTTTCTGAACTACATAAAATTTCGATACCATGTTTTCCTTTGCCATATATAAGTCACACAGCCTGGAGCGGAACGGGGAAATCTTCAAAACCGTCGAGCATTTCTTTGGCATTCAGATCGGTATGGCCGGGCGAGACCCTTAGCAAGCGAGGTATTAGAGACCCTCGTGTCCAGGCCTTCTTTTTCAGGTTTGTGATCAGCCGATTTCCGCTCCGAACTTCTCCAAGATAGCCGCCGTTACACGCATAAACCTCATCCCCTTCGGCGAAATAACCGGCCTGCCGCCCGTCAAACCAGAACAAGTCGTCGGACAGGCGATACCCGACATAGCGGCCGCTCCAGTTCCAAAAGATATTGACATCCGCCAATTCGCCTCCGCCTTTCTGATTTGCGCCATCGCGGTCCGGTAATTGTCGTCTAAGAAGTAACATCCAGAAGCTCTGACTTAGTTCAGAGGATCTGAAGAGTGGGCGGGAATGCTCAGACTCCTTTATTATAGGGCCAAATCACGTATAAGTCCATACCTTATAGCTCAATTCGTTAGGCAACACACGAATTCGCTAGGCAGTAGAGGTGGAGTCGCCTATACTGGTAGAGAACCTCGACTTGTAGAGAATCTGGAGCTTCTATTGTCATTGCAAAGCGGAGATCGCGCCCGAGCTCATAAGCACGCGAGAAAGCGGCGCCTTCGCCGAAGCCAAATCCAACTCCTTAGGCGATTAGCTCACGCGGGAGAGAATCACAAGCTTGATTCGCAGCATCGACCTTAACTTCGAGGACGTGAATTAGCGTGCCGCCCGACTCCGATGCGCTGGCGGAGGCCGATTGGTTCTGGACGTCTTCCGGTAAAGCGGTAGTATACCGGGAAGCCGATGCTCTATTTTCCAGCGAAGGAATACAGATAGGCCACTTAAATGGCGACGAAATTTATGGCCGGCAGGGACATTATCTGGGCGAAGTCGCGCGCACCGGTCGTCTGGTTACCCAGCTCAGCAAATTGAAGTGGCGCAGGTCTGGTTTTTTTCCGTCCACTAACAAAGCGCTCGATCCGCCCGCGGATTTGATATCGGAACACATCACTTCAGGTTTCAAAGACTTCAAGATCCCCAGCCAGGTCACCGGTTAGCGGTTATTCGGGGCCACCGCGGATTGACGAATCACCAGGTGTGTGCCGACGCGAAACTCACGTCCGGCGAGCTTCGGATCGGGCATCATCGACCATAGCGCCTCAAAGGCGACCTTGCCGATTTCCGTCCGCGGCACGGCTACCGTGGTCAGGGCCGGCTGCGTATATCTCGCAAACAGAATATCGTCGAATCCAACCACGGAGAGATCGTCCGGTACCCGGCAGCCCGCATCGTAGGCCCGATGCAGAACGCCGATGGCGGTCAGATCGTTTCCGGCGATAATGGCGCTCGGCGCATTTTTGCGCAACAGCTTGGAACAGGCAAGATAGCCGCCCGCGACCGTAAAATCGCCGTCTATCGTGCAGCCGGATTCCAGGCCCAGTTTCCGGGCGGTTTCGAGGAAAGCTTGCTTGCGCCGCTGCGCGGAAGGCAAGTGCGGCGGTCCGCCAATGTAGGCGATACGCCGGTGTCCTAAATTCGTGAGGTGCTGGAACGCTTCGGCGATTCCGTGCTCGTAGTCGATGACGATGTTGCCGATGGCCTGATCCACGGTTCCCAAATCCAGATACACTGCCGCGATGCGCCGTTCGGCCAACATGCTGATGACCGATGGATCGATTTGCGAAGTAAGAATCGCCACGCCCGGAACCTGCAAAGCCATCAGCCGCCGAACCGAATTCAACGTTCTCTCGGCATCGTAGTTGGTGTCGAGAACCACCACATCCATGCCATGCGCCAGCGCCTCGTCCTGGAATGCCGCGGTAATTTCCGGGAAAAACGGATTCCGCACGTCGGAGACAATGAGCCCCAGAAACGTGCTGGTACCGCGCACCAGGTTGCGGGCCGCCTGGTTCTGCGAGTAGCCCAATTCGTGAATCGCGGCCAACACGCGCTGACGCGTCTGCTGGCGTATCGGCCGCGTGCCGTTCAGCACGTGCGACACGGTCGCGATAGAAACGCAAGCCTTGGCCGCCACATCTCTGATGGTCGATCTCAATCGCCGCCCCCTGGCGCGTGAGAGCCGGTTAGCTGCCGGTGAATTTCGCGTTCCGCTTTCGCGCGCTCCGGCTGCCCGAGCCGGTCGTACACGCGTGCCAGGTGATAATGCGTCATCGCTTGTTTGGCATCCAGATCGATGCTACGCGTCAACTCCTCCGCCGCCGCTGGATAGTCCCGTTTTCCTTCGAGCAGAACGCCGAGCTCATAATGCGATTCCCAATCTTTCGGGTCCAGCGCGATGGAGCGCCGCAGCAGCGCTTCGGCCCGCGCGCTTCCCGGATCGGCCGCGAGCAGCGCTTTGGCCAACAGCAACGGCGCCTCCGGATTTTTCGGATCTTTTGACTGCCAGCGCTCATACGCTGCCGTGATTTGCGGAAGCTGCGTTCCGGCCTGTTCGAGCATACGCCCGAGAAACGCATATGGCTGCTCGATTGTAGAGTCGATTGCGATAACCCTGAGAAAGGCGGCAATGGCGTCCTCAAAGCGCCGCTGGCCATAGCGCGCAACGCCCAGAGCCAGAGTCAACTGAGCACTCTCTGGATGATTGCGAAGCGCCGAATTGGCGACGTCCGCCGCCCGCGTGAAATCTTCATGTTGCAGCAACACTCGCGAAAAATCGAAGGCAATTTGCGGATCTGTTTTCGATTTCTCCCACGCCAACTCCAGATACTTCTCGCCATTCGCCGTCTGCCCTTCCGCGATAAAACTGCGCCCCAGCTCCGAGTAGTACATCCCCAGTGCGCGCGCTACCAGCGGATTCCCCGCCCCGAGTTTCTCCGCGTTACCCGCCGCCGCGGCCGATTCCTTGTCTTCGTTCAGCCGGAGATATGTCTCGGCGAGCGAGGCCCACACGAACGGATTCTTCGGCTCCAGCCGCGAGGCCTGTTCCAAAGTCTCGCGCGCCTCGACGAATTGCCCGTGCTGTAAAGCGATCAGGCCGCGCTGCAGCAACGTTCCAGCCGGATTTGGCCCGGCGAGAAGCAATAAAATGAGCAGCGGAAGCAGCAAATACTAACCGTACATCGGCGCTATTCGTAGCGGCGACTCCCGTGAAAGACAGCTTCAACGTTGATAATGTCCTCGACAACGCGGTAGACGATCACAAAAGGCGGATGAACCAACTCCCGCGCGCCCTTCGAGCGGCCACGATGCCCAAGCGCCGGATATTTCTCTAGCTGTTCGGCGGCCTGCACAATGCTCTCCACAATCGCGGCGGCGGTCGCAGGTTTGTCCTGGGCGATATATTCATAAATCGATATCAGATCCTGGGCCGCGGTCTCAGACCACCGCAGAGTCACTTCCCCGCTCTCGCCCTTTTGGCTAAGCGGGCGCGAACCTGTGCCGTAGAGTAAGTGCGTCCCTTTTCAACGTCGCGGTGTCCTTGCGCGATGTGTTCCAACTGCCAGCGGTGCAGATCCAGATACGCGTCAATAGCTTCGTTGATGACCCAGTTGCGGTTGCGGTTGAGCGATTCCGCGATGCGATCAAGATCGTCTCGCGTAACTTCTTCTGTGCGAAAACTCAATGCAATACTCACGAATACATTGTATCGTGTTGTGCATGCTCCGCTAAAATTGCAGGCGCAATTGGAACTGAATATGCCGCTCGCTTCCGGCATACGTGCTGGTGATCTTTCCGAAATTCGCATCCTGCAAACTGCTGTCGGGCGGATTGAATACCGGAGTGTTCGTGAGATTGAAGCTCTCCGCGCGGAATTGGACTACCCACCGTTCCGTAATGGGGAAGTTTTTGAATATGGAGAAATCAAGAGTCTTCTGCGGTGGGGCGGTGTTCGATTGCAAACCGACGTCGCCTTGCGAAAGAGGCGCTGGGTGTCCAAAATTGGCAGTGTTGAACCATTCCGAAGGCGTTCGCCCGCCCGGCGGGGCCTGATCCGGTGTTCCGGAAATCAGCTCGGGACCGCAGCCGGCGCCATCGCTAACGAGTTGGCAGCCGCTCGCGTTTATCGTGTATGGAACTCCCGTGCGCAGGCTCAGTATGCCGTTAAGCTGCCAGTCGCCCACCACAGCATCGACGAATTTGTTCAGGTTGCCGCCAAACTGCTTGCCTCGCCCGAACGGTATTTCATAGTCGGCCGCCATTGTGAAATTGTGACGAATGTCCCAGGAGGCGGTCGCGTAAGAAGCGCCCTGGTCCTTCGGATTGATGTTATACAAATTCTGCGAACCCGACAACGTGGTTCCGCTGTCGGAGAGCGCGTGACCATACGTGTAAGCAGCCTGGAACTGCAGGCCATTGGAAAGCCGCTTTAGCAATTGCGCCGTGAACGCCTCATAGTTACCGATGCCGAACGTCGCCGTTCCGGAAATTGAGCCGACATCCGGCGCCGGGCGTAACGCATTGCAGGTGATGGCCGAATTTGTTGTGAATACATTTGGACACGCGTTGAAATCCGGCTGCAAGAGCTGGTGCGATTGATGGTTGCCTTCATAGCCAAGCTCCAGAGCCATCTGACCCGATAATTCCTGCTGGATCGAGAAGTTCCATTCCTGCACCATAGGATTTCTAAAGTCCGGTTGGACTTCGCGCATTTGAAGCGACGAAACCGGGAAGGTAGTGAAGACGTTCGTGGGATATCCTACGGCAACGCCGCCAGTCGCATTCCCATTCGCGAAGAATGGATCGGGCTGGAAATTGCCAACTCCGGATGGCCGATTCAACTGCGGTGATTCGTTGAAGGGCGCGGATTCGCCGCGGTTCGGGTTCCCGCCCTGGTTCTCTTCACCGCCATAGAAAATACCGTAGAAACCGCGAATCACAGTCTTCGGGAACATGTTATACGCAAATCCCAAACGCGGCCCAATGTCCAGCTTGTCCCAGGGAATCAAATAGGAATTCACTTTGCCGCGAGATACGGATACGTCCGGGAATTTCGCCGGGAATGTTATACCGTTTACGGTTGCCGGGGTGTTGAAATTCGGCGGCAGAGGAGCGTTCTGGTTCGGTCCCGCGGGGATGTATAAGGTCATGTCTTGCAAAACGAAGTTCGACTGTCTACCGAACTGCTCGCCAATGGGGGAGAACAACTCATAGCGGACGCCGAGATTCAACGTCAGCTTGGAAGTCGTTTTCCAACTGTCCTCCACGTAAGCGGCATAGCCCTGTTTCGTGGAAGAGACGAAATTGGTAGTCGAGATTTGACCATTGTTAATGGCGCCTATCAGGAAGGAAGCGAACTCGTCTCCCGTATCGGCGGAGAAATTGCCGTTCTGACCGCCGCTATCGTTCAGCGTTGACGGATAGGAAGTCTCGTTCCGGGAGAAGTTCATTTCGCCGTGCGG
The DNA here is from genome assembly GCA_963787545.1 of uncultured Acidobacteriaceae bacterium. GTDB lineage: Bacteria > Acidobacteriota > Terriglobia > Bryobacterales > Bryobacteraceae > Bog-105. The sequence goes on from CAWBDW010000089.1 coordinate 135,188, forward strand.
ATAAGGCACCTGGAAGAACGGGAAGTGCAGTTCTCTAAATTCGCCGCCGAACTTGAGCGAGTGGCTGCCCTTTACAACCGACAAATTTTCGATCAAATCCCACTCGTTGCTGTATTCCTTGGTTGGCAGCCAGTCATTGCCGCCGAGGGGACTGCTGTATCGGCCGATGCCGATGGCCGGTAAGCCGCCGTTATTTGCCGCCGCGGTTGTCGGATCGTAGCCGCCGATACCGACCGCTTTAAACTCGTCGGTGGTTGCGTTGGCTCCGACGCGCAGAGTAACCAGCCGGCTGAAGCCGACACGAGCTTCGTTCACCACGGTTGGCGAGAAGATATGAGTCCAGCTCAACACCGCGTCGCGCCCAAGATCCTGCTCACTCGTACCGTAAAAGCCACCCAGTTCGATCGCACCCGCGATAGGCGCAATGCTGCTTTTGTTAGTGTTCGACCAACTCAGGGCGCCGAAGATACTGTTCTTATCGTTCATGCGGTAGTCAACGCGGCCGTCTCCCTGGTCCTGGTTCAAACCGCCGGGAGTGTTGACGAAAAAGTCATTCTGGGGATAATTGCCGTTCGCAAACGTTTGGGTCGTTCCCGGAAACTGCGAGGCGATTTTCATGGCCGCCGGATCCATGGATGTCACCGGTATTTTATTTCCGGCGAACGGAGTTCGGGTATAGACGGGCGTAGCTCCATTGACGGCGCTCAACGTGCCGGGCGCACATCCGCTGGTGCAGACCGTTGTGGTGGGGTCGAATATCTGGTTCTGTAAGACGTTCTGCCCGTTAATAGTGCCGATCGATTTTCCAAGCAGGCCGGAGAAATCGCCCGCAGCTTCTGCCGGCGTGGGTATGGTGAAGAATCCGCCGTATCCAAGGTTCTGAATACTTCCGCCCGCGGTGGCGATGCGAGTGCCTTGATAGTCGCCGAACATGAAGAGCTTGTTCTTGATGATGGGGAATCCGGCGGCGCCTCCAAACTGATTCTGAATAAATTTGTTACGCGGCTTATCGGCGAGATTGTTTTCCCAGCGGTTGGCATCCAGATCGGTGTTCTGCAGAACCTCGAAAAGAGCCCCATGCACGCCGTTGCTGCCCGATTTCAGATTGACGTCCAGGATGCCGCCCGCGGCGCGGCCGTACTCGGCGCTGGCTCCGTTGGTAATCACCTGCATGTCGCCGATCGCTTCCACCGAAGGCCCAATTACGAAGGAGGTTTGATTCAGAAAATCGATATCGTTGACATTGTTGTCGATGCCATTCAATAGAAAGTTATTCTCACCGGTCGAACGAACCCCATTGGCCGAAAAGCCGCCGTTCGCGGCATCGCGCGCGCCCGGCTCAGCCGGCACTACACCAGGCGAGAGGCGCGCCAGATAGGTAAACACTCGCTGCCCACCCAGCGGCACCTGGGTGATTTGGCTCGCATTCAAATTCTCCCCGATGGCCGGCGATTCGGTCTGCAGCAAGGGCGCCTGCGCCGTCACCTCGATGGTCTGCGAAGCATTCCCGACTTGCAGCGTCAGATTCACCGAAACGGGCGCGCCCGGATTGACCACGATGCCTTTTTGCTCGGCCACCTGGAATCCAGGCGCCTCCACTCGGATGTTGTAAGTTCCGGGATGCATCGCCGGCTCCGTATAGGCACCGGCAGCGGTGGTGACCGTGTTGTAGGCAACCCCGGTTCCTTCTTCCGTAATAGTGATTTTGGCGTTCGGAACTGCCGCGCCTTGCGCGTCCACGATGGTTCCCGTGACAGTCCCTAAATCTCGCTGAGCCAGAGCAACTGTGCTCAATAGCAATACGGAAGCGCTTACCAGCAGGTAGCGTAGCGAATGCGACATAATCCCCTCCAACTTTGAGTTGAAACGACCGCTGAACTAAAACGTTGGGAAGAAAGTATCACACGTAAACGTTTACTTCAAGCTATTTTTTCGGTTTTGGGATGGAGAAAGTACGATTTCTCGAATCCGGGCACCCTGGTTTCGGTGACGCTATAATGCCCCTTCCATGCGGCATCCGGCTCTTTTGGCCTGCCTTGCTCTTTCGGCCCTGGCCACCGGCATACCGGCCTTCCAAGGCGGATTTCCGCGACATCGCCGCTACCTCAGGTCTGACCGGCAAAAACGTCTACGGCGGCCTGACCCGCAAGGATTACATCCTCGAGACCACCGGCAACGGCGTCGCCATTTTCGACTATGACGGCGACGGCCGCAACGATGTTTTCATCGCCAACGGTACCCGTCTGGACGGATCGAATGCCCGTCCGCAGCTCTATCACAACGAGGGCAACGGGCATTTCAAAGACGTCTCCGCGCAAGCCGGATTCAATCGCACCGGCTGGGCGCAAGGCGTCTGCGTCGGCGATTACGACAACGATGGCCATCCGGATCTTCTGGTCACTTACTACGGCCATAACGTTCTGTATCGCAATCGCGGCGACGGCACCTTTGAAGACGTCACCGCAAAAGCGGGCCTTCCGGTGACTGGAACGCGCTACGGCTCAGGCTGCTCGTTTTTCGATTACGACCGCGACGGCTATCTCGATTTATTCATCGCAAACTACGTGGATCTCGATTTGACTAAGACGCCTCATCCCGGCCAGGGCGACTACTGCCAGTGGAAGGGCATCCCGGTGATGTGCGGCCCGCGCGGTCTGCCGCTGGCGCACAACATTCTGTATCACAACAATCGGGACGGCACTTTCAGCGATGTCTCGGAAGCCGCCGGCATTTTGAAACCGGGCGGCCGTTACGGTCTGGGAGTGGTGGCCGCCGATTTCGACAACGACGGCTGGCCGGACATCTACGTCGCTTGCGACATGACGCGCAGCCTGCTGTTTCACAATCTGCACAACGGAACTTTCGAAGAGCGCGGCGTGGAAGCCGGCGTCGCGCTCAATTTCGACGGCGACTTACAGGCCGGCATGGGCGTGGCGGTTGCGGATTACGATGGCGACGGCTTTCTCGATATCGCAAAAACGAATTTTTCCGGCGACCTCACTTCGCTCTATCACAATGATGACGGCAAGTTCTTTACCGACGTCTCGCGCGAAGCCGGACTGGCAACGCGCCAACTGCTCGGGTGGGGCGTCGCGTTTGTCGATGTGGATGATGACGGTTGGCGCGACCTGGTGATTGCCAATGGGCACGTCTATCCCGAAGTCGAAGGCAAACAACTCGGCGACACTTATTTGCAGCCGACCGTCTTGTACCGGAATTTGGGCAACGGTAAATTCACAGACGTCACTGCGGAAGCTGGTCCGGCTTTTCAGGTGCCACGCCCCGCGCGCGGCCTCGCCGTCGGAGATTTGGACGGAGACGGGCGTCCGGAAATCGTGGTCGTGAACATGAATTCGACTCCCACGCTTTTGAAGAATTATGGGCCTCATGGGCATTACCTCAACGTTTCGCTCACTGGTACTAAATCCAATCGCAGCGCTATTGGAGCACGTGTCATCGTCACCGCGGGAGGCCGCAAGAGAATCGATGAAGTGATGAGCGGCGGCAGCTATTATTCGCAAAATTCGTTCACGCTGCATTTCGGCTTGGGAGCGCTGACGCAGGTAGATAATGTTGAGATTCACTGGCCGAGCGGGATCGTCCAAAGAACCGGGAAAATCGATGCGGATCGCACGCTGAAGCTGACCGAAGCGGCTCCGGTGAATCCATGAAGGGTTTCTCCAGGCGCGAGTTCCTGGCCTCCACCGCGGCGTTCCCCGCCCTGACTTGGGCATCGACGCGCCCGGCCTTGGGCCAAGAGCCTCACCAGAGCCCGCCCTATCTCGCGCTCGAAAAATTCATCGAACCTGGCAACGATGAGTTTCCGGAAGAGAAGGCGGCCCTGCAAATTCGCAGCACTCTTCAGCAGGCTTTGCGATCGATGGAATTACCCGGCGCACCCGGCTGGGGCAATTGGGTGAAATCTTTGGGCGCGATCCGCCGCGCCGAATTCTATCCACTTCCGGATGGAATCGTGCGCTACGAAATCGCAAGCGAGCGCGATGGAACTTTGTTCTATCGCGTAGGCCGCTGGAAGCAAACCTGGCAGGACGGCAAGCTGCTCAGTTTTTCCGCGCTCGAAGAACAGGTCAGCTCGGCGCAGGAACCCTATTTCCGTGACGTAACCGCGGCGGCGTTCGAAAAAGTTCCATCATTCGAGGAGCAATTGCGCTTTGGCGTTCCGTACTGGCGCGCCCGCCTCGACCCGGCAACCGGCATCGACATCTACGGCAGCAATGGCGTCGCCGCAGGAGATATCGACGGCGATGGCATCGACGAAATCTACGTTTGCCAGCCCGGCGGCCTGCCAAACCGGCTTTACAAATTCGATCGCGATGGTCTGCTGGTGGACATCACCCAGGCTTGGGGTGTCGGCATTCTCGACGACACCTCCTGCGCGCTCTTTCTCGATCTGCGCAACACCGGCCGCCAGGATCTCGTCGTGCTTCGCGGCGGCGGGCCGCTTCTGTTTCTGAATGAGGCTGGGCGCTACAATCTGCGAACCAATGCGTTCCATTTCGCCTCTGTTCCGAAAGGCGGCTTCACCGGCATGGCAGCCGCCGATTTCGATCGCGACGGGAAACTCGACCTGTATCTCTGCTGCTACGTCTATTTTTTAAGCGAAGCGCAATATACCTATGCGTCGCCGTATCATGACGCGCAGAACGGGCCTCCCAATTTTCTGTTTCGTAACCGCTTGAATCTGGATGGGACCGGCTTTTTCGAAGACTGCACGGCGGAAACGGGCGTGAACGAAAACAACAATCGCTTCAGCTTCGCTCCCGCCTGGTGCGACTTCGATGACGACGGCTGGCCCGATCTGTACGTCGCAAACGATTTCGGCCGGAATAACCTGTACGTGAATAAGGCCGGACATTTCGCGATCTGGCGCGCGATGCCGGAGTGGAAGATATCGGCCCGGGCATGGGCGCCTGCTGGTTCGATTACGACCGCGACGGCAAACCGGACCTGTACGTCGCCAATATGTGGACCGCCGCCGGGCAGCGCGTGATCCGCGATAAGAACTTTTTGCCCGCGCAGAAAGCTCCGGAAGCGTATCGCGGCCACACCATGGGCAACTCGCTGTTCCGAAATCGCGGCGATGGCACGTTCGAAGATACGACCGCCCGGCAACACGCCGCATTCGGGCGCTGGGCCTGGTCTTCCGGCGGGCATGATTTCAACAACGATGGCGAGCCGGAGATTTTCATCACGTGTGGAATGCTGACCAACACGTCCACGACGGACCTGAGCAGTTTCTTCTGGCGTCAGGTGGTCGCACGGTCGCCCGCCACTGCCAAACCGTCCGCGGCCTACGAGAACGGCTGGAACGCTCTGAATCAGTTCATTCGCGAAGAATACAGTTGGAGCGGACGCCAACCTAACGTTCTGCATGCCCGCCGCGACGGCGAATACGTCGATATTTCAGGCATCAGCGGCCTCGATTTTGCCGATGACAGCCGCGCGTTTGCGATCACCGATTTCGATGGCGACGGGCGGCCCGACATCGTTCTTAAGAGCCGGTTGGGTCCGCAGGTTCGGATTCTGCAAAACAATTGCGCGGGTGCAAATCGCTCCATCGCATTCCGGCTGCGCGGAACTAAATCGAATCGCGATGCGATCGGCGCTCGCGTGGAAGCCGACGGTCAGACGAAATGGCTCGAAGCGGGATCCGGGTTCCTTTCTCAGAACAGCAAGACGCTGCTTTTCGGTCTCGGCGGCGCGGATTTCGTGAATCGGGTTCGCATCACGTGGCCATCCGGTCTGGTCCAGCACTTCGCAAATCTTCAAGCCGGTCATACTTACACCGCTACCGAAGGATCGCTGGAGCTCGCGAGTGAACCGTTCCGGCCGCATCGGGCGCTTTCAGCAAGTGAGTGCGTGGGCGATAACGAACTTGCGCTCCACGATACATGGTTCGTAGAGCCTGTGCCGCTACCTACAAAGCAGCGCGGTCCCGGCCTATTTGTCATCCGGCAAGCGACGCCCGAATATGAGATATTCCGGCGTTATCTGTTCGATTGGCGCACTTCGCTCTCGCCGCCGCTCGCTTTGCTGTTGAACGAGGCGGGCGAAGCGGTGAAAGTCTACAAAAGCGTTCCGACGAATGCACAGTCGAAAGCCGATCTCGCGCAGATCGCGAATCACGCCAAACTCGCGCTGCCATTTCCGGGGGATTACATTGTCCGACCCACACGCGACTTCTTTAAATTCGGCGCGGCGTATTTATGGTCGGGGTATCCGGCGCAAGCGCTGCCGTATTTAGAGAAAGTGCTTCGCCGCACGCCCGATAACGCTCGCGTGGTGGTGCTGGTCGGAGAGATCTATCTCGCGGATAAAAACCTGGAAACGGCGGAAACGTACTTCCGCCAGGCGCTACAGCTCGACGTTCAATCGCCGGAAGCTCTCTACGGCCTGGGCGCGACGCTGGCGCGGCGCGGACACTATGAGGAAGCGCGCGATTACCTGGAAAAAGCCATTGCCGCGCGTCCGGATTCCGCCGACGCTATCAACGATCTCGGCACTCTCTACGCCGAGCACGGCCAACTCAACGACGCCATCGCAGCGTTCCGCTACGGAATCCGCGTTGCGCCGGAGGAAGATATACTCTATCTGAATCTGGGACGAAGCTACGTCCGCGCCGGGCAAATCGAGAAAGCGAAGCAAGTGATGCAACAACTGCTGGATCGCAAACCGGACAGCACAATCGCGCGGCACGCTTTGCAGGAGCTCAACGGACATTAAATCGCAATGCTGAAACTCGTTCTCCTCGCGTTTTTGCTTCTTGCGGTGCCGGATTTGCAGCGCGAACAATCGCTCATTCAGCAAGTCGCCGAATCGGGGCGCTGCGCGGATGTCGCGGAGTCGCCCGACGCCCGTGTTGGGCCTTCGCGCGCGATCGCTCCGGGTCCGCCGCCGCTGCTGAGCTTCCGTTATTACGAGGGCAAATTGCACCACCGCTTTGGAAATGCCGAGTTGATGTTGGACGATGCAGGGCATTAGACGGACGCTGTTTTTCTTGTTCGCCGCCGGGCTGCTGGCCGGCGCCTCCACTCGTGAGGACGGTATCGCGGCTTTTAAAGAAGGCCGCTACTCGGTCGCGCTCGTCAAATTAAAACAGGCCGCAGGCGACCGCCGGGATGACACCGCGCGCATCTTCTTAGGTCTGACCGAAGCCGCCATCGGAAACTGCAAAGCCGCTTTGCCCGAATTGACCACCAAGCCGGATACAGCGGGCGCAACATTCTACCGGCTAGCCGGCTTGGCCGCCGTGAAGTGTTACAGCGCCGGCGGTGAAAACACAAAAGCATTCCTGCTGCTCGATCGTCTACAGAGCCGTTTTCCGAACGATCCGGATGTTCTCTACATCGCGGCCAAGCTTCACATGAAAGCCTTCAACGATGCCACCTTCGCCATGTTCCAGCGCGCGCCATCTTCTTATCGCGTCCATGAGCTCTCGGCCGAAATCTTCGAAGTTGAAAATCGCTACGACGACGCGATAACGGAGTATAGGAAGGCCATCGAGTTGAATCCGAACGCGCCGGATCTTCATTACCGCCTGGGGCGCGCCATTTTATTGCAGAGCCACAATCCGGAGGCGCTTGATAAGGCTGCCGGCGAGTTCGAATCGGAACTCAAGCTGAGCCCGGAAGACAGCGCCTGTGAATTCCAACTCGGACAAATCGCACTTGTGAAAAGCAATAGCGCCGAAGCGAAATCGCACCTGGAACGCGCGGTTGCGCTTTCCCCAAATTTTGTGCAGGCGCTGATCGCGCTCGGCAAATTGCATTCAGCCGATAAGGATTATCCGCAAGCCATCGCGCTGCTCTCGCGAGCGACGGCGGCGCAGCCCGCAAACGAAAGCGCGCACTACGCGCTGATGACGGCCTATCGCGACGCCGGCGAAATGGACAAGGCTAAAGCGGAAAAAACGATTCTGGACCGTCTGCAAAAACCGCCCGAAGGCGAATTCTCCGATTTCTTGAAGAAACTCGGCGCAGCGAAACAACAGCAGTGAAGTTATATCCCTCCGCTCTCCTGTTTGCCGCTTTGGCGCTTAGCGCGAGCGCGCCATACGCTCCCGATTTTCGAAATATCGCGAAGCAAGCCGGGCCTAACCGATGTGTTCCCAAACGGCGGCGTTACGTCGAAACAATACATCATCGAAACCACAGGCAGCGGTATCGCGTTCATCGATTACGACAACGACGGCTTGCTCGATCTGTTTGTTCTCTCGGGCAACGGCGGCACCAATCGCATGTATCACAACGAGGGCAATGGACATTTCCGCGATGTCACCGATGCACTCGGGCTGCATTCGTCTGGTTGGGCGCAAGGCGTCTGCGCGGGCGATTACGACAACGACGGATTCACGGACCTGTTCGTCACGTACTGGGGCGCGAATCATCTGTATCGAAATATTGGCGGCAAGAAATTCGAGGATGTGACCGCGGCTTCGCATCTCACCCAATCGCGCGTTCGCTACAACACCGGCTGCGCTTTCACCGATATCGATAACGATGGCCATCTCGATCTTTTCGTCGCGAATTATCTGAAGTTCGATCCGGCCACGACGCCCAAACCGGGCGCCAATCCGTACTGCTTTTATCGCGGAATTCCTGTCAACTGCGGGCCGCGAGGTTTGCCCTTCGACCGCAACATTCTTTACCGGAATAATGGCGATGGCACGTTCACCGATATCTCCGAATCGTCCGGCATCGCGGCGCCGGAAGGCCATTACTCGCTGGGTGTGCTCACCGGAGATTTCAACCAGGACGGCCTGCCGGATATTTATGTCGCGTGCGATCAGACGCCTTCCCTGCTCTACATCAACAAAGGCCACGGTAAGTTCGAAGAAGAAGCAGAGCTGCGCGGGGTCGCGTTCGATGAAAACGGCAAAGCGATGTCCGGGCATGGGCGTTACGGCGGCCGATTACACCGGCGATGGGACAGCTGAGCATTTTCCGGACGAACTTCTCCGATGAACGGGAAACGCTATATCGCAATCGCGGCGATGGCAACTTCGATGAAGTAACGCTCGAAGCCGGTTTAGGACGAAACACAAGTTATGTCGGCTGGGGCACCGGATTTTTCGATTTCGACAATGACGGCTGGAAAGACCTCTTTCTGGTCAACGGCCATGCCTTTCCCGAAGTCGATACGCTGCATATCGACATTCACTCCAAAGATCGCGCCATTCTCTACAGGAATCTGGGAAATGGAAAATTCAGCGACATCTCCGATCATGCTGGACCGGCTTTGCTAGAAAAACATTCCTCGCGCGGTGCGGCGTTCGGAGATTTCGATAACGACGGCGCGGTTGAAATTGCGATCAACAATCAGAATGAGCCGCCATCGCTGCTGAAACAGGCGATCCATCCTCCGGCGCATTGGGTGCTGCTGAAGCTGGTCGGCACGCGGTCCAATCGCAGCGCCATCGGAGCGCGCGTCAAAGTGATTGCCGGCGAGCACGCCCAATACGATGAAGTGCGCAGCGGCGGAAGTTATTTGTCGCAAAGCGATCTGCGGCTGCATTTTGGCCTCGCTTCCGCGACCCATATCGACCACATTGAAATCGCGTGGCCCAGCGGAGTAAAGCAGCAACTAGAAAATGAACCCTGCGATCGAGTGATTACTATTCGCGAGCCAGAATAGGCTGGTTTAGCGATCCGTCCACACAGCGACTCCGCCGGGCGGCACTTGCCGCGATCCGATAACAATGTGCGCGCCCGCGCTGGCAGGGATGTTTTCCGTTTGACTGGCGAAATTGGTTGCGACCCAGAAACCATCGCGCCAATCCACGAGGAAATTCGGATCGAGATCCGCCGGAGCTGCGCCCGCGGATTGATACACGCGATGCAGCAGCGCGCGTTCCAGTTCGCCATCGAGCGTGTCCACTCCAATGTAGGTCACGCTGCCGCGCCCCAGCTTGTGCGTAACCGCCGCCGCGCGGCCTGCGTAAAACTGATCCGTATATTTCGCCAGCGTTTCAGTCCCCGCTTCCGGCTGCAGAATGTCGCCCCAGGAACCCCACTCATACGTTTTGCCATTTGCGGCAACGTGCCCGTTCACGCCCACCGGCAGCAAATCGTAAAACGGAATGCGCGCGCCGATCAGGTTGTATATCGGTTCTGCCCAAGCCGCTTCCCAAAGGTGGCCGCGCATGTCTTTCTGTCCGGTCCGGCAGGTGAGAATTAGATGCCCGCCGTTCTGAACGTAATCGGTCCAGCGGCGAATCAGGTCTTCATTCAGCAGTTGATAGGCCGGAGCAATCACAAAGGGATAATGGCTGAAATCGCGATCAGCCGTGAGCACATCGACCGGAGCCATGATGCTTTTGAGCGCACGGTAGTAGCGCATCCAATGCGCTTCCGTATTCCAGCGGATGGTCTGCGAATGATCCGAAATATCCCAGCGGTTGTCATAGCTGATCAGGAATGCAGTACGGCGCGCAGCGTACGATTGCGGCTCTCGCGCGCCCGGATCGTAATGCTTTCGCAGCTCGATCACGTCGCGCATGGCTTGGGCGTACTCGCGGCCGCCTTCCGACGGGGTTACGCCATCGGTCTCCGCCAAGCCTTTGTGATACAGCTCCGAGCCATACAGCGGCTCGCGATAGCGGTAGGTGCAAACCAGCCGTGCGCCCGCGCCAAATGCTCGCATGATCCACATGTGAATTGCGCCGGGAAGCGGCCACGGATTCACTTGCCCCCAATTGACCTGGCCGGGTTGCAGCTCCATCAAGCCCGATAGGCCATTAAAGGAGCGCATCCAATCGTGCATGAACGACATCTCCTCCGCGCTGCCGAGCCGGAACCCGAGCGGACCTTCATTCAACTCGCCATGCACGGGATAGTGGGTCCAGGTGAAGACATCCAGTGTTTTCGCCGATAGCGCGGGATTGACGTCCTCATGCATGGACATGAAGTTCGTCGTGATCCATTGGTTTTGCGAATAGCGGCGAAGAACGCTGGCCTGCATGTTCAGGTAGTCGGCCGCTTCGTGCGCGAACCAGCGCCGGAAATCGAGCATGGCGTGGGGATTTGGATCCGCAACCAACGTATCCCGGTTGGGAATGTCGATTTGATCGAAGTTCTGGTACATTTGCGACCAAAAGGCATCGCCCCAATCGCTGTTCAGCCGGTCGATGGTGCCGTATTTCTCGCGCAGCCAAGCGCGAAATTTCAGCGTGGCTGCTTGCGAATACGAAAAGTCCCTGCCGTAGTGGCTCAGCTCGTTGTCGATTTGCCAGCCCCACACGCGCGGATCGTGCCCAAAGCGCTTCGCGAGCTCGGTATCGATCTTGGTGACGTACTCGCGATAAACGGGCGAGCTCCAATCGGCGTGCTCGCGACTGCCGTGATCCATCGTGCGGCCTTGCTCATCGACCATCAGAATCTCGGGATGTTCGCGCGTCAGCCAGATTGGCGGGGTTGCGCTCGGCGTACACAGAATCACTTTCATTCCATTCTTCGCCGCCAGATCGACATTCTTTTCCAGCCAGTCGAAATCGTATTTGCCTTCTTGCGGCTCCATGAAGTACCAGGCGAACTCGCCCATATGCACGAATTCCATTCCGAGCTTGTGCATGTTCGCCATATCGCGCGCCCATTGCGATTCAGGCCAGGCCTCGGGATAGTAATAGACGCCGATGGTCAGCATGTCCTTCTTCGGAAACCAATCGGGATTGGGCGTCTGCGCTTGCAGTAATGCCAGAGAGAACAGGACCGCGACCGTGCTGCGAAATAGCTTCATGCCTGGAACATTAAAGCACTTTTGAAATCCAATTCGTACAATCGAGACCATGTGCCGCACCAGCCGGTGTTTTCTCGCCGGGCTTTTATTTGCATGTTCGCTCTTCGCCCAAGCGATCCAATATGACGCTGGCCGGAAGATCTGGCTCCTGACCACTTCGCGCTCTTCTTACGCAATGGGCGTGAGCGCCGACGGCGCATTGCAGCATCTCTACTGGGGCGGTCCGCTGTGGCGCATGGCAGACATTCCGGCGGCGCGCGTGCCCCGAGACATCTCCTCCTTCGATCCGCACCAGATGCTGGAGAACGAAGAGTATCCGGGCTGGGGCGGCCCGCGGTATTTCGAACCGGCACTTAAGATCACGCGTGCGGATGGCGATCGCGATCTCGTGCTGCGCTATGTATCGCATCGGATTCAGAACAACGATTTGGGTATCGTCCTGAAAGACATCCGCGACGACATCGAGGTGACGCTTCATTATCACGTCTATCCCCAGACCGGAGTTATCCGGCGCGCGGCTACCATTCGCAACGGAACCGCGCAGGTCATTACGATCGAAAGCGCGCAATCGGCGGCGTGGTATCTGCCGAAAGGAACCGGCTACCGGCTGTCGTATTTGAGCGGGCGATGGGCTGCCGAAACACAGCTCAATCGCGAGCCGATTCAGGAAGGAATGAAAGTGCTGGAAAGCCGCTTGGGACATACCGGGCACAATCTGAATCCCTGGTTTGCGATCGATGCGGGCGATGCCGGAGAGGAGCATGGCGGCGTCTGGTTTGGAGCGCTCGCCTGGAGCGGCAACTGGCGCATCACGATCGAGCAGACGCCCTATCAGCAAGTGCGCATCACGGGCGGATTCAACACCTTCGATTTTTCGTATCCCTTGAAGCCGGGCGAAACGCTGGAGACGCCTGCATTCTACGCGGGCTTTACGCAGGATGGATTTGGAGAAGCTTCCAGGCTGCTGCACAATCTGGAGCGCGGCGAAATCGAGCCGCATGGATTGAGCGCGCGGGCGCGTCCGATTCTCTACAACTCCTGGGAGGCGACCGAATTTAACGTGAACGAGGCGGGACAGGAAGAGCTTGCCGCGAAGGCAGCGAAGATCGGCGTCGAATTATTCGTGATGGATGACGGATGGTTTGGGAAACGCAATAACGACCACGCTGGGCTGGGCGATTGGTTTCCAAACCCGCAAAAATTTCCGCATGGATTGAATCCGCTGATTGAGTATGTGAACCACCTGGGAATGGATTTCGGATTGTGGGTCGAGCCGGAGATGGTGAATCCGGATAGCGATTTGTATCGCGCGCATCCGGATTGGGTGATGAATTTTCCGGGCCGGCCGCGCAGCGAGTTGCGCAATCAACTGATCTTGAATCTGGCACGCGACGATGTGAAGGAATACATCTTCTCCGCGCTCGATAAGCTGGCGAGCGACTACCATATCCGCTATTTCAAATGGGACATGAACCGCACGTTTTCCGAACCGGGATGGCCGGAAGTGCCGGTTGCGGAGCAGCGCGAGCTGTGGGTGAAGTATGTGCGCAATCTTTACGAGATCATGGACCGGCTTGCGAGCGAAGCATCCCGATCTCGAGATTGAATCGTGCTCGGGCGGCGGCGGGCGCGTGGATCTCGGAATTCTTCGCTATGTGGATGAATTCTGGACTTCCGACAATACGGAAGCGTTCGATCGTCTGCGGATTCAGGAAGGATTTTCCGAAGCTTATGCAGCGAAGTTGATGTCGGCGTGGGTAACGGACGTGCCGAATATGAATCATCGAAGTACGCCGCTGAAATACCGATTCCTGGTCGCGATGCAAGGCGCGCTCGGCATTGGCGCCAATCTGAATAAGTGGTCTGAAGAGGACACGACGCTGGCGCGGAACATGATTGCGCTCGATAAAAGGATTCGCAATACGGTTCAGTTCGGCAATCTGTATCGATTGCTTTCGCCGCGGACAAACGATACGACGGCCAACGAATATGTCTCTTCCGATGGCAAAGAAGCGGTGCTGTTCGCCTTCCGGCATTCGCAGCAGTACGCAACGCCTGCGCCGACGCTGTATCTGAAAGGGCTCGACGGGCGCGCGTTGTATCGAATAGAATCCATCGATGGAAAGGTGATGCAGAAGGAAACCGAGCTGAGCGGCGCTTATCTCATGCAAGATGGGCTGAACGTCATTCTTCAAGACGATTACGACAGCACAGCAGTTCTTCTGCACCGAGTCCAATAAAATATGAGACTTCTTCTGTTCGCTTCAATCTTGTTCTGCTCGACGCTTGCGGCGCAGACGTCGGGCATTCCGCACCTGGAGAAACACGGGACAACTACTCAGTTGTTCGTGGACGGCAAGCCGTTCCTGATGCTCGCGGCCGAGATCCACAATTCGAGCTCGTCGAGCCTGGAATACATGCGGCCCATTTGGCCGCGGCTGGCTGAAATCCCTCTGAATACCGTATTGACGCCGCTCTCCTGGGAATTGATCGAACCCGCCGAGGGCCGGTTCGATTTCACTTTGGTCGACGGCTTGATCGATCAGGCGCGACGCAATAACCTGCACATCGTCTTTCTCTGGCTGGCGAGTTGGAAGAACGGCATGTCGAGCTACGCGCCGGTATGGGTGAAGCGCGATACGCACCGCTTTCCGCGCGTGATCGAGAAAGACGGGAATGAGGTCGAGATTCTCAGCACATTGGGCCAAGCGACAATGGACGCCGATGCACGGGCCTTCGCCGCGCTGATGCGCCACATTCGCGAAGTGGACGGGCAGGCGCACACCGTGCTGATGATGCAGGTTGAAAACGAAGTCGGGGTGTTGGGCGATTCGCGCGACCGTTCGCCGGCGGCCAATCAAGCATTCAACGGACAATTACCGAACGAAGTGTTCCGCTACATCCGGCAGCATGGCGACACATTGATGCCCGAATTCCGGCAGGCATGGGAAGCGGGCGGATCGAAAACATCCGGAAGCTGGGAGCAGGTTTTCGGCGCCGGTCCGCAAACCGATAAGCGGTTTATGGCCTTTAATTACGGCCGTTATGTCAACCATGTCGCCGCTGCGGGCAAAGCCGAATATCCGATCCCGATGTACGTCAATACCTGGCTCGGGGGACCGAATGCAACGCCGGGGCAGTATCCCAGCGGCGGACCCTTACCGGAAGTGATCGACTTGTGGAAAGCTGCGGGAAGCGCGATTGACATTTACTCTCCCGATATTTACGCGCCGAATTTCACCGAGTGGTGCGACCGCTACAATCGCGGCGGCAATCCGATGCTTATACCGGAGACTCGAGGCGGAGCGGCGGGCGAAGCCAATGTTTTTTACGCCATCGGACAGCGCAGCGCGATAGGATTCGCGCCGTTTGGAATTGATTCGTGGAACGATGCGGATAACGATCTGGGCAAAGCTTATGAAGTGTTGGCGCAGATGATGCCGGTAATTCTGAAGCACGAAGGCGGCGGCGAGATGACGGGTTTTCTGCTTGACAAGGAACATCCGTCCACCTCCGTCGATATGAACGGGTATCGGCTCACGATCAGTCTGGATTCAATTTTTGGCAGCGAGGCCAGCAAAGGCTACGGGCTGATAATTGCCACCGGACCAAACGAATTTTTGGGCGCGGGCAACGGATTCCGGGTTTCGTTTGTACCTCAATCCGCAGGACCGCCTCATGCCGGAATTGGATCGATCGACGAAGGCACTTTCTCCGATGGAGCATGGCTGCCCGGACGGCGGTTGAATGGCGATGAAAACGATCAAGGCAAGTTCTGGAGATTCGCGCCGCGTCGAATCAACATCGAGAAAGTCACCGTGTACCGGTTCGAATAGCGGATCAAGCGCGGCCCGCGTCCAACGCCGCTTGGCGGGCCTGGCGCAGTTCGGTGACCGGATCGCCTAGCGGGATAAATTCCATCGCTACCTTGCGGTTGTATTTGAGCGCGGCGAGTTTGCGATAGATGTTGCGGTAATCGATTTCGCCCGTGCCCGGTTGATGCCGTCCTGGCACATCGGCAATGTGAACCAATCCGGTGTAGTCGATATTTTTTTCGAGCTTTTCGATCAGGTTGCCTTCCGCGATCTGCTCGTGAAAGAAATCGTAGAGCAAGCGCACTTGGGGATGATTCACCGCGCGCACGATTTCAAATCCTTCGGCTACGGAGGTCATGTAGTATTTGGGATTCTCCTCCGGATCGATATTTTCGAGCAGCAAGCGCACAGGCTGGCCATCGATCTGCTTGCCTTCCACCAGCGCGGCGGCTTGTTTCAAGCCTTCGATGCAGCTTTGGTGCTGCTGCTCGCGAGGCATGCCCGGAACGACGTTGCCGGACATGACGATGACGGCCGGGCAATCGATCTTTTGCATAATCGGCAGTTCATTTCGAACGTCGGCGAGCATGGCCTCGCGATCAGCCGGATTGCCAACGGCATGCCGCAAGCCGGCGGTGACATCGAACGAGATGCCGAGTTCCTTGCGCTTGGCGTTCGCGCGCTTGAAATCGTCTTCCGACCATTTCTTGTATTCGCCTACCAGCTCGACGTTTTTGTAACCCGCTTCGGCGACTTTTTCGAGGCGCTGCTCGAAGGGGAGCTTTCGAAAGACAGTCCAAAGCATGACGGAGATGTCGTAGGGCGCGCTGCTAACCGTCTCCGCGCGGGCCGCCGTTCCAGCGGCGGTAACGAACGTCGCGCCTGCCAAGGTTCTGGAAAAAGTTCGTCTATTCATATTGCGTCTCGATCAATACGGGAGTATATCGCTACAGTCCCGCCAATAGTCCGGCCAATAAGGCCACTCGATCGGGAATGCGGCCTGCCAGAATACTTTCATTTACCGCGTGGGCGCCTTCGCCGACTCCGCCGAGCCCGTCCAGCGTCGGGATGCCCAGCGCGGCCGTAAAGTTACCGTCGGAACCACCGCCGGTCGACGATTCCTGCAGCGTTAAGTCCAATTGTTTGCCGATCTTCTTCGCTTTTTGAAACAGCCCGGCGGCCGCTTTTCGCTCCATGGGCGGACGGTTCAGCCCGCCCTCGACTTGTATTTTGCAGCGCCGATCGATGGGCCGCAGCGCATGAAACTTCTTATCCAATGTCGCGGCATCTTTGAGGCGCATGACTCGAATATCGACGTTGATCTTCGCCTCTGCCGCGACGACATTCGGGCGCGTGCCACCGCTGATGACACCTGGATTCACAGTCGTGCCGCGCTTCAGATCTGTAAAACCCGCGATCTTCACCACCTGCCGCGCAGCTTCGATAATCGCGCTGGCTCCTTCGCTGAAACTGATGCCGGCGTGGGTTGCTTTTCCTTCAATCGACACCTTGTAATTTCCAACTCCTTTACGCGCAGTCTTGAGTTTGCCGGTTAAATCGGACCCGGGCTCCAGCACCAGAACGCAATCGCTTTGCTTCGCTTCTGTTTCCGTGAGGGCTCGCGAGGTCTTGCTGCCGACTTCTTCATCCGAGACGATCCAGAGCACGACCTTGCGCCGAACCGGGATGTCTAAATCGCGCAGCGCCCGCGCCGCGTAGATAAAAAATGCGAGACCCGATTTCATGTCCAGCACGCCCGGTCCCCACAAGCGGCCGTCCGCCTGGCGAAAGGGCATGCTCTTGAGGGTTCCCGACGGCCATACCGTATCCGAGTGCCCGATGCCAAGGAGTTGCCCGCTTTTCTTTTTGCCCGGCAGCTTGAACTCGAGCCGCAAATGCTTTCCGAACCGCTCGGCAGGCATGGTTTGCGCCTGGGCGATGTCTCGCGTTCGCTCGATCAGCAGGTCGACGAGCCGGTTCACCTCCGCGGGGGAATCGCTTGGAGATTCGCATTCGACCATTTCTCGAATTAGCGCAACGATCTCGCTTTGCTTCTCAGTCGTGTGGCGCAGGTAGGGATGCATCGGCTGTTATGATACCCGGCTCAGGCGGCTTGGGAGGCCTCCAGCGGGTCCGGCGAGGGGTTGGCGGGTCGATTTTGCGAAACGAAGCCAGCTTGGGAGCGAAGAGAAGGCGCATTTTGCCGAACGAACTGCTCCGGCGGCGGCGTTTGAGCGGCGTGCTGCGAAACGAAGCCATGCGATTCGTTCTTGCGGCGCTCCTTTTGCAGGCGGAGCAGGGTGTTGAGGGCTTTGTGGAAGGCGCGATCGTGCGTGGTTCCATAGCGCAGGTAGAGGGCGAGGCGCTTTTCGTCAATGGCGCTTTCGGCGAAGCATTCACTTTGGAGGCGAATGGCGCGCTGGGCGAGCCACCAGGACTGTGCCATTTGGTTGACGAGCAGGTCTTCGGTGGGGTTGGCGGGGCAATGCTCTTCCAAGAGGTCGCGGCGGAGGGCATCGAAGGCGGCGGGATTTTCGCCGGGGACAATGAGCTGGCCTGAGGCGAGACCGTGTTTGAGCGAATTACGAGACGAAGCCAATTTACCGTTAATACTTTTCGGGCCGGTGGAGTGTTGGGCGTTGGCGCGGTTGATTTCGGCGCGTTTGGAAATGGCGGCAGGATCTGCGGCAATTCTTAGGCGGTGGCGCTCGCGTGCGGCGCGGAGTTCGGCCATTACATCGTCAGAGTACTCCTCGAGAGGTTCCGGACCGGGGAGGGCGGGAACAGGCGGAAGAGCGGATAGGCCGGCGGCGTTGAGGCGCTTCATTTCGGCTTTTTTGGCCTTGCGCTCAGCAGCGCGGCGTTCGGTTCGAGCTTGGCGGTTTGTCATTTGATGGGCCTCCAATAGGAAATGGCAAGACGGCGGCTGTGGCCGTTCGTTGCGCAGTGAAGGTAGCATGTGCGGAGCGGCCGGATGGTCGAGTTGGGTTGTAAGTTGTTGCTGGTGTTTGCGAAGATCTTTTTTGACTGGCGTGTGATTGCCGTTTTCTGAATTGAGAGATCAGACGGCGGAAGAGCAAATTGACATCTCGGCCCATAGGTTGTTAACATTCCAGTGGGCTTACAGTGGCAAACAAGAACGCGAAACGCACGCATGTCGTCATTCCAGAGCGATTGGTGAAGGAAATTGACGCTCTCGTCGGCAACCGACAGCGGAGTAGTTTTTTCGCCCAGGCTGCTGAACGTGAGTTGATGCGGCTTCGGCAGCTCAAAGCATTGGAATACTCAGCCGGCGCCTGGAAAGACGGCGATCATCCCGAACTGAAGGGTGGGTCGTCCCAGTGGGTCAAAAGTCTTCGCCGGGAAAATGAGCGCCGCTTTCAAAGAGTAAGTTCCAAATAGATGGCCACCTATCTTCTCGACGCCAACATCATCATCGATGTGCTGAACGAAAAGAGGAATCGGCCGACTCTTCTGAGGGAACTGCTCTCGGCAGGTCACCTATTGGCCTGTTGTCCGGTTAACGTCACGGAAACTTATGCCGGTATGCGATCGAAAGAGGAAACGCGGACAGAGGCGCTCCTACAGAGCCTGCAGTACTTCCCCATTACCTTTCAGATTGCCCGATTGGCTGGCCTGCTTAAGCGCGACTACAGCAGGAAGGGCAAAACCCTGAATATCGCCGATGCCACAATTGCTGCCGTTGCCATCCATAACAACTTGCCGCTGATCACTGAAAACAGCAGGGACTTTCCGATGAAAGAACTGGAGCTTCATAGGCTGCCGGCGGAATGATCGAGATTAGAGGACGCGAGGAGAGCGCGTAAGTGGGGCGATTCGCAGGTGGATTGAAACTGATTGGTCTAGTTACAAACGCTTGAACGGTTTGAAGGGGCAGCTATTGCTGCCGCTTTTTGGAGTTTGGACATATTTCTGTGGAGCAGGCCTTTTGGCCTGCCAGGATTACCAATCCGCCCAGCGCGCTCAGCGCGCCGCCGAAGTGCTCAACGCGCTGCCAAGACCGCTCGCCGGAGCGAGAGCCATGGCGGCCATTGACGTCGCAGCGCTCGATATCCATTGGTCGTGACCGAACGGGAAGCCGCTCTGAAAATACGGCTGGAACTTGGGCGCGCGGCTGCGCACATACCACGAGCCGTCCTCGAATTGAGTACGAAGCAGGAAGTCCACGCCTTTGCGGTAGCGGGCATCATTCGGCGACGCCAGCCCCGCTGTATACAACGTGTACAGAACCATCCCGGTCGCGTAGGCGTCGGAATCGAGATACGGCGTCTGCGCCCAGCCTCCGTCGGCACGCTGTAACCGTAAAAGCGCCGCCGCCTCGGCCTTCAAATCCGATTCCGGAACACCCGCGTCGTGTAAACCGGCGATCTTGTCGGCTCGCTCGTACGTGGTAACAGGCTTGGCGTTCTCCAGCCACAGACGCGCCCGCTGGATACGTTCATCGAACTCCGCTTGGCGCGCGGGCCAACTGTAGACCTTCAAAGCACGAATCGCCATGGCTGTGCGGGTGATCGTGCTGCCTTCAAGCGGCGGCCGGGAAAACCCCAGATTCATCCAGGCGCCTGACGGATCCTGGCGGACGGCTACGTAATGGACGATCAGATCGGTCATTTCACTGGCCGGTTCGCCTAAATCCGCGAAGGACGTCATATACGCGAGCAGCGTGTCATAGTCTCCTGGCGGACCGCTCAAGACCGGCAACCCCGAGAGCACGATGGGGCGGACAGCGATCATCGCGTCAAGGAAGTTCTTACGCAAACTCGGATCCGGATTCAGGCCAGCGCGGTTCGCCGCCGCGAACGCTCGCGCATGGAACGGCTGGTGATGGCAACCCGCGCAACCACCCTCACGGAAGAATTGAGGACCTGAACGCGCGAGAAGCGGAAGTGCGCGCTGAAGCGCTTCCGCGGCATTGGCCGCCTGTGCCCCCCGGGCGGGCTGAGGCGTAGACGGCAATTCAGCTCCCTGAGCGCCCGCCGACTCCAGAATAGAAAGGATCTCCGGGTTCCGGTACTTGCGGGCCCAGGTGAGCGCCGATTCCCCATTCTGATCCTTGGCGTTAACATCCGCCCCCGCGGCAATCAGTTGACGCATAACGCTCGGGTTGGCGCGGTCAGTCGCTATCGAAAACATGAGTGGACTCATCTTTCGGATATCCACTTCGTTCACATGCGCGCCGGCTTGGAGGAGCTTCGCGATCGTATCCTCGTCGCTATAAGGCGCAGCCAGCATAAGCGGACTCTGATGGACAAGGGCAATCGGGCCTTTCCGGACAACTCCGGCGAACGTGTTAAAACTATTCGGATCAGCCCCGGCGGCCAGTAACAGGCGAATACGTTCGCAGTCCGGGAAAGCGGTCGCATTGTGCAAGCCGTTGAACCCGGCCCCATCCGCCAGATGCGCATTTGCTCCGTGCTCGAGCAGAATCCGCAGAGTCTCCGGTTCGCTCATCCCCGAACTGCGTAGCAGCGCATTCCCCTGCAGGCGATTAAGCGCTTGAACATTAGCGCCTTTTTCGATGAGGTAACGAACAGTGGCGACGTTCCCCGCAGCCGAAGCGGCAACCATAAGCGGAGTCGTGCCGTCGTTTTGCGCGCAATTGATGTCGGCGCCGTTCTCCACCAGGAGCCTGGTTTTCTCAAAACTCCAAGCCGCATAGAGAAGAGGCGTTGCTCCAGCTTGGTTTGCGGCCTTCGGGTCTGCTCCAGCAGTTAATAAAACGTGGACGGCCTCCGGGCTGCCGTAAATCGCCGCGTAATGGAGCGGCGTAGCTTTTAGCTTGTCGGACACGTTTACGGCCGCGGGACTGGACGCGAGCTTCCGCAGCGCGGTTAAGTCGTTTGCGCGAATAGCGCGAGCAAAATCGACTGGAGCGGGATCGCCGCTCTTACTAACTGAGTTCGCGAACAGAACAAGCGTACAGGCTGCCGCGCCTATTAGGCCGGCAACGACTTTTTGCATGGGGGGTCTTTCTTGGGACTAGTGTAAAGTCTATAGCAAGCTGACGGCCACTGCAAAGTACTATAGGAACTACCGTTGAGGGGCGGATCTCCCGATCCGCGCGGGACATCCACGTCCGGCTCTGGAGTTTGCCGATGTCGACCTTCTCCTTTAGGGCAGCTTGATAAGCTGCGCGCCGGTGGGCCAGGCGGCCATTTGGATCAGAGTGGGCCCAGAATTTCATGGCGTGCTCCGAGTTTCTATTAGTGGCATCTTGCACCGGTACTTGTCGCCGGCCAGCCGCTTCCTGACGGTCGCGGTTCTGTTTCATGGTCTTCGGGCGCGGCTCGGTCTGGCCTATAAGAGTTTCAGATTTCCTATATAGAAATTTTCTACTTTACAGCGGCGGGGCAATCCTGCAAAATTAGACAACTCCTCAGACGCCAGTGTTTGCGCGGCTCTGGAATCCTTTCTTCACCCAGTCGTGTTCGTGCCCATGCCGGCACTGTAAACAAGCCCGGGTGAGCCACATCTCCCCAAAACGTTCCATCTGCGTACGAAAGGAAGCATGAAGAAGATCGAAGCGATCATACAACCGTTCAAACTCGACGAAGTAAAACAAGCGCTTCATGACTTGGGCGTCGAGGGTATGACAATTTCGGAGGTTCGCGGCCATGGGCGGCAAAAGGGCCACACAGAGGTCTATCGCGGCCAGGAATACGAAGTGGATCTGTTGCCGAAGCTGAAGCTGGAGCTGGTAATTCCTTCCAGTCGCTTCGAGGAGATTCTTGCGACGCTGACGGCCGCGGCCCGCACCGGAAAGATTGGCGATGGCAAGGTGTTCGTATACGACGTAGCGGAAGCGATTCGTATCCGGAATGACGACCGTGGGGAAGCAGCGCTTTAACCGGGGCTTCGCCCCAATCAACTGAAACGAGGAGAAAGATGGGATCTAATCCAACACAGGCACAGGCAGTCGTATTGTTTTTTGTTGCATTCATCTGCATTGCGGGAAGTTTTGCGGCAGAGCTGAACTGGCTGCTGATGATTGTGGGGCTTGCCTTAGCCGCCGCGTCTATCGCGCTATTTCTGAAATGCAAACCGTGGGAGCACAGAGAGGAATAGAGAGGAATAAACAGATGATCTACACCGGAATTCTCATTACTCTGCTTGGTTTCATCATCAGCCTGCTGAGTCTCGGCCTGACATCGAGCGTGAACGGCCGCCTGGCGATCGTGCTGATCGGGCTCGCCGTCAGCCTGTTCGGCATTATGGGCGTCATTAACCGGGCGTACCTCAAGAACCCTATCTGGAGGAGATAACTGTGAAGAAATCCATACGACTGCTACCAGCAATTCTCGCGTTGGCGTCCAGCCTTGCCTTCGGCCAGGCGCCGGCTTCCGCGCCACCCGCCGCAGCTACGGTGGTTACCACGAACGACATTAAGAATGTCGATACTCCGAAAGCCGATGCTCGCTTGAAGGGCGATCCCGACGGAAGTCTTACCGGCACGGTTTCCGATGTCCCGGTGAGCGACGCAAAGAAGGGTCTGACTATCGGCGATGCGATTAACCAGATTGGCCAAAACAAAATCGCCATCAATTTTGTATGGACGTTGATCACCGGCTTTCTGGTCATGTTCATGCAGGCCGGCTTCGCGATTGTCGAAACCGGATTATGCCGCGCCAAGAATGCGAACCACACCATGATGATGAATTTCATGGTCTACGGCGTGGGGATGCTTGGCTTCTGGCTCATCGGTTTCGCCATTCAGATGGGCGGCGTCGGTGGCGTAGCAAATCTGGGCGGCATTCCGCCACTTAATGCCGAGCACGCCGTCACAGTTTTCGGAAAGACTTTCGGAATTTTCGGACAGCACGGGATCTTTTTGACCCAGGGCGGAAGTTATGACGTGGCCGTGATGGTGCTGTTCCTGTTCCAAATGGTGTTCATGGACACAGCACTGACGATCGTGACCGGCTCGGCCGCGGAACGGTGGAAGTATGCCGCGTTTCTCGTGTCGTCGTTCATCATGGGAGCGTTCACTTATCCGCTTTTCGCCAATTGGGCTTGGGGCGGCGGCTGGCTGGCAAATCTCGGAACCAATTTCGCGCTCGGGAAGGGCTATTGCGATTTTGCGGGGTCGGGAGTTGTGCATGCGGTGGGAGGCCTGACCGCCTTAGCGCTTGCGCTGATTGTTGGGCCCCGCATCGGGAAGTATACGCGGCAAGGAAGGTCCAACGCCTTAGTGGGGCACGATATCGTGCTGGTTCTGCTGGGCTGCTTCATTCTCGCTTTCGGATGGTTTGGATTTAATCCCGGTTCCACTCTCGGGGCTTCGGGTAACGGCAGCTTGCGCATTGGTTCCATCGCTGTGAACACGATGCTCGCCGGTATGACGGGCGGTTTCGGAGCCATGTTCTACATGTGGATGCGTTATGGCAAGCCGGATGCGTCGATGTCGGGAAATGGGTTGCTTGCCGGTTTGGTCGCGATCACGGCACCCAGCGGCTTCGTCAACTCGGTGGGCGCTTGCATTATCGGACTAATCGCCGGTGTTCTGGTCTGCCTTTCTGTCGAATTTGTGGATCGCGTGCTGAAGGTGGACGATCCGGTGGGCGCTATTTCGGTACACGGCGCGAATGGACTGTGGGGCGTGATCTCGGTAGGACTTTTCGCCGATGGCAAGAGCAACTATGGGGGCTCCTGGAATGGCGTGAACGGTTCGGTCACTGGTTTGTTTTACGGCGATGCGAGCCAGTTGGTCGCGCAGCTTATCGGGGTCGCCACGCTGGTGGGATTCGTGTTCACGTTCAGCTTTGTCGTGAACCTTGTGATCGATTTCGTGATCGGACAGCGGGTGTCGGCGAAGGCGGAACTGGAGGGCCTGGATCTTCCTGAGATGGGCCAGCTTGGTTATCCGGAGTTCGAGCTCAAGGGCCGTGCGGTGAGCGTGTAGGATGACCGCGGAGGTTGAGCAAGTTCGCGAGGGGCCGCTTGCTTACGCGCGCGGTTCTGTTGAAAGGCGAATTCCGGCTGTACCGTGGCGCGATCCTCATACAGTGTCGCCGGAGAAACTGGGCGCCTACATCCGGGCACTGGAAGACGCGTGTCTTGACAATCCGGATTCGCCTGGTGTTCGCACATGCCTCGGCATGGCTTATGCGATGAACTATGAGGTTTATAAATCCATGGATGCGCTTGAGGCCGCAATGGAGATTGAACCGGCATATTTCTTCGCGCAATTGAAATACGGGGAGCTGCACTACCGCTTGCGCGCGCTGGCGCGGGCTGAAGAGGAAACGGTCAAAGCTCTCGAGCTGGCGACAAACCAGTGGGAGTTTTCCATCGCCAGACGACAGTTGCAGGAAATTCGCAAAGCGATGCGCGAAGGCACGCAGAAGCCGGAATGGACGAAGCCGCTGGCGCACCCGGCGGTTTGTCTGCTTGCGATCACTATGATTCTGTGCCTGGCGGTGTATTTGAAATGAACCGGCATTGGAGATACTTCGCGGCCGCGGTCCTGCTTGCCGCTTTGCTTCTGTTGACGAACGGAGCTCCTCCCGCCGCGGTTGCGGCAGGCATTGGGGGCGCAGCGTTACTCATGTGGCGCCGTAAATCACGTACCAGTTAGTTCGTGCTCCATGCACATCACCGCGAGTATTCCGCTTTCCATGCTGCTGCTGTTCGTTTCGGCGAAGCTGATGGCGGAAGTGGCCGAGCGCCTGAACCAGCCCGGGATCATTGGCGAGATTTTGGCCGGCGTCCTGATCGGTCCTAGTGTTCTAGGCTGGCTCGCACCGAACGAGTTCCTTTCGGCGATGTCCGAGTTAGGCGCCATGTTTCTGCTCTTCCGCGTTGGATTGGAGGTGAAGGCTTCCGAGCTGATGCGCGTGGGAGGAACCGCCATGCTGGTCGCGTGTTCCGGCGTGGCCGTTCCATTCGTCATGGGCGCCGGCATTTTTCTGCTGTGGGGCGCAGGTGTAAATGAATCGATCTTTGTGGGAGCCTCGCTGGTTGCCACCAGCGTCGGTATTACCGCGCAAGTCCTTTCGGCAAAGGGCCTGCTGGATGAAGTATCGAGCAAAGTGATTCTGGCCGCGGCGGTCATCGACGATGTGCTTGGGTTGCTGGTTCTGGCGGTCGTGAGCAGCTTGACTCACGGCAAATTGAATTTGTTGCAGCTCTCGCTCACAGCGGTGCTGGCGGCGGGATTCACGGTGATTGTTGCGAGGTGGGGAACGCATGCGATGCGCCGCGTGACGCCGCACGTCGAACGTGGCTTGAAAGCGAGCGAGGCGCGGTTCATTCTGGCGTTGAGCCTTCTGTTCACGCTTGCTGTATTGGCCACGTGGACGGGGGTCGCGGCGATTGTAGGCGCGTTTCTGGCCGGCCTGGCATTGGCGGAGAGTACCCAAACTCGCGAGCGCGATTTAGCCCAGGGCGTATCGGAGCTGCTGGTTCCTTTTTTTCTGGCGGGCATCGGGCTGCACGTGGATCTAGCCGCTTTTGCGAAGCCGGCAACGGCTGTGCTTGCGACTTTGATGCTGGCGGCGGCAATCGTTTCCAAATTCCTCGGCTGCGGCCTGGGAGCGCTGGGGCTCGGCAAAGTGAACGCGCTGCGAGTGGGTGTTGGAATGATTCCGCGCGGCGAGGTGGGCATGATTGTCGCTCAGATCGGGCTTGGGTTTGGGATTCTCACGCAAACCTCTTATAGTGTGGTCGTGTTTCTATCGGTGGCGACCACCATTGTTGCGCCGCCGCTGATTAAGGTCGCTTACAAGGAAGTGACCGATAGCGCGATTTTGGACGTAGGAGAAGAAATTTTACGGGTGGGCTAATGCCTCTGAAGCAGACTGAAATCGATCCCGACGCCTCGTATGCGGAGAGGACGAGCTTCCGCAAAGTGACGGTGACTCTTCCACAGGAGATGTATGAGCGCCTGATTCAGGAATCCGCGCGACGGAAAATTGCAGGAGAATCCAATCAGATGCTTTCGGCGTTGCTTCGCGAGGCGTTGCTGCAATATCTGGATCGGCTAAGCTGAATTCGGACGTGTGAAGGATTCGAATCGTTACAGGCATGCCGACGCTACGCAGCTCGATCCTTTGGAGTTTGTCTCTTGCTTGTTCGTTCCATGGGTTAGCGCGGTGTCAGCAAGCACCAACGCCGTCCGGTCAACAGCCTCCGATAACGGGTGCGCCTCCCCAACCGCCGCCAGGCACCCCGAAGACTCCGCAAAATAATCCGCCGGAACCGGCCGATAAACGGATTTTCGGCGTGTTGCCCAACTATCGAACTGCCGGGCATATGGCGGTTTATCGACCAATCACGTCCAAGGAGAAGTTTAAGATCGCGGCGCAGGACTCGGTCGGATGGAATATCGCGCTGCTGGCTGGAGCTTTTGCGGGCCTGGCGCAACTCGAAGCATCGGAGCCTTCGTTTGGCCAGGGAATGGCGGGATACGGCCGCTACTTCGGGACCGCTTATGCGGACCAATTTATCGGGAACTTCATGACTGAGGCGATTTTCCCCGCCATGTTCCACGAGGATCCACGTTATTTTCGCGTGGACGAAGGGGGCGCGCGTCACCGGACATTGGGAGCCATTGCGCAGATCTTCTGGACTCGCAAAGACTCGGGAGGGCGCGAATTCAACTATTCAGAAATCGTTGGGAATGCAACCGCCACGGCCATTTCTAATGCGTACTATCCCGATACGCGCGATGTCGCCGATAATCTTCAGAAATGGGGAACGGCGGTGGGCACCGATCTTGTTTCAAACGTGTTGAAAGAGTTCTGGCCGGACTTCAAGCGGAAAGTTCTGCACCATCAAAAGTCGTAGGCGGAGCTGGAGGTGAATTTAATGGTGCTGCGCGGGGAGGGGCTGTTTCAGGATCTTCGTTATGGCTTTCGGCAGCTCCGGCGCAATGCGGGATTTACCACGGTCGCGGTTTTCGCGCTGGCGCTCGGCATCGGGGTCAATACGGCTGTCTTCACCGCCTACAAGGCGATGGTCGCGCGACCCATCGATGCTCGCGATCCGGGCGCGATAGTCAACCTCGCGCTGGTCCGCGATTCGGGCGCCGCCGATTTCACGTTCAGCTATCCCGACTACGTGGCGTATCGGGATTCCGTCCATTCTTTCAGCGGCTTGATCGCTTTCAGCTTGGAGCAAATGAGGATCTCGGATGCCGGTGGTGCGTTGCTGCTCTTGGGGGTGGGGCTCAAACGGAGCCCGCGACTGCAAGATCTCCTGACCAGAAGCTATCCCCGTCGCGCCAGGAGATCCCTTACTTCATTCAAAAACGCTTCGATGTCCTGAAATCCTGATATACCGATGCGAAATCGAAGAGATGCGCTGGAGTGTAGGACCGCACCGTATATCTCGGTGTGCTGACTTACTGAATGTCCCATATCCATTAAAGATGCCAGCGCAAGTAAAAGCGCCCGCTAGTGTCGTGTTTCAGAACTTGCTTTAGCGATCAGTCCTTTGAAACTCATGCTGCCAAGACGAGCTTTGTGGACGGGGGACACGCCTGCTAGTCGGACTCGGGCAGGTTGTCTGATCTTGCCCGGGGTGTCCCCAAGTGGCTTTGTCGAACTGATCCGTCAAGAAACTTCGGAAACATCACACTAGCCGCAGGACTTGATGGTTTTCCACGACCCCAATTGACGGTTAGCGCGGAATCCGGATCAGTCCTGCCGTAAAGCCAGCATCGGATCCACCGTCGCCGCCCGATGGGCCGGCACATAGGACGCAAGCAGTGCCGAGCCCAACAGCACTGCGCCCACCGAGGCGAACACCCGATAATCAAACGCCGTCACTCCATATAACATCGACTGCATCGCGCGGCCCACCAGCCATGCGCCCCCCAGGCCCAATACCAGTCCGGCCAAAGCCAGCGCCATGCCCTCGGAAATAACCAGCTTCAGCACCGCAATGCGTCCCGCCCCCAGCGCCATCCGCAGCCCGATCTCGTGGGTCCTCTGCTCCACCAAGAACGCAATCACGCCATAGATTCCCAGCGCCGCAAGCAACAGCGCGACCGCCGCGAAGCTGCCATAAAGAAACGTCTCGAAGCGGTCCCCGGCGCGTGATTCATTCACAATTCGGTCCATAGTCTCGGTGCCCGCAAGGGGCAATGTCGGCGCCATGATGTGCACCGCTGCCGCAATGCTCTTCGTCATCGCCTCCGGATCGCCGCTCGTTCGCACGGCAATCTGCGTCTGCGGCCACGGGCTCTGCGCGAACGGTACGTACATGGTCGGAAAATCGTTCGGCCGGTCGCCATACTGGACCGAATGAAAAACGCCCACAATCTGCCATGCGACCGCCGCTCCCAGCTTCGTCACGCCCGGCACAAGTTCCTCGACCATCACCCGCTGCCGCAGCGGATCGACGTTTTTGAAGTGCTTCTTGACGAAACGCTCGTCCACCATCGCGACGCGCGGCGCACCCGCTGTGTCGCGCTGATTGAGCTGCCGTCCCCTCACCACGCGCACGCCGAAGGTATCGAAATATCCCGGCGTCACCATCTGGAACCCCGCGCCCGGACGATCTGCCGGATTGCCGAAAGGTTTTCCCTCGATGTAAAACGGCATGCCGAAGCCTGTCCCTTGCACCGGCATTCCCGTCGTGACTGTCGCGCGCGAAACTCCGGGGACCGCCTCAATGTTCGCCAGCATCTGCGTATAAAAATTCCGGATCTGGTCCGCCCCCTTTAACCGTCCATCCGGCACCGGCAAGAAAAACGTCAGGATGTGGTCCGCCCGTATTCCCAAATCGAGCTGCGTAATTTTCCAAAAACTGTGAATAGCCAGCCCCGCACCCGCAAGCAGCGTCAGCGCCAGGGCAAATTCGCCCGTCACCAACACCCTTCGCAACCAGTGCCGTCCGCCACTCAACGATCTCCCCGTCTGCTTCAACGTCTCGTTCAAATCGAACCGTGCGGCCTGGAACCCGGGCGCGCATCCGGCTAAAATCCCCGCTATTAGCGTGGCGCCGAAAGTGAACAACAGCACCGGCAGATTCAAGCTCACATTCGCCTCCGATGGAAGTGTCTGGTCCGGCATGAACGCAACCACCGCCTTCAGAATTCCCCAACCCAGCCCGACTCCAAGCACCCCGCCCACCAGCGCTAACGCCAGGCTTTCCGTCAGAAGTTGTCCGAACAACCGCCGACGCGATGCCCCGAGCGATGCCCGCACTGCAATCTCACGCTGCCGCGCCGTCCCTCGCGCGAGCAGCAGATTCGCCACGTTCGCGCACGCAATCAACAGCACAAAACCTACGCCGCCCATCAGCAGCCACAATCCAGCGATCCGCTCCTTCGGCAGGAAATCGTTGCGCAGCGGCTCGACGGTTGCTCCCCATCCCTTGTCCTGCGGATAAACCTCGCCGATGTGTTTCGTCACCGCGTCCATATCCGCTTGCGCCTGCTTGATCGTCACGCCCGGCTTCAATCGGCCCATGACCAGCAGCCAGTGAAAATCGTGGTTGATCTGCTCCGGCTTGAATGCCAGCGGAACCAGCAAGTCGCCCGGCATCCGGTCTTGCTGCCCGGCCGGCATGACCCCCACCACTGTGTACGGCTGATCGTTAATGCGAATCTGGTGTCCGATAATGTCGCGCCTGCTGCCGAACCGCCGCGCCCACAGCTTGTGTCGCAGAATCACCACGTGGTCATGCCCCGGCAGTGCCTCCTCCGGTAGAAAGTCGCGCCCTAGCATTAGCTTGATGCCCATTCCGTCGGTCATGCCCGGCATGTTCTGGCTGCCCCGCACCTGCTCTGGTTGTTGCGTTCCGCCCAGGTTCGCGCTGAAACCCGTCCACGCCCACAAGCCTTGAAACGACCGGCTCTGGTTCTTCCAATCGAGATAGTCTCCCGCCGCCACGCCATTGCGGCCGCCCTGGATCTTCGACCACACCATCACCAACTGGTCCGGTTGCGGATATGGCATTGGGGCCAGCAGGGTCGCGTAAATGACGCTGAAAATCGCCGTGTTCGGCCCGATCCCCAGCGCCAGCGCCAGCACCGCAATAGAAGTAAATCCTTTGTTCTTCCCGAGCAGCCGAAACCCAAACCGCAAATCTCGCCACCAGTCGCTCATTTCAGATCCTTTCCGTACCGCGTGCCAGCTCTATATACTCTGCAACCTGCATCCGGTTACGTGAACCGTGCATTTTCTCTTCCATCTCGCTTCCGTCGGCAGGCGTCTTTAACATGCCCTGGCGGCGCTGGAATTTCGGGAAAGTCCAGCGGAGCCAAAGACGCGCTTGCGAAGGCAGCTTACAGAGCAGCGCTTGCCTTCCGACAGGAAACTAATTTGCCACGCCCACGCTGGTTGGTTGGTTCAGGTTTAAGCCGTAGTATTGTGGTCGGTGACTTGGCGACCGACGGAAGCCTCTCACGACCTGTGCACCATGCCTGAAGAACCGTATGTTTTCAAGGCCAGTCGCTGGACTGCCGGAAATCTTTGGTTTCCACTTCGAATCGAAGTAACGCCTCAACGTGTATCTCGCATTAAACCTCGCCTCATCGGTTCCAACGAGGAGAGCATTTCAATCTCGCAAGTGGCATCTGTGAGCATTCGGACGGGTCTCATCTGGTCCACAATTCAAATCGATTCAACCGGCGGAACGGATCCCATTGTGAGCCGCGGGCACCGTAAAGTGGATGCGATCCGGATCCGCGATTTAATCGAACGCTTCCAACAAGGGAATACAACGCGGTGAATCGGCTCGCGGGCATGGCGAGTGGCATTGCTCGGAACCACAGCTCTCGTTCGGGGCGCGGGGAGGGGCTGTTTCAGGATCTTCGTTATGGCTTTCGGCAGCTCCGGCGCAATGCGGGATTTACCACGGTCGCGGTTTTCGCGCTGGCGCTCGGCATCGGGGTCAATACGGCTGTCTTCACCGCCTACAAGGCGATGGTCGCGCGACCCATCGATGCTCGCGATCCGGGCGCGATAGTCAACCTCGCGCTGGTCCGCGATTCGGGCGCCGCCGATTTCACGTTCAGCTATCCCGACTACGCGGCGTATCGGGATTCCGTCCATTCTTTCAGCGGCTTGATCGCTTTCAGCTTGGAGCAAATGAGGATCTCGGATGCCGGTGGCGTGGTTAGCCAGCGCAGCTCCGCGGGAAGCAAAGCAGAATTCGCCAGCGTGTTTGCGGTGTCGGAAAACTATTTCAAAGTTCTCGGAATCGCGGCGCTACGCGGCCGTAGTTTCGACTCTATAGGTGTTCCCGAGTTGATGGCCTCGCCTTCGGTTCTTATCAGCGAAAACTATTGGCAGAAGCGGTTTGCGAGGGACCCGGCAGTGCTGGGAAAGAGCGTTCGTCTAAATGGCGCCGCGGTTCAAATAGCCGGAATTACGCCGCACGATTTCGTTGGTACCGGTGTGTCTGTGCCTGATTTCTGGCTGCCGCTCAGCCTGGAGCCGCTGGTTCATGCCGATAGCAATTGGCTACGCGATCGTGAAAACTTGCGGTACCGCTTGTTTGGCCGCCTCGCGCCTGGCGTCAGCAGGAGTCAGGCGCGGGCGGAGATGACGCTGGTGGCCGACCGGCTCCGTACGCTGCACGACCCACACTCCGAGTTGGCTAAACCCGCTACCGTACTGGTCTGGCCGGGTTCCCTATTCCCGCTACCCTTGACGTTCTTCCGTGGGCTCACGTTGGCCATTCTGTTCATCATGGCCGCTGCGGGAATGGTGCTGGTGGTCGCTTGCGCGAATGTAGGCAGTCTACAACTGGCGCGTGCAAGGTCCCGTCAGAATGAACTGCACACGCGCTTATCGCTGGGGGCTAGCCGGCTGCGCATTATCAGGCAATTGTTAACGGAAAGCGCTCTGCTGGGCGTGGTAGCCGGTATGCTGGCACTGCTGTTCACGTGGGCGCTGCTGAAAATAGCTGTGACGCTGGCGGCCGGAGCGCTGCCGCCTGAGGATGGCACGCTCGTTTTCGACGTGACTCCCGACCTCGCAATTTTTGCTTTTGTGTTTCTCATTTCTCTGATTGCAGGTATTCTTTTCGGGCTCGCGCCGGCGATGGAAAGCTCGCGCTGCGCGCTCTATTCCGGCATTCGAGCGAGTACTTCGCCGGTCCGCAGCCGACGGCTGCAAGATCTGCTGATTGGTGCGCAGGTTTCCCTTTCGTTAGTGCTCATGATCGCCGGAAGCATGCTGATTCGAAGTTCGATGCATTCGCTCAACATGGAAACCGGGTACGACAGCAAGCACGTGATCGATGTCGATTTTCAATTCCCCGAGGCGTCGAAATACAATGCCGCCCGCAAGGTTGCGCTGGTCCGTGAACTTCGCACGCGCTTCGCTGCCCTGCCCGGAGTGGCCGCCGTTACGAGTGCCAGGCCGCCCGACGCGATGAGCTTTCGAACAGCCGCCGTCGCGCTCCGTGGCGGAAAAGGCCGGGTCCAAAATCTGCAATCGATCGTCTATTACACCTTCGTACAGGCAAACTATTTCAAGACTCTTAGCATTCCTTTGTTCCTGGGCCGCGGCTTTCAAGCGCGGGCGGGCCAACCTGAGCACTCCGTCATTGTTAGCGAATCAGCCGCCAGACAGCTCTGGCCGGGTGAGAATCCGATCGGCCGCAGCCTGCGTTTGGGCGCTATCGACGAGCGGACACATAATTCCAACGAGCTTGTGGCCGATGGTCCGGCCTACCAGGTTGTTGGTGTGGCGCGCGACACACGCGGCGTTCAGTTTGACGGTAGCGATTCCAAGCAGGTCTACCTGCCGCTTGTCGAGGAGCAGCTTCAGAGCCGCCCAATACTGATCCGGACCGAGTCCGATCCAATGCAGGTTATGCGGGCGCTCGACCCGCTGATCTCGTCTATCGATCCGGACTTGGTGGCAACCTCTTCCACTCTCAAGCGAATGCTTTTGCGGACCGCGCCATTCATCACCGCTACGTTTGCGGCTGCTGTCGCTTCTACCCTTGGCCTGATTGGACTCGTACTCGCTTTGATGGGGATCTACGGGACGGTCAGCTATATCGTCGTCCTCCGCACGCGCGAGGTCGGCATCCGCATGGCTGTCGGCGCTCAGAAGCGCGACATTCTTGGACTTATTCTGCGCGAGAGCATACGGCCTGTGCTGGCTGGATTGGTCGCTGGAATGTTGGGCGCTGTGGGAGCGTGCTATCTGCTGCGCGGGGTGCTCTATGGGGTCAACACCGTCGATAGCATTTCATTCGCGGGGGTGTCGGTTTTGTTTTTGGTTGTCGCGCTGCTTGCGGCTTATCCGCCGTCGCGGCGTGCTATGCGGGTCGATCCCATTGTGGCGCTGAGATACGAATAAGCCACTAACCTACGCAGCATGCCATATCAGGGCAAGTAACAGAGCGGCACTCACGAGTGCAGCGGCGATTGCAAAGAGCAAATTGTATTTAGGCCCATCCTGAATCTTGCTTACCTTGTCGCGCTCGCGGCTTTGCAAGGGCCGCCTCAGATTCAACGGTGCAAGTTTCGGGCGATTCAGGACTGGAGGAAAGAGCATCCGCAGAGTAGATAACAACAGCACGCTCGAGAAGCTGCCGTAGAGCATAATCCAAAACGGCACGGCGAAACTGCCCTGCGTATCGAAGATTACGGCTTGCAATAGAAACGCGAGCGATATGCTACCTGCGCCCTGCAGAATCGGCTTACTAAGATATCGCCGTTCCGGATCGGAATAGGCGTTACAAAACAGTAACGCCACCCCGGCAACTATTGTGGGCACGGCCAAACGGGCGAAGCCGGCATGTTCATATAGAAAGCCTTGCCGTGCGAGATACCAAGCAGTGGTCGTGAATGAAAGATAGACCGAGAAGGTCTG
This sequence comes from uncultured Acidobacteriaceae bacterium, assembly GCA_963787545.1. Classification (GTDB taxonomy): domain Bacteria; phylum Acidobacteriota; class Terriglobia; order Bryobacterales; family Bryobacteraceae; genus Bog-105. Next base: position 169,560 of record CAWBDW010000089.1, read on the forward strand.
TATCAGGAACCCTTGAAAATCTGTAGTGCGCCGAATTCTACTAACGATTACCGGAGGAAGGACGGGAAGAGCATCGACCAGATACGACTTCGGCGACTTATAGCGTTCCTGCAAGTCCCCTAAGACGTGCTCGCGGCAGGCGGGAGGAAGCAGCCAGCCCAGCGGCTTCTCCAGATACTTGGGAGCGGGCATTGCCTATCCTGCCTCCTTTTTCCATTCCTTCTTCCACTTGCGAGCCCAATCTTTTCCGAGAACATGAGAAATGACTTCCGAAACTCTGAGCGCGGTTGCCGTCGATTCCTGCAGCGCCTGCTCGCCGAGGGCCTCCAAGCGGTAGCAACGTTTCGCGCGGCCGCCCCGCTCGCTAGTGGGATCGGTGAGCCAGGAGGATACGAAGCCTTTATCCTCAAGGCGGTCCAAAGTGACATAGATCGCGCCTAGAGAAATCTTCTTCGGCCGAGCCAAATCTTCGACCTTGCTTTGAATGGTTACGCCATAGGCGTTCTCGCGCAAGCTGAGAATAGCGGCTAGAACTACTTGCTCAAACTGACCAACGGAGCCGATACCGGGCATTTGTCCAACATTGTAAGTTAAATTCGGCGCCAGAGTCAATACCAATCTTCCGGCGGTAAGAAGCCGTTAGAATTAGTTTTCAATGGCGCGAATTTGGCTCGTGCTGGTCTTTGCCGCTTTCTTGGCTGGCTGCGGCGGTTGGGGCATCTCCTATAAAAATGGGAAGGACTTGCGCACACCCATCGAGAAAGCGGCACAGCAAGGTGATTTGATCGAGGTCAAGCGGCTGTTAGCTTCCGGTGTCGACCCAAACGGCAGAGGAGGCGTTTTCGGTTCTCCTCTGAATGCCGCAGCAATGCGGAACGGTAACGTGGAAACTATTCGTGCGCTGCTGGCGGCCGGTGCGAACCCGAACGGCCGAGGGCAGGACGGAAAGAACTGCTGGCCGCCCCCGCTCTTCGCAGCGGTTTCCATAGGTGATGTTGAAAACACCGGCGCGCTGCTGGATGCCGGAGCGTCAGTGCAACCCACGAGTTGCTCAAAGCTTGTGGTCGGGTGGCTGAGACCTGCGGTTATCGAGTTGCTGGTTCAGCGCGGGCTGGACCTGAACGCCGTAGACGAGAATGGCAGAAACCAATTGCATCTTGCGCTCGAATCGCCGGTGGTTCCGCCCGTCGATGGAATCGAATATCTTATCCATGCCGGTGTGCCGCTCAATGCGCGTGACCGCTTCGGCAAAACTCCGCTCGCGTATTGGCGCGAGCCGCGGGATTACGAACGCGCTTCGTTCACGACGTGGCTCTTCGAGCGGCTCGCGGGCGATTCGGTTCGTCGGCAAGAGCGCGAGAACCATGCGAAAATATCGGCGCTCCTGGAGCGCTCGGGCGCGGTGTTATAGGAGCTGAATCGCAGGCCGTCCGGATAGCGCGCGTTGTTTAGGAGCGAGTCGCCGAATCACATCCGCGAGATGCCGACTTGAACGAAGCCGCTGGGCGGCGGGCGCTACGCGCTGGCGTTGAACTCTAAACAGAGAACGATAGAGTAGCGGGTCACAAGGAGGATTTTCCCTGTGACCCATTTACGCAAGATGATGCTGGAGGAACTCCAGCGTCGTAATTATTCCGATAGTACAGCGCGCGGTTATGTCAGCGCAGTGGCTGCATTCGCCATGCACTTCGGAAAGTCGCCGGACCAACTCGGACCTGATGACCTCCGCTGCTATCAGGCGTACCTGCTCAAAAAGCGCAAGCTCGGCGTGAATACGGTGATCGCTCGCGTTGCGGCACTGCGCTTCTTTTTTGTTCGAACGCTGAAGCGTCACGAGTTTCGGCAAGACTTGCCGTATCCGAAGAAGCAGCGGCGGCTACCGTCCATCTTGAGTCTGGAGGAAGTTGGGCGACTCATCGATGCGGCGGGAAACCTGCAGCAGCGAGCCATCCTCATGGTCCTTTACGGCACTGGGATGCGGCGGGCTGAAGTTTCGTGGCTGAAAGTTAGTGACGTCGACAGCCAGCGCATGATCATTCGGGTGGAACACGGCAAGGGCGGCCACGACCGCGATTTACCGCTCAGCCCGGCGCTGCTCGAAACGCTCCGCGAGTATTGGCGCTGGAAGAAACCACGCACCTATCTGTTTCCTAGTGATAGCGGTCACCGCGGTAAGGACCAGCCTATCTCGGACAAGAGCGTATGGTACGCCTGCACGCAAGCCGCGCAACACGCCGGGATTAGCAAACGAGTGACACCGCACACCCTACGACACAGTTGGGCCACCCACCTACTGGAAGCGGGCACCGACCTGCGCACGATTCAGATGCTGCTCGGCCATGGAGATCTCGAAACAACCGCAAAGTATCTTCATCTCTCGCAACGGCATCTGCACGCGGTTGCAAACCCGCTGGACCAACTGCCGGTTTCTAACGTAAAAGAAACCAGCCGCGAGTATCACCGCAAGAAAAAATGAGCCGGCCTGCCGTGGAGGTGGCCGAGGTTCTCCACGCACGCGGCAGCCGCTTTCTCGAGAAGTATCGATCGACTTTTGGGTACCAGAAACTCAAGGCGTTTCGCGCTATCCAGAACTGCCGCAGGGCGGCTCTGGGCGGCCATCTCGATGCTTGTTCTGAATGCGGTCAGCCGGCCATCTCTTATAATTCCTGCCGCAACCGGCATTGCCCAAAGTGCCAGGCGCAAGCGCGTCAACGCTGGCTCGCAGCCCGCCAGCGTGAGGTGTTGCCGACCACCTATTTTCACGTCGTCTTCAGCATCCCGCATGAACTGAATGTGTTTGCGCTGGAGAACCCGCGCGCCTTCTACGACCTCTTGTTCCAAGCGAGTTCCGCATCCGCACTCGAGATGGCCGTCAATCCGGAACGGCTCGGTGCCGAAATCGGCATGATCGGCATTTTGCACACCTGGGGGCAGAACCTGTTGCTCCACCCGCATATTCACTACGTAATCCCTGCTGGAGGACTCTCGCCGGATCACCAGCATTGGGTCAGCTCTCGCCATCGCTTCTTTCTGCCGGTGAAGGCGTTAAGACGTGTCTTTCGCGGCAAGTTCATCGACGGACTGAAGCGTCTGCATCGGCGCAAGAAGCTCGGCTGCACCGGACCCGCCGCCGTATTCAGCGAATGCAAGCAGTTCGCTAAACTTCTGGGCCGGTTGCGTCGCCAGGACTGGGTCGTGTACGCGAAGCCCGCGTTCGGAGGACCTCTGCAGGTGCTGCGCTATCTCGGCCGCTACACTCACCGTGTTGCCATCTCGAATCATCGCTTGCTGGCTTTCGACGGAGAGCGCGTCGCCTTCCGCTGGCGCGATTATGCGCACGGCAATAAGTCACGCATCATGACGCTTGATGCGGTCGAGTTCCTGCGCCGCTTTTTCCTACACATACTACCCAAGGGATTCGTGCGCATCCGGCATTTCGGATTCCTGGCGAATCGTTTTCGGGCCGATCGACTCGCTTTGTGCCGCCAACTTCTCCCGCAGGTTGTTTCTGAAATAACACTTACTCCATCGACGGACGCTTCTTCCTGGCGCTGTCCACGTTGCGGCGCGCCCATGAGGGTCATCGCACGCCTGTCGGTACAGGATCTATCTTTCCGGCGCGTGTTCTTCGATTCCTCATGAGGCGATATCTAAATCACGCTGCACCGACGTGCTTCCCGCACGCCTTCGCAGCAGTGTGTCCAGCCCTGTCCTCAAGGACCTCCAGCGCACTTCTCCGCTATCATCCTTACCGCGTGGCCACGTTCAGAACCTCCGCCTTCCGGCTCTATCCGCACTCATCGGCAATCCTCGCCGGGGCTCACAGGCGGCCCAGAGGCGTTCAATCTCCATAGGCCGCGCCCGCCGCAAGCACCAGCGCCTTCCTTCAAGTCTCCTTATCGAAAATGTCCGGCGATCAGTCCTACGGCTACGCCCAACTATCCCCCGCCGCGTCATTTCCGATCAAGGCTAGCGACTATCCGTCCATGTGGCAGGACATCCGGTTCGCGAGTCATTCCGTGAATTTGGCCTCG
>CAWBDW010000090.1:0-9940 GCA_963787545.1 uncultured Acidobacteriaceae bacterium
GGAATTCAATGTTTCACGCTGGCTGGCATTCGTCCGCGGCCGTTTGTCATGTGCGGACTTCCCGTTTTCGGTGAATATCGTTTAGCGGAACAACTGGGCTCAATCGGGTACTCACGCCCTGTCGGTTTCGCCTCAAGCTGTAATAATGGCTGGACGCGATCAGGGTGCTCTGGCCGGACTGCGCTGTTCACATCACCCAAGCAGGCGACTATCCTCGAATCCACCCCGCTGCAGCAGGTGCTGATTGGTTTGACCTGCTGGGTCCGATTGCGATTGCGGGCTGCTCTATGGCGGCAATGGAAAGCTCCACGCCGTCGTCGGGCCGCACTGCTGGAGCTGGGGTCCGCCCGCGGCTGGCGAGTAACACGCCCGGCAGCGGTCTCGGCCCTTGGTATCTCGCACGGGCCAAGGCCCTCTCCGTAGGGCTATCTAATGCCTACTTGAAATCGCTTGGTCTTCCGTTATTGATCGAGGAGTGATGGCCTAACTTCTCGAACCGCCGTGTACGGACCCGTACGCACGGTGGTGTGGCAGGGGGCAGTTGTGCTTGTCAAGTTCTGCAAATTCGAGTGGGACAGACTGGACCTTTGATGCCGGGATGGGGTCCAGGGCAAGGGCGGCTAGGGAGCGCCTTGCCCTGGTCAGCCCTGTAGAGACCATCACGCCGCATCTCCCAATTTTCGTAACGCTTCCTTCTGCTGCTCTCGCAGCGGTTCCATGTTGAGGTACTGCATAGCCTCAATCCAGTTTTCATGAGTCTCGACGGCCAGAGCTCGGACGAGCCTTAAGCAAGCGGGCGCGTTCGGGAAAATTCGAACAACCAGCGTGCGCCGTTTGATCTCTTCCATCAACCGCTCGAGCATGTTCGTTGACTTGAGATTCTTGTGATGTTGCCGCGGCAGTCGATAAAAGCTCAGCGTTTCCTCGATGTTTTCTTCGACCCAGGCGCACAGCTTGGCATAGCGTTTGCCCCACTTCAGCAGCCAGACCGCCAAATCTTGGCGGGCTTCTTGGGCGTCTCGCCGGTCATAGATCCAGCGCAGTTCCTGCAGGCAATCATCGTCCGCTTTGCGCGGCAGATAATCGAGCGCATTCCGCAGAAAGTGAACATAGCAGCGTTGCCACACTGCTTCGGGCAGCGCTTCTTGAATCGCACGACGGAGGCCGGCATGATCGTCGCTGACCACGAACTCCACCCCATGTAGCGACCGCTGCCGCAAACCGGCCAGCAACTCCTTCCAACTAGACAGGCTTTCGCGGCTGGCAAGCTCGACCGCCAGGATGCTCCGCCGTCCTTCCCAGTTGATGCCGATCGCGATCAACACCGCCTGGCTGCGCACAGCGCCATCCTCCCGGACCTTCTCGTAGCGGGCATCCAGAATCAGATATGGATAGGGCTCTTCCAATCGCCTGCTGTGCAAACCGCTCCAGTTCTTCATCCAGCTTCTGCACGATCCGGCTGATCGTCGATGAGCTGAACTCGTGCCCGCACAGCTCTTCGGTGATCGTCTTCACCTTCCGTGTGGATACGCCTTGTACGTACATCTCCAACATCGCGGCTATCAGCGCCTTTTCGCTGCGCTGATACCGTTCGAAGACCTCCGTCCGAAATCGCCCTTGCCGATCCTGCGGCACACGCACCTCGATGTGGCCCACCCGTGTCACCAGCATCCGGTTGTAGTAACCAGCTCGGTATCCGAGTCGGCCCGCCGTGCGCTCGCCTTTGCTTGCTTGCAACGCTTCGTCCATCTCCGCTTCCAGCACTGGCTGTAGCGTCTCTTCGATAATCGTCTTTAGCAGATCTCGATCTTCTGCCAATAGCCTCTTCAGGTCGTCTGCTGTGATCTTGCCTTTCGCGCTATCCTGCTTTCGGGTCACCTGTCACCTTTCCTTTCTTCAGCCACTAACTGAATTCGAAAGGTCCAGTCTGACCCACCTCCTTTTTGCAGAATCTTTGAAGCTTAACCCAGGGGGCGGCGGTCGCCCGCCGACCCCTATGCCGATCTAGTCGCCTAGCGTTTACTAAAAGTCTCGCCGCAGAATCATCGGAATTCAGCTTCGGAAATCAGCAACCAATGCTGCCTGTGCCCTTGAGTGACTGACCCCATCGCGTTTATTCTCCTCATTTGCGTTGGCCTCTATCGTGGAGATTTGTGCCTAGTTGGAACGTCATGGTCGTCGGAGCCTAGATGCCCTGATCAACCGATCAGCTGGATTTGCCAAAGGCGGAGCCCTCGAACTTTGTGGTGGGACCGAAACCGCCTGGCGGTGCGTTACCCAATGGAGAAGAAGAGACGCAAGGCAGAACGAGCGCAAGTGCCGGGCGCACGGATGCCGGCTGAGCGAGAAACTTTGCGGTCCCCCAAAACAGCACGTTCACAACCTTGGGAGCAACGATCCTCGCGTTTGAGTGTCCAAGCACAGCAGGGCAGAAAAAAGGAAACTCAATGAACCTCAATCAGCTTTCGATCATCGGATTTGTTGGCCACAACGCCGAAACCAAATCTCTGCCGAATGCACTCCGGTCACGAAATTCTCGGTCGCAACCAAGCGCTCCTGGAAGGACGAGAATGACACGTGGCAACGGAAAACTCAATGGCATAACGTAGTCGCGTTTGGCAAGAGCTTCGCGCAAATAACCGATCGGCTCGTCAAAGGCACGCATGTACTCGTGCAGGGAGAATTGACGACTCGCGAATACGATCGCACTGTCAAAGTTCCTGCCGGCCGAGGCAAGACCTCGAGCACACAATTCCGCAACTCGTTTGAGCTCAAAGCCGATACGATCCGAATACTGGATCGCTCAAACGCGACTGCTGAACAAAGCGACGCAGGGGAGCCTGCAACGGACGAGGTCCTCTACTGAGGGGCCTCGCCCAATTCCAAGAAGTCAGCGTTGGTCAAATCTGGGTGGCACAAAATTGGCCTACAGACACCCACTTCGGCCGTCGACACTGAAAACAGGACGTTTACCGCTCCTGACCATTTGCCTCCGGAGCAGAAGGTCGTAGGTTCGAATCCTACCGGGCGTACCACTTAAATCTTGTCCGGACCGGACACATAGGTACCAGATTGTTTGTAAGACATAGGTAACGCTTTTGCGCCGAAGGGATTTTCCAGGGGCTGTCCTACACTATCTCGGCTTTTAGCCGTTACTCTCGTTTCACGGAGTCAGGAATGCTCTGCTGATAGTGCTTTAAGCTCGTCCAAGGATCTGCAAGCCCGAGCTGCGCTTGCGTGTCCTTCTGGGTTGCTTTCTGCCAAAATGTGTCGCGTACCTCTGCCATGGCTCCAGAAGGTTTAGATCGGGAATGCCGGCCTTCTCAGTTAGTCGTTTCAAAACGCGATTTCGGTAGTTATTGGATTAACCGGGCATAATTCTGCCGAGCCTCGGCCCTCGGCGGCCAGTCGGGAGCATTACCCCAAAACGGCCGCATCCACGTCGGAGCTTATAGTACCCATACGCAGCCTGCCTGCACGCTAAGTGGTCGCATTCTCAGACGAGCGCCGAGGTCATCGGCCCGATATCATACCCGGATGAACACTTCTCAGGCCGGAATATTTGCTCTCGGAACCGCATCCCACGCGTACCTGGAATTCGATCTCCTGGATGAACAAAATGGGCAAGCGCTTGTCTCCGCGATTTCTTCGTTACGTGAGCCCAAGACAACTATGGGCGGAGTCAACCTAGTATCCGGTTTCCGGCCTGAACTCTGGAGCAAAACGGTGCCTAAGGATGCGCCCACAGGGATCCAAGGATTCAATAGAAGCGTCATCGGTATAGACGGTTTTATCATGCCGGCCACGCAGCACGATGCCGTGCTTTGGCTTTCGGGAAGCTCATATGACGTAATCTTCGACGTGGCTCATCAAACGATCTCCGATCTAAAAACACTGGAGTCGGTTGCAGAAGAGACCTCGAGCTGGCCCTACCGGCATGATCGCGACCTCACGGGCTTTATCGATGGGACAGAGAATCCCACTCTGGTGGATGCCCCGGAAGTGGCGCTTATTCCAGAAGGAGAGCCGGGTGCGGGCGGAACGATCCTGCTATTGCAAAAATGGGCACACAACACGGCTGAGTGGGAATCGCTTTCGATCGAGGATCAAGAGCGGGTGATAGGGCGGATAAAGCTGAACAGCGTCGAATTGAATAACAAAGCTCCGGATTCACACGTCGCGAGCACTGATCAGGATCGGTTTGGGAAAATTTTCCGCAGGAATATGCCGTATGGGATCGCCACCAATCACGGAACCATGTTCGTTGGCTTCAGCGCGGACCAGAGGCGTCTTTCCACGATGCTGGAGAGCATGGCGGGTCTGATCACCGGCGTACGCGACGCGCTTACGCACTACACGCGGCCGCTCACGGGTGCTTATTACTTCGTTCCCTCGACCGAGCGCCTGCGGGAGGCGGACGGCCCATGAATGCAAGGTTCACAAAAAGGCCTGTTCGCGATTTCCGCCGCGATTCAATTGGGTATATGGTTTCATCGTTGTTCCTTTCACCTACTATTCCGTCATTAAGGCTGAAGATCGAACGCCGGGCGAAGGCTGCCATCCATATAGAAGGGAACCGATGTGTGCTCGTGAACGATTTGCCAGGTCTCTCCATTACGCTGCAGGCGTAAGGTCTCGCGCATCAGAAGCTGATGGGCATGTAAGCATGGCAAAAGGCATTATCGCCGGCGACGGTGATGTGGAAGTCGCGAGGTTCTATCTCGATAGGCCCATCCCAAGTGTCGAGCCATGCCTGTGTCTCAGCGATATCGATTCCATGATGCACGAGCGGCGGGGGCCAGATTGAAGATGGCCGCGTCCGGCGCGTAGCTTGCGGCTATGGCCTGGACGTCCTTGTCGTAGCGCGCCTTCCCGGCGCTTTGAAATGAAAGCGAGAATGGCGGATTCATCTCTATCGATTTGTTCGGCCGTGGTCTGAACTTTCAGCATTTCGGTGGTCATGACGTTTCTTTTCTCTTTTCTGTGCGAATTTCTTGGCTAGGGAATGTCTATCCCTGCTCTGCTATTAAGTCGAACGAGGCGGACCGAAATCGACATACCCATAGGCGAAAAGTTGGGTCGATATGACTTGCATCTGCAACGGAACTGTAACTCTAATGTCATCTTCGGCAACAGGAGGACATCGTATACTAATTTTCTCGAACAGCTTCGATGTAGTACCCGGGGGGCTGCCAAACTCTGCTGAAAAGGTGAATGTGGCTGAAATGCCTGATAGCAAACTGTTTCTCAACCGCTTTCGTTTCACGACAGGAACACCGTATGCGGCCGGACAAACGATTATCGAAGCGGGAACGCACGGCGACAGCATGTATGTCGTACTCGACGGCGAGGTCGAGATCCGCGTCGCCGATAAAGGAATCGATGTTGTAGGCCCAGGGTCGATATTCGGGGAGATGGCTTTAATCGACGATGATCCGCGTAGCGCGACGGTGATTGCCAAGACAGATTGCCGGCTAGCAGAGGTCGATCGGAACCGCTTCAAGTTTATGGTATCGGAAACTCCGTTCTTTGCGCTTGACGTGATGCGAGTCATGGCAGACCGTCTGCGCAAAGCGAACACACAGGTCGCGGGTCTCAACGACCATAGTTCAACTATGGTGTGATTCACACGCCGGCCGCTGCTACTCGCTGGGAATTTTCGTCCGCCTATTCCGCCTATAATGTTGCGCTTCAGGGCGTGCTGTGTGAACGATTCATAGTGCTGTCATTTCATGGCAAACGACTTCAGTGCGCTAAGTTGTGAATTTGATGCGACGCATTTCTTCTTTCCTATTTGCGCTGTTATTTTGCACAATTGCTGCAGCGCAGCAAATATCTCCGGAGCTGTTCAACGGCCTCAAATGGCGACTCATCGGGCCATTTCGCGGCGGCCGCGCCGTAGCGGTGAGCGGCGTTCCCGGCGGCGGCTCCACGTTCTACTTCGGAGCCGTCGATGGGGGCATCTGGAAAACGGACGATGCTGGAACAGTTTGGACTCCCATGTTCGACGGTGAGCCCGTCGCGTCGATCGGCGCGCTGGAAGTTGCGCCCTCCGACCCCAACGTGATTTATGCCGGCACAGGCGAATCGGACATTCGTTCGGATCTCGCCACGGGAGACGGTGTGTACAAATCGATCGATGGCGGCAAGATCTGGAACAATATCGGCCTCAAGGACACGCGGCAAATCAGCCGCATCGTAATCAATCCGCGCGACCCGAATGTGGTGTATGTGGCGGCATTGGGTCATGCTTACGCGCCGAACGCCGAGCGAGGCGTGTTCCGCTCAATGGACGGCGGGCAAACCTGGCAAAAGGTGCTGGATCGCGGCTCGGAAACCGGCGCCGCCGATCTGGCGATGGCCATAGATCAGCCGAATATCCTATTCGCCGCTATGTGGGAAGCGCAACGGCCGCCGTGGAGCACGTATGCTCCCGCTCGGCGGGGCGAGCAGCGGCGTCTATCGCTCGAAAGATGCGGGCGACACGTGGCAACAACTTACGGGCAATGGCCTACCTTCGGGCGATTGGGGGCGGGTAGGCATCGCGGTCGCGCCCGGAATGCATGGCCAGCGCATCTATGCCTCTATCGAAGCGAAAAACGCAGGTTTGTACCGCAGCGACGACGGCGGTGATAGCTGGACGCGCGTCAATCAGGACCCGCGCATTACCAGCCGCGCCTGGTATTTCAGCTCCATCACCGCCGATCCGAGCGATCCGGGCGTTGTTTACATTCCGAATGTTGCGCTGTACAAGCTCAGCGCGGGGGGCACGAAGCTCAGCATCGTTCGCGGCGCGCCGGGTGGCGACGATTACCACCAGATCTGGATCGATCCGGCGAATTCGCAGCATATGGTGCTTGGCACAGATCAAGGCACAACCGTCACTCTCGACGGCGGCGCTACCTGGAGCACCTGGTACAACCAGCCGACTGCGCAGTTCTATCACGTCGTAACCGATAACGCATTTCCGTATCATGTCTACGGCTCGCAGCAGGATAGCGGAACCGCGGCGACGGCCAGCCAAACCGATCATGGTGAAATCGACGCCCGCGACTGGTTCACTGTGGGCGGCAGCGAAAGCGGCTATATTGTGCCGGACCCGAAGGATCCGAATATCTTTTACATCAGCGGCACCTATGGCAGCGTCGGCCGGTTCGACCGGCGCACCGGACAAACCCAGAACATTGCGCCCTCGCCGCTGCCCAACGGAATCGAAAGCGAGATGCCGGCGCGCAAGTACCGCGATCCGTGGACGCCGGTGCTCGTTTCTTCGGCCGCCCAACCGAATGCGCTGTACCTCGGAACGCAATACGTGATGAAGACTATCGATGGTGGTTTACATTGGCAGACCATCAGTCCCGATCTGACCGGCGCGGAAAAGAAAGCCGGCGCGAAGCCGGAAGGAGCCGTTACGACGGAGGATGCCGGGGAGCGCGGCTACGGAGTCGTCTACACCATTGCGCCTTCTTCGCTTAGTGCACCCGAAATCTGGGCCGGAAGCGATACGGGTCTGATTCACCTTACCCGCGATGCCGGCAAGGCGTGGACCAACGTCACTCCCAGCGGCCTTTCTCCGTGGAGCAAAATCACATTCATTGAATGCTCTCACTTCTCTCCGGGGGAAGCGTACGCCGCGGTCGATCGCCACCGCCTCGACGATATGCGTCCCTATCTCTATCGCACGCGCGATTTCGGCAAGACGTGGCAGCCCATTGTAAATGGAATTCCGGAGCATTCCTTCCTACGCGCCATTCGAGAAGATCCGAAGCACAAGGGATTGCTGTTTGCAGCCACCGAATTCGGCCCCTACGTCTCTTTCGACGATGGTGATCGCTGGCAGCCGCTGCAACTCAATCTGCCCGTTACATCGATACGGGACTTAGCCGTTCACGGAGACGATCTGATCGCCGCGACGCATGGGCGCGCATTTTGGATACTGGACGATATCACGCCGCTGCGCCAGATCGCGGAGGCAGCCGCCGGTAAGGGTGTCTATTTGTACAAACCAGCGCCGGCAATTCGCATGACCAGCGATATTTTCAGCGGAACGCCGCTTCCACCCGAAGAGCCGCAAGCGAAAAATCCGCCGCGCGGCGCGTATATCGATTACTACTTACACGGTCCGGCCGCCGGCGAAGTCACGTTGGACATCTTGGAGACTTCGGGCAAAACCATCCGCCATTTTTCAAGCCGCGAAAAACCCGCGACGCCTGCCAGCGGGAACGCCCCCATCGCGCCCCGCTGGTTTCCGAAGCCGCAGGAATTGAGTGAAGAGGCAGGCATGCATCGCTTCATTTGGGACCTGCGTTGTGGACGCGCCAATGAAAATTCGAGCGCCGATGTGGAAGACACTGGGATCGAAACGTTCCTTGGACCGCTGGCCTTGCCGGGCGGCTACAAAGCGAAACTCACGGTGAATGGGCACGCATTCGTGCAGCCGCTTGAGATCGTTATGGATCCGCGCGGGCACATTGGGAGCGCGGTTTTGCTCGAACAGTTCCAATGGGCCGAGCGCGCCTTTAACGATATGGTCCTGGCCAAAACGGCCAATGACGAGATCCGCGTCCTGCGAATTCAAATTGCGAAAGACCTGAACGCGGTCTCCGGTACGCAAGCCGATCTCCATAGGGCGCTCGAAGCGGCCAACCAAACCTGCGGGGGGTTTCTTACCGGAGGGGCAAAGTCAACGGGAACCGGCTTGGAATCTCTTGGCCGGGCTTTCACCAGCGCTCTTAGCGGGATAGAAGGAGCCGACCGCACGCCGCCTTCGCAAGTAGTCGCGCTGTACCAGGACTCGGACAAAACACTGAAAACGAGCCTGGCGGAGTGGAATGCGTTCCAGCAGAAAACGCTCCCAGCGCTCAACCAGCAGCTTCGCCAGGCTGGTTTGGCCGTCATCGGGAATTCCAGCCGCTAGAGGTCTTTGAACACCGTGCCTCAGTGCTTCTTGACACTGCTGGGAGCCGGCAAATTGCGATTCTTAATCCAATCGATGCTGATGCTTTCCGTAGTCTTGTTTTGCGGGATTTCATCCACATCCGGCATGAATATCTGCAGGCCCGCCTGCGGCGTCATGCGCGTGTATCCATAGACGAGCTGTTTCTGATAGTGCGCTAAGTCAAGGTCAAACCAGGCGTCGCTGGAAACGTCGATCATAATCAGGTCAACAGGATCCATCGTCAATCTCCCAAAGTCAATCGCGCCGCCCTCCAGCCGCAAGAAGTTTCGCCATTGTTCAACGCGTTCGATATCCCGCTTCGCGTTTCCGTAGACTTCCTCCAGGTCCGGATTGACGATCCGAACCGCCGTCAAGTGGCCCCTCAGATGAGGCGGCGGCAAGAGCGTCTGTGTGTCCAGGAAGAGATCGTTCCCTGAGACTTGCAGTCCGGGAATGTTGCCGGAGCCAACCAGGTCGGACATCGTGATGTGGAAACTGCCGAGAAGCGCCTTGAACGGAATTTTGAGGAGATCGATTTTCGTGACATGTACCCGGATTCTGCTGTCCGGTAGAGCGCTGATCTGGGCGCTTACCTCAAAAGGAAGAGAGATGATTTTGTGCAGAGTTCCCTTAAGCTGAACTTTGTCGCCATTGCCGGATAGCGTGACATTCTTGATGGGCGCTTTGCCGAGCCCGCCTGCATTCAGATAACTACCGATGTCCCCAATGTTCGCCCGAAGGACGCCGCTATCGATATCGATGTAAAAAGAATTGGTGTCGTCGAAAGACGGGTTTACGTTGGGGCGGCTTCGCTGCATACGTCCGCGAAGCCACCGGACGTAAACCCGAAACTTGGGTCCTTTTCTCAGCATCAAGTTGTGGGCGCTGACATTTGTCGGTGCATTCGGCGAAGTGGCGCTCCCGTTTCGGCTCGTGCCTCCCTGCGCGGCCGAACGATCACTCGACGCCGCGGTTGTCTCGTTTGCTGCCCGCCTGGCCGAT